>NZ_JBIATE010000042.1:0-45858 GCF_042891445.1 Streptomyces sp. NPDC001890 | reverse complement strand
GGGGGACCCTGTGGGAGAGTAGGACGCCGCCGAACTCCTTTTACGGGAAAGCCCCGTGTCCTTGTGGACACGGGGCTTTTCTGCGTTCTACGGCCGACCGGGAAGCCTTTCCCCGATGTGCGGCTCGGTTTGTCAGTGGTAATGAGATGAGCTAGAGCCGCCCCGCGCTCTTCAGCGCGAGATAGGCATCGGCGAGGGCCGGGGCAAGGTTGTCCGGAGTGGCATCGACAACCACCGCGCCATGACGCTGGAGCTGTTCTGCGGTGCGGAGTCGCTTTGCCTGGGCCTGTGCGCCTGCCGCAGCTTCGTAGATCGCGTCCACTGTGCCTCGCGAGCCCGCCATCTTCTCTATTTGCGGATCCGCCACAGAAGCCACCAGCACGGTATGGCGCTGGGTGAGACGGCTGAGTACGGGAAGAAGACCTTCCTCCACGGGGGCTGCGTCCAGACCGGTGAGAAGCACGATCAAGGAGCGACGCGGAGCTCCGGCGAGCACGGCGGAGACGAGACCTCGGGCATCCGTTTCCACGAGTGCCGGCTCGACGGGCGCCAGGGCGTTGACCATGGCTGACAGGACCTCTCCCGCGGACCGGCCTTGGACCTGTGCGCGGATGCGGCGGTCGTAGGCAAGCAGGTCGACACGGTCGCCCGCACGAGAGGCAAGTGCCGTGAGCAGCAGGGCCGCGTCCAGAGACGCGTCGAGTCGGGGCACGTCACCGACTCGCCCCGCCGAGGTACGGCCGGTGTCCAGGACGACGAGGATGTGACGGTCCCGCTCGGGGCGCCATGTACGCACGGCGACGGCGGACTGACGTGCGGTGGCCCGCCAGTCGATGGAGCGGGTGTCGTCGCCGGGCACGTACGGACGCAGGCTGTCGAATTCCGTGCCTTCGCCGCGGGTGAGAACACTGGTGCGGCCGTCGAGTTCGCGGAGTCTGGCGAGACGGGACGGCAGATGCTTCCGGCTGGTGAACGGGGGCAGGACGCGTACCGTCCAGGGGACCTGGTGATTCCCCTGCCGGGAGGCAAGCCCCAGCGGTCCGTACGAGCGGACGGTGATGCGCTCGGCCCGGCGGTCGCCGCGCCGGGTCGGACGCAGGAAGGTGGTCAGCCGGCGGCGTTCGCCCGCCGGGACCGTCAGTGCGTGCCGTGAGGAAGTCTGTTCCGTGCCGGTGGGCCAGCTGCTGGGAGGCCAGGCGTCGCGAAGGTGTGCCCGCAGCTTGCGACGGGAAGGATTGGTTACGGTGAGTTGCACTTCGGCGGCCTCGTTGAGTCGAACGCTTGTGTCACCGGATCGGGTGAACTGGAGCGTTCGCACTGGCGCAGCCAGGGCGTAGTCGCAGAGAATTGCCAAAGAGAGCGGTGCGTTGACTGCCAGCATTCCGGTCCAGCTCGGGGCCAGGATGCCTACAGGGAGTGACCCCAGGGCGGCCAGCAGGGCGGTACGTCCGGTAAGGGCCACGGTCACCGCCTCATCGGGGTACGGGGACGTGGGCGAGGACGGCCGTGATGACGGAGTCGGGGGTGACACCCTCCATCTCCGCCTCGGGCCGCAGTTGGATGCGATGGCGAAGTGTGGGGAGGGCCAGGGCCTTCACATCGTCCGGAATGACGTAGTCGCGGCCGGTGAGCCAGGCCCAGGCGCGAGCGGTCGACAACAGGGCGGTGGCGCCTCGGGGGGAGACTCCGAGGGACAGCGAGGGGGATTCACGGGTGGCACGACAGATATCGACGACATAGCCGGCGATCTCGGGAGAGACCTTGGTCCGGGCAACCGCGTTTCGGGCGGCTTCCAGGTCGGCCGGGCCGGCGACGGGGCGTATGCCGGCCGACTTGAGGTCGCGGGGGTTGAAACCGTCGGAATGACGGGTGAGGACGTTGATCTCCTCCTCCCGTGAGGGCAGGGGCACTGTCAGCTTGAGGAGGAACCGGTCCAGTTGGGCCTCGGGCAGCGGATAGGTGCCTTCGTACTCGACGGGGTTCTGTGTGGCGGCTACGAGGAAGGGGTCGGGCAGCTGCCGAGGAGTTCCGTCGACGGTGACCTGGCGTTCTTCCATGGCTTCGAGGAGGGAGGACTGTGTCTTCGGAGGGGTGCGATTGATCTCGTCGGCGAGCAGCAGATTGGTGAAGACGGGGCCGGGCTGGAAGGAGAACTCGGCTGTGCGGGCGTCGTAGACGAGTGAGCCGGTGACATCGCTGGGCATCAGATCGGGGGTGAACTGGACGCGCTTGGTGTCGAGTTCGAGTGAGGCGGCGAGAGCCCGGACCAAGAGGGTCTTGGCCACTCCGGGGACGCCTTCGAGGAGAACGTGGCCTCGGCAGAGCAGAGCGACGACGAGTCCGGTGACGGCCGGGTCCTGGCCGACAACGGCCTTGGCGATCTCCGAGCGCAGCGCTTCCAGAGATGCGCGGGCTGTGTCGCCGTTCCCGAGAAACTCGGTGGTCTCGGCGGGCACTGGGGGCGGGGCGCTCATGACGTGCGTACCTCTCTTTCGAGGGTGTCGAGTTGGTCTGCCAGTCGGACGAGAGCGGCATCGTCGGACGGGGCGGGTCCGAAGAGCACTGTCTGGAGGCTGTCGTCCGTGCTGCCCAGGCGGGCGGAAACGGCGGGGACGAGTGTCGAGGGGGAGTGGGCGTCGCGTGGGGGGACGCCGATGAGCGGGGCGATGCGGGTCCGGGTGGCGGAACGCAGTGACTCGGCGGCCCGGTCGCGGGCGTTCGCCTTGTGGTAGAGGCGGGCACGGCCCTCGGTGGATTCGGAGGCGCGGATGGCCACGGGCAGCCGTTCGGTCACCAGGGGGCCCAGACGGCGGGCGCGCCAGATGGCGGCGAGCACGGCGGCGAGAGCGAGTTGCAAGGTGCCCCACAGCCAGCCCTGGGGGATCAGGTCGGCGAAGCTGCGGTCGTCGGGGGCGCTGTCGCCTCCGGAGCCCCCGTTCTCGGCGGCAGCGGATGTATCAGCGAGCGAGGGGAGGTACCAGACCAGATGAGGGCGGGAACCGAGAAGTTGCAGGGCCAGGGACGCGTTGCCCTGGTTGGCGAGTCTGTGGTTGTGGAGCAGGTCGGGGGAACCGAGGAGCACGGTGTCACCCGCTCCTCGTTCGACCAGGAGCACGGTGGGGAGGCCGCCGCTCGGGAAGCAACCGATGGCGTCGGGTCCGTACGAGGCGTAGCGGAAGCCCCCGGTTTCGACGTTGCCGGCACTCCGGGCGGCAGGCAGGGAGCATTCGGGGGAGCGAGGGGTCACCGGTCCGGCGGACTCCGCACTGACGCCGGGGACCAGTGTGCGTACGGAAAGCGGGCCCGCGGCGAGCAGGACGGTGCGGCCGGCCGAGGCGTCGGTCGCGGCACGGAGTTCGCTCTGCTGGCGCGGGGCGAGCAGATTGGGGGACGTGACGAGCAGCGTGGTGTCGGGGCCGACCGCGGCGGTGGCTTCGTCGAGCGTGGTCACCACGTGAACGGAGACGCCGCGTTCCTTGAGGAGTTCGGCGACGGCCCGGCTGCCGTAGCGGTCGGCGGAGCGTGGGTCGAGGAGGCCGTGCTGGTCACCGGAGCGGACGGTTGCCAGGGCTATTCCGGCGGCGGTGAGTACGAGGAGGGCGAGGAGCAGACCGCGGATGCGGACCCAGACCTGGTGAGGGGTGAGGGCCGCCGAGGTGGAGGCGGTGGTGGCCCCGGTCATTCGGCTGCCCCCTGGGCCGTGGCCGTCAGGAGAGGCTTGGCGGTTTCGAGGTCGAGGTCCAGGCTTCGCAGGACCAGGTACGTCTGCTCGTCGGCGGTACGGCCGCCGTATGTGACATCGTCGAATTCCCTGGCGGCCGCGTGGAGTCGTGTCGCGTGTGCGGGCAGTGGCCGGCCGGCCTCGGCGGCGGCCTCGTCGGCGGTACGCCCGGGGCGGGGGTCGAGCAGAGCGCGCTCCTCCAGGGAGCGGACGATGGCGCGCATCCGTTCCTGGACCGCTTCGTTCCAGCGTTGGGCGGCGGCGTGGGCTTCGGCGGCCTTCCGGTGTTCGGCCGCGCTGCGGGGACTGTCGTCGAAGAGGGCGTCCGCGGACCGTACGGTACGGCGCGGAGTGCCCAGTCGCCACCAGAGTGCGGCGACCAGCCCTACGACGATCAGTACGAGCACGACAAGACCTGCGGGGCCGCCCGGTGCGGCGCCGGAGGCCGTGTCCAGGAGATCGCCGATCCAGTCCCAGAGCTGGTCCAGGCCCCGCTGGAGGAGGTTGGGATCGTTCTCGTGGTACATCGGTTTGGACAGTTCGTGTTTCGCTGCCTCGCGAGCGGGCCCACGTGGAGTGTCCACGGGTATGTCGCCGCTCGCGCGGATCAGTAGCCGTACTGCTGTGGTGCCCCCCGCCCCCGACACGGCATCAGCTCCTGGTGTCGTATCCGGGCAGGCCCGCCGCGCGGGCGAGCTCGAGGTCGAGTGCTTCGCGACGGATGCGCTGGTCGATGTAGAGCAACGCCATCACGCCGGCGGAGAGCGGGTACGTGATCGTCGAGATGATCACCTCGCCGATGCCGGAGACGATCAGGAAGGGCCAGCCGAAGTCCGTGGAGCCGTCCGTGAGGGCGGAGCCGATTCCTTCGCCGTCCACGGCCACCGCGATGACGCCGAACGGGATGGTGACGATCACGGCCACGATGAGCGTCAGCAGTCCGGTCAGCGCCAGGATGCCGAAGGTCCGCCACCAGGCGCCCCTGACCAGCTTCGCGGAACGACGCATGGAGGTGGTGATCGACTGCCGCTCCAGCATCAGGGCCGGAGAGGCCAGGCAGAAGCGGACCATCAGCCAGATCATGACGACGAACGCGGCCATGAACCCGAGAAGGGCGAGCCCGGCACCTGCGGTGGAACCGAGGAGCATGCCCGGCAGCAGGCCCACCGCCAGGATGGCGGAGCTGATCAGGGCCAGCAGCAGGGTCAGCCCCAGCAGATGAGGGAGCCTGGGCCGGGCCTCGGCCCAGGCTTCGGAAAGCGTCACGGAGCGGCCCAGCACGGAGCGGCTGATCACCACGGTCAGCACAGATGTCGTGATCAGCGTGGCGATCATGGTGATGAGCAGGGAGGGCAAGCTGCTGAACAGAGTCGACTGAGCCGATTCGGTGGCCTGCCGCAGAGCTTCCGAGCCGGTGGCATTCGGGTCGATCCGCGGAGGTTCCGGGAGCAGGAACCGTTCCACGAGGATGATCGCGATCTGGGCGATCACGGACACGGCCAGCGTGATGCCGAGAACCGTGCGCCAGTGGGCGCGCATCGTGGAGACCGCGCCGTCAAGGATCTCGCCGACGCCGAGCGGCCGGAGAGGGATGACGCCGGGCTTGGCCGCAAAGGGCGGCTGCCCCCAGCCGGGGCCCTGAGGTCCGCCGCCCCAGCCCGCGGGGGGAGGCGGTGCGCCGGGACCGGGTCCGGGAGTGCTCGGTGGGGACCACTGTCCTGCGGGCGGCTGCGTGGGAGACCAGTTCCCTGCCGGGCCGCTGCCGTCGACGGGCTCGGAGGGCCGGGGGACACCGGCCCCCTGACCCTCGGAGGGGGCAGATCCGGGCGAGGCCCAGCCCGGAGTGTCGTTCATTCTCGCTCCTTAACGGTCCTGCCCGCTCATCGGGGCGGCAGGTTGGCAGCCATCGTGCCACGCGTTGCCCACGTCTGGGCCGGGCGCTCTATCTCCTTCCGGCCTTCATTTGCGGGCGACTCACCGGGCAGACTGGGCGGATGGCTGATCAGGACGCGCAATCGCCGGTGGGCATCGAGCCTCCCGCGCTTCCCGTACTTCGCTGGGCCGAGCCGCCGGAAGGTCCTGCTCTGGTGCTTCTCGACCAGACGCGACTGCCGACGGAGGAAGCCGAGCTGGTGTGCACGGATGTGCCCGCGCTCGTACGGGCGATCCGGACGCTGGCGGTGCGCGGGGCTCCGCTGCTCGGTATCGCGGGGGCCTACGGAGTGGCTCTCGCGGCTGCCCGGGGGGATGACGTGGCGGAGGCCGCGGAGCTGCTGGGGAGGGCGCGGCCCACCGCGGTGAACCTCGGGTACGGGGTACGGCGGGCCGAGCGGGCATATCGTGAGGCCGTTCGGAGGGGGGCGGATCCGGAGCGGGCCGCGGCGGTGGCGCTGGCCGAGGCCAGGGCGCTGCACCGGGAGGACGCCGAGGCCAGCGGGCGCATGGCGCGGTACGGCCTCGCCCTGCTGGACGAGCTGCTACCCGGTGGTGGTGGGCATCGGCTGCTCACCCACTGCAACACGGGGGCGCTCGTCTCCGGCGGTGAGGGCACCGCCTTCGCCGTGGCGCTCGCCGCGCACCGGGAGAGGCGGCTGCGGCAGCTGTGGGTGGACGAGACGCGTCCGCTGCTGCAGGGGGCCCGGCTCACGGCCTATGAGGCGGCGCGCAACGCGATGCCGTACAGCCTGCTCACGGACAACGCCGCAGGTTCGCTGTTTGCCGCGGGCGAGGTGGATGCCGTACTCATCGGGGCGGACCGCATCGCCGCTGACGGGTCGGTCGCGAACAAGGTGGGGAGCTATCCGCTGGCGGTGCTCGCGAAGTACCACCACGTACCGTTCATCGTGGTCGCGCCGACCACGACCGTGGATCTGGACACCGAGGACGGAGCGTCGATCGTCGTCGAGCAGCGGCCGGGGGTCGAAGTGACGGAGCTCACATCGCCGCGGGGTGGGGTGGCGGACGAGTCCGCCGGCGGAGTGCTCGTGGCACCGGCTGGAACCCGGGCGTACAACCCCGCGTTCGATGTCACGCCGCCGGAGCTGATCACGGCGGTCGTCACGGAGGAGGGCGCGGTTTCCCCGGTCACGAGGGCCGGACTGGCAGAGCTGTGTGCCAGATCATCGCAGGTAACGATTAGCTAATGGGATGATGTCGATTATGAAGGGACGCGTCCTTGTCGTCGACGACGACACCGCACTGGCCGAGATGCTCGGGATTGTGCTGCGTGGTGAAGGGTTCGAGCCGTCGTTCGTAGCGGACGGCGACAAGGCACTTGCCGCATTTCGTGAGGCCAAGCCGGACCTGGTCCTGCTCGATCTCATGCTGCCCGGTAGGGACGGCATCGAGGTCTGCAGGCTGATCAGGGCCGAGTCGGGTGTGCCGATCGTCATGCTCACTGCCAAGAGCGACACGGTTGACGTGGTGGTGGGTCTGGAGTCCGGGGCCGACGACTACATCGTCAAGCCGTTCAAACCTAAGGAGTTGGTCGCCCGGATCAGGGCACGTCTGCGGAGGTCCGAGGAACCGGCGCCGGAGCAGCTGGCCATCGGGGACCTGGTCATCGATGTCGCCGGTCATTCGGTGAAGCGGGAGGGGCAGTCGATCGCCCTCACCCCGCTGGAGTTCGACCTGCTGGTCGCGCTCGCCCGTAAGCCGTGGCAGGTCTTCACCCGTGAGGTGCTGCTCGAGCAGGTGTGGGGATACCGCCACGCCGCCGACACCCGGCTGGTGAATGTGCATGTCCAGCGACTGCGTTCCAAGGTCGAGAAGGACCCGGAGCGGCCGGAGATCGTGGTGACCGTCCGAGGGGTCGGTTACAAGGCCGGACCGAGCTGAGATGCCCCCGAGTAGCGCTGCTCCGCAGCCCGGGGAGCCGGGAGTCCGTGTGGAGCGGGCTGCCGGTCCAGGACACGGGGCGTTCCGGATCGGGCGCCTTCTGCAGGGCGGCCGGTTGTTCCATGACCGGGCGCCCGGCGGTCCTGTGCCGCGATTGCTGATGCGTTGGGTGCGGCGTCCGCTGCTGCCCGCCGTACGGCTCTGGCGGCGCAATCTCCAGCTGCGCGTCGTCGCGGGCACGCTGCTCATGTCGCTCGGTGTGGTGCTGCTCCTCGGGTTGGTCGTGATCGGTCAGGTGCGCAACGGTCTGCTCGAGGCCAAGGGCAAGGCCGCCCAGACGCAGGCGGCCGGCGGTTTCGCCGCGGCCCAGGAGAAGGCGAACGCCCCGCTCGCCCCCGGTGGGCAGGGCGGTGACGCGGCGGACGGTGCCACTGCCAACAACTCCTGGCGGACCGAGCTCGTCGACCAGCTCGCCAGCGGCGGCAAGAACGCCTTCAACGTGGTGGCGCTCAGCGCCGACGAGGGAACCCGTGCCCCACGCGGCTCGGGCAGCGTGGAGGCGGCGAGCATTCCGCAGCGCCTGCGGGATGAGGTGAACAAGGGGTCCGGGGCGTTCCAGACGTACTCCGAGATCCAGTACGCGAACGGGCAGCAACCGCAGCCCGGACTTGTCGTGGGCAAGCGGCTCTACGACATCGACCACAATCCGTACCAGCTCTATTACCTCTTCCCGTTGACGCAGGAGGAGAAGTCGCTGACGTTGATCAAGACCACGCTGGCGACCGCGGGACTCTTCGTGGTCGTGCTGCTCGGGGCCATCGCCTGGTTCGTGGTGAGGCAGGTCGTCACGCCCGTGCGCATGGCGGCCGGCATCGCGGAGCGGCTCTCCGCCGGCCGGCTCCAGGAGCGGATGAAGGTCACCGGCGAGGACGACATCGCCCGGCTCGGTGAGGCCTTCAACAAGATGGCGCAGAACCTGCAGCTGAAGATCCAGCAGCTGGAGGAGCTCTCCCGGATGCAGCGGCGCTTCGTCTCCGACGTCTCCCACGAGCTGAGGACCCCGCTGACGACCGTACGGATGGCCGCCGATGTCATCCACGAGGCCCGCAGCGACTTCGATCCGGTGACGGCCCGCTCCGCGGAGCTGCTCGGGGACCAGCTCGACCGGTTCGAGTCGCTGCTCTCCGATCTGCTGGAGATCAGCCGCTTCGACGCGGGGGCCGCGGCGCTGGAGGCGGAGCCGATAGATCTGCGACAGGTCGTACGGCGGGTGATAGGTGGGGCCGAGCCGCTGGCCGAGCGTAAGGGCACCCGGATCCGGGTGGTCGGCGACGAGCAGCCGGTGATCGCGGAGGCCGACGCACGACGGGTCGAGCGCGTCCTGCGCAACCTGGTGGTCAACGCCGTCGAGCACGGCGAGGGTCGTGATGTCGTGGTGCGGATGGGGGTGGCCGGAGGCGCGGTCGCCGTGGCCGTCCGGGACTACGGGGTGGGGCTGAAGCCGGGCGAGGCGACGCGGGTGTTCAACCGTTTCTGGCGGGCGGACCCGGCCCGCGCGCGGACGACCGGCGGTACCGGGCTCGGGCTCTCCATCGCGGTGGAGGACGCCCGGCTGCACGGTGGCTGGCTCCAGGCGTGGGGCGAGCCCGGCGGCGGTTCGCAGTTCCGGCTGACTCTGCCGCGTACGGCGGACGAGCCGCTGCGCGGATCGCCGATACCACTGGAACCCGAGGACTCCCGGCGCAACCGGGAGAACCGTGAGCGGGCCGGGTCCGTGTTGAAGGCCGGGAGCGAGCACCGGCTGACGGCGGTGCCGACCCAGCCCGGCAGCAACGACAGATCCGCGCTGCCCGTGCCGTCCCGCACCCCGGTGGTTTCGCGGACGGCGCCGGCCTCGGTGCATCCGGCGGCCCTTCCGGGGAGCGGCGCACGGGTGGTCGCGCGCCACGCCGAGGACCGGTCGGGCGGCGAATTCGACACTGCGGTGCAGGACCCGGAGCGGGGGGACACGAATCGTGGGGACTGACCGTCGAAAGGACGGCCAAGGCCGCGTGCTGGGGCTGTTCGCGCTGTTCGGGTGCGGTGTGGTGCTGCTGTCCGCGTGCGGCTCGATGCCCGTCACCGGGGACGTCAAGGCTGTCGACGCCTCGCAGCCGGGCGACTCCCAGGTGCAGGTGTACGCCGTCGCGCCACGTGACAACGCCACGCCCAACGAGGTGGTCGACGGCTTCCTGGAGTCCATGACCAGTGATGACCCGAACTTCAGGACGACCCGCCGGTACCTGACGAAGAAGGCGGCCGGGACGTGGAAGCCGAACGCGGTCACCACCGTGCTCACCAAGGCGCCGAACCGGAACGACCGCCCCTTCCGCGACAGCGACCGCAACGTCACCGAGGTCACCTACACGCTGACCGGCGAGAAGGTGGCGACGGTCGACGAGCAGAGCGCCTATCAGCCGCTCGCGCCCACCGACTACAACGAGACCCTGCACCTGGTGAGGGAGAACGGGCCGGGCGGCAAGGAGTGGCGGATCGACCACGTGCCGGACGGTCTGCTGCTCGGACAGTCCGACTTCCGGCGTCTCTACCGCTCCGTCAACAAGTACTACTTCGCGGCGGGGCGGTCCGACGGACAGTCGACGCTGGTCGCCGACCCCGTCTATCTCCGCAGCCGGACGGACCCCGTCACGGGGATGGACACGGTGACGCAGTCCGTCCGCAGCCTCCTCGCGGGGCCGACGAGTTGGCTGCAGCCCGTGGTCGCATCGCGGTTCCCGCCCGGTACGGCGCTGAAGAAGGGGGTCACTTCGCTGGCGCCCGACGATCGCAACGTACTGAAGGTCCCGCTCGACAAGAACGCGGACGGTGTCGGGCAGCGCTCCTGCCGCATGATGGCCTCGCAGATCCTCTACACCCTGAGGGACCTGACGTCCGCCCGGGTCGAGCAGGTCGAACTCCAGCGCTCCGACGGCTCCGCGCTGTGTCTGCTCGGAGCGGACCAGGCGGAGGAGTTCGCTCCTGACGGTTCGTCGAGCGGGCCGGACAGCCAGTACTTCGTCGATGACAAGGGGCATGTGGAGCGGATTCCGGGCAGCAACAAGGGCAGTGGGACCCCGGAGGCCGTGGCCGGTCCGCTCGGTGACGGACCGGTGCGGATGGGCGCGGTCGGTGTGGCCAGGGACGAGCAGTCGGCGGCGGCGGTCTCGCGTGACGGGACATCCTTGTACGTGTCGTCCATCGTCTCGGACGGTGAGCTTCCGGTGGCCTCGGTGACCAGCAGGTCCCACGAGGTGAAGAACCGTCTGTCGGCGCCGAGTTGGGACGGCCGGGGCGACCTGTGGGTGGCCGACCGGGATCGCGACAGGCCCAGACTGCTGAGGCTGGCCGGGGGCACCGGAGCGCCGGAGGAGGTCGCCGTGCCCGACCTGGACGGCGGGCGGATCGAGGCGCTGCGGGTGTCCGCGGACGGAGTGCGGATCGCCCTGCTGGTGACTCAGGACGGCCGCAACACGCTGAAGATCGGCCGGATCGAACGGCGTGGGCGGGCATCGGCGCAGCAGGTGTCGGTGGTGGAGCTGCGCCAGGCCGCGCCGCAGCTGACGGACGTGACCGCGATGTCGTGGTCGGGCCGCAGCCGTCTCGTGGTGGTCGGCAAGGAGCAGGGCGGCGTTCAGCAGGTGCGTTACGTGCAGGCGGACGGCTCGACATCCGCGTCGGGCGTGCTGCCCGGTGTGAACCAGGTGCTGTCGGTCGCGGCGGCGGACGACGAGCAGCTTCCGCTGATGGCGGCGACGTCCAGCGACGGGATCGTGAAGCTGTCGCCCGGTGACAACTGGCAGACGGTGGTCAAGGAGGGCTCTTCGCTGGTCTACCCGGGCTGAGCCGGTCTGCTCGTGCTGGGCTGAGCCGGTCTGCTCGTGCTGAAGCCGCTTTGCGGCCGGGAGCCGCGGGCCGGCCCGGTGCGGGAGCCGCAGGGCCCGGTCCGCGTTTTCCACAGGGGTGGCCCGGTCGCTCAGGGAAGCGCACAGTGGAGTCATGCGGGGGTGGTGGCGGGAGATCTCCGGCCTGGTGCTGCCGGTGTCCTGCGGCGGTTGTGGCAGGCCGCGGGTGCAGTTGTGCGAGGAATGCCGGGCGGAGCTCCACGGCGGGGCACCGCGCCGGGTGGGCCCCGTTCCTCGGCCGCCGGGCCTGCCGGTGGTGCATGCGGCCGCCGCGTACGAGAACGCGGTACGTGCGGTGCTGCTCGCCCACAAGGAGCGGGGCGAGATGGGGCTGGCCGGAGCGCTCGGCAAGGCGCTGGCGGGTGCCGTGCGGGCCGGGACGGGGCATGCCGGGACGGGGCATGCCGGGACGGGGCATGCGGGTGTCGGCGGCCCGCTGTTGCTCGTGCCGGTGCCTTCGGCGCGGCGTGCGGTGGCGGCACGCGGCCATGATCCGACACGCCGGATCGCGCTGGCCGCGGCGGGTGAGCTGAGACGCGGCGGGACCCCGGCCCGGGTGGTCGCGGTGCTGCGGCAGCGGCGTGCGGTGGCCGACCAGGCGGGGCTGGGCGCCGGTCAGCGGCTGGCGAATCTGGCGGGGGCGCTGGAGGTCGCGGCCGGGGGCGAGCGGCTGCTTGCGGCCGGACGGGTGGTGCTGGTGGACGACCTGCTGACGACGGGTGCCTCGCTCGCCGAGGCGGCCGGAGCGGTGGCGGCGTGCGGGCACACCGGTGACGTCCCCGGCAGTGGGCAGGCGGCCGTTGTCGCAGTATCTCCGTCGGCCTTCGAAATAAACCGGAACTGTCAATGAACTTGCATCGTTGCAGGTAGTGAGTGAGAAAAACGTCCCGAACGGAGGTACGTGCGAGTAGCGGGTGCCGACATCCGGCCAGGCAGGCTATGTTCGGTTGTGAGGAATGGTGAATGCCGGACCTCGATGAATGCACCGCCAGGTTTCGGGCAGGCGAAGCACCAGTAGTCCAGAAGCTGGGAATTCGGTGGGGTGGAGACCTCGCCGATGGGGGAGGAGGAGGTGGAAGTCACCGAGTCCGCGGCTCCGGTTGTCACCGGGGCCTGGTGCAAAAGGGAGATGCTCCGCCGATGAGCGGAGCGATCCGGGAACGGAGTTCTGCGTGGACATCGTCGTCAAGGGCCGCAAGACCGAGGTGCCCGAGCGGTTCCGCAAGCACGTGGCCGAGAAGCTGAAGCTGGACAAGATCCAGAAGTTCGACGGCAAGGTGATCAGCCTCGACGTCGAGGTGTCCAAGGAGCCGAACCCCCGTCAGGCCGACCGTTCCGACCGGGTGGAGATCACGCTCCGCTCGCGCGGTCCGGTCATCCGGGCGGAAGCGGCCGCAGGCGACCCGTACGCAGCGCTGGACCTGGCCACCGGCAAGCTGGAGGCGCGGCTGCGCAAGCAGCACGACAAGCGCTACAGCCGCCGCGGCAATGGCCGGATTCCCGCTGCCGAGGTCGGCGAGACCGTGCCGGGGGCGGCGTCGTTCAACGGCGAGGGCGATCTGATCGCCAATGAATCGGCCGAGTCCGTGCCCACCACGAGGTTCGGCTCGCTGGAGGTTCAGGGCGAAGGTCCGCTGGTGATGCGCGAGAAGACGCACGTCGCCGCACCGATGTCGCTCGACCAGGCGCTCTACGAGATGGAGCTGGTCGGGCACGACTTCTATCTGTTCGTCGACTCCGAGACGAAGGAACCCAGTGTCGTCTACCGGCGGCATGCCTATGACTACGGTGTCATCCACCTGAGGACCGACCCGCTGGCCGCCGATGAGGCGGGCGGCGCAGGCGGTGCGCTCGGCGGCTGACGCCACGCTTCCTCGGTGCCCCTGGAGCGTCTGTGCGCCCCCAGGGGCACCCGCGTGCGACCACAGGATCACCGCTCTGACGTCCAGGCATGGAATCATGGCGTCCCAGGCCAATCGGTGCTCTGTGTACTGCCGTTGGCGGACCGTGTGAACTTCAGGCCATGGCCTTCAGGGGGAGGAACGATGGCGGACGCCTTCGGGCCCGTGCGCGTTGCGAATGATGCCGACGACATCGGCGGTGCCGGTGCCGGCGCGGACAGCGGTTTCCGCAGGGAGCCGATCAGGGTCCTCGTGGTGGACGATCACGCGCTCTTCCGCAGAGGTCTGGAGATCGTCCTCGCCCAGGAGGAGGACATCCAGGTCGTCGGCGAGGCGGGTGACGGGTCGGAGGCGGTCGACAAGGCCGCCGATCTGCTCCCCGACATCGTGCTGATGGACGTCCGGATGCCCAAACGCGGCGGCATCGAGGCATGCACGGCGATCAAGGAGGTGGCCCCCAGCGCGAAGATCATCATGCTGACGATCAGCGACGAGGAGGCCGACCTCTACGACGCGATCAAGGCCGGTGCCACCGGTTATCTCCTCAAGGAGATCTCCACGGACGAGGTGGCCACGGCCATTCGCGCGGTCGCCGACGGGCAGTCGCAGATCAGTCCTTCCATGGCGTCCAAACTGCTCACCGAGTTCAAATCGATGATCCAGCGGACCGACGAGCGCCGACTTGTGCCGGCGCCCCGGCTCACCGACCGGGAACTCGAGGTCCTCAAACTCGTTGCAACGGGCATGAACAATCGCGATATCGCGAAGGAACTGTTCATTTCCGAGAACACCGTGAAGAACCACGTCCGCAACATTCTGGAGAAGCTGCAGCTGCACTCCAGGATGGAAGCCGTGGTCTATGCCATGCGGGAGAAGATCCTGGAGATCAGGTGACCCGGCCGGGAAGGCGCGGGGCACCTGGCACAGGGCCGGTCGGGGGCACGGGAATGTGCGCTCAGGCCAGGGCGCGGGCTATTTCCTGAGCGAGCGGTCCGCGCAGTTCCGGTGCGTCGACCCGCTCCAGCCGGACATCCGTACAGCCGACCCAGGACGCCGCCTCCACCAGCGCCTCGGCCATCGGTGCCACGGCCTTCCTGCCCGCCAACGACACCTGCCGGGCGACCAGCGTGCTGCCTTCGCGCGCCGGGTCGACGCGGCCCTGCAGCTTTCCGCCCGCCAGCAGTGGCATCGCGAAATATCCATGGACCCGCTTGGGCTTGGGGACGTAGGCCTCCAGCCGGTGGGTGAAGCCGAAGATCCGCTCGGTGCGCGCCCGCTCCCAGATCAGCGAGTCGAACGGCGACAGCAGCGTCGTACGGTGCCGTCCGCGCGGCTCCGAGGCCAGCGCCGCCGGGTCCGCCCAGGCCGGCTTGGCCCAGCCCTGCACCGTCACCGGCACCAGCCCGGAATCGGCCACCACCGCGTCGAACTGCTCGGCCTTGAGCCGGTGGTAGTCCGCGATGTCCGCGCGGGTGCCCACGCCCAGGGACTGCCCCGCGAGGGCGACCAGGCGACGCAGGCACTCCGCGTCGTCCAGGTCGTCGTGCAGCACGTCGTCGGGCAGGGCACGCTCGGCGAGGTCGTACACCCGCTTCCAGCTGCGCCGCTCGGTGCACACCACCTCTCCGTACATCAGGGCGCGCTCGACGGCGACCTTCGACGCCGACCAGTCCCACCACTCCCCGCCGTTCTTCGCGCCGCCCAGCTCCGTGGCCGTCAGCGGGCCCTCGGCGTGCAGCTGCTTGATCACCGTCTCGTACGCGCCGTCCGGCAGGTCGTGGTGCCAGTGTGGGCGGGAGCGGTAGGCGCGGCGGCGGAAGGCGAAGTGCGGCCACTCCTCGACCGGCAGGATGCAGGCCGCGTGCGACCAGTACTCGAAGGTGCGGCCGCCCGACCAGTACGCCTCCTCGACGGTGCGCCGGCCGACCGCGCCGAGGCGCGCGTACGGAATCAGCTCGTGCGACCGCGCGAGCACCGAGATCGTGTCCAGCTGTACGGCGCCGAGATGGCGCAGAACGCCAGGAACCCCGGCCCTGCGGTCCGGAGCGCCGAGGAAGCCCTGGGCGCGCAGGGCGATCCGGCGCGCCTGGTCGGCGGAGAGTTCAACGGAGGGAGGCGGCACAGGCGTCATGCCCCGAACCCTAGAGGCAGGCACTGACAGGTCGGCCGGGGTTCCCGCCGAATCCCGGCCCGACGGGTCAGGGAGCGGGCAGATAGGTGTCGGTGCCCGGCAGGCCGAGGTCGGACGGGAGCAGCGCGCCGATCCAGGAGTCGCGCCGTACGCCCTTGTTGAGCAGGCCCGACCGCTGGACGCCCTCCATCAGGAATCCGGCCTTCAGCGCCACGGCGTGCGAGGGGGCGTTGCCCACCTCGGCGCGCCACTCCAGCCGGTCGCCGCCCAGCGCGGTGAAGGTCCAGCGGGCGGCGCACAGCACCGCCTCCGTCGTGTAGCCGCGGCCCCGGTACTCCCTTGCGGTCCAGAACCCCACCTCGTACGCGCCCGGCAGGTTGCGGCGATTGATGCCGAGGGCACCGGTCAGGGCCCCGGTCTCGCGCTCGACCACCGCGAAGTTGTACATGGAGTCGTCGTGCCAGCCACCGGGACACAGCTTTCCCGCGAAGAGTTCCGCGTCGGCGCGGCTGTACGGGGAGGGCACGACCGTCCACCGCTGGATGTCCGGGTCCTGACAGGCGGCGTGGACGGTTTCCACGTCGCCGTCGGTGAAGGGGCGCAGCAGCAGGCGGTCGCTGGTGAGGGTGATCGGCTCCATGAAGGGATTCTGGTGAGGGCGCGCTCGGGAAGCGAACACTTTTCGGACTTCCCGGCACCTTCGGCGCTCCCCGGCCGTTGAATCGGATGGGGACAGCAGGGCCAACGCGGCGGCAGCCCTCCCGGGGCGGCGGGGTCCTCGCTTACGATGGCCGTTGCGGTGGGGCCCACCTGCCGTGCCCGCGCCAGAGTCCATAACACGACCCAGTGCCAGGCCCGACCGGCAAGGAGACCAGCCTCAGTGTCCGTCTTCAACAAGCTCATGCGTGCAGGCGAAGGCAAGATCCTGCGCAAACTGCACCGCATCGCGGACCAGGTCAGCTCCATCGAAGAGGACTTCGTCAACCTCTCCGACGCCGAGCTGCGGGCGCTCACCGACGAGTACAAGGAACGGTACGCGGACGGCGAGAGCCTGGACGACCTGCTCCCCGAGGCATTCGCGACCGTCCGTGAGGCCGCCAAGCGGGTCCTCGGACAGCGCCACTACGACGTTCAGATGATGGGCGGCGCAGCCCTCCACCTCGGTTATGTGGCCGAGATGAAGACCGGCGAGGGCAAGACCCTGGTCGGCACCCTGCCGGCGTACCTCAACGCGCTCTCCGGCAAGGGCGTGCACCTGATCACGGTCAACGACTATCTCGCCGAGCGCGACTCCGAACTGACGGGCCGCGTCCACAAGTTCCTCGGCCTGACCGTCGGCTGCATCATCGCGAACATGACGCCGGCCCAGCGCCGTGAGCAGTACGCCTGCGACATCACGTACGGCACGAACAACGAGTTCGGCTTCGACTACCTCCGCGACAACATGGCGTGGTCCGCCGACGAGCTCGTCCAGCGCGGCCACAACTTCGCCGTGGTCGACGAGGTCGACTCGATCCTCGTCGACGAGGCCCGTACGCCGCTGATCATCTCCGGTCCGGCCGACCAGGCCACCAAGTGGTACGGCGACTTCGCCAAGCTGGTCACGCGGCTGACCAAGGGCGAGGCGGGCAACCCGCTCAAGGGCATCGAGGAGACCGGCGACTACGAGGTCGACGAGAAGAAGCGGACCGTCGCCATCCATGAGCCCGGTGTCTCGAAGGTCGAGGACTGGCTCGGCATCGAGAACCTCTACGAGTCGGTGAACACGCCGCTCGTCGGGTACCTCAACAACGCCATCAAGGCGAAGGAGCTCTTCAAGAAGGACAAGGACTACGTCGTCATCGACGGCGAAGTCATGATCGTCGACGAGCACACCGGCCGTATCCTCGCCGGCCGCCGCTACAACGAGGGCATGCACCAGGCGATCGAGGCGAAGGAAGGGGTGGACATCAAGGACGAGAACCAGACTCTCGCCACGATCACCCTGCAGAACTTCTTCCGCCTCTACGACAAGCTCTCCGGCATGACCGGTACGGCGATGACCGAGGCCGCAGAGTTCCACCAGATCTACAAGCTCGGTGTGGTGCCGATCCCGACCAACCGGCCGATGGTCCGTGCCGACCAGTCGGACCTGATCTACCGCACCGAGGTCGCGAAGTTCGCCGCGGTCGTCGACGACATCGCCGAGAAGCACGAGAAGGGCCAGCCGATCCTGGTCGGCACCACCTCGGTCGAGAAGTCCGAGTACCTCTCGCAGCAGCTCTCCAAGCGCGGTGTCCAGCACGAGGTCCTCAACGCCAAGCAGCACGACCGTGAGGCGACGATCGTCGCCCAGGCCGGCCGCAAGGGCGCGGTCACGGTCGCGACGAACATGGCCGGACGAGGCACCGACATCAAGCTCGGTGGCAACCCCGACGACCTCGCCGAGGCGGAGCTGCGCCAGCGCGGCCTCGACCCCGTCGAGCACGTCGAGGAGTGGGCGGCCGCGCTGCCCGCCGCGCTGGAGAAGGCCGAGCAGTCCGTCAAGGCGGAGTTCGAAGAGGTCAAGGAGCTCGGCGGGCTGTACGTCCTGGGTACCGAGCGGCACGAGTCGCGGCGCATCGACAACCAGCTGCGCGGTCGTTCCGGCCGTCAGGGAGACCCGGGCGAGTCCCGCTTCTACCTGTCGCTCGGTGACGACCTGATGCGGCTGTTCAAGGCCCAGATGGTCGAGCGCGTCATGTCGATGGCCAACGTGCCGGACGACGTGCCGATCGAGAACAAGATGGTGACGCGGGCGATCGCGTCGGCCCAGTCGCAGGTCGAGCAGCAGAACTTCGAGACGCGTAAGAACGTCCTGAAGTACGACGAGGTGCTCAACCGGCAGCGTGAGGTCATCTACGGCGAGCGGCGCCGGGTGCTGGAGGGCGAGGATCTGCAGGACCAGATCCGCCACTTCATGGACGACACGATCGACGACTACATCCGCCAGGAGACCGCCGAGGGCTTCGCGGAGGAGTGGGACCTGGACCGGCTGTGGGGCGCGTTCAAGCAGCTCTACCCGGTGAAGGTCACCGTCGACGAGCTGGAGGACGCGGCCGGCGACCGGGCCGGGATCACGGCCGAGTTCATCGGCGAGTCCATCAAGGACGACATCCACGAGCAGTACGACGCGCGCGAGAAGCAGCTCGGCTCGGACATCATGCGTGAGCTGGAGCGGCGTGTGGTGCTGTCCGTCCTGGACCGCAAGTGGCGTGAGCACCTCTACGAGATGGACTACCTCCAGGAGGGCATCGGCCTCCGTGCCATGGCGCAGAAGGACCCGCTGGTCGAGTACCAGCGCGAGGGCTTCGACATGTTCAACGCCATGATGGAGGGCATCAAGGAGGAGTCCGTCGGCTACCTGTTCAACCTGGAGGTCCAGGTCGAGCAGCAGGTCGAGGAGGTGCCGGTGCAGGACGAGGCCGAGCGGACCTCGCTCGTCAAGGAGGACGCGGTGCCGGCGGCGCGTCCGGAGATCCGGGCCAAGGGGCTCGATGCTCCGCAGCGTCCGGACCGGCTGCACTTCTCCGCTCCCACGGTGGATGGGGAGGGTGGGGTCGTCGAGGGCGACTTCTCCAACGGTGAGGGTATGGCCGGGGCCGGGGCCGGGGCCGAGTCCGATGGGCTGACCCGGGCGGAGCGGCGCAAGGCCCAGAAGAACGGTGGGGGCGGGCGGCGCCGTAAGAAGTAGCGGCAGCGGCAGCGGCGGGCGCTGGTGACGTCTTTGGACGTCGTTGCGGTGGTCGCGCCGTAGTTGGGTTGTAGCCGGGGTCGGGCGCGCGAGGAATGGGCGCCCGGCCCCGGCTTTTTGTTTTGCGGTGGTGGGCGTGTTCGGTGGGGCGGGTGGTGGGTGTGTGGGGTGGTGGGCGCGTGGGGGGCGGGCCGTTGCGCGGGGCTTGTCCCCTCCCCGCCCCTTCCCGAAACCGGGGCTCTGCCCCGGACCCCGCTCCTCAATCGCCGGAGGGGCTGAGGAGGGGCCGGGTGGGGCGAGGAGCTGGGGCGGATGGGGTTGGGGCCCAGGTAGGGGCGAGCAGGGCTGAGGGGGAGGGGAGAGGGGGGATGAGTGGGCTGAGGGAAAGGGGAGGGGAGGGCTGGGGAGGGCTGCTGAGGAGAGGCGAGGGGTGAGTGGGGTTGAGGAGGGGCTAGATGGGGCTGAGGAGGCTGGCAATGCCGAAGTGTGGGGTTGGGAGAGGGCTGAGGCGGCGCTGAGCAGGCTGTGGTGGCTTTGAGTGGGTTGGGTAGGGCGAGGTGGCGTTGAGCGGGTTCGGTTGGGCGAGGTTGGGCTGAGCGGGTTGGGTAGGGCGAGGTGGCGTTGAGTGGGTTGGGTAGGGCGAGGTGGGGTGAGAGGTGGGCGAGAGGCGGGGTTGGTAGGGCTGAGGTGGTGCTGGGAGGGGTCGGGTGGGGGCTGCGGTGGGTCAGGCGCCCAGGCGGGCGCTGAGAGGGACCGGGGAGCGCTGAGCTGGCCGGGCAGGGCTGAGGCGGTGCTTGAGAGGGCCGCGCAGGGCTTGAGAGGGCGCTGCGAGGGCCGCGCGGCGCAGGGCTGAGGCGGTACTGAGAGGGGCCGGGCAGGGCAGAGAGGGCGTGAGAGCGGCCGGGCAGGCTGAGGCGGCGCTGAGCGGGCCGCGCAGGGCTGAACGATGATGTTGTCGCCCGTCGCCCGTCGCCCGTCGCCCGTCGCCCGTCGCCCGTCGCCCGTCGCCCGTCGCCCGTCGCCCGTCGCCCGACTTGGCGCTGGGGGTGTGCGGGCTCTCTCCCGCCGGCCGAGAGGCATGTGGCCGGCTCTCGGCCCGTGCCCCGCTCCGTGAGGGGCGCCTCCTCCTAGTCGAAGACCTGGGCCGGCCGTTCTTGAGCCGGGAGGCGTACGTCTTCGACAGGGGCCCGCGCACCTCCTGGGTGACGACGCCCCGGACCCGTAGCCGGCCGATCTCCTTGCGCCCTGGCACGCCGTACCGGGCGTCGGAGGCCCGGCCGAGGAGGGTCGGGGGCGAAGAGGGGCCAGGCAGGGCCGGGCAGGGCCTGAGAGGGACCGGAACAGGTCCCGAAGGGTCCGGGTGCTGAGGGGTGCTGAGGGGTGCTGTGAGGGCCAGGGAGGGCCAGGGAGGGCCAGGGAGGGCCAGGGAGGGCCAGGGAGGGCCGAGGTGGGGTGAGGAGGGCTGGGGTGCGCCCAGAAGGGCCGGGAAGGGCAGAGGGTGGGGCAGGCAGGGGGCGAGGGCTTGGTAGGGGCGGGTGAGAGGCGGAGGCGGGCGGGAAGGGCTGGGGCGGGGATTGTGGTCTCCGGGGGGTCGGCCCCGCCCCGCCCCGGGCCCCAGGGGCGGGCGGGGCGGTGGGGTCGTTGGTTCTTCTGGTTGGTCGGGGCCGTCCCTGTCTTGGTCGGTGCTCCCTTCTCGGGGCTGGTGCGGTGCGTTCGCCGGGCTCAGGGCTGTCCCGCAATCCCTGGCGGATCAGCGTGCGGCGTCGGACGCGGTGCATCGCAAGGCGGAGGGACGCCCGAATACTGGTTGTATTCGGGCGTTCCGACAACGCGGCGAGGTGCCGTGGCCGTCGTCGCGCGCTCGCCAGGGACTACGGGACAGCACCTAGCGGGGCCGGGCCGTCCTCAGGTGTTCGTCGCCGAGTTCCACCGCCGCGCAGCGCCAGCGGAGGTCGGTGCCCTGTTCCAGGCGGAAGGCCATCGCGCGTACCTGTTCGCCCGCCGCGATGCTCGCGAAGGCCTCCACCACGCCCGGGGCCGGCTGGGCGCCGTGGCACATGCGGATGACGGGGCGGGCGCCGCGGGCCCGGAGAGGGGTGCGGGGGGCCAGTTCGGTCAGCTGGTCGTAGGCCTCGCCGATGGTGTGGCCGAGCATCCAGTGCACCGGGCGCTGGCCGCTGAGGACCGCCAGGAGGCGGTCGGCGAACCAGTGGTGCGGGCGTACGCGCCGGGGAGTCCGGGTGCGCTGGGGTGGTACGGCCTCGGGCCTGCGCTGGTCGCGTCGTCCGGCGGGCCGGGTCCTGTTCGTGCTCATCGATCATCGCCCCCGTGCTTCAGAGGCCCGGTGAATACCGGGCGGTAACTTCTGCTGTGGACCTTCTACGGCGACGGCGGAGGAGGCCGCAAGCGGCGGGGGAGCGGCGGGAGCGGCCGGGAGGAATCACCTATCCGGGTGATGAGGCCGGTGCCGGGCGGGGTGTGAGGCGGGCGCGAGGAGGGTGAGGGGCGGTTGCCGGGTGGACGGGGCGGCATCGGTGCACGTGACCCCAAAGGGGGACGTCACACGTATCCTGAGGGCGTTTCCGACTACGAAAGCGGCCCGGCCATGCGCGTGTACGTCCCCCTGACCCTGTCCGGTCTCGCAGCGGCGCACCGGGCGGGCGAAATCGGTCCCGGTCCGCTCACCGCGTACGCGGTGACGCCCGCACTGCGCGAGTGGTACGTCTCGGACGACATCGAGGAGCTGGAGTACGCGGCGCTCAACCGGGCCGCCTCCGCCTCGCTGCGCATGATCGCGCAGAACCCCGGCGCGGTGCGCAGGCGCGTCGTCGTCGCCGTCGAAGTGCCGGACGGCGCGGCCGTCGCCGACCCGGACCACAGCCTCGACCCGTCCTCGCTCGGCGAGGTGCGGATCGCGTCCGCCGTGGCGCTCGCCAAGGCCGCCGCGGTGCATGTCGACGCGGACGACGCGGAGAAGGACGTCGCGGCGGCGGCCGCGGCGCTGGGGGCGGCGGACCTCGGGGACGACGACGCGCAGTTCACCGTGGACGGCGCCGAGGACCACGAGCTGCTCTGGTTCGGCATCCAGGAGATTCCGAATCTGATTTCCTGAGGAGCCGATCGCCCGGGGGGAAGAGAAGCAGAGGGCGAACGGGTGTCCTAGGGGGCGGGTACTTTCTATGCATGGGGAAGCAAGGGAAGCACCGCACTCATCTGGTCTGGGACTGGAACGGCACACTGCTCGACGACAACGACGCGGTCATCGGCGCGACCAACGCCGCGTTCGGTGAGGTCGGCCTGGCGCCGATCACCCTTGCGCAGTACCGCGAGATGTACTGCGTCCCGATACCCCGCTTCTACGAACGGCTGATGGGCCGACAGCCCACGGAGGCCGAGTGGGAGCGGATGGACGGGATCTTCCACCAGCACTACACCGAGCGGCGGGCCGCCTGCGGGCTCACCGAAGGGGCCGAGGAGCTTCTCACCCAGTGGCAGCTGGGCGGGGGCAGCCAGTCGCTCCTGAGCATGTACGGCCACGACCAGCTGGTCCCCGTGGTGCGGGGGTACGGCATCGAGCGGCACTTCCTGCGGGTCGACGGGCGCACCGGGCCCTCCGGCGGCAGCAAGGCCCGCCACATGGAGCGGCACATCGCCGCGCTGGACGGGATATCCGCCGCGTACACGGTGGTCATCGGGGACGCGGTGGACGACGCCGTGGCCGCGGCCCACGTCGGGGCGAAGGCGGTGCTCTACACCGGCGGGTCGCACAGCAGGACCAGCCTGGAGGCGGCCGGGGTGCCGGTGGTGGACAGTCTGGCCGAGGCCGCGCAGCTCGCCGAGCAGATCGCCGGCTGAGAAGGCGGGCCCGGCGGGGGGAGCGTCAGGTCGTCACCGGGGCCTTCGTGCGCAGGACCTTCAGGAACTCGCGCATCCACGCCGAGTGGTCGGGCCAGGCACGGGAGGAGACCAGTACGCCGTCCACCACCACCTCGTGGTCCTCGAAGGTGGCGCCCGCCGTCTGCATGTCGAGCTCCAGCGCGGGATACGCGGTGACGTGCCGGCCGGTCAGCGCACCGACCGCCGCGGTCATCAGCGGGCCGTGGCAGATCTGGGCCACCGGCCGGTCGGAGTCGAAGAACGCCTTGAGGATCTTGCGCAGCTCGGCGTCGTTGCGCAGATACTCGGGCGCCCGGCCGCCCGGGACGACCACCGCCACGTAGTCCCCGGGGTCGACCTCGGAGAACGCCAGGTCGGCCGGCCAGGTGTAGCCGGGCTTCTCGGTGTACGTGTCGAAGCCGGGCTCGAAGTCGTGGACCACGAAGCGGAGCGTCTTGCGGGTGGGGGCCGCGATGTGGACGTCGTACCCCTCCTCGCGCAGCCGCTGGTAGGGGTAGAGCACTTCCAGGGACTCGGCGGCGTCGCCGGTGACGATCAGGATCTTCGGTGCCATGGCGGGGCTCCCACGGGTCGTCGGCCTGTTCCGCCTACCAGAGTGCGGCAATACGGACGCGCGCGCTGTCCAGAGTGTCAAAGTTCGGGCCCATCTTTTTACACAAACGGCTCGTGACGGTCATGGGGGCAGCCGATATAGCCTGGACCCCGTGATCAGCGCGATACGCCTCGGGGGCAGCGAAGCCCCCGGCCTGCGCCCGGAGTGCCACAGCACCCGGGCCGTCGCTGATTCCCCCAGCCCCGGCCGAATGTCAAAAATGGACGATTCGGCCCCGGGCGTCTCTCATAGCGGCATAGCGTCGACTCAGACCGGATACCCCGTGTCGTGGCGGTACGTCGTCTTTTCCACCTACGTCACGCAACGGCGCGCGACAGGAGCCAGAGGACATGCAGACCAAGCTGGACGAAGCCAAGGCCGAGCTGCTCGCACGGGCGGCGCAGGTAGCTGACAGCAGCCCGGGCGGTGGTGTCGGTGGCCCGGGCGGAACCTCCCGGGTGCGTGTCGCGGCCACCGGGGCCGAGCAGGAGCGCCCCGGACAGGACGTGCTCCTCTCCTACCTCCAGCGCTACTACCTGCACACCGCCCCGGAGGACATCGCGGGCCGCGACCCCGTGGACGTCTTCGGTGCGGCCTCCTCCCACTACCGGCTGGCCGAGACGCGTCCGCAGGGCACGGCGAACGTCCGGGTGCACACCCCGACCGTCGAGGAGAACGGCTGGACGTGCAGCCACACGGTGGTCGAGGTCGTCACCGACGACATGCCGTTCCTGGTCGACTCCGTCACCAATGAACTGTCCCGGCAGGGGCGCGGCATCCATGTCGTGATCCACCCGCAGGTCGTCGTACGCCGTGACGTCACCGGCAAGCTCATCGAGGTACTTGCCGAGGGCAACGGCATCGCCACGGGCCGCAAGGGCGCCGAGGACAAGAAGACCGAGCTGCCGCACGACGCGCTCGTCGAGTCCTGGATCCACGTCGAGATCGACCGCGAGACCGACCGCGCCGACCTCCAGCAGATCTCCGCCGACCTGCTGCGCGTGCTGTCCGACGTGCGGGAGACCGTCGAGGACTGGGACAAGATGCGCGACGCCGCGCTGCGCATCGCCGACGACCTGCCCGGCGAGCCGCTCGACGACCTCGGCGACGAAGAGGTCAACGAGGCCAGGGAGCTGCTGCGCTGGCTCGCCGCCGACCACTTCACCTTCCTCGGCTACCGCGAGTACGAGCTGAAGGACACCGACTCGCTGGCCGCCGTCCCCGGCACCGGCCTCGGCATCCTGCGCTCCGACCCGCACCACAGCGTCGACGAGGCGCACCCCGTCAGCCCGTCCTTCGACCGGCTGCCCGCCGACGCCCGGGCCAAGGCCCGCGAGCGCAAGCTCCTCGTCCTCACCAAGGCCAACAGCCGCTCCACCGTCCACCGCCCCAGCTACCTCGACTACGTCGGGGTGAAGAAGTTCGACGCGGACGGCAACGTCATCGGTGAGCGCCGCTTCCTCGGCCTGTTCTCCTCCGCCGCCTACACCGAGTCCGTGCGCCGGGTGCCCGTCATCCGCCGCAAGGTCGCCGAGGTGCTGGAGGGCGCGGGCTTCTCGCCCAACAGCCACGACGGCCGCGACCTGCTCCAGATCCTGGAGACGTACCCGCGCGACGAGCTCTTCCAGACCCCTGTCGACCAGCTGCGCTCCGTCGTCACCTCCGTGCTGTACCTCCAGGAGCGCCGCCGGCTGCGGCTCTACCTGCGCCAGGACGAGTACGGCCGCTACTACTCCGCGATCGTCTACCTGCCGCGCGACCGCTACACCACCGGTGTGCGGCTGCGCCTGATCGACATCCTCAAGGAGGAACTGGGCGGCACCAGCGTCGACTTCACCGCCTGGAACACCGAGTCGATCCTCTCCCGGCTGCACTTCGTCGTCCGCGTCGCACCCGGCACCGAGCTGCCCGACCTCACCGACGCCGAGGCCGACCGCATCGAGGCCCGGCTCGTCGAGGCCGCCCGCTCCTGGGCCGACGGTTTCCAGGAGGCGCTGGGCGCCGAATGCGGCGAGGAGCGCGCCGCCGAGCTGCTGCGCCAGTACGGCCACTCCTTCCCCGAGGGCTACAAGGCCGACCACACGCCGCGCTCCGCCGTGGCCGACCTGGTCCACCTCGAAGCGCTCAAGAAGGACGAGAAGGACTTCGCCCTCAGCCTGTACGAGCCGGTCGGCGCCGCCCCCGGCGAACGCCGCTTCAAGATCTACCGGACCGGCGAGCAGGTCTCCCTGTCCGCCGTGCTCCCGGCCCTCCAGCAGCTCGGCGTCGAGGTCGTCGACGAGCGCCCGTACGAGCTGCGCTGCGCCGACCGTACGCACGCCTGGATCTACGACTTCGGGCTCCGGATGCCGCAGGCGACCGGTAACGGCAACTACCTCGCCGACGACGCCCGGGACCGCTTCCAGGACGCCTTCGCCGCCGTGTGGACCGGTGAGGCCGAGAACGACGGCTTCAACTCGCTGGTGCTGGGCGCCGGCCTGAACTGGCGCCAGGCGATGGTGCTGCGCGCCTACGCGAAGTACCTGCGCCAGGCCCGGTCGCCGTTCAGCCAGGAGTACATGGAGAGCACGCTCCGCAACAACGTCCACACCACCCGGCTGCTGGTCTCGCTCTTCGAGGCCCGGATGTCCCCGGAGCGCCAGAGCGCCGGCACCGAGCTGACCGACGGCCTGCTCGAAGAGCTCGACGGGGCCCTGGACCAGGTCGCCTCGCTCGACGAGGACCGGATCCTGCGGTCCTTCCTCGTCCTCATCAAGGCCACCCTGCGCACCAACTTCTTCCAGCGCGGGGACGACGGCAAGCCGCACGGCTACGTCTCGATGAAGTTCGACCCGCAGTCCATCCCGGACCTGCCGGCCCCCCGGCCGGCCTTCGAGATCTGGGTCTACTCGCCGCGCGTCGAAGGTGTGCACCTGCGCTTCGGCAAGGTCGCCCGAGGCGGTCTGCGCTGGTCGGACCGGCGGGAGGACTTCCGTACGGAGATCCTCGGCCTGGTCAAGGCGCAGATGGTGAAGAACACCGTCATCGTGCCGGTCGGCGCCAAGGGCGGCTTCGTCGCCAAGCAGCTCCCGGACCCGGCCGTCGACCGTGACGCCTGGATGGCCGAGGGCATCGCCTCGTACCGCACCTTCATCTCGGCGCTGCTCGACATCACCGACAACATGGTGGCCGGCGAGGTCGTGCCGCCCGTCGACGTCGTCCGGCACGACGAGGACGACACCTACCTGGTCGTCGCCGCCGACAAGGGCACCGCGAGCTTCTCCGACATCGCCAACGAGGTCGCCGTCGGGTACGGCTTCTGGCTCGGCGACGCCTTCGCCTCCGGCGGCTCCGCCGGCTACGACCACAAGGGCATGGGCATCACCGCCCGCGGCGCCTGGGAGTCCGTCAAGCGGCACTTCCGCGAGCTGGGCCACGACACCCAGACCGAGGACTTCACCGTCGTCGGCGTCGGTGACATGTCCGGTGACGTCTTCGGCAACGGCATGCTGCTCTCCGAGCACATCCGGCTCGTCGCCGCCTTCGACCACCGGCACATCTTCATCGACCCGACCCCGGACGCCGCCACCTCGTACGCCGAGCGCCGCCGGCTGTTCGAGCTGCCGCGCAGCTCCTGGGCCGACTACAACAAGGACCTGCTCTCCGCGGGCGGTGGCATCCACCCGCGCAGCGCCAAGTCCATCCCGGTCAACGCGCACATCCGCGAGGCGCTCGGCATCGAGCCGGGCATCACCAAGATGACGCCCGCCGAGCTGATGCAGACCATCCTCAAGGCCCCCGTGGACCTGGTGTGGAACGGCGGCATCGGTACGTACATCAAGTCCTCCGCCGAGTCGAACGCGGACGTCGGCGACAAGGCCAACGACGCGATCCGCGTCAACGGCGAGGACCTGCGGGCCAAGGTCGTCGGCGAGGGCGGCAACCTCGGTGCCACCCAGCTCGGCCGGATCGAGTTCGCCCGCGGCGGCGGCCGGATCAACACCGACGCGATCGACAACAGCGCCGGCGTGGACACCTCCGACCACGAGGTGAACATCAAGATCCTGCTCAACGGCCTGGTCCGGGACGGCGACATGACCGTCAAGCAGCGCAACAAGCTGCTCGCCGAGATGACCGACGAGATCGGCCGTCTGGTGCTGCGCAACAACTATGCGCAGAACGTGGCGCTCGCCAACGCCACCGCCCAGTCGCCCTCGCTGCTCCACGCCCACCAGCGCTTCATGCGCCGGCTGGGCCGCGACGGCGACCTCGACCGCGGTCTTGAGTTCCTGCCCGCCGACCGTCAGATCCGTGAGCTGCTCAACACCTCCAAGGGGCTCAGCCAGCCCGAGCTGGCCGTGCTGCTCGCGTACACCAAGATCACGGCGGCCCGGGAGCTGATCCGGACCAGCCTGCCGGACGACCCGCACCTGCAGAAGCTGCTGCACGCCTACTTCCCGGAGCAGCTGCGCGCGCAGTTCCCCGAGGCGGTCGACGGGCACGCGCTGCGGCGCGAGATCATCACCACGGTCCTGGTCAACGACACCGTGAACAGCGGTGGTTCGACCTTCCTGCACCGGCTGCGGGAAGAGACCGGTGCCTCGATCGAGGAGATCGTGCGGGCCCAGTTCGCGGCCCGTGAGATCTTCGGCCTCGGCCAGGTGTGGGACGCCGTGGAGGCGCTCGACAACGAGGTCGCCGCCGATGTGCAGACCCGGATCCGGCTGCACTCGCGCCGGCTCGTCGAGCGCGGTTCGCGCTGGCTGCTCGGCAACCGGCCGCAGCCGCTGGAGATCGCCGCGACGGTCGACTTCTTCAAGGAGGGCGTCGACAAGGTCTGGGCCGAGCTGCCCAAGATGCTGATGGGCACCGACCTGGACTGGTACCAGTCGATCCTGGACGAGCTCACCGAGGCGGGCGTCCCGGGCGAGCTGGCCCAGCGGGTCGCCGGATTCTCCTCCGCCTTCCCGGCGCTGGACATCGTGGCGATCGCGGAGCGCACCGGCAAGGACCCGCTCGCCGTCGCCGAGGTGTACTACGACCTCGCGGACCGGCTCGGCATCACCCAGCTGATGGACCGGATCATCGAGCTGCCGCGGGCCGACCGCTGGCAGTCCATGGCCCGCGCCTCCATCCGCGAGGACCTGTACGCCGCGCACGCCGCGCTCACCGCGGACGTGCTGGCGGTCGGCAACGGGACCTCCACGCCGGAGGAGCGGTTCAAGGCGTGGGAGGAGAAGAACGCGGCGATCCTCACCCGGTCCCGCTCCACGCTCGACGAGATCCAGGGGTCGGACGCGTTCGACCTGGCGAACCTGTCGGTGGCGATGCGGACGATGCGCACCCTGCTCCGTACGCACGCGTAGCCGGTGGTCGAGGGCTGGTAGTCGGTAGGTGAGGGGAGGCGGTCGCCGGAGGTCCGGTGGCCGCCTCCCCTCTGTTCCGTTGTCACGGTGCGGGCTGTTCCGTTGTCGCGGTGCGGGGCGTCAGTACATGCGGGTCTCGGCTGCCGCCTCCGGCGGGGGCGGCTGGCGGCGCTGCCATTCCTGGGCCAGTTCGGTCGGGAAGCGGCGGCCGCTGCGGGCCAGGATCACGCCCTCGACCAGCCGGAGCTCGTCCCCGCCGTGGTACTGCCGCTCGGCCGTGCCGAGCTTCTTCCACGGGCCCGGACCCGATCTGCCGGCCGTCGAACGCCACCGGGTGCCGTAGGTGCTGTGGTCCCGTACGTGGACGATGCCGCCGGTCACCCGCAGCTCGACGTGGGCGCGGCTGAGGCCGGCGGTGCGGTGCTCGGGAACCAGGTCGTGCAGGGATATGCCGCCCTTGCCGGGGGCCCGGCCGACCTTCACCGTCGTGCCGTCCTCCAGCGTGAACCGGGCCTTCACGTCGCCCTCCACCAGGAGCTTCAGCTGGACGGTCGCCGTGCGCGGGCCGTCGTCGACCAGCGGGGTGCCGTGGCTCTGGCAGTGGGGTACGCCCCTGAGCACGCGGGGCAACAGGGCGGCGCTGCCCTTGTGGGTGTCGTAGAGGGTGCAACGGCGGTCCGTACAGCGCCAGTTGCGGCTGACCACGTCGAAGCGGGGGGTGCGGTGCGGGCCCAGCAGCCCCATCTTCTTCAGCACGTCCTCCTCCATCTTCCTGGAGATGTCCAGCGCGCTGGCCACCCCCATGTCGACGGGGACCAGCCGGACCTTGCCGCCATCGGCCGGGACCGGCTCCAGGAAGTCGTCGGTATTGCCCTGGAGCCAGGGGTGCGATTCGCGGTGGCCGCGGAATCGGTCGCCGGTGATGACGGGGATGCCGGTGTACGCGCACAGTTCGAGCAGGCGGTCGTCGGCGTCCGGCAGCTCCTCGACCAGGCCGTCGTCCACCCAGCGGCCGAGCAGCCGGATATCGGCGGGATCGGTGAACTCCCGGCGTCCGCCGAGCCGCAGGCTGGCGTCCGCGACCAGGTACAGCTTGACGTCCGGATCCCGGGCGAGCTTCTTCGCGGCGTCCACGAGGAGCCGCAGCCGGCGCAGGGAGCGCGCACCGGGTTCGCCCAGCGTGTGGTTGCGCACGACGTTGGACAGATCCACCAGGAAACAGGCCGCGCTGAAGTCGGTGGTGAGGTGGTCCTCCATCGAGATCGCCTTCCCGGAAGTCCCGTCGAAGTACTTCTGAAGTCTCTGTTCGGAAGCTGACGGCATGTTAAGACCGATGTGGTGCAACTATATTGACGTCCTCGATGGTCGCGGAGTTCCGGCAGGGACGCGGTCGGACGGGCGGCCGTGGGACGGCAGGGACGAGAACGTGGGGGCGTTTGCGTGTCGGAGTGGGGTTCGTTCATCGATGAGACGCCGTCGGGGCGGCCTCCGCCACCACCGCCCGGCCATGCCCCCGCAGGGGCGGGCGGCGACGGGGACGTCGGCAGGGATGTCGGTGGGGATGCAGGTGGGGACGACGGCTGGGGCAGTTTCGCCGACGAGACACCGGTGGCGGGAGGCGCGTCACCGCCACCGCCCTCCGCGCCGCCGCCTGCGGCTCCGCGTCCGTACGGCGTTCCGGTCCCCTCCCCGGAGGTCGCCGCCTCGCTGCTGACCGCAGGGGAGACCCTGTGGGCGCAGGTCGACGGGGCGGAGGCGGTGCTCGGCTCGGGCTGCCGGGTCGCGGTGGTGCGGGGCGACGACGGGGAAGGGGGCGCGGCCACGGACGGGTTCAGCGGCTGGCGGCCGGTGACGGTGGTCGACCCGGCCGCGCTCACCGTACGGCTCGTGCCGCTGGCCCTCGCCGAACCGCCCGTCGGCACCGCGACCCCCGTGGCGGAGCTGTACGCGGACCCCGAGCCGTACACCGCGGCCGAGCCCGGACGGGCTGGGGTGTTCCCGGTCGGGCAGGGCCCCGATCTCGATGCCCTGCTGCACCGCGCGCAGGAGGAGGAGCGGGCCCGGGTCCGGGTCGCCGCCGAGGCCGAAGCCCTTCGCGCCGAGCGGGAACTCACCGCCGCCAAGGCGGAGTTGCGCGAGCGGACGCAGGCCGCCGAGCAGCGGGCCGCGCAGCGCGAGCAGCGGGCCCAGGAAGCCGCGCGGCGCGCCCAGGAGTACGCCGAGCAGCAGATCGGGGCGGCCCGCGACGAGGTCGCCCAGGTGGTGTGGCACTGGCAGGACCGGGCCCAGCGGGCCGAGGCGGAGATCGCCCGGCTGAGCGCCGAGCTGGCGAAGGCGGAGCAGGCGGGTGTCCTGCGGCATGTACTGGACCGTCGCCGGCGTGCCGGGGGCGGGCGTGATCAAGGGGGCGCGAGGGGGGCATGAGCGTGGAACTTCCCGCAGAAGTACCGGAGTCGGGTGTGCCGGGGCCGGGTGTGCCGCAATCAGGTGTGCCGGGGTCGGGGTCGGGGGCGTCGGGGCCGGGGGCGGGTGTGCCGGAGTCCGTGGATGTGTCGGCGCCCGGCACCGTGTCGGGCTTCGGCGCGGCGCCGGGCTTCGGTGCCGTGCCGGAACGCGGGGCCGCGTCCGGGTACGGTGCCGCGTCGGAGTTCGGGGCCGTCGCGTTGCCGGAGATCAGGGTGGAGTGGCCGGAGGCGCTGGCCCCGGCCCTGCGCGACAGTGTGGTCGAGGCGCACAGCCTGGACCGCGAGGAGCTCGTCGCGGCCCTGCCCGGACTGTGGCGGGCGGTGGACTCGGCGCTCGATCTGGCAGGGCCCGGAACCCTGGTCGCCGAATCCGTGCGGCACGACGCGTACGAGGGCTGGCAGGTGGCCGCGCTGCCCCGCTACGACCTCGACGGACGGATCCGGCCGCGTGGGCGCCGGGACGGCACGCAGCACGGGGCGCCGCAGCTCAGGGACCGGCGGGCGCTGGTCCGGGCGCTGGTGGGTGCCGTGGCCGAACGGCCGTGCCTGGACCTGAGGGACGCGCTCCAGATGCTCGATGTGTTCGCCGGGAGCTTCCCGCCGGGGCTGGACGCGGTCTGCCGCCGGCTCCTCGGCCATGAACTGCGCCAGGGGGTCGCCGCCGGGCTCGCCCCGTTGCACGAGGCACTCGACCGGCGTGCGCCCGGCGGGGTCTCCGCACTCTGCTACCGGGAGAGCGCGGTCGGCTCGCGCAAGGCCAAGGGCGATCCGGCCACCGACAACGAGGACACCTCGGGGGCGCTGGCCGGGCCGAGCGGGGTGCTGCGGTGCGCGGTCTTCGACGGGGTGACCGGCGACGGCGACGGTTCGGGCGGCACGGCCGCGCGGGCGGCGCTGGAGCAGGCGGTGCGGCGGTGGCGGCTGGAGGAGGCGGCAAGCGGGCGCGGTGGCGCGGGCGGCGACGCGGCGCCCGGTGATCCGGTCCCGGGAGAGGCGTTCCGGCCCGGTGAGCTGATCGCCGAGCTGGACGCCGCCGTGGGGCGGGCCACCGCCGAAGGCAGCGCGGCCGCGGTCCTCGCCACCGTGCGGCCCGACGGCACGGCGTCCGTCGTCTCGGTGGGCGACGCCGAGGCCTGGCTGATCCGGCCGGTACGCGTACCGGCGAATGAAATCCCGTACGCCGCATGGAAGCTGACGCCCGCGCACACCGGGTTCGCGGAACGGCTCCGGGTCACCGCCGACGCCGAGGGCGAGGAGTCGCAGCTCGTCTCCTTCCTCGGCGGCGGTACGGCCCGCTGGGCCCACCGGACGTTCCGGGTCGCCCCCGGGGATCTGCTGCTGCTCGCGTCGGACGGGGCGACCGAACCGGAACGGGACCGGTGGTTCGGTGCCGTGCTCGCGGAGCTGACCGCGCAGCTGGACGCGTCCGGCCGGCCGACCGCACCCGCGCTCGCCGCCGCGCTGGTGCAACGGGCGGAGGCTCTGGGCGGCTGGGACAACGCGACCGCGCTGGTGTGCGCGGTGGGGGAGGCGAAGGACTGATGACCACCGAGGACATCAAGATCACCGCGGACCGGCAGGAGGTGCACCTCGGCGAGGAGTTCACCGTACTGATCGCCCCGCGCGAGCTGGGCCGCGGCGACCGAGTCGTCGAGGGCGTCGCCTATGTCATCGCCGTCGACGACAGCTACTCCATGGAGATCAGGGCCGATTCGAGCACCGACGAGTTCGCCGACCCGAACAACCCCGACGACGCGAGCCGCAAACAGGTCGCCGAGGCCGGGGTGCGGGAGCTGGCCGCCGCACTGCCGCGTGGTGCCCACGTCGATGTGCTGACCTTCGCGCAGAACACCGGACTGCGCTTCTCCGGCACGGCGGGCGAGCTCCAGCGCCGCGGCCGGTGGAACGGCAACATCGACGACGAGCGCCGCTGGACCAACATCGAGGGCGCGCTGCAACGCGCGTACCAGCAGCTCGACCAGCAGCGGGCCGCCTCGCGCCGCGTGGTGCTGTTCAGCGACGGCATCCCGAACTTCGGCGAGACGGACCCCGGCCGGCTGGCCGCCCTGGCCCGCGACGCCGCCGACCGCGAGCTGCACACCGATGTCATCGGCATCGGCGCGGGCGCCGACTTCGGGCTCCTCGAACGCCTCGCGCCGACCGGGCTGCCCGAGCACGTCGCCTCCCGCGCGGGCGCCGCCGAGGCGATGAAGCAGATCACGGCCAGGTTCGCGGCCTTCGGCCGGGACGTCGTGGCGGGCAGCGGCGAACTGTCCCTGGAGATCAACCCGAGCTTCCCGGTGCTCGGCGTCTACCAGCTCGACCCGACCCGCCGCCGGGTCGACGGCGCGCTCGCGGACGGCGGCGGGCGGCGGCCCAGCCGGGTCCGGCTGAAGCTCGGCGCGATCGGCGCGGGGGAGGAAGGGCAGCCGCTGTACGCGCTCAAGCTGCGGGCGCCCGAGCGGATCAGCGCCGGCCCGATGCCCGTGCTGAAGGCGACCGGCTCCATCGGCACGGGGCGCGACGCGCGGCAGCTCGCGCCCGGACAGATCGCGCTGCGCACGGTCGACAACCCCATGTCGCCGATCCTCCAGCCCGACCTCAAGCGGCAGATCGATGCCATCGAACTGGACCGGGAGATCAGCGGCCGGATCGCGGCGGCCGCCTCGAAGGCGGAGCGCGAGCAGATCTACCAGGAGGGCGTGGGGCGGGCCCGGCGCATCCCCGACCCCGATCTGGCCGCCGCCTACCAGCGGGCGAGCGGCGGTCTGCGGGACGGGCTCGACCCGAAGGACGTGGCGAACGAGGCACGTGCGGCGTCCAGCCGCAGCTCCACGAAGTCCAAGCGGGAGTGGTTCCAGCAGATCCCGGTCGAGACACCGGACGAGATCCGGGCCCGGCGCCGGCAGCAGAGCCTCGACGACGATGACGACGAGTACGGCGGCGACGACGCGTACGGGAGCGGCGCGTACGGAAGTGGAACGTACGGGAGCGGGACGTACGGGAGCGGAGGGAGTGAGGGGAGCGGCACGTACGGCAGCGGGAGCGGGAGCGGCGCGTACGGCAGTGGTGGCGGTATGTACGACAGGGGCAGCGGTACGTACGGTGGTCCGCCCACCCTTCCGCCCGACGCCCCCACCGCGCCGCCGCCCGGCCGGGGGCCGCGGTGAGTGTGCCCGGCGTCATCATCGACGCCTCGAACGTCGCGGCGACCCGGAAGAAGCCCTGGCCGTTCTCCCGGGTCGTCGAGGCGCGGGACGGCTGGCTGCGTGACCATCCGGGCAGCTCCGCGATCGCGGTGCTCGACGCCACCGTCCGCCCGTTCCTCGACGGACAGCAGCTGGTGAAGCAGGCCGAGCGCGAGCAATGGCTCGAAGTCCACCAGGGGGACGCCGACGACCGGATCCTCGCGCTCGCCGCGCAGTTCGGGGCCGCCATCGTCTCCAGCGACAACTTCCGCTTCGCCCGCCGGGAGCACTCCTGGCTGCAGGGCAACAACTCCCGGGTCTGGTCGGTGCGCTGGGTGCACGGCCGGGTCGTGTTCAGCCCGCGCCACCTCGGCGTCGCCACGGACGAGGAGATCGAGCGCGACCGGCTCCACAAGCTCAACAAGGCGGGGCTGCTGCGCGAGGACGCCGAGGAGCGCTTCCGGTGCACCGACCCGGCGGGCACCTGTCTGCGCGGCGGCACGGTGCTGCTGCCGCGCCAGGTCAACAAGGACGGCAGCCGCTGGTTCTGCCGCTCGTGCGGCTACGAGGCGATCGAGGTCGTCGTCGAACCGCCGGTGCCCGAAGGGCTGGACGCGGGGCCGGTCCAGGTCACCGTGCAGCACGGCTACACGGTCCGTACGACGGTCACCGTGCCGCCGGAGGGGCTGATGCTGGGCCGGGCCTCGCGCAGCCGCCCCGGCACCACCGATGTCACCGAAGGGCTCGGCGCCGACCGGGCGGCCGAGATCAGCCGGGCCCATCTGCGGATCTTCCTCGACGACGACGGCAGGCCGCTCGCCGAGCACCTGCCCGACAACAACGCCTCCTTCCTCAACCCGGAGCTCGACTTCGACGGGCTGCCGCGCACGGCCAGGCTGGCCGCCCGGACGCCGTACGCGCTGGAGGACGGCGACGAACTCCACCTGGGGCCGGGCACCGTACGGCTGCGGATCAGCAACGGAAGCGAGCAGGCCGAGTGAGCGGATTCAGCCCCGGCTGGGTGCACGCCGAGCATCCCGACAACCTGGGCTCGCCCCGGCTGGCCTGGCTGCCCGAGAGCTACGGAGAGGACGGCCGCTTCCGCACCAAGCGCCTCCTCGCCGGGGCCGGCCAGGGGTACGCCGTGCTCGCCGAGGACCGCTGGTCCGGCGGCGACGTGGTGATCAAGGGCATGTGGTGGTCACGGACGGACCTGGACGACCCGCGCAGCGTCCACCGGGCGCTGGGCGAGCAGAAGAACCAGCGGGACCAGGGGCTGCGGGCCGCCCGGCAGGCCGCCCAGCTCACCCAGCAGTGCCCCGTCGTGATCAGCGTCGAGTCCCAGCCGTCCCCCTCCCTGCTCGCGAACGGCGGACACGACGGACAGCGCAGTGGCGACGTGCCCTACGAGAGCTTCCTCGTGCAGCAGTTCATCGGGCACCACGGCGGCATCTCGCGCACCCTCCAGGAGGAGATCGACGAGCGGGCCGCATCGCACCGCCGCTTCAAGCCCGATCAACTCCTGGACCTGGCCGAGCAGTTGTGCAACACCCTGGCCGCGCTGCACGCCGACCGGCACAACGGCGACGAACACTCCAAGGGCTGGATCCACGCCGACATCAAGCCGGAGAACATCCTCGTGCTCGGACCGCCCGCCCGGTACGTGCTCATCGACTACGACGCCGCCGTCCAGATCGGCGAGCGCATCCGCACCACCACGAGCGCCTACGCCCCGCCCTCCGCCGAAGGCACCGACGAACCCTCCGAACTCGCCCCGGCCTCCGAGCGGTTCGACATCTACATGCTGGGTGCCACCCTCGCCCACGCCGCCGCGCTGCGCAGGCTCACCGACCGGCAGGCGCGCGAGCTGTACGCGGAGGACTTCGACGTCAGCGCCCCGTCCCGCCGCTACATCGCCGGTCTGCGCTACGGGCCGATCCTCACCAACGCCCTCACCACCTGCCTGTCGGCGAAGAAATTCCGGCTGGCCACCGTCGACCGGGTCCGGATCGACCTCGCCCGCGCCCGCAGCGCCACGGCCCTGCAGTCCGCACTCCGCACCCTGGGAGAGCCCCGATGAACGCGATGTCCCGCCGCGTCGGAGCCAACGCCACGCTCACCGGGCTGCTCACCCGCATCCCCGGCCGCTCCGGGCGCACCTGGGAGCCGCACACCGTCCAGCTGCGCCCCGGCCATCTGCGCTCCTCGGGCGCCGCGGCCGTCCGCGCCACCCGGCTGGTGAAGGACGAGGACGCCGACGCGTACGGCGCGCTGCGGGTCTTCCCGAACCGCAAACAGCGAGGCAGGGCCGCCGCCCTCCTCGCGGCCGGCAGCCCCGTCACCCCCGCCCTCCTGGACATCGTCGACCACCCCGGGCTGCCGCCCGCCCTCGTCACCGCCTGGTCGCCCGGCGCCTCCTCCGTACCGCTGCACGCGCTGCGCGAGCGCGACGACCTCGACACCATGCTCGCCGCCGGCCACCGCTGGACCCCCGCCGAGGCGCTGCACACCCTCGTCCCGCTGGGCCGCGCCCTGGACGACATGGCACGCGCCGGATTCACCCCGCTGGAACTCTCCCCGGACCACCTCGTCCTCAACTCCGGCTCGCTCGCCCTCGTCGGCCTCGGCCGGCACGGCTACGTACCGTCCGAGGGCCGGATGCCGGGGCCGCAGGGCATGTCACTGCCCAGCGCGCTCCTGCTCGGCGAGGACCTGCCGCCCGCCTCCGCCACCGGCCAGGACACCGCGGTGCGCTGGCGGGAGGTGCAGCTGCGGGCCCTGACCCGGCTGGCCGGCTGGATGGCCTGCGGACTGCCGCCCGCCGCCTGGGGCCCGGTGCACGGCCCCGCCGACCTCGGCGGCTATCTCTCGGCCGCCGGGTTCCAGCGGGTGCCCGCGCTGCGCCCCGGTCAGCTCGCCGACACCCTGGCCCGCGCCGCCCGGCACGAGGAGGAGGCCCGCGCCGTGCGCGACTTCGCCGAGGCCGAGGCGCTGCTCGTGTACGACGACGCGGCCCAGGGCTCCGGCGGCGGCAACCGGCTCGACATCAACCCCGAGGTGCTGCGCCTGGGCCTGCTCCACGACCACGGGCCCAAGGTGATCGCGCTGGCCGCGTTCGAGCAGCGGCGCCTGGGCACCCGTACCGCCACCCTGCTCTCCGGCGCCGGCTGGGTGCTGCTGAACCCCAAGGACTTCGCCGCCCAGGTCTGCCGGGCCGCGGCCGCCGCGCCCCGGGCCCGGCTCGTCGTCGCGGGCCGGATCGGGGGCGAGGACCTGCGGCGGATCGAGGCGGTGCGCGGCGGGCGCGCCCAGCGGGTCGACCCGGACGACCTCGCGGGCTCCGTACCGCGCATCGCGGGCCGCCCCGCCGACCAGCTGCCCTACCTCACCGACCGGGACATGGACGCCTACTCCGCCGAACTCCTCGGCGGCGTCGGCGGCCAGGCGATGCGGCGGCGGACCTTCGCGGCGGGCTGGACCCTGGCGCTGGGCGGCGCCGACCAGCTGCCGCCCCGCCAGCGCGGCAAGCTCCTGGACCAGATGACCGACTGCTTCGGCACCAACACCGAACTGCTCGTCGCGGTGCGCGCCCGGCAGAACGCCCCCGGCATGCGCAAGCAGAACCGGCTGCTCGACGAGGCCCGGATGCGGCGCCTGGTCGCCGCCCTGTCCGGCGTCCCCGGCTCCGTCTTCCGCGACTGCCTGATGTCCGCGCTGCTGGGCCCGGCCGCCGAGGACCTCTACGACGAGGCGGCCCGCCGGCTGCTCCCCGTCGCCACCCGGCTCGCGACGGTCTTCGACCCGGACCGTCCGGTCGCGGCCGGGGCGCTGCCGATGGAGGACGCCCTGCGCGAGCGCCCCGGCATCCGCCGGGTCGGTCTGTACGGGCGGCTGTGCACCGCCGTCACCGAGGTCCACCCGGCCAGGCTCGCCGCCGCCGTCGCCTCGATGGACGACACGCTCGTCGAGGTGCTCTCCGACATCCCGGCGCCCAGCCTCCAGTTCCTCGCCGGACGGCTGGAGGACCCCGAACTGCTCGAACTGCTCGGCCCGCACCTCCAGGGCGACGACCTGGACCTCCTGGCCCGCTACACCCCGCAGATGTGGCGGATGCTCCTCGACGGGCTGCGCCAGCCCGAACACCTCGGCGCCCTCGGCCTCGGCTGGGTCCAGATCGCCGCCCAGGACCCGGCGGGCACCGTCGACGCCCGGGTGCTGCTGCGGATCGCCGCCGACGCCGAGGTCCCGGGCCCCGACGCGGTACGCGCCCTGCTCGGCACCGGCCCCGAGCACTGGGGCACCGTCTGCGCGCATCCGCTGCTCGCCGCCCGCTGGCTCGCCGAACAGGGCGACCTCGACATCGCCGAGATCGTCGCCGGCTTCCCGGACCCGGCCGCCGCCCTCGCCGCCCTCGGCACCGAAGGACTGCGCCACGCCCACGAACTCGGCCTGGACCAGCGGGCGATGACCATCCTCGGCGGGTACGCGGAAGGGCTGCGGCGCCCGCTCGACGAGGTGCTCGTCGCCTTCCAGGAGCGGGGTTACGAGAGCGAGCAGGCGGGCCCGTTCGCCACCGCGGCGGCCGTGGAGTGGTCGCGGCTCCAACTGGGCCGGGGCAAGGCGCTCGGCTGGGTCGTCGGCAATGTGGTGGAGCGCCCCGGCAAGATCCGCGACTGGGCGGTGGACGGCACGGGGCTGGGGCGCCGGGTCACCGAGGCGGTGCTCGGCGCGCCCGGCACGGCCACCCCGGTGCTGGAGTCGCTGCTGGCCACCCCGGCCCTGCTGCCCCTGCTGGCCGGTCTCGGCAGCCCTCGGCAGCGCGCCGCGCTCCTCGATCTGTACGCCGCCGAGCCCGAGGCGGTGCTCGACCCGAGGGCCCGGCGCGAACTCCCGATGATCCTCGCCGCCCCGGACCCGGGCGAGGCGCTGCGGACCCTGCTGCGCGAAGGACTCGGGGTGATCGCCCAGCAGTTCGCCGACCGGTTGCGGCTCAGCCCCGAACAGCGCCGCGCCCTGGCCCAACTCGCCCCGCTCACCGAGGTGCTGGCGCCGCCCTCGCTGGAGGCCGTCCTCACCGTCGGCGTCCGCTTCGGACCACGGGTCGCGGTCACCGCGGCCGTCGTCGAACAACGGCTGCCCGGCGCCGCCGACGCCCTGACCGCCTGGGGCCCGCGCTGGCTGCCGCTGCTCGCCGGCCCGGCGGGGGAGCGGGTGCTGCGGCTGCTGGTGGAGCAGCGGGAGCGGCACGGCGGGCAGAGCGGCCGGCTCACCCCGTGGCTGCTCGCGGCGGGCGAGGACGGGCTCGCCCTGGTGGAGCGCTTCGGTGCGGACGCGCTCGATCTGGTCCTGGCCACCGACGCGCCGCCCGCCGACGCCCGGCTGCTCGGCGAACTGCTGATGCTGCCGGGCCCCTCGCCCGTACTCCACCGGCTGATCACCGCCCACGGGCTGCCCGCCGCCACCTGGTCACGGGCTGCGGCGCTGCTGGCGGGCGGGGAGCAGGAGGAGCGGGTGCTGCTGCGGCTGTGGGGGCGGGCGGCTATCCGTTGATCTTCCAGAGGGTCAGCGAGCCCTCGTAGGTCGGGGTCTCCTTGTCGTCGTTGACCACGACTTCGGCGATCTTCCACTGGGCGAGATTGCCCTCGGACGTCACGCTGCACATCAGGTCGCCCGCCGCGATGGTCTTGTCCTTGACCAGCGTCTCGCTGGGGACCGAGCTGGGCAGCGGGTTCTGCTCGGCCGCGGTCCGGCATTCCTCGGGCGAGGCACCGCTCGCCTTGCCCAGGGCCCGGTCGAGCCGCAGGGTGTCGTACCCCGCGCTGAATTCGAGATCCTCCGAGTCGATCTCCGCGGTGGGGTCCACCTTCGGGGCGTCCAGGTCCACATACGTCCGGTCCAGGCCGGACGGGGTGCGCAGCGTCAGCGGTTTGTCCTGGAAGACCAGGGTGTACGAGGGGGCCGCGGGGTTCTTCGACTGGGTGCCGGACGGCGAACCGGCGGGGTCCGGCGTGGCGGACCCACCGCCGGTGCCGGTCTGCCGGGACTGCCGCGGTCCCGGTTCCTTGCCGTCGGCGTTCTGCTTGTTCCCGTCGTTCCCGTCGTCCGTTTTGTCGCCGACCGCCCAGAGGGTGCCGCCGATGCCCGCTGCGAACGCGACCGCCACGGCGGCGATCAGCAGGGCCGGTCGCCTGCGGCGGGGCGCGGCGGGGCTGGTCGCCGCCTGGCCCGGCGGGGGCGGCTGGTGCGCCGGGAACGGTCCGGTGCTCGCGCTCGTCGCGTGGGCGGGCGGCGCCGTGTCGGTGGCGGGCGGCCCGTACGGCGGTACGGGGTCGGCGGGCGGCACGATGCCGGTGGCGTACGGTCCGGACAGCGGCGGGCCAGGCGGGTACGTGGGCTGCGCCGCCGGGCCGGCCGGCTGCGGGGGCAGTTGCGCGGCCTGTTCGCGGCGGGCGATCTCTGCGGCGACCGGCCCGGGGAGCCAGCTGCCGGACTCCTGTGGCGGCCCGCCCGCGGCCCGCTCGCACAGGGACATCAGCTCGGCGGCGGTGATGCGGGCGGCCGGATCGGCGACCAGGCAGCGTTCGAGCAGCGTGCGCAGTTCGGCCGGGTAGCCGTCCAGCCGGGGCGGACGGCTGGCGGTGTTGGCGATCTGGGTGGCGACGGTGAGCGCCCCGCCCGCGCCGTAGGGGTGTCGTCCGGTCGCCGCGACGGCCGCGATCAGCCCCAGCGAGAACACGTCCGTGGCCGGGCCGACCTGTTCGCCGAGCGCGTGCTCCGGCGACATGAACTGCGGGGTGCCGATCACTCCACTGCCGGTGAGCTGCGTCGCGTCGGCGGCGCGGGCGATCCCGAAGTCGATGACGTACGGGCCCGTCGCGCCGAGCAGGATGTTGCCGGGCTTCAGATCGCGGTGGACGACCCCGGCCGCGTGGATGGCGGTCAGCGCCTGCGCGGTGCTGCCGACGAGCCGGAAGACCGCGGGCAGCGGCAGCGGGCCGTGGGATTCGACGGCCGCCTGGAGCGCAAGGCCGGGTACGAACGCCGAGGCCAGCCAGGGGAGCGGGCCGGAGGTGTCGTGGTCGACGACCGGCACCAGGTGGTACCCCTGCACGCGTCGGGCGGCCTGCACCTCCTGGTCGAACCGGCGGCGGAATTCCGGATCGTCGCCGAACTCGCGGCGGATCAGCTTCAGCGCTACGGCCTGGCCGCCCCGGGTGTGCGAGAGATAGACCGTGCCCATCCCGCCCTCGCCGATCCGGGCGATCAGCCGGTACCCGGCGATCTCGCGCGGGTCCTGGGGGCCGAGAGGTGTGAGCACGTCGCCGGTGCCGGTACTGATGGGAGCCTCCCCCGCTCATCACTGCAAGTGTGCCGGACGAGACTACGACAAGTTCTGGGCCGTCAATCAACGATCCTGCAACGGAGTTCGGCGGACCCGGCGCTTCCATTCGGCGGCCATCGGGTCGCGCACGGTCGGCACGTACGTGGGGGTGTACGCGGACGGGCGGGGCCGGGTCGCCGCCTCGATCCGGGCCACGGCCGAGGCCACTGGGTCCGGCAGCCAGCCGCTGAAGACCCGCAGGCCCCGCTCGTCGTCCGCGCCGAGCGCCCGCCGGCACAGCTCCGCGACCTCGCGGGCGGCGGGGCGCTCCTCGGGCCGGGCCGCCAGACAGCGCCCGAGCAGCCCGCGCAGCGGCTCCGGGTGGTGGTCCAGCCTCGGGGGTTCGCGCTCGGTGTCCGCGATGCGGGCGGCCACCGCGAGGCCGTGGCCCCGGCCGTACGGGTGCTCCCCGGCGGCGGCCTCGGCGGCCAGCAGCCCGAGCGCGAACACGTCGGACGCGGGTGTCAGCGGCCTGCCCAGCGCGTGTTCCGGCGACATGTGCTTCGGGCTGCCGATCAGCCGCCCCGCCGTGGTGAGGGTCCGGGTGTCGGCCGCCCGCGCGATCCCGAAGTCGAGCAGCCAGGGGCCGCTCGCGGCGAGCAGCAGATTGCCGGGCTTGATGTCCCGGTGGATGACCCCGGCGCCGTGGACGGCGTCCAGCGCACCGGCCAGGCAGCCGGTCAGCCGGAGCACCGCGTCCACGGGCAGCGGACCGTGCCCGCCGATGACGGCGTCCAGCGGCAGGCCGGGGACGTAGTGGGTGGCGAGCCAGGGTCGCGGCCCCTCGGTGTCGTGGTCGACGACGGGCACCAGGTGGTACCCGGAGACCCGGCGGGCGGCGGCCACCTCACGGGCGAACCGCACCCGGAACTCCGCGTTCTGCGCGTACTCCCGGCGGATCACCTTCAGGGCGACGGGCTGGCCGCCCCGGGTGTGCGAGAGGTAGACGGTGCCCATCCCGCCCGCGCCCACCCGGGCCCGCAGCGCATAGCCGGAGATCTCGCGCGGATCGTCCGCCCGCAGCGGTCCCGGCACGCCGTCCTGCATGTGTCCCCCTCCGGCGGTTCGAGTGCAACCCCGCTGTGCGGCAGGGGAGTTTATCGCCCCCGCCGCGACACCCCGCCTCTCGCCGGAGGTGAACCCCGTCTTTCGCCGGAGGTGAACCCAGTTTCTCGCCGGAGGCGAGCCTCACTTCTTGCCGGAGGTGAACTTCTCGTACGCCGCCACGACCTCGTCCGCCGGACCGTCCATCCGGAGCGTCCCCGCCTCCAGCCAGATCGCCCGGTCGCAGGTCTCGGTGATCGACTTGTTGCTGTGGCTGACCAGGAAGACCGTGCCGGCCTCCTTGCGGAGCTCGATGATCCGTTCCTTGCTGCGCCGCTGGAACCTGGCGTCGCCGGTGGACAGCGCCTCGTCGATCAGGAGGACGTCATGGCTCTTGGCGGCGGCGATGGAGAAGCGCAGCCGGGCGCCCATGCCGGAGGAGTACGTACGCATCGGCAGGGTGATGAAGTCGCCCTTCTCGTTGATCCCGGAGAAGTCGACGATTCCCTGGTAGCGCTCGCGGATCTGGGCGCGCGTCATGCCCATCGCGAGGCCGCCGAGCACCACGTTGCGCTCGCCGGTCAGATCGCTCATCAGCGCGGCGTTCACCCCGAGCAGCGAGGGCTGGCCCTGGGTGTGCACCCGGCCCCTCGTCGCGGGCAGCAGACCGGCGATGGCCTTGAGCAGGGTCGACTTCCCCGAGCCGTTGGAGCCGATCAGACCGATCGCCTCGCCCTTGTACGCGGCGAAGCTCACCCCCTTCACGGCGTGCACCTCGCGCACCCCGGGGGCCTGCCGGCGCGAGACGATCCGGCTGAGCGCCGAGGTCGCACTGCCCTTTCCGGTACGGGCGCCGTTCACCTTGTACGTGATGTGGACGTCGTCCACGACGACGGTCGGCACCCGCTCGTCGATGTCGGTCATGTGATCAGCCACGTCCGTACCGCTCCTCCGCCTGCCAGAAGTACACGAATCCGCCCACGCCGCACACGAGCGCCCAGCCCGCCGCGATCGCCCACACATGCGGCGGGAGGTGGGACGCGCCGAAGCTGTCGATGAGCGCGAACCGCATCAGATCGATGAAGACGGCGGCCGGATTGCACTCCAGCATCACCAGCACGAAGTGCGGGACCCGGTCGCCCTTGAGCATGGTGTCCACGCTCCACATGACCCCGGAGGCGTACATCCAGGTCCGCAGGACGAACGGCATCAGCTGGGCGATGTCCGGCGTCCGGGCGGCCAGCCGCGCCACCACCATGGAGACGCCGGTGTTGAACACGGCCTGGAGGAACAGCGCCGGGACCGCCAGCAGCCAGGACGGCTCGGGGAACTGCCCGAACCCCACCAGGATCAGCACCAGCGCGCCCAGCGAGAACAGCAGCTGCTGGAGCTGTTGCAGGGCCAGGGCGATCGGCAGCGAGGCGCGCGGGAAGTGCAGCGCCCGCACGAGCCCCAGATTGCCGCTGATCGCGCGGGTGCCCGCGGTGATCGAGCTGCTGGTGAAGGTCCAGATGAAGACGCCGGTGACGAGGAAGGGGACGAAGTCCTCGACGTTGCGCTTGGTGTTCATCAGGACGCCGAAGATGAAGTAGTAGACCGTCGCGTTCAGCAGCGGCGTCATGATCTGCCAGATCTGGCCGAGCTTCGCCTGGCTGTACTGGGCGGTCAGCTTGGCGGTGGCGAACGCCGTGATGAAGTGCCGCCGCCCCCAGAGCTGCCGGACGTACGCCGGCAGCGAGGGCCGGGCCCCGCTCATCGTGAGTCCGTGCCGGGCGGCGAGCGCGGCGAGCTCGCCCGGTGCGTACACCGGGAGGGCCGCACCGGCCGGGGTGCCGGCCGGGGCCGGCGGGGTTGCTGTCTGGCTCACCACGATCGCTTTCGACGGGGGGCGGAGGGAGCGACGTTCGACGGAACGGGACCGTATCGTCGCAACGCCGAGGGTAGGACGCATTCACGTCGCAACGCAACCGTTCCGTCGTCACGGACTATGATTCGGCCATGACCACCGACCCGGGAACCCGCCGCCGTGCCCCCGCCGGAGCCGCCGTGCTGCGTGAGGACGTCACCGACGCGATTCGCAGCGCCGTCTTCGAGGAGCTGGCCGCGGTGGGCTTCGCCCGGATGTCGATGGAGGGGATCGCGCGGCGCGCGGGCGTCGGCAAGACGGCCGTCTACCGCCGCTGGAAGTCCAAGCTGGCCCTGGTCCTCGACCTGGTCTCCGCCGTCGCGGCCCAGGGCATGCCCGCCCCGGCCACCGGTTCGCTGTACGGGGACGTCCGCGCCGTGCTCGAACTCGCCTCGTACGCCCTGCGCCACCCCGTCGCCTCGCAGGTCATCCCGGACCTGCTGGTCGAGGCGGCCCGCAACCCGGAGATCTCCGACACCATCAAGGCCGCCCTGCTGGACCCGCAGCAGGGCATCGCCGCCATGGTCGTACGGGACGCGGTGGCCCGCGGCGAGCTGCCCGCGGACAGCGACCCGGACCGGGCGCTGGACCTGATCGTCGGCCCGCTCTACTGGCGGCTCGCCGTCGTCCGGGGCCCGCTGCCCAAGGGCTATCTCGACGACCTGGCCGCCGCCGCGGTCGCCGCCCTCAAGGCGGACAGCCCCTGAGCTTGACGTTTAACGTCGCAGGTCACCCGACCTGCTGACCTGCGGTTCTTTCCGGGACAGCGGAGGCGGCCGTTCTCCACGCTTCGAGAT
>NZ_JBIATE010000041.1:0-46084 GCF_042891445.1 Streptomyces sp. NPDC001890 | reverse complement strand
GCACCGTCCTGATTGACCGCCGAACCCCGCACCACCGCCAGCACCTCATGACCCAGACGCCGCGCCTCCGACAACCGCTCCAGAAGCAGAACGCCGACCCCCTCGGCCAGCCCGAAGCCGTCCGCGGCCTCCGCGAACGCCTTGCACCGGCCATCCGTGGCCAGCGCCTGCTGGCGGCTGAACTCGACGAAGGACGTGGGTGTTCCCATGACCATCACTCCGGCGGCCAGGGCCATCGTGCACTCGCCGTTGCGCAGCCCCTGGACCGCCATGTGCAAGGCGACCAGGGACGACGAGCACGCCGTGTCCACGGTCATCGCGGGGCCTTCCAGCCCCAGGGCGTAGGAGATGCGGCCCGAGACGACGCTGCCCGCCGTGCCCGTCAGAAGGTGGCCCTCGAAGCCGTTCGGCCGGCTCCGGGTCGTGCCGCCGTACCCGGAGGCCGCCGCGCCCGCGTACACACCGGTACGGGTTCTGCGTACGTCGACCGGGTCGATGCCCGCGTTCTCGAAGGCCTCCCAGGAGGTCTCCAGCAGGAGCCGCTGCTGCGGGTCCATGGCCAGGGCCTCGCGCGGCGAGATCCCGAAGAAGGCCGGATCGAACTGCCCGGCGTCCCGCAGGAACCCGCCCTCACCCACGTACGAGGTGCCCTGGCTGTCACCCTCCGTGTGCCGGAACACATCGAGGTTCCATTCGCGGTCGAGCGGTACGCCGCCGATGGCGTCGCGGCCCTCGGCGAGGAGCTGCCACAGGTCCTGCGGCGAACGGACCCCGCCCGGGAACCGGCAGCCCATGCCGATGATGACGATCGGGTCGTCCGCATCGGCGGGGCCCGTGCCCGGCACCGCCGCAGCGCCGGCCGCGACCGTGTGTGGCCGGGAGCCGACCAGCTCGGAGTACAGGTGGTCGGCGAGAACCTCGGGTGTCGGGTAGTCGAAGACCAGGGTCGTCGGGAGGCGTAGGCCGGTGGCGGTGTTGAGGCGGTTGCGGATTTCTACGGCGGTGAGGGAGTCGAAGCCGAGTTCGCGGAAGGCCTTGCCGGTTTGGACGGTGTCGGCGGAGGCGTGTCCGAGTACGGCGGCGACGTGGGTGCGGACGAGGTCGAGCAGGGTGCGTTCGGCCTGTTCGGCGGGCAGGGCGGCGAGTTGCTGGGCGAACGAGGACGCCTCGACGGCCTTCGCCGCGCCGAGGGAGCGGCGCGCGGGAGCCCGTACCAGTGCCTGGAAGAGCGGCGGCACGCCCGTACCTGTGGTCTCGCCGTGCCTGCGCATGGCGGCCAGATCCAGGCGTGCGGCGACGAGCAGCGCCTGCCCGGTGGCGGTGGCCGCGTCCAGCAGGGCGAGGCCGTGGTCGGTGGGCAGCGGCTGCATGCCGGTCCGGGTCATGCGGGCGATCTCGGCGTCGCCGAGGTGCGCCGTCATGCCGCTGCGTTCCTCCCACATGCCCCAGGCCACGGCGGTGGCGGGCAGGCCCTGGGCCTGCCGGTGCTGGGCCAGCACGTCGAGGAACACGTTCGCCGCCGCGTAGTTGCCCTGCCCCGGACCACCGAACGTGCCGGCTCCACCGGAGAAGAGGATGAACTCGGCGAGTTCGTGGTGGTGGCGGGTGAGCTCGTGGAGGTTCCACGCGGCGTCGGCCTTGGGACGCAGGACCGTGTCGATGCGGTCGGCGTCCAGTTCCGGGATCACCCCGTCGTCCAGGATTCCGGCGGTGTGGACGATGCCGGTGAGGGGGTGCTCGGCGGGGACGGTGGTCAGGGCGGCGGCCAGTGCGTCGTGGTCGGCGGCGTCGCAGGCCACCAGGGAGACCCGGGCCCCGGCCGCTTCCAGCTCCGCGACCAGCTCGGCCGCGCCCGGGGCGTCGGCGCCCCGGCGGCTGAGGAGCAGCAGGCTGCGTACGCCGCGTGCGGTGACCAGGTGCCGGGCGACCAGGCCGCCCAACGTGCCCGTGGCTCCCGTGACCAGGTAGGTGCCCTGGGGATCGGGGATGCGGGGCATCGTCACGACGACCTTGCCCACGTGCCGGGCCTGGCTCATGAACCGCAGCGCCTCGGGCGCCTGCCTGATGTCCCATGCCCGCACCGGCGGCAGGCTCAGCACACCCTCCCGGAACAAGCCCAGCAGCTCCAGCAGCATCTTCTGAAGCCGGTCCAGACCCGCATCCAGCAACTCGAAGGACCGGTACCGAACGCCTTCGTGGCTCTGTGCCACTGCCGCCGCATCCCGGATGTCGGTTTTGCCCATCTCCAGGAACCGGCCGCCGCGCGGCAGCAGACCGAGCGAGGCGTCGATGAACTCCCCGGCCAGGGAGTTCAGCACGACGTCCATGCCCCGCCCGCCCGTCTCCGCGGCAAAGGCTTCGGCGAAGTCGAGGGTCCGGGAGGAAGCGATCCGCTCGGCGGGAATGCCCATCGCGGCCAGGACCGGCCACTTCGCCTCACTCGCCGTGCCGTACACCTCGGCCCCCAGATGCCGGGCCAGCTGCACCGCCGCCGTCCCCACACCCCCGGACGCCGCATGCACCAGCACCGAATCACCCGGACGCACCTGCGCGAGGTCGACCAGTGCGTAGTAGGCGGTCAGGTAGACGGAGGGGACCGTGGATGCCTGGACGTAGGACCAGTCGTCGGGGATCGGGGCGAGCATCCGGCGTTCGGTGACCGCACTCGGGCCGAACGAGCCGGAGAACAGACCCATCACCCGGTCACCCGGACGCAGATCCGTCACCCCCGGACCGACCTCCGCGACCACACCCGCACCCTCGGCACCCATCGGCACCTCAGGCCCCGGATACATCCCCAGCGCGTTCAGCACATCACGGAAATTGACCCCCGCCGCCCGCACATCCACCCGCACCTGACCCTCGACCAGCCCCAGCCCCGGCTCCGGCCCCAGCCCCGGCTCCGGCCCCGGCTCCGGCTCCGGCCGCTCCACGGGCAACAGCGCCAGATTCTCCAGCGTGCCCTTGCCCGTGCTCTGCAACGACCACTCCGCCACACCCGACGGAACCACCAACCCACCACCAGCACCACCAGCCACAGCCCGCACCAACCGAGGCACGAACCACCTACCCTCACGCACCACAACCTGCGGCTCACCCAACCCCGCCGCCACACCAACAACATCGACACCATCGACATCGACATCCACATCGACATCGACATCGATATCCACCAGAACAATCCGACCCGGGTTCTCCGTCTGGGCGGAACGCACCAGACCCCACACGGAGCCCGCTCCCATGTCCTGGATCTCGCCGCCAGCGACGGCCACCGCGCCCCGGGTCACCACAACCAGACGCGCATCCGTCTCGCTCTCCGCGGCCAGCCACTCCTGCAACCGGGTCAGTACGTGGACAACGCGTTCACGTACGCCCGGGAGGACGTCCGTACAGGTCCGTGCACCGGGGACCGTCAGGACCTGGAACCCGACGGCATCGGCACCCGAAACCGCCGCCGCACCCGAAACCGCCGCCGCGCCCGGATCCGCCGCCGCGCCCGGATCCATCGCCGTACCCGCCTCCGGAGCACCCGTGGCCGGGACCCACTCCAGGCGGAACAGCGACTCGGCCGCCGCCCGGTTCTCCGCCTCCCGCAACTGGTCCGCGCTCACGGGCCGGAAGACCAGGGACCGGACCGCGGCCACCGGAGCACCGGCGCCGTCGGCGGCCTCGACCGAGACGGCCTGGCCGCCCGCCGACGCCAGCCGCACCCGCAGCGACGAGGCGCCCGCCGCGTACAGCTCCACGCCTTCCCAGGCGAACGGCAGCTGCAGCCCGGCCTCACCCGGGAACAGGCCGCCCGCGCCCACCGCGTGCAAGGCCGAGTCGAGCAGTGCCGGGTGCAGGCCGAACCGGCCCGCCTGGCCGGCGGTCTCCTTGCCGAGAGCGACCTCCGCGAACACCTCGCCCGCCCGCCGCCATACCGCCCGCAGGCCCTGGAACGCCGGGCCGTAGCCGTAGCCCGTCGCCGCCAATTCCGCGTAGAAGTCGGATACGTCAACCGCGTCGGCGTCCTGCGGCGGCCAGACGGCGGCCCAGGACGCTTCCGACGGCTGATCCGCGCCGCCGCCGGTGGTGGCGGCGGTCAGCACGCCGGCCGCGTGACGGGTCCAGGTATCGGCGCCCTCGGTCTGCCCGTACACCGTCAGCGGTCGTGCGCCGGATCCGGCGCCGTCCTCGCCCTCCGCACCGACGACCACCCGGACGACGGCCGCGCCGCTCTCCGGGAGCACCAGCGGGGATTCCAGGACGAGTTCGGACACGGTGCCGTGGCCGACCTGGTCCCCGGCCCGTACCGCCATCTCGACAAGAGCCGTGCCCGGGACGAGCACCCGCCCGTCGACCACGTGATCGGCGAGCCAGCCATGCGTACGGACCGCCAGCCGGCCGGTCAGCACCACACCACCCGGGCCCGGCAGGTCCAGCACGGCACCCAGGAGCGGATGCTCCGCGCCCTCCAGGCCCACCGAGGCGACATCGCCGGTGAACTCGGCCGCGCGCGGCCAGTACCGCTCGCGCTGGAAGGCGTACGTCGGCAGGTCGACGGTACGGGCATCGGTGCCCTCGAAGAAAGCACCCCAGTCCACGTCCACACCGAGCACCCAGAGCTCGGCGACGGACTGGAGCATCCGGCCGAGTCCGCCTTCGTCGCGGCGCAGGGTGCCGAGCGTTGCCGCTTCGGCGTCCGCGTCGTCGATGGTGCCCTGGAGGCCGAGGGAGAGGACGGGGTGGGGGCTGACCTCGATGAAGACGGTGTGCCCGTTGGCGAGGGCGGCGCGGGTGGCCTGTTCGAACTCGACGGTCTCGCGGAGGTTGTTGTACCAGTAGCCCGAGCCCATCTCTGTACCGTCGAGGAGTCCACCGGTGAGGGAGGAGTAGAGGGGCGTGCCGCCGCTCTGCGGGGTGACACCGGCCAGGAGTCGGGCCAGTTCGGCCTCGATCTCCTCGACGTGGGCGGAGTGGGAGGCGTAGTCGACGTCCACCTTGCGGGCGCGGATCTCGTTGGCCTGGCAGTTGGTGACCAGCTCGTCCAGAGCCTCGGGGTCGCCGGAAACGACCACGGACGAAGGTCCGTTGACGGCGGCGATGGAGATCCGCCCGTCCCAGACGGTGATCTTCTCCCGCACCCAGGCAGCGGGCTGGGCCACCGACACCATGCCGCCACGGCCCGCGAGCGCGATGATCGCCCGGCTGCGCAGCGCGACGACCTTCGCCGCGTCGCTCAGCGACAGGATTCCGGCGACGGCCGCAGCGGCGATCTCACCCTGCGAGTGACCGATCACGGCTGCCGGCTCGACACCGTACGACCGCCACACCTCCGCCAGCGACACCATCACGGCCCACAGCACCGGCTGGACCACATCCACCCGGTCCAGCCCCGGCGCGCCCTCGGCGCCACGCACGACGTCGATCAGCGACCACTCGACGTACGGCTCCAACGCCGCCGCGCACTCCGCCATCCGCGCCGCGAACACCGGCGAGGAGTCGAGAAGCCCCACCGCCATGCCCACCCACTGCGCACCCTGACCCGGGAACACGAACACCGGCTTGGCGTATCCGCCGACCGTGCCGCGGGCCGTGCCGGCGGGCAGGGTGCCACCGTCCGGGGCTTCCCCGGCCAGGGCCTGGAGGCGGTCCGTCATGTCCGACGTGCTGGCGGCGATCACGACCGCCCGGTGGTCGAACGCCGTACGCGTCCGGGCGAGCGAGAGGCCGATGTCGTTGAGGGCGGGCGCAGTCGGGGCGTCGAGCACATGCGCACGCAGCCGGTCCGCCTGGGCGGACAGGGCCTGCGCCGAGCGTCCTGAGACGAGCCACGGCACCGGCCCGGAAGCCATGCCGTCGTCGCGCTTGGCGGAAGGTTCGGCGGAGGGCTCGGCGGAGGACTCGGTGGTCTCGGCCGGGGGAGCCTCGATGATGGCGTGGGCGTTGGTGCCGCTCATGCCGAACGAGGAGACGGCCGCCCGGCGGGGGCGGCCCGGGGTGTCCCAGGTCCGCTCCTCGGTGAGCAGTTCCACCGCACCGGCCGACCAGTCGACGTGCGTGGAGGGGCGGTCGACGTGCAGGGTGCGCGGCAGCACACCGTGCCGCATCGCCATGACCATCTTGATGATGCCGCCGACACCGGCCGCCGCCTGCGTGTGACCGATGTTCGACTTCAGGGAGCCCAGCCACAACGGCTGCCCCTCCGGGCGGTCCTGGCCATAGGTGGCCAGCAGGGCCTGCGCCTCGATCGGGTCGCCCAGCGTCGTACCCGTGCCGTGCGCCTCGACCACGTCCACATCGCCCGCGCCCAGGCCGGCGTTGGCGAGGGCCTGGCGGATCACGCGCTGCTGAGCGGGGCCGTTCGGGACGGTCAGGCCGCTGCTCGCGCCGTCCTGGTTGACCGCGGAACCCCGTACGACGGCGAGGATCCTGTGGCCGTTGCGCTGGGCGTCCGAGAGCCGCTCCAGCAGCAGCATGCCGACGCCCTCGCCCCAGCCGGTGCCGTCCGCGGAGTCGGCGAACGCCTTGCACCGGCCGTCGGCTGCCATCGCACGCTGGCGGCTGAACTCCTGGAAGGTGCCCGGAGTCGACATCAGCGCCACACCGCCCGCGGCAGCCAGCGAGCATTCCTGCTCGCGCAGCGCCTGGCACGCCCAGTGCAGGGCGACCAGGGACGACGAGCAGGCCGTGTCCACGGTCGCGGCCGGTCCTTCGAGACCGAGGGTGTACGAGATGCGCCCGGAGATGACGCTGGCCGAACCGCCGACGACGAGATAGCCCTCGACGTTCTCGGCGCTGTTCGGCAGGAGGGTCGGGTAGTCCTGGCCGTTCGTGCCGACGAACACGCCGGTACGGCTGCCGCGCAGCGACTCCGGATCGATTCCGGCCCGCTCGAAGAGTTCCCAGGAGGACTCAAGGATCAACCGCTGCTGCGGGTCCATCGTGAGCGCCTCGCGCGGGGAGATGCCGAAGAAGCCGGCGTCGAACTCCGTGGCGCCGTAAAGGAAGCCGCCCTCGTCGCTGATCGAGGACCCGGGGCTGTCCGGGTCGGGGGCGGTCAGCGCCTCCAGGTCCCAGCCACGGTCCTGCGGGAACGCCGCCACGGCATCGGTGCCCGAGGCCACCAGCCGCCACAGGTCCTCGGGGGAGTCGACCCCGCCCGGGTAGCGACAGCTCATTCCGACGATCGCGATCGGTTCCTGCTCACCCGAATCCACTTCGCGCAGGCGTTGTTTCGCCTGGCGCAGCTCAGCGGTCATCCACTTCAGGTGATCAAGCAGCTTCTCTTCGCTTGTCATGGAAAATTCCCGCCCTCTTAGGAACCGTCGCTCTTCGTCCGCTCATGGCGATCACGCTTTGTCCGGATCGATGCCGATGGAATACGGACACGGCGGCCGACAGGCGGCGTCATCAAAAGCACCCATGATCGCCCTCAATGGTGGAAGCTATGTGGCTGCACGGGCGGCCGACAACCCCTAACAACGGGCCCAGGGCAGTCCCCTAATCAGCATCGATGCAGTGCCTGAGCGGCACCGGAGCAGCCATTCCATTAATCGTCGACCGGAATTCGAGGGCACCTGGATCAAATGTGTGGTGATTTTCATCCGCGCGGCAGGACGCTCACTTTGCCTGCTGGTCCCTCCGGCGTACGCGACTTCCCTGCGACATGACGAGGCCGTCTGATGCAAACCTCCCCAGTCCGTCACTCCGTTGCCCAGCGACCCGTTGCCCAGTGCTCCGTTGCTCAGCAGCCCGATGCCCAGCGCCCCGCTGCTCAGCAGCCCGGCTGGCCCGACGCCGAGGTGCTCAGCACGGTCAAGCAGCGCCTGGCCACGAGCCTCCCGCTCGTCATGCCGCGCGAGAGCGACCTGCTCAAGCACCGGCTGGCCGCGGTGGCCGAGGGCCGGGCCGTGCTGCTTCAGGGCGGCGACTGCGCGGAAAGCCTCGACACCTCCCTGTCGGTCATGGAGAACCGGCTCGACACGCTCTCCCGGATGGCCGCCGCGCTGTCCGGCCGCACCGCCCTGCCCGTCGTCGTGCTCGCCCGGATGGCCGGGCAGTACGCCAAGCCCCGGTCCAGCGCCGTCGAGGTACACGACGGGGTCACCCTCCCCTCGTACCGGGGAGAGTCCGTCAACGGACAGGAGTTCACGGCAGCTGCCCGCACCCCGGACCCGTACCGGATGCTGCGCGCCCACGAGGCCGCCGCGGCGACCCTGAACCTCGCCCGCGCCCTGGTCGGCGGCAGCCCCACGACGACCCGGGGCCAGGTACCCGAGGAACTGTTCGTCTCCCACGAGGCGCTGCTGCTCGACTACGAGATGCCGTTGACCCGCATCGACCCGTACTCGCGCCGCCCGTACGCCGGATCGGGTCACCTGCTCTGGGCCGGCGAGCGCACCCGCGACCCCGATGGCGCCCACATCGCCTACCTGGCCGGGATCCGCAACCCGGTGGCGGTGAAGATCGGGCCGACGGCCGAGCCCGACGAGCTGCTGGCGCTGATCGAGCGGCTCGACCCCGACCAGGAGCCGGGCCGGCTCACCTTCGTCGTGCGCATGGGGGCCACCGTCGTACGCGAGAACCTGCCCCTCCTGGTGGAGAAGGTCGCCGCCTCCGGTGCGCGCGTGGGCTGGGTCACCGACCCCATGCACGGCAACACGTACACCGCGCCCTCCGGCCACAAGACCCGCGGCTTCGACGCCGTCCTCGACGAGATCACCGGATTCTTCGACGTCCACCGCGCGCTCGGCACCCACCCCGGCGGAATCCACCTGGAGATGACCGGAGAGGACGTCACCGAGTGCGTCGGCGGCCTCGCCGGAATCGGTCACGACGACCTGGCCTCCCGTTACGAATCCGCCTGCGATCCGCGCCTCAACCGCGAACAGTCCCTGGAACTGGCCCAGCGGGTCGCCGAGATCATGGCCACGCGTCGGGTTACCGCGGCTGCCTGGACGCCGGCCGACGCCTGGCCATGAACCCGCTAGAGAAAAACTCGGGAAACGATCCGGATCGCCCTCATAGGGGGGCCTCGGATCTCTTCAGGGGTTGAAGGCCACTCACCGGCTGGAATAGCTTCGCGTCGAGAGCTGTATTGAGGAGAATAATGCGGATCTGAGATCGGGTCAGGTCGGGTCGGTTCTGATGTCGTCCTGAATCCCTTCGCGTTTTTCCTCGATACGGAGAAAAAAAGCTCCCAAAGACGCGATGCGCTGGCTGCTGCCCAGGGTGGGGATGAATGGCGAACGAAGAGACGCTTCGGGATTACCTGAAGCTGGTTGCGGCGGACCTGCACCAGACACGTCAGCGCCTGCGGGAAGTGGAGGCCCGCGACAGCGAGCCGATTGCCGTCGTCGCCATGAGCTGCCGGTATCCGGGAGGTGTACGGAACCCCGAACAGCTGTGGCAGCTGGTCGACTCCGGCATCGACGCGGTGTCGGACTTCCCCGAGGACCGGGGATGGAGCCGTGGTGACACCGGCCCCGGGCCCCAGGAGGGCGCTTCCTTCCGCGAGGAAGGCGGCTTCATCTACGACGCCACCGACTTCGACCCGGCGTTCTTCGGCATCTCGCCGCGCGAGGCCCTCGCCATGGACCCGCAGCAGCGGCTGCTGCTGGAGTGCGCCTGGGAGGCCCTGGAGACCGCCGGGATCACCCCCGACTCCCTCGCGGGCAGCCGCACCGGCGTGTTCACCGGAACCACCGGCCAGGACTACTCCCATCTGCTGGCCCCGCCCCCCGCGGGCACCGAGGGCTACATCCTCACCGGCACGGCGGCGAGCGTCGTCTCCGGCCGCATCGCCTACACGCTCGGCCTCGAAGGCCCCGCCGTGTCCGTCGACACGGCCTGCTCCACCTCCCTCGTGAACATCCACCTCGCCGCCCAGGCCCTGCGCAACGGCGAATGCACGCTCGCCCTGGCCGGCGGCGCGACCATCATGTCGACGCCCAGCGCCTTCGGCGGCTTCAGCGAACAGGGCGGCCTCGCCGCCGACGCCCGCTGCAAGGCGTTCTCTGCCGCCGCGGACGGCACCGGCTGGAGCGAGGGCGTCGGAATCCTGCTGCTGGAACGGCTCTCCGACGCCCGCCGCAACGGCCACGACGTCCTCGCCGTCGTCCGCGGCTCCGCCGTCAACCAGGACGGCGCCTCCAACGGCCTGACCGCGCCCAACGGCCCCTCCCAGCAGCGCGTCATCCTCGATGCCCTCGCGAACGCCCGCCTGACCACCGTCGATGTCGACGTCGTCGAGGCGCACGGCACGGGCACGAGGCTGGGCGACCCGATCGAGGCCGAGGCCCTGCTGGCCACGTACGGCCAGAACCGGCCCGAGGACCGCCCGCTGTGGCTCGGCTCGCTGAAGTCGAACATCGGCCACACCCAGGGCGCCGCCGGTGTCGGCGGGGTCATCAAGATGGTGATGGCCATGCGGCACGGCGTCCTGCCGCAGACCCTCCACGCCGACGAGCCCTCGCCGCACGTCGACTGGTCCGCCGGTGCCGTCGAACTGCTCACGGAGGCCCGCACCTGGCCCGCGACCGGTGCGCCGCGCCGGGCCGGCGTGTCCTCGTTCGGAATGAGCGGCACCAACGCACACATCCTCATCGAGCAGGCCCCGGAGACCGCTGCCGAGCCGACGGACGGCACGACAGGCGGCACGGCGGACGGCACGGCGGATGGTGGAGCCACTGACGGAGCTGCTGACCGAGTTGCTGACCGAGTTGCTGACGGAGCCTCGGGCAAAGCAACCGCGGCCCCGGCCCTGCACACCCCCGCCGTACCGTGGGTGCTGTCGGCCAAGACCGAACAGGCCCTGGCCGCCCAGGCCGAGCGCCTCCACGCCCACCTCCGCGACGACCACTCCGACATCCCGCTCGCGGACATCGGCCACTCCCTCGCCCTGACCCGGACGGCGTTCAGCCACCGGGCGGCCGTGGTGGCCGGTGAGCGTGCGGACTTCCTCGCTGCTCTGGAGTCCCTCGCAGAGGGCACACCCTCCGCCGCCGTGGTGAGCGGGACCGCCGGGCGCAGTTCCCGTCCGGTGTTCGTGTTCCCGGGGCAGGGTGCGCAGTGGGTGGGCATGGCGGTGGGGCTTCTCGACTCCTCGCCGGTGTTCGCGGCGCGGATGGCGGAGTGCGCGGCGGCGTTGGAGCCGTACGTGGAGTGGTCGCTGATCGATGTCGTGCGTGGTGCCGAGGGCGCGCCGGGGTTGGATCGGGTGGATGTGGTCCAGCCGGTGCTGTGGGCCGTGATGGTGTCGCTGGCGGAGGTGTGGCGGTCGTTCGGGGTCCGTCCGGCTGCGGTGATCGGTCACTCGCAGGGTGAGATCGCGGCGGCCGCCGTCGCGGGGATTCTGTCGCTGGGCGATGCGGCCAAGGTCGTCGCGCTGCGCAGCCGGGCGATCATCGCGCTGGCGGGCCGTGGTGGCATGGTGTCGGTGGCCCAGCCTGCCGCTTGGGTGCGGGAGAAGATCACCGTCTGGGACGGGCGGATCTCCATCGCCGCCGTCAACGGCCCTTCGTCCGTGGTCGTTTCCGGCGACCCCGAGGCTCTGGACGAGCTGGTCACCGACTGCCAGGCGAATGAGATCCGTGCCCGGAAGATCGACGTGGACTACGCCTCGCACTCCGCGCATGTGGAGGAGATCGAGAGCGAGTTGGCCCGGCTGCTGGCCGGAATTGCTCCGCAGTCCGGTGACACGTCCCTGTACTCCTCGCTCACGGGTGGTTTGCTCGACGGTACGGAGATGGGTGCCGGGTACTGGTACAACAACCTCCGCGAAACCGTGGAGTTCGAACAGGCCAGTCGCACCGCCCTCGCGGACGGTCACACCGTCTTCATCGAGGTCAGCCCGCACCCGGTCCTCACGATCGGCCTCCAGGGCACCATCGAGGACGACGGCAGTGACGCGGCCGCTCTCGGCACGCTGCGCCGGGACGAGGACGAGGCGCAGCGGCTGCTGACCTCGCTCTCCGAGGCGCACTGCCACGGTGTCGACGTCGACTGGACGACCGTCTTCGGGACCGGCGCCACCCGCGTCGCCCTCCCCACCTACGCCTTCCAACGCACCCGCTACTGGCCCGAGTTCCAGTACGGAGCCACCGTCGCGGCCGCGCAGACCGTCGACCCGGACGAGGCCCGCTTCTGGCAGGCCATCGAGCAGGGCAACCTCGAAGCCCTCGCCGGTGCCCTGGACGGCGCCGACACCGAGCCGCTGCGCGCGGCTCTCCCCGCGCTCACCTCCTGGCGCCGCAGCCGCCAGGAGCGCTCGACCATCGACTCCTGGCGCTACCGCGTCACCTGGAAGCCGGTCCCCTCGACCACCGAGGCAGCCCTCTCCGGCCGCTGGCTGCTCGTCGTACCCGAGAACCCGGCCGACGGCGACGCCGAGCTCGCGGACACCCTCGCGGACGGCCTGGCCCGGCACGGCGCCGAGATCGTTCGTACGACGCTCCGGGGTCTCCCCGACGCCGGTCTGCCGGACATCGACGGGATCGTCTCGCTCGTCGGTCTGGACGAGACCCCGCACGCCGAATTCACGGCCCTGCCGGGCGGCCTCATCGCCACCGTCGACCTGGTCAAGTTCCTGATCGAGGCCGCGGGTCCGGCTCCGCTGTGGACCGTCACGCGCGGCGCCGTGTCCGTCGGCAGGTCGGACCCGCCGGCCGACCCGGCGCAGGCGACCGTCACCGGCTTCGGCCGTGTGGTCGGCCTGGAGCACCCGGGCTGGTGGGGCGGCCAGATCGATCTGCCCGCCGTCCTCGACGACCGGGCCCTCGCGCGGGTCGCCGGAATCCTGGGCACCACGGGCGACGAGGACCAGGTCGCCGTACGCGCCTCCGGTGTCTTCGCCCGCCGCCTCGTCCGCGCCCCCTTCGGCGAGCCCGTACAGCCCTGGAACCCCCGAGGCACCGTCCTGATCACCGGCGGCACGGGAGCCCTCGGCACGTTCATCGCCCGCTGGCTCGCGGACCAGGGCGCCGAACACCTCGTCCTGACCAGCCGGCGGGGCCCCGCCGCACCCGGCGCCGCCGAGCTGGAAGCCGAACTCACCGCCAAGGGCATCCGCGCCACGATCGCTGCCTGCGACGTGAGCGACCGCACCGCCGTCGAGAACCTCGTCGCCGGCCTGCGCAGCCAGGGAGACCCCGTCACCGCGGTCATCCACACGGCGGGCGTGAGCCAGCTCAGCTCCATCGAGGACACCGACCACCCCACGTTCGCCGATGTCATCACCGCCAAGGCGGCCGGCGCACGCAACCTCGACCACGCACTCGGCGACGACCCGCTCGACGCCTTCGTCGTCTTCTCGTCGATCTCCGGCATCTGGGGAAGCGGCGGCCAGGGCGCCTACGCCGCGGCCAACACCTACCTCGACGCCTTCGCCGCGGACCGCCGCGCCCGTGGCCGCACCGCCACCGCCGTCTCCTGGGGCGCCTGGGGCGGCGCCGGCATGGCCAAGGGCGAGGCGGAGCAACTGCTCAGCCGCCGCGGTCTGCCGGTCATGGACCCCGACCTGACGATCAACGCGATGCGTCAGGCCGTCGAGCACGGCGAGACCACCCTGACCGTCGCCGACATCCGCTGGGACCGCTTCGTCCCCTCCTTCACCGTGGCGCGCCGCAGCCCGCTCCTCGAAGACCTCCCCGAGGTACGGGAGATCCTCGACGCGGCCGAGGCCGAGGCGGGCGGCGCCGAATCGGGCGTCACCTCCGCCCTCCAGCGCCGGCTCGCCGGGCTGACCCCGGCTGAGCAGCGCAACCGGATGGTGGAACTGGTACGCGGCGAGGCCGCCGCGGTCCTCGGCTACGCCGACGCGGGCGCGCTCGACACCTCGCGCCCCTTCCGCGAACTCGGCTTCGACTCGCTGACCGCCGTGGACGTACGCAACCGCCTGAACACCGCCAGCGGCCTGCGCCTGCCCGCCACCCTCGTCTTCGACCACCCCACGGTCGCGGAGCTCGCCGGTCACCTCCTCACCCTCGTCCTCGACGAGCCGGCCGGGGACCTGCCCGCCGATCAGTCCACGGCGCACGCCGCGGCTCAGTCCACAGCGCTGTCCCCGACCGGGGCAGGACCGGACGAGGATCCGGTCGTCATCGTCGGCATGAGCTGCCGCTTCCCGGGCGGCGCGAACTCCCCGGAGGACCTCTGGCGCGTGGTCGCCCACGGCGTCGACACCGTGGGCGACATCCCCGCCGACCGGGGCTGGCCGGGCAGCGACACGGCCGACCGACCGGTGGCCGCGGGCGGCTGGCTTGCCGGTGCGGGCGACTTCGACGCCGGGTTCTTCGGCATCAACCCGCGCGAGGCCCTGGCGATGGACCCTCAGCAGCGGCTGCTGCTCGAAGCCTCCTGGGAGGCCCTCGAACGGTCCGGGATCGACCCCTCGTCGATGCGGGGCACCCGCACGGGCGTGTACATCGGCGCCTCCTCGCAGGGCTATGGCAGCGATGTCACGCGTACCCCCGAGGGCACCGAGGGCTACCTCATGACCGGTACGGCCACCGCCGTGCTCTCCGGCCGGGTCTCCTACACGCTGGGCCTGGAGGGCCCGGCGGTGACGGTCGACACGGCCTGCTCGTCCTCACTGGTCGCCCTGCACATGGCCGTCCAGGCCCTGCGCAGTGGTGAATGCTCGGCCGCCCTCGTCGGCGGTGTCGCCGTGATGGCGACCGGTACGGTCTTCGCCGAGTTCAGCCGACAGGGCGGGCTCGCCGGAGACGGCCGCGTCAAGGCGTTCGCGGACGCGGCGGACGGCACCGGCTGGGGCGAGGGTGTCGGGGTCCTGCTCGTCGAGCGGCTCTCGGACGCCGTACGCAACGGCCACGACGTTCTCGCGGTCGTACGGGGCTCGGCGATCAACCAGGACGGTGCGTCCAACGGCCTGACCGCCCCCAACGGCCCGGCGCAGCAACGCGTGATCCGCCAGGCCCTCGCCGGCTCCGGCCTGAGCGCCGCCGACGTCGACGTCGTCGAGGCACACGGCACCGGCACGACCCTGGGCGACCCGATCGAGGCCCAGGCGCTGCTTGCCACCTACGGCCAGGAGCGGGCGGAGGGCCGGCCACTGTGGCTGGGGTCCCTGAAGTCGAACATCGGCCACACACAGGCTGCGGCGGGTGTCGCGAGCATCATCAAGATGGTCATGGCGATGCGTCACGGGGTGCTGCCCCGGACCCTCCACGTCGATACGCCGTCCACCGAGGTGGACTGGTCGGCGGGCGCGGTGGAACTGCTCACCGAGGCCCACGACTGGCCGGCCACCGAGGAGCGGCCGCGCCGCGCGGGAGTGTCCTCCTTCGGGGTCAGCGGCACCAACGCCCACACCATCCTTGAGGAACCGCCGGCCGTCGCGCGCGACACCGCAGGCGGGACGATCCCCGGCCGACCGGCGCCGGCCACCGTGCCGTGGGTCCTGTCCGGCCGTGGGGAGAACGCCCTGCGAGCACAGGCGGAACTGCTCGCGGAGCACGTGAGCGGGCAGACGTCCGCCGATCCGGCGCCGCTGGACACCGCCTGGTCGCTGGCCACGGGCCGCGCACATCTGGAGCACCGCGCGGTCGTCGTCGCAGGCGACCGGGAGGAGTTCCTCACCGGACTGAAGGCGATCGCCGCAGGCACACCTGCCCCGGGTGTGGTGCGTGGTGCTGTGCGCGGTGGCCGTTCGGCGTTCTTGTTCTCGGGTCAGGGTTCGCAGCGGGCGGGGATGGGGCGTGAGCTGTATGAGGCGTACCCGGTGTTCGCGGACGCGTTCGACGCGGTGTGCGCGGAGCTGGACCGGCACTTGGACGAGCCGGTCGGGGATGTGGTGTTCGGTGGGTCGGAGTTGATCGACCAGACCGTCTACACGCAGGCGGGGTTGTTCGCTGTTGAGGTGGCGCTGTTCAGGCTGCTGGAGCACTGGGGGGTCACCCCGGACTACCTGCTCGGGCACTCGATCGGTGAGCTGGCCGCCGCGCATGTGGCGGGTGTGTGGTCGTTGGAGGACGCGGCGGCGCTCGTCGCGGCGCGGGGCCGCCTCATGCAGGCACTCCCCACCGGCGGGGCCATGGTCGCCGTCCAGGCCACCGAGGCGGATGTCCTGCCGTTGCTGGTCGACGGTGTGTCGATCGCCGCGTTGAACGGCCCGGACTCCGTTGTCATCTCCGGTGACGAGGACGCCGTACTCGCGATCGCGTCCGGCTTCGCGAAGACGAAGCGGCTGCGGGTCAGTCACGCGTTCCACTCGCCGCGCATGGAGCCCATGCTTGCCGAGTTCAGGGCGGTCGCGGAGGGTCTGACCTTCCACGCCCCGAAGCTCCCGATCGTCTCCAACCTCACTGGGGAGCTGGCCGGTGAGGAGCTGCTGAGCGCCGATTACTGGGTGGACCATGTCCGCCATCCCGTCCGATTCCTGGATGGTGTACGGCAGTTGGAGGCTCAGGGTGTGACCACGTACCTGGAGCTCGGGCCCGGCGGCGTCCTCTCCGCGATGGGCCAGTCCTGCGTCACCGACGACCAGGCAGGTTTCGTACCGGCCCTGCGCAAGGACCGTACCGAGACCGAGGCGCTGACCACGGCCGTGGCGGAGCTGCATGCGCACGGTTCCTCCGTCGACTGGGCCGCGTACTACGCGAACACCGGCGCCCAGCGCGTCGACCTGCCCACGTACGCCTTCCAGCACGAGCACTACTGGCTTCGCTCCTCGGGACCTGCACTCGGCGACCTCAGCCAGATGGGCATGGGAACCACGGAGCACCCCTTCCTCGACGCTTCCGTCAGCATCGCCGGATCGGACGGGCTGCTGCTCAGCGGCCGGATCGGGCTCGACACCCACCCCTGGCTCGCCGACCACGCGGTCATGGGCACGGTGTTGCTGCCCGGTGCCGCGTTCGTCGATCTCGCCGCCCACGCCGCGGCCGAGGCGGGCTGCGACCGCGTCGAGGAGCTGACCATTGCCGCCCCGCTCGTCCTGGGCACCGCGGACGCCGTCGTCCTCCAGCTGTGGGCCGGTCCCGCCGAGGACGGCCGACGCCCGCTGGAGATCCACTCCCGTCCGGCTCATGAAGCCGCGGCCCGCTGGACGCGGCACGTGAGCGGCGTACTCGTGACCGACACCGCCGGCCAGGCCGGCCTGGCCCTGACGGCATGGCCGCCGCAGGACGCGGAGCCGGTACCGGTCGACGGCGTGTACGACTTCATGAACGGGATCGGCTACGGATACGGGCCCGTCTTCCAGGGGCTGCGAGCGGTGTGGCGCGGCAAGGACGAGGTCTTCGCCGAGGTGGCACTGCCCGAGGACGTGTGGGACGAGGCGGGCCGCTTCGGTCTGCACCCGGCGCTGCTCGACTCCGCCCTGCACGCCATCGGGGTCAGCGGCGGCTCCCTCGCCGAGGGCGGCCAACTGCCCTTCGCCTGGACCGGCGTGACCGTGTACGCGGTCGGCTCGCCGGTGCTGCGGGTACGGATCACCACCGCCGACAGCGGAGCCGTATCGCTCGATCTGGCCGATGCGGCCGGCTCGCCGGTCGCGCGGATCGACTCCCTCGTCATGCGCCCGCTGAGTGCCGGACAGCTGGCGCCACCTTCCCAGGGCGGCTCCGACTCACTGTTCCGCCTGGAATGGACGCCCGCCGCTGTCGCCACCTCCACCCCTACCTCCGCCCCTACCTCTGCCGATGCCGATGCAGATGCCGATGCGGACGCTGGCTCCGACACAGTGACGGTCCTCGAAGTGCCCGCGCTCGGCTCCATGACCGGCACCGACGTGGTGTCCGGTGTGCACGAACGAGTGTCCGACGTCCTGAACCGGCTGCAGGACTGGCTGGGCGCCGACCACGACGACCGGGCGCGTCTGGTCGTCGTGACCCGCGGCGCGGTGGCCGCAGGCGGCTCGGAGGTCTCGGACCTGGCCGCGGCCGCGGTATGGGGCCTGGTGCGCTCCGCCCAGTCCGAACACCCGCACCGGATCGGCCTGGTCGACATCGACGACTCCGCCGACGGCCACGACCACCTTGCCGCTCTCGCCGCTCTCGCCGCTTCCGGCGAGCAGCAGGCCGCGGTCCGCGCCGGCGAGGTGTACGTACCGCGCCTGGCGAGGATCACGGCCCCGGACCCGGACGTACAGCCCCTCCCCGCCGTTGACGGCGCGGTGCTCGTCACCGGCGCGAGCGGCGGCCTCGGCGGCCTGGTGGCCCGCCACCTCGTCGAGACATGGGGCGTACGGAACCTCGTACTCGCCGCCCGCCGTCCCGGCGGCGGCCCCGACGGCCCCCGACTCATCGCGGAAATCGAGAGCCTCGGCGCCACCGCCCGCTGGGTGACCTGCGACGCGGGCGACCGCGCCGCGCTCGCAGCGGTCATCGACGAGATCACCGCACAGGACGGCGGCCTGGCCGGCGTCGTGCACGCGGCCGGTGTCGTGGACGACGGCGTCCTCGAATCCCTCACCCCCGAACGGATCACGGACGTGCTGAGGCCCAAGGCCGACGCGGGCTGGTACCTGCACGAACTCACCGCCCACCTCGACCTGTCCTTCTTCGCCCTGTACTCCTCCGCCGCCGGAACCTTCGGCGGACCCGGCCAGGCCAACTACGCGGCGGCCAACGCCTTCCTGGACGCCCTGGCCTCCGTACGCCGCTCCCAGGGCCTGCCCGCCACCTCGCTCGCCTGGGGCCCCTGGGGCGAGGGCGGCATGCTCGGCGAACTCGGCGCGGGCGACATCGCCCGCATGAGCCGGGCGGGCATGGCCCCGCTCTCCGCGGAACAGGGCCTCGGCCTCTTCGACGCCGCCGCCCGCGCCACCGAGCCGCACCTGCTCCTCACCCGGCTGACACCGAACGAGTCGCAGGTACGCGCCGACATGCTGCCGCCACTGCTGCGCCCGTACTTCCGTACGGCCACCCGTCCGCAGGCCGCGGCCGGCCGGCCGGGTGCCGAAACGGCGGCGTCCCTCAAGGAGCAGTTGTCCCGGCACACCGACGACGAGCGCTACCGCGCCGTGCTCGACGTGGTCCGCGAGGCGATCGCCACCGTGCTCGGCCACTCCTCGTCCGCCGTGGTCGAGGTCGGCAGGGGCTTCCTGGAGATCGGCTTCGACTCCCTCACGGCCGTCGAGCTCCGCAACCGGATCAACCAGGTCACCGGCCTCAAACTGGCGGCCACCCTGATCTTCGACCACCCGTCGCCGGAGGCGCTGGCCCGCCACCTCTCCGAAGAACTCGCCTCGGAGACCAAGGTGTCCGCGCTCGCGCTGCTCAGCGAACTGGACCGGATCGAAGCCTCGCTGGCCGTCGTCCCCGCGGACGACGACGACCGTTCCCAGGTCACGGAACGCCTGCGCGGTCTGCTCTCGGCCTGGACCGACAGCCGGCCCACGGCCGGTGACGGCCAGGACGACACGACCGACCTCGAATCCGCTACCGCGGACGAGCTCTTCGACCTTCTCGACGGCGAGCTGGGACTGTCCTGACCCCTCGTGTTCGTCCCCGCGTCGACCGGCGCGGGGACTTCCGCGCCCCCTGCGCCGCCCCCGCCTCGCTCTCAAGGAGTGCCACGTCATGTCGAACGAGGAAAAGTTCCTCGAGTACCTCAAGCGCGCCACGGCGGATCTGCGGGAGGCCCGTACCCGACTGCGTGAATTCGAGGACCGCGACCGCGAGCCCATCGCCATCGTCGGAATGAGCTGCCGCTACCCGGGAGGCATCGGCTCCCCCGAGGACCTGTGGCGGCTCGTCGAGAACGGCGGCGACGGCATCTCGGAGTTCCCGACCGACCGGGAATGGGACGTCGAGCGGCTGTTCGGCGTCGACGAGGCGGGCACGTCCAACGCATGGGCCGGCGGCTTCCTGGACGGCGCCACCGAGTTCGACCCCGGCTTCTTCGGGATCTCACCTCGCGAGGCCCTGGCGATGGACCCCCAGCAGCGGCTGCTGCTCGAAGCCTCCTGGGAGGTGTTCGAGCGCGCGGGCATCGACCCCGCCACGGTCAAGGGCAGCCGTACCGGCGTCTTCGCCGGACTGATGTACCACGACTACCTGACGCTCATGCAGTCCCTCCCCGAGGGCGTCGAAGGCTACCTGGGCACGGGCACCTCCGGCAGCGTCGTAACCGGCCGCATCGCCTACACCCTGGGCCTGGAGGGTCCGGCGGTGACGGTGGACACGGCCTGCTCGTCGTCGCTGGTCGCCCTGCACATGGCGATCCAGGCGCTGCGCTCGGGCGAGTGCTCCATGGCGCTGGCGGGCGGTGTGACCGTCATGTCGACGCCGGGCACCTTCGTCGACTTCAGCCGTCAGGACGGCCTCTCCTTCGACGGCCGCTGCAAGTCCTTCTCGGACGACGCGGACGGCACCGGCTGGTCCGAGGGCGTCGGCATGCTCCTCGTCGAGAAGCTCTCGGACGCCCGCCGCAACGGCCACCGGATCCTTGCGGTGATCCGCGGCTCGGCCGTCAACCAGGACGGCGCCAGCAGCGGCCTGACCGCCCCGAACGGTCCGTCGCAGCAGCGCGTCATCCGCCAGGCCCTGGCCAACGCGCGCGTCTCCGCCGCCGACATCGACGTCGTCGAGGCCCACGGCACCGGCACCACCCTCGGCGACCCGATCGAGGCCCAGGCGCTGATCAACACGTACGGCCAGGAGCGGGCGGAAGGCCGACCGCTGTGGCTGGGCTCCCTGAAGTCGAACATCGGCCACACCCAGGCCGCTGCCGGTGTCGCGGGCATCATCAAGATGGTCATGGCCATGCGCCACGGCGTCATGCCTCGAACCCTCCACGCCGACCGGCCGACCTCCCAGGTCGACTGGGAGGCGGGCGCGGTGGAGCTGCTGACCGACGCCCGGGAGTGGCCCGAGACGGGGGAGCGGCCGCGCCGTGCCGCCGTCTCGTCCTTCGGCGTGAGCGGTACGAACGCGCATGTGATCCTGGAGCAGGCGCAGGAGGAGACGGCGGTCGAGCCTTCGGCTGCCGGGTCCGTGTTGCCGGTGGTGCCTTGGGTGCTTTCGGCCAAGTCGGGGGAGGCGCTGGCCGCTCAGGCGGAACGGCTGCTGGCCCGTGTGGGTCAGGCGTCGCCGCTGGACATCGGCTACTCCCTCGCCCTGACACGGGCACGCTTCGAGCACCGCGCGGTGGTGGTCGGCGGCACGCACGAGGACTTCGTCCGCGGCCTGGCGGCGATCGCCGACGGCACGGTGCGGGGTGTCGTGGGGGCCGCCGGTCGTTCGGCGTTCCTGTTCTCGGGTCAGGGTTCGCAGCGGGCGGGGATGGGGCGTGAGCTGTATGAGGCGTACCCGGTGTTCGCGGACGCGTTCGACGCGGTGTGCGCGGAGCTGGACCGGCACTTGGACGAGCCGGTCAGGGGTGTCGTCTTCGACGGCTCGGAGTTGATCGACCAGACCGTCTACACCCAGGCCGGCCTGTTCGCTGTTGAGGTCGCGCTGTTCAGGCTGCTGGAGCACTGGGGCGTCACCCCGGACTACCTGCTCGGGCACTCGATCGGTGAGCTGGCCGCCGCGCATGTGGCGGGTGTGTGGTCGTTGGAGGACGCGGCGGCGCTGGTCGCGGCGCGTGGCCGCCTCATGCAGGCACTGCCCACGGGCGGGGCCATGGTCGCCGTCCAGGCCACCGAGGCAGAGATCCTGCCGCTCCTTACCGACGGTGTCTCGATCGCCGCGATCAACGGCCCGGACTCCGTCGTCATCTCCGGCGACGAGGACGCCGTACTCGCCATCGCGTCCGGCTTCGCGAAGACGAAGCGGCTCCGCGTCAGCCACGCCTTCCACTCGCCGCGCATGGAACCCATGCTCGCCGAGTTCAAGGCGGTCGCGGAGGGCCTGACCTTCCAGGCCCCGAAGCTCCCGATCGTCTCCAACCTCACTGGGGAGCTGGCCGGTGAGGAGCTGCTGAGCGCCGATTACTGGATGGACCACGTCCGCCAGGCCGTCCGATTCCTGGATGGTGTACGGCAGTTGGAGGCTCAGGGCGTCACCACGTACCTGGAACTCGGGCCCGGCGGTGTCCTCTCCGCGATGGGCCAGTCCTGCGTCACCGACGACGACGCAGTCTTCCTCCCCGCGCTGCGCAAGAAACGCACCGAGACCGAGGCGCTCACCACGGCCGTGGCGGAGCTGCATGCGCACGGCACCGCTGTCGACTGGTCGGCGTACTACGCGAACACCGGCGCCCAGTGCGTCGACCTGCCCACCTACGCCTTCCAGCACCAGCACTACTGGCCCAAGAACTCCGTCCCGGCCGGTGATCTGACCAGCGTCGGACTGAGCTCTTCCGAGCATCCACTGCTCGTGGGCTCGGTCGCGCTCGCGGGCGAGGACGTCTCCCTCTTCACCAGCCGGTTGTCGCTGGATTCGCACCCGTGGCTCGCCGACCACGCCGTCTTCGGCTCCGTCCTGCTGCCCGGCACCGCGTTCGTCGAGCTTGCGTTGCATGCCGGTGAGCGCGTCGGCTGTGCGGTGCTCGATGAACTCACCATCCAGGCTCCACTGGTTCTGCCCGAGCGCGGTGCCGTGATCCTCCAGGTCGTCGTGGGTGCCGGGGCCGAGGACGGCCGCCGTCCGGTCGCCATCCACTCCAGCCCGGCCGACAGCGTCGAGGACGAGACCTGGACGCTGCACGCCTCTGGCGTCGTCGCCGCCGAGGCCGTCGCGTACCCCGCGGTCAGGCTCGCCGAGTGGCCGCCGCGCGATGCGGTGGTCGTCGAGACCGGCGGACTGTACGAGGACATGGCCGGTGCGGGCTTCGGCTACGGGCCTGTCTTCCAGGGCCTGCGAGCGGTGTGGCGGCGCGAGGACGAGGTGTTCGCCGAGGTCGCACTCGACCAGGACCTCTGGGGCGAGGCGGGCCGGTTCGGTCTGCATCCGGCGCTGCTCGACTCCGCCCTCCACGCCATCGGGGCGAGCGGCGGCCTGGCCGGTATTGAGGGCCCGGGGCTGCCGTTCGCCTGGACCGGTGTGAGCCTGTCCGCGATCGGCTCGCCCGTACTGCGCGTCCGGATCTCGGAAGGCCGGAGCGGTTCGGTGGCGCTGGACCTTGCCGACGGTACAGGCGCCCCCGTCGGGCGCGTCGACGCGCTCGTCCTGCGGCCGGTGACGGCCGAACAGATCGAAGGAGCTTCGCCGCGCGAGGGCTCCGACTCGCTGTTCCGGCTGGACTGGGTGCCGGCTCCGACAGCCCCGACCGCCGATCCGGTCGGGGAGTTCGATGTTCTGGCTGTTCCTGGCCCTGCTGCCGGCGGCGATGGCGATGGCGACGGCGATGGCGGTGTGGTTGCGGATGTCCACGGCCGTGTTGCCGAGGTGCTCGCCCGGCTTCAGCGCTGGCTGACCGACGAGTCGTCCGCCCGTCTGGTGGTGGTGACGTGTGGTGCGGTGGGTGAGGTTTCGGATCTTGGTGCGGCTGCGGTGTGGGGGTTGGTGCGTTCGGCGCAGTCGGAGCATCCGGAGCGGATTGTTCTTGTTGATGTGGAGGGTGATCCCGCGGGGTTTGAGGGGGTTGCTGGTCTGGTTGGTCTGGGTGAGCCGCAGGTGGCGGTTCGTGGGGGTGAGGTGCTGGTGCCCCGGTTGGGGCGGGTTGTGGTGCCTGCCGCCGGCCCGGACGCTGCCGGTCCGGACGCTGCGGGCCCGGATGCTGCGGGCCCGGATGCTGCGGGCCCGGATGCTGCTGGGGTTGCTGGTGTTGTGGGGGTTTCTGGGGGTGGGGGTGCGGTTCTGGTCACGGGTGCGGGTGGTGCGCTGGGTGGGTTGGTGGCGCGTCATCTGGTGGCGGTGCGGGGTGTGCGGGATCTGGTGCTGGTGTCGCGGCGTGCGGGGACCGGGCTGGTTGAGGAGTTGGAGGGGCTGGGGGCTTCGGTCCGGTGGGTGGTGTGTGATGTCACGGACCGGGATGCGTTGGAGGGTGTGGTTTCCGGCGTCGTCCGGGAGGGCGGTCTGGCGGGTGTGGTGCATGCCGCGGGTGTCGTGGACGACGGTGTGCTGGAGTCGTTGACCCCGGAGCGGGTCACCGGTGTTTTGCGTCCCAAGGCGGATGCGGCCTGGTATCTCCATGAGCTCACGGCCGGTCTCGATCTGTCGTTCTTCGTGCTGTTCTCCTCGGCCGCCGGTGTCCTGGGCTCCGCGGGTCAGGCCAACTACGCCGCCGCGAACGCCTTCCTCGACGCCCTCGCCTCCATGCGCCATGCCCAGGGCCTGCCCGCCACCTCCCTCGCCTGGGGCCCCTGGGCCGAGGGCGGTATGGCAGGTCGCCTCGACGCGGCCGACATCGCGCGCATGCGGCGCGGCGGCATCCCGCCGCTGTCGGTCGAAGAGGGACTGGCGCTCTTCGACCAGGCCCTCGGAGCTGACGAGGCGGTCCTTGCCCCGGTGCGGCTGGACCTCGGTGTGCTGCGCAAGGCGCCCGTCGTTCCGCATCTGCTGCGTGGTCTGATCCGTACGACGCATCGTCGTGCGGCGCGGGCCGGGAACGCTCAGTCCTCCGCGCTCGTGCAACGCCTGCTGACCCTCGGCACCGACGAACGCACCCAGCTGATCCTGGACACCGTACGAGGCGAGGTCGCGGCCGTCCTCGGCCACGCCTCCGGCGACGCGGTCCCGGCCGAACGCCCCTTCACCGAGCTGGGCTTCGACTCCCTCACCGCCGTCGAACTCCGCAACCGCCTCAACACCGCCACCGGCCTGCGCCTCCCGGCCACCCTCGTCTTCGACTACCCCTCCGCCGGACAACTCGCCGACCACCTCACCGACGAACTCTCCGGCGAAACCACCACCACGAACACGACCACCACCGCCACGACCACCGTCGGCGACGACGAACCCATCGCCATCGTCGGCATGGCCTGCCGCTACCCCGGCAACATCACCTCCCCCGAAGACCTCTGGAACCTCGTCGCCACCGGCACCGACGGCATCTCCGCCTTCCCCACCGACCGCGGCTGGGACCTGGACAGCCTTTACGGCGATGGCCCCCGGCACGACGAGGACGGCAGGTCGCTGACGCTGGAGGGCGGGTTCCTCTACGGAGCCCCCGGCTTCGACGCCGACTTCTTCGGGATCAGCCCGCGCGAGGCCCTCGCGATGGACCCGCAGCAGCGGCTGCTGCTCGAAGCCTCCTGGGAGGCGCTGGAGCGGGCCGGGATCGACCCGGCGACCGTACGCGGCAGCCGTACCGGCGTCTTCGCCGGCCTGATGTACCACGACTACGTCACCCGTCTGTCTGGTGCCGACGACACCGAGGGATACCTCGGCACCGGCAATGCGGGCAGCGTGGTCTCGGGGCGTGTCGCGTACGCGCTGGGCCTGGAGGGCCCGGCGGTGACGGTGGACACGGCCTGTTCGTCGTCCCTCGTCGCGCTGCACTGGGCGATCCAGGCGCTGCGCTCGGGTGAGTGCGAGATGGCGCTCGCGGGCGGTGTGACGGTCATGTCGACGCCGACGACGTTCGCCGAGTTCAGCAGGCAGGGCGGCCTCGCTTTCAACGGCCGGTGCAAGTCGTTCTCGGACGATGCGGACGGTACGGGCTGGGGCGAGGGTGTCGGGGTTCTGCTGGTCGAGCGGCTCTCCGAGGCCCGACGCAAGGGCCACCAGGTGCTCGCGGTCGTCGCCGGTTCCGCCGTCAACCAGGACGGTGCGTCGAACGGTCTGACCGCTCCGAACGGTCCGTCGCAGCAGCGCGTCATCCGCCAGGCCCTGGCCAACGCGCGCGTCTCGGCCGACCAGGTCGACATCGTCGAGGCCCACGGCACCGGCACCTCCCTGGGCGACCCGATCGAGGCCCAGGCCCTCATCGCCACCTACGGCCAGGAACGCACGGAGGACCGGCCGCTCTGGCTCGGCTCGATCAAGTCCAACCTCGGCCACACCCAGGCCGCCGCAGGTGTCGCCGGCATCATCAAGATGGTCATGGCCATGCGCCACGGCGTCATGCCCCAGACCCTGCACGTGGACGAGCCGTCCACCCACGTCGACTGGTCGGCGGGTGCGGTGGAGTTGCTGGCGGAGGCGCGGGAGTGGCCGGAGGTGGGCGAGCGTCCGCGTCGGGCGGGTGTGTCGTCGTTCGGGATCAGCGGGACGAACGCGCACGTGATTCTGGAGCAGGCGCAGGAAGAGCCGGCATCGGTGGAGATGCCGGTTGATGAGTCTGTGTTGCCGGTGGTGCCGTGGGTGCTGTCGGCAAGGTCGGAGGAGGCGTTGGCGGGTCAGGCGGAGCGGTTGCTCGGCCTGGTGGGCGGCGCTGCTCCGGTGCTGGATGTGGGTTACTCGCTGGCCGTGACACGTACGGCGTTCGAGCACCGTGCGGTGGTGGTCGGCGAGGACCGTGAGGCGCTGCTGAGGGCGGTGGCCGAGGGCCGGTCGGTGCCGGGTGTGGTCCGCGGCTCGGTCCAGGGCGGTCGTTCCGCCTTCTTGTTCTCGGGGCAGGGTTCGCAGCGGGCCGGGATGGGCCGTGAGCTGTATGAGGCGTACCCGGTGTTCGCGGACGCGTTCGACGCGGTGTGCGCGGAGCTGGACCGGCACTTGGACGAGCCGGTCAGGGGTGTTGTCTTCGACGGCTCGGAGCTGATCGACCAGACCGTGTACACCCAGGCGGGGTTGTTTGCTGTTGAGGTGGCGCTGTTCCGGCTGCTGGAGCACTGGGGGGTCACCCCGGACTACCTGCTCGGGCACTCGATCGGTGAGCTGGCCGCCGCGCATGTGGCGGGTGTGTGGTCGCTGGAGGACGCGGCGGCGCTGGTCGCGGCGCGTGGCCGCCTCATGCAGGCGCTCCCGACCGGCGGGGCGATGGTGGCCGTCCAGGCGACCGAGGCAGAGATCCTGCCGCTGCTGGTCGACGGTGTGTCGATCGCCGCGTTGAACGGCCCGGACTCCGTCGTCATCTCGGGCGACGAGGACGCCGTACTCGCCATCGCATCCGGCTTCGGGAAAACGAAGCGGCTCCGGGTCAGCCACGCGTTCCACTCGCCGCGCATGGAACCCATGCTCGCCGAGTTCAAGACCATCGCCGAGAGCCTGACCTTCCACGCACCGAAGCTCCCCATCGTCTCCAACCTCACCGGCGAACTCGCCGGTGAGGAACTGCTGAGCGCCGACTACTGGGTGGACCACGTCCGCCAGGCCGTCCGCTTCCTCGACGGCATCCGCCACCTCGAAACCCAGGGCGTCACCACGTACCTGGAACTTGGGCCCGGCGGCGTCCTCTCCGCCATGGGCCAGTCCTGCGTCACCGACGACCAGGCAGGTTTCGTGCCGGCGCTGCGGAAGAACCGCGCCGAGACCGAAGCGCTCGTCGCAGCCGTGGCCGAACTCCACGTCCGAGGCAAGGCCGTCGACTGGACGGCCTACTACGCTAAAACCGGCGCCCGGCGCACCGACCTGCCCACCTACGCCTTCCAGTACCAGCACTACTGGCCCGAGCCGCCTGCCGCCCCGGCCGAGGCCAAGGCTGCCGCCGACCCGGTCGACGCGAGCTTCTGGGAGGCCGTCGAGCGGGCGGACGTTGCTCACCTGCTCGACACCCTCGACATCGCCGACGGCGACGACACGACCCAGGCCTCGCTGGCGAACGTGCTTCCGCTGCTCTCGGAGTGGCGGCGCGAGCGGCGCAGCCACGCCACGCTGGACGACTGGCAGTACAGGATCACCTGGAAGCCCGTCCCGACCACCGACTCCGAACTGTCGGGCCATTGGTTCCTGGTCGTTCCGGAAGAGGCTGCCGAGGCCCCGTACGCGGAAGGCGTTGCCGCTGCACTCGTGGCGCACGGTGCCGATGTCACGCGTGTCGTCCTGACCGACCGGTCCTCGCTCGCCGCGACCCTCGCCGGTGCACCCGCGGACGGTGTGGTCTCGCTCGTGGGCCTGCACGGTACGGCCGTTCTCGTCCAGGCGCTGGACGACGCGGACGTGCGGGCGCCGCTGTGGTGCCTGACCCGGGGAGCCGTCTCCGTCGGGGCTGCCGACCGGATCACCAGCCCCGAGCAGGCCGCCGTCTGGGGCCTCGGACGGGTCGTCGGCCTCGAACTGCCGCAGCGCTGGGGCGGTCTCGTCGACCTCCCGGAGGAACTCGACGACCGCGCCGCCGCCCGCCTCTGCGCGGTGCTGGCGGCCACCGGCGACGAGGACCAGCTGGCCGTCCGCGGCTCCGGGGTCTTCGTACGCCGACTGGTGCGGGCACCGTTCCGCGAACCGGCACCGGCCTGGACCCCGCAGGGGACCGTTCTCGTCACCGGCGGCACCGGGGCTCTCGGCGGACGGATCGCCCGCTGGCTGGCCGGCAACGGCGCCGAGCACCTCGTCCTCACCAGCCGCCGGGGCACCGACGCCCCCGGCGCGGCCGAACTCCGCGACGAACTCACCGCCATGGACGTACGGGTGACCATCGCGGCCTGCGACGTCGCCGACCGTACGACCCTGTACCGGCTTCTCGACGGGCTGCACGAGGCGGGCGACAAGGTCACCGCCGTTCTGCACACCGCGGGCATCGGCCCCACCCGCGCCGTCACCGACCTCACCGACCTTGAGATCGATGCCGTTCTGGGAGCGAAGACAGGCGGAGCAACCCTTCTCGACGCGTACTTCACCGAGGACACCGCGCTGGACGCGTTCGTCCTCTTCTCCTCCAGCGCCGGTGTCTGGGGCAGCGCGGGCCAGGGCGCCTACGCCGCCGCCAACGCCCACCTCGACGCGCTCGCCCAGCAGCGCCGCTCGCGCGGTCTGGCAGCCACCTCCATCGCCTGGGGCGCCTGGGGCGGTGGCGGCATGGCCGACGGCGAGGCCGGCGAGCTGATGCGCAAGCGCGGCCTGCCCCTCATGGACCCGGACCTGGCCGTGCTCGCCCTGCAGCGCGCGGCGGCCGGCGACGAGCCCTGCGTGGCGATGGCCGACATCGACTGGGACCGGTTCACTCCCCGCTTCACCGCTGCCCGCCCGCAGCCGCTGATCTCCGAGATTCCGGAGGTCCGCAGCCTGCTGGCCGCTGTCGAGCGGGCCAGGGACGGCGAGGACGAGACCAGCTCCGCGTTCCTCGGCCGACTGCGGGCCCTGTCCACGGCCGAACAGCACCAGACCCTGCTCAAGCTGGTACGCGGCGAGGCCGCCGCCGTCCTCGGTCACGCGACCGCCGAAGCCGTGCAGCCGGGCCGGGTGTTCCAGGACCTCGGCTTCGACTCCCTCACCGTGGTCGAACTTCGCAACCGCCTGAAGGCCGTGACCGGGCTGGCGCTGCCGGCGACCCTCGCGTTCGACCACCCGTCGCCCGAGGCTCTCGCGCACCACCTGCGGACCAGCCTCCTCGGCGACGACGACGCCACGGCCGCCAACGGCACGGCGCGCAACGGCTCGGCCACGGCCGGAGCAGGGGCCGGATCCGACGCCGCCGCCGACGACGACCTGATCGCCGTCGTCGGGATGAGCTGCCGCTTCCCCGGCGGTGTGAACAGCCCCGAGCAGCTGTGGGATCTGCTGGCCGAGGGCCGCGACGCCCTCGGTGGCTTCCCCGTCGACCGGGGCTGGGACGTGGAGCGGCTCTACGACCCGGAGCGTGGCACACCCAACACCTCGTACACGGACCAGGGCGGATTCCTCTACGAGGCCGGCTACTTCGACCCCGCCCTCTTCGGGATCTCGCCGCGCGAGGCCCTCGGCATGGACCCGCAGCAGCGGTTGCTGCTGGAGACGTCGTGGGAGGCGTTCGAGCGGTCCGGGATCGATCCGGCGTCGGTTCGTGGCAGCCGTACCGGTGTGTTCACCGGCACGAACGGCCAGGACTACGCCACCCTCCTGCTCGGTGTCACCGATGCTGACAGCCTCTCGATGACCAGCAATGCGGCGAGTGTGGTGTCGGGGCGTATCTCGTACACGTTCGGTCTGGAAGGGCCGGCCGTGACGGTGGACACGGCCTGTTCGGCCTCGCTGGTCGCCCTGCACCTGGCGGTGCAGGCGCTGCGCTCGGGTGAGTGCGAGATGGCGCTCGCGGGCGGTGTGACGGTCATGTCGACACCGGGCGCGTTCATCGAGTTCTCCCGGCAGGGCGGACTCGCCACGGACGGACGGGTCAAGGCGTTCGCGGAAGCAGCGGACGGCACGGGCTGGGGCGAGGGCGTGGGCATGCTCCTCGTCGAGCGGCTCTCCGACGCCCGCGCTAAGGGACACCCGGTCCTGGCCGTCGTCCGGGGCTCCGCGATCAACCAGGACGGCGCCTCCAACGGCCTCACCGCCCCCAACGGCCCCGCCCAGCAACGCGTCATCCGCCAGGCCCTGACCAACGCCGGCCTGACCGGCAGCGACGTCGACGTCGTCGAGGCCCACGGCACCGGCACCACCCTCGGCGACCCCATCGAAGCCCAGGCCCTCCTCGCCACCTACGGCCAGAACCGACCCGACAACCAACCCCTGTGGCTCGGCTCCGTCAAGTCGAACATCGGCCACACCCAGGCCGCCGCCGGAGTCGCCGGCATCATCAAGATGATCATGTCGATGCGCCACGGCATCATGCCCCGCACCCTCCACATCGACCAGCCCTCCACCCACGTCGACTGGACCACCGGAGCCGTCGAACTCCTCACCCGACCCCGCACCTGGAACCACCACCAACACCCCCGCCGCGCCGCCATCTCCTCCTTCGGCATCAGCGGCACCAACGCCCACGTCATCATCGAAGAACCACCGACCGACCACCCCACCCCGACAACCAACCGCACAGACACGGCCGATGGATCGCTGGTTTCCTGGCCCGTGTCCGGCATGACGGAGGAAGCGCTGCGCGCCCAGGCCGAGCAACTGCGTGCCTACGCGGCCGGCGCCACCGAACCCGACCTGCTCGACACGGGTTACTCCCTGGCAACCACCCGCGCGGCGCTCGCACACCGGGCCGTCGTCCAGGGCCGCGACCGTGCCGCACTCATCGCCGCCCTGAGCGGCCTTGCCCGCGGAACCACGGTGAACGGGCTGGTCAAGGGCACTGCCCTGGGTGGCGAGACCGCCTTCTTGTTCTCGGGTCAGGGTTCGCAGCGGTCGGGGATGGGCCGTGAGCTGTATGAGGCGTACCCGGTGTTCGCAGATGCCTTCGACGCGGTGTGCGCGGAGCTGGACCGGCATCTCGACCAGCCGGTCAGGGATATCGTCTTCGACGGCTCGGAGCTGATCGACCAGACCGTGTACACCCAGGCCGGGCTGTTCGCTGTTGAGGTCGCGCTGTTCAGGCTGCTGGAACACTGGGGCGTCACCCCGGACTACCTGCTCGGGCACTCGATCGGTGAGCTGGCCGCCGCGCATGTGGCCGGTGTCTGGTCCCTGGAGGACGCGGCCGCCCTCGTCGCCGCCCGGGGCCGCCTCATGCAGGCACTGCCCACAGGCGGGGCCATGGTCGCCGTCCAGACCACCGAGGCAGAGATCCTGCCGCTGCTGGTCGACGGTGTGTCGATCGCCGCGTTGAACGGCCCGGAATCCGTCGTCATCTCCGGTGACGAGGACGCCGTACTCGCCATCGCATCCGGCTTCGGGAAGACGAAGCGCCTCCGCGTCAGTCACGCCTTCCACTCGCCACGCATGGAACCCATGCTCGCCGAGTTCAGGACCATCGCGGAGAACCTGACCTTCCACGCACCGCGGATCCCCATCGTCTCCAATCTCACTGGGGAACTGGCCGGTGAGGAGCTGCTGAGCGCCGATTACTGGGTGGACCATGTCCGCCAGGCGGTCCGCTTCCTCGATGGCGTAAGGAAGTTGGAGTCCCAGGGCGTCACCACGTACCTGGAACTCGGGCCCGGCGGCGTCCTCTCCGCGATGGGCCAGTCCTGCGTCACCGACGATCAGGCAGGTTTCGTACCGGCCCTGCGCAAGGACCGCGCCGAACCCGACGCGCTCACCACCGCCCTCGCCGAACTCCACGTCCGAGGCACCCGCATCGACTGGTCGGCGTACTACGCCAACACCGGCGCCCAGCGCACCGACCTGCCCACCTACGCCTTCCAGCACAAGCACTACTGGCCCGAGGTGTCCTTCGGTAGCCCGGAAGGCCAGCAGAGCGCCGGCGGCAGCACCAATGCCGGTGCCGGTGCCGGTGCCGGTGCCAGTGCCGTCGATGCCGCCTTCTGGCAGGCCGTCGACCAGGCGGACCTGGCAGCGCTCACCGAGACGCTCGACCTCGGCGGCGACGACGCGCGGGTCTCCGCGCTCGGCGACGTACTGCCCCTGCTTTCCACCTGGCACCAGGAGAGCCGTGAGCGTTCGGCTGCCGACTCCTGGCGCTACAAGATCGTGTGGCGGCCGCTCACCGAGCTGACCGTGCCCACCCTCACCGGCACCTGGCTGCTTGTCGTCCCCGCTGCGGGCGCCGATGAGGAGCTGGTGCGGGCGTGTGCGGACGCGCTCACCGATCACGGAGCGGTGGTCGAGCTCCTTCGGCCCGCCGACGAGCCGGACCTCGCCGCCCGTCTTCGTACTGCGGCGGCGGCCGGGCAAGCCCTCGGGGGTGTGCTGTCCCTGCTCGCCATGGACGAGCGCCCGCACAGTGCGTACGAAGTGCTCCCGACAGGTCTCACGGAGGCCCATGCTCTGGTCAGGGCCATGGCCGAGGCGGAGTCGGTCGCGCCGCTGTGGTCCGTCACCCGGTCCGCCGTCGCGGTCGGTGAGACCGATGGGCCCGCACGACCCGTCCAGGCTCAGATGTGGGGCCTCGGCCGGGTCGTGGCCCTCGAACACGCCACGTTCTGGGGCGGGCTCGTCGACCTGCCCGAGACGCCCGACGCGGGGGCCCTCGACCGGATGGCTTCCGTGTTGGCGCAGCGTACGGCCGCCGCCGGTCCGCCGCGCGGCGGGGTCGAGGACCAGGTGGCCGTACGAGCCTCCGGGGTCTTCACCCGGCGCCTCGTCCCCGCCTCCACCGCGGGCGTGAAGGCGCGCCGTCAGTGGCGCCCCACCGACACCGTGATCGTCACCGGCGGCACCGGAGCCATCGGCGGGCATGTCGCCCGCTGGCTCGCGGCGAACGATGCCGAGCACATCGTCCTGACCAGTCGGAGCGGCGAACAGGCCACTGGTGCACGGGAGTTGAAGGAGGAGCTGGAGGCCGCCGGTGCCAAGGTCACCGTCGCGGCCTGCGATGTGGCCGACCGGGATTCCGTCAAGGCGTTGCTGGACGGGCTGGCGGCGGACGGGTTCCACGTACGTACGGTCCTGCACGCCGCCGGTGTCGGCCTCCTGGCGCCGCTGACCGAATGCGGTCCGGAAGCGGCCGCCTACGTCGCGAACGGCAAGGTCTCCGGAGCCCGTCACTTCGACGAACTCCTCGACCCGGCCGGGCTCGACGCGGTGGTCTACTTCACCTCGGTCGCCGGTGTCTGGGGCGTGGGCGACCACGGCGTCTACGCCGCCGCCAACGCCTACCTGGACGCACTCGCCCAGCAGAGCCGGGCCCGCGGGATACCCGCCACGGCCGTGGCCTGGGGCCCCTGGGCCGACGGCGGGATGGCCGCGGGCGCCGACGAGAACAAGGGAGAGGGCGCGCTGACCCGGCATGGTGTGCTGGCGCTGCGGCCCGAACTCGCCATGGTCGCCCTGCAGGAGGCACTCGACCACGAGGACGCCGCGGTGGTCCTCGCGGACATGGACTGGGAGCGGTTCGCACCGGTCTTCACGATGAGCGGCGACCGCCCCCTCATCGGGGAGATCCCGCAGGTCAAGAGGGCCAACGAGCAGCAGGCGGCGGTGGCGTCCGAGGCATCGGGCTCGGTCCCCGCCCTGCGGGCGAAGCTCGCCGAGCTGCCCGAGGCCGAGCAGGACCAGCTGGTTCTGGACCTGGTACGGGAGCACACAGCCGGGGTACTGGGCCATGCATCGGCCCAGGACATCGAGGCCCGCCGGGCCTTCCAGGACCTCGGGTTCGACTCGCTGACCGCTGTCGAACTGCGCAACCGGCTCGGGGCGGCCACCGGTCTCAAGCTTCCGGCGACCATGGTCTTCGACCACCCGACGCCGGTCGCGCTTGCGGCTCTCCTCAAGGCCGAGATCCTGCCGGCCGCCGCAGAACAGGTCCTTCCGGCGGTGGACGAACTCGACCGTCTGGAGCAGGCACTCGCCGCCCGCGACAGTGACGACATCGGCCGGGTCAGGGTCGTCATGCGGCTCGAAGCCCTGCTCTCGAAGCTCAGCCAGGACCGGCGTACGGACGAATCGGCGGCCGACCGGGACGGCGCTGTGGCGGGACTCGAATCTGCCACTAACGACGAGCTGTTCGATCTGATCGACAGGGACCTCGGGCTCTCCTGACCACACCGGGCCACACCAGGCCACACCGGGCCGCGCCGGACCACACACCGGACTGCTCCGGACCTCACCCTCCTACCCCGGCAGCACGCACTCATTTTTTAGCTAGAACCCGACGGGAGCGACGTTTCGATGGCGGATGAAGAGAAGCTGCGGGAATACCTGACCCGTGTGGTTGCGGAGCTGCAGCAGACCCGCCAGCACCTGCGCAACGTCGAGTCCCAGGAAGCGGAGCCGATCGCGATCGTCTCCATGAGCTGCCGCTACCCGGGGGGCGTCGACACGCCCGAGGACCTGTGGGACCTCGTGTCCTCGGGCGGCGACGCCATCTCCGGCCTGCCGGCCGATCGTGGCTGGAACATCGAGGACCTGTACGACCCCGACCCCTCCGCCACGGGCAAGATCTACGCCCTCGAAGGCGGCTTCCTGCACGACGCGGGCGAGTTCGATCCGGCCTTCTTCGGCATCTCGCCGCGTGAGGCCCTCGCGATGGACCCGCAGCAGCGGCTGCTGCTGGAGACCTCCTGGGAGGCGCTGGAGCGGGCCGGTATCGACCCGACGGCCGTCGGCGGCAGTGCCACCGGCGTGTTCGTCGGAGCGGCGGGCCAGGGTTACGGCGGCGACCTGAGCGGGGCCGCGGGCTCCGAGGGCTACATCCTCACCGGCACCGTCACGTCCGTGCTGTCGGGACGCATCTCGTACACCCTCGGCCTCGAAGGCCCGGCCGTCACGCTCGACACCGCGTGCTCCTCCTCCCTCGTCGCCCTGCACCTGGCCGCCCAGGCGCTGCGCAACGGCGAGTGCGCCATGGCCCTGGCGGGCGGCGCTTCGATCATGCCGAGCCCGGCCGGACTCATGGAGTTCAGCCGGCAGCAGGGCCTCGCGCGCGACGGCCGCTGCAAGGCGTTCGCGGATGCCGCCGACGGCATGGGCATGGCCGAGGGTGTCGGCATGCTGCTGCTGGAGCGGCTCTCGGACGCCCGTCGCAACGGCCACGACGTTCTCGCCGTCATCCGTGGCTCCGCCATCAACCAGGACGGTGCCTCCAACGGCCTCACCGCCCCCAACGGCCCCGCCCAGCAGCGCGTCATCCGCCAGGCCCTCGCCAACGCGAAGATCTCGGCCGACCAGGTCGACGTCGTCGAGGCGCACGGCACCGGAACCTCGCTGGGCGACCCGATCGAGGCCCAGGCCCTGCTGGCCACCTACGGCCAGGACCGGCCGACCGGGCGGCCGCTGCTGCTCGGTTCGGTGAAGTCGAACATCGGCCACACGCAGGCCGCCGCCGGTGTCGCGGGCGTGATGAAGATGGTCCTGGCCATGCGGCATGGTGTGCTGCCCAAGAGCCTTCACATAGACGAGCCTTCCACGCACGTCGACTGGACCGCCGGCGCCGTCGAGCTCGTCACCGAGCACCGGGAGTGGCCCGAGACCGGCGCCCCGCGCATCGCCGGTGTCTCCTCCTTCGGGATCAGCGGCACCAACGCCCACGTGATCCTGGAGCAGGAGCCCTTCCCTGAGACCTCGGATGCCTCGGAGGTTTCGGATGCTTCGGGGGATGCGGGTCCGGGGCCGGTTTCGGTGGCGGTGGGGGTGGGGTTGTCGGCGGTTCCGTGGGTGCTGTCGGCGAAGTCGGGGCAGGCTCTGGCGGATCAGGCGGGGCGTCTGCTGGCGCGGGTTCGTGATGATGCCGGGCTTTCGGTGGTGGACCTGGGGTATTCGTTGGCGTTGACCCGGTCTCGTTTCGAGTGCCGGGCCGGTGTGGTGGCCGGTGGGCGTGCGGAGTTCGTTGCCGCGCTGGAGGCGGTTGCTGCGGGTGGTCCGGCTCCTGGTGTGGTGCGGGGGGTCGCGGCGGACGCGGAGGTGCGTCCGGTGTTCGTGTTCCCGGGGCAGGGTGCGCAGTGGGTGGGCATGGCGGTGGGGCTTCTCGACTCCTCGCCGGTGTTCGCGGCGCGGATGACGGAGTGCGCCGCCGCGCTGGAGCCGCACGTCGACTGGTCGCTGATCGATGTCGTGCGTGGTGCCGGCGGTGCGCCCGGCTTGGACCGCGTCGACGTGGTCCAGCCGGTGCTGTGGGCCGTGATGGTGTCGCTGGCGGAGGTGTGGCGTTCGTACGGTGTCGAGCCTGCGGCCGTGATCGGCCACTCCCAGGGTGAGATCGCCGCTGCGGCCGTCGCCGGAATCCTGACTCTGAGCGACGCGGCGAAGGTCGTGGCGCTGCGCAGTCGGGCGATCATCGCGCTCGCGGGCCGTGGTGGCATGGTGTCGGTGGCCCAGCCCGCTGCCTGGGTGCGGGAGAAGATCACGGCGTGGGACGGGCGGATTTCCATCGCCGCCGTCAACGGGCCTTCGTCCGTGGTGGTTTCGGGTGACCCGGAGGCTCTGGACGAGCTGGTCACCGACTGCCAGGCGGGCGAGATCCGCGCCCGCAAGGTGGACGTGGACTACGCCTCCCACTCCGCCCACGTCGAGGAGATCGAGGCCGAACTGGCCCGACTCCTGGCCGGCATCGCCCCGCAGACCGGCGGCACGCCCCTCTACTCCTCCCTCACGGGCGGGCTGCTCGACGGTACGGAGATGGGTGCTGGGTACTGGTACAACAACCTCCGCGAGACCGTCGAGTTCGAGCAGGCGACCCGCACGGCTCTCGGCGACGGGCACACGGTCTTCATCGAGGTCAGCCCCCACCCCGTCCTCTCCCTCGGCCTCCAGGGCACCATCGAGGATGCCGAAGCCGGCGCCGTGACCCTCGGCACGCTCCGCCGTGACGAGGGCGGGCTCGACCGCTTCCTGGCCTCGCTCACCGAGGCCCACGTCCACGGCACGATCGTCGACTGGACGGCCGTCTTCGCCGGCACCGGCGCCACTCGTGTCCCCCTCCCCACCTACGCCTTCCAGCGCACCCGCTACTGGCCCGAGTCCCCGGCCGTCGTGCTCGCCGAGACGGCTGCCCCGGACGACGCCGCCTTCTGGGAGGCCGTCGAACGGGGCAACCTCGAAGCCCTCGTCGGAGCTCTGGAACCCGCAGACGCCGAGCCGCTGCGCGCGGCTCTTCCCGCGCTCGTCAGCTGGCGCCGTCAGCGCCGTGAGAGCTCCACCATCGACTCGTGGCGCTACCGCGTCACCTGGAAGCCCGTCGCCACACCTCTCGACGCCACCCTGTCGGGGCGCTGGCTGCTCGTCGTACCGGAGAGCGCGGAGAACGCGACGGGCAACGCGAACGACGCCGCGACCACCCTGACCCAGACCCTCACCGCCGCCCTGACCCGGCACGGCGCCGAGGCCGTCCCCACCACCCTCGCCGCACTCGCCGCACTCGCCGACACCGAGGACCTCTCGGACGCCGCAGGCTTCCTCTCTCTCCTGGCACTGGACACCGCGCCGCACCCGGGCCATCCGGGCGTGACCACCGGTCTGGCAGGCACGGTCGCACTCATCCGCGCCCTGGCCGACGCCGGGGCGACCGCACCGCTGTGGACCCTCACCCGGGGCGCGGTCTCCGTCGGTGCCTCCGACCGCGGGGTCGACCCCGCCCAGAGCGCCGTCTGGGGCCTGGGCCGGGTCGCCGGCCTCGAACTCCCCGAGGGCTGGGGCGGACTCGTCGACCTGCCCGCCGACCTGGACAACCGCGGAGCCTCCCGCCTCGCCGCCCTGATCGCGGGCGGTGACGAGGACCAACTCGCCCTCCGCGACTCGGGCGCGCACGCCTGCCGGCTGACCCGCGCCCCCCTCGGCAGCCGCCCCGGCACCCGCGACTGGACCCCGCACGGCACCGTACTGATCACGGGCGGCACCGGCGCCATCGCCTCGCACGTCGCCCGCGAACTGGCCGAGACCGGAGCCGAGCACCTCGTACTGACCAGTCGGCGCGGCCTCGACGCCCCCGGCGCAACCGAACTGCGCGACGAACTCACCGCCACCGGCATAAGGGTCACCATCGCGGCCTGCGATGTCGCCGACCACGACAGCCTGCGGACCCTGATCGACGGGCTCCGTGCGGCGGGCGAGACGATCACCGCCGTCCTGCACGCCGCAGGCGTCGACCGCACCGGCGAACTCCTCACCCTCGACGCCGCCCAGCTCCACGAGGTCCTGGCCGCCAAGACCCTCGGCGCCGCCCACCTCGACGAAATCTTCGACGATGTCTCCGACGACGGATCGCTCGACGCCTTCGTTCTCTTCTCCTCCAACTCCGGCGTCTGGGGCAGCGGCGGCCACGCCGCCTACGCCGCCTCCAACGCCTACCTCGACGGCCTCGCCCTCCGCCGCCGCGCCCGCGGCCTGACCGCCACCTCCATCGCCTGGGGCGCCTGGGACGGCGGCGGCATGTCCGGCGGCGACGCCGGTGAGCAGCTCGCCCGCCGCGGTCTCGCCGCGATGCCCACCGGGCTTGCCATCGCGGCCCTGCGCCAGTCCGTCGAGCACGACGAAACCTGCGTGAGCATCGCCGACATGGACTGGGAGCGCTTCGCTCCCGTCTACGCCCTGTCCCGGCCGCGCCCGCTCATCGGCGACATCCCCGAGGCGGCACGCGCCCTCGCCGCGAAGGACGAGGCAGCGGACGGCACCGGCCAGGACGGCTCCGCGTTGCGCACCCGGCTCCGTGGACTCACCGCCGCCGAACAGGAGCAGCAGCTCCTCGACCTCGTACGCGGCGAGGCCGCGTCCGTACTCGGCCACCGGAGCACGGACGCGGTCCAGCCCGGCCGGGCCTTCAAGGAGCTCGGCTTCGACTCGCTGACCGCCGTCGAACTGCGCAACCGGCTCACCGAGGCCACCGGTCTCAAGCTGCCCACCACCCTTGTCTTCGACCACCCGAACGCCACCCGGGTCGCCGAGCTGCTGCGCACCAAGCTCCTCGGCATCGACAGCACCGCCCCGACCGTGGTGCGCGCGGCCTGGTCCGAGGACGACGAGCAGATCGCCATCGTCGGCATGAGCTGCCGGTTCCCCGGCGGTGTCGGCTCCCCCGAGGACCTGTGGCGGATCGTGGCCTCCGGCACCGACACCATGAGCCCCTTCCCCGCGAACCGTGGTTGGGACATGGACGTCGTGTACGACCCCGACGGCCGCCCCGGCACCTCGTACATCAACGAGGGCGGCTTCGTCGTCGACGCGGGCCACTTCGACCCGGGCTTCTTCGGGATCTCGCCGCGCGAGGCCCTCGCGATGGACCCGCAGCAGCGGCTGCTCCTCGAAGCCTCCTGGGAGGCATTCGAGCGGGCCGGCATCGACCCCGAAACGCTGCGCGGCAGCCTGACCGGTGTCTACGCCGGCACCAACGGCCAGGACTACGCACCGCTCCTGATGGCCTCCGCCGAGGCCGCCGACACCACCCTCACCAGCAACGCGGCCAGTGTGCTGTCCGGCCGCATCTCCTACACCCTGGGCCTGGAGGGCCCGGCGGCGACCATCGACACCGGCTGCTCCTCCTCACTGGTGGCCCTGCACCTGGCGGCCCAGGCGCTGCGCAAGGGCGAATGCGACCTGGCGCTCGCGGGCGGTGTGACCGTCATGTCGACGCCGATGTCGTTCACCGAGTTCAGCCGCCAGCAGGGCCTCGCCTCCGACGGCCGCTGCAAGTCCTTCGCGGACGCTGCCGACGGCACCGGCTGGGGCGAGGGCGTCGGCGTCCTGCTCGTCGAGCGGCTCTCGGACGCCCGCCGCAACGGCCACGAAGTCCTCGCGATCGTCCGTGGCTCGGCGATCAACCAGGACGGCGCGTCCAACGGCCTGACCGCCCCCAACGGCCCCTCCCAGCAGCGCGTCATCCGCCAGGCCCTCGCCGGCTCCGGCCTGAACGCCGCCGACATCGACGTCGTCGAGGCCCACGGCACCGGCACCCGGCTCGGCGACCCGATCGAGGCCCAGGCACTGATCAATACGTACGGCCAGGAGCGCGCCGAGGACCAGCCGCTGTGGCTCGGCTCGGTGAAGTCGAACCTCGGCCACACGCAGGCCGCGGCGGGTGTCGCGGGCGTCATCAAGATGGTCATGGCCATGCGCCACGGCGTGCTCCCGAAGACCCTCCACGTGGACCAGCCGTCCACGAAGGTGGACTGGCAGGCGGGCGCGGTCGAGCTGCTGACCGAGGCCCGGGACTGGCCGGCCTCGGCCGAGCGACTGCGCCGTGCCGCCGTCTCGTCGTTCGGTGTGAGCGGCACCAACACCCACGTCATCCTGGAGGAGCCGCAGTCCGGACCCGAGCCGGTCGAGACGGCGAAGTCCCTTCTGCCGACAGTTCCTTGGATCCTGTCGGCCAAGTCGGAGAGCTCCCTCGCCGGCCAGGCCGAACGGCTGCTGGCGCTGGTACGGGAGAACGCCGCCCTGTCGCCGCTCGACATCGGCTACTCCCTCGCCCTGACCCGCACCGCTTTCGACCGCCGGGCGGCGATCGTGGCCGGCGACACCGAGCACGTCCTGAGCCAGCTGGAGGCGATCGCCGACGGCACGGTGCGGGGTGTGGTGGGCGCCGCCGGTCGTTCGGCGTTCTTGTTCTCGGGTCAGGGTTCGCAGCGGGCCGGGATGGGCCGTGAGCTGTATGAGGCGTACCCGGTGTTCGCGGACGCGTTCGACGCGGTCTGTGCCGAACTCGACAAGCACTTGGACGAGCCGGTCAAGGACATCGTCTTCGACGGCTCGGAGCTGATCGACCAGACCGTGTACACCCAGGCCGGCCTGTTCGCTGTTGAGGTCTCCCTCTTCCGGCTGCTGGAGCACTGGGGGGTGACCCCGGACTACCTGCTCGGGCACTCGATCGGTGAGCTGGCCGCCGCGCATGTGGCCGGTGTCTGGTCCCTGGAGGACGCGGCCGCCCTCGTCGCCGCCCGGGGCCGCCTCATGCAGGCACTCCCGGCCGGTGGAGCCATGGTCGCCGTCCAGGCAACGGAGGCGGAAGTCCTGCCGCTCCTCACCGATGGTGTGTCGATCGCCGCGTTGAACGGCCCGGACTCCGTCGTCATCTCCGGCGGCGAGGACGCGGTGCTGGCGATCGCGTCCGGTTTCGGGAAGACGAAGCGGCTCCGGGTCAGTCACGCGTTCCACTCGCCGCGCATGGAACCCATGCTCGCCGAGTTCAGGACCATCGCGGAGAACCTGACCTTCCACGCCCCGAAGCTCCCCATCGTCTCCAACCTGACCGGCGAACTCGCCGGTGAGGAACTGCTGAGCGCCGGCTACTGGGTGGACCATGTCCGCCAGGCCGTCCGCTTCCTCGACGGCATCCGCCACCTCGAAACCCAGGGCGTCACCACGTACCTGGAACTCGGCCCCGGCGGCGTCCTCTCCGCCATGGGTCAGGACTGCGTCACCGCAGATGCCTCCTTCCTTCCCACCCTGCGTAAGGACCGTACCGAGACCGAGGCGCTCACCACCGCCGTGGCGGAGCTGCATGCGCACGGCGCCTCCGTCGACTGGGCCGCGTACTACGCGCACACCGGCGCCCAGCGCGTCGACCTGCCCACCTACGCCTTCCAGAACGAGCACTACTGGCCCAAGAACTTCAACCGCACCGGTGACCTCACCAGTGTCGGTCTGAGCACGTCCGAGCACCCGCTGCTCGTGGGTTCGGTCGCGCTCGCGGGCGAGGATGTCTCCCTCTTCACCAGCCGGCTGTCGCTGGACTCGCACCCGTGGCTCGCCGACCACGCCGTCCTGGGTTCGGTGCTGCTGCCCGGCACCGCTTTCGTCGAACTCGCGCTGCACGCGGGTGACCGGGTCGGCTGCGGAGTGCTGGAGGAACTGACCCTCCAGGCCCCGTTGGTGCTGGTCGAGCGCGGTGCCCGCATCCTGCAGATCGTCGTCGGCGCGGCCGAGGCCGACGGTCGCCGCACGGTCACCGTTCACTCAAGCTCCGCCGCCGACGGCGACGACAACTGGATCCTGCACGCCTCCGGTGTCGTCGCCGAAGGCTCCGAGCGGGCCGGGGAGTCCGCTGCCGGACTCGTCGAATGGCCGCCGCGCGACGCGGAGGCCGTCTCCGTGGACGGCATGTACGAATTCCTCGGCGAGCTCGGCTACGGCTATGGCCCGGTGTTCCAGGGCCTGCGGGCCGTGTGGCGCCGCGACGGAGAGCTGTTCGCCGAGGTCGAGCTGGCGGGAGAGGCGGGGGAGCAGGCGGCCCGGTTCGGCCTGCATCCGGCGCTGCTGGATTCCGCCCTGCACGCGATCGGCCTCAGCGGCGGTCTCTCCGGCATGGAGGGACCGGGGCTGCCGTTCGCCTGGACGGACGTCGAGCTGTTCGCCGTCGGATCGCCGGTCCTGCGCGTACGGATGACCGTGGGCGACGGCGGCAAGGTCTCGCTGGACCTCGCCGACGGCACGGGTGCGCCGGTGGGCCGGGTCGGCTCGCTGGTGCTCCGGCCGGTGTCCGCACAGCAGTTGGACGGTGCCGCGGCCGCGGAGGGCGCCGATTCCCTCTTCCGCCTCGAATGGGTCCAGACGACCGCTCCGGCCCAGGCGGCGGACGACGCTGATGAGCCGGCCGTTCTCGTCCTGGACGGCGCGGACACGGACGTACGCGAACACCTCACCCACGCACTGAACCGGCTGCAGGAGTGGCTGGCCGCGGAGCGTGACACGGATGCGCGTCTGGTCGTGGTGACCCGGGGCGCGGTGGCCGTGGGTGCCACGGACGGTGACGTCGATCGGGGGCCCGTGTGGGGTCTGGTCCGGTCGGCGCAGTCCGAGAACCCGGGTCGGATTGTTCTGGTGGACGTCGATGTGGATGTCGATGCCGATGCCGATGTCGATGTTGTTGGTGTGGCGGCGGGGTTGGGTGAGCCGCAGGTTGTGGTGCGTGAGGGTCGGTGGTTCGTGCCTCGGTTGGTGCGGGCTGTGGCTGGTGGTGCTGGTGGTGCTGGTGGTGGGTTGGTGGTTCCGTCGGGTGTGGCGGAGTGGTCGTTGCAGAGCACGGGCAAGGGCACGCTGGAGAATCTGGCGCTGTTGCCCGTGGAGCGGCCGGAGCCGGAGCCGGGGCCGGGGCTGGGGCTGGGGCTGGTCGAGGGTCAGGTGCGGGTGGATGTGCGGGCGGCGGGGGTCAATTTCCGTGATGTGCTGAACGCGCTGGGGATGTATCCGGGTCCTGAGGTGCCGATGGGTGCCGAGGGTGCGGGTGTGGTCGCGGAGGTCGGTCCGGGGGTGACGGATCTGCGTCCGGGTGACCGGGTGATGGGTCTGTTCTCCGGCTCGTTCGGCCCGAGTGCGGTCACCGAACGCCGGATGCTCGCCCCGATCCCCGACGACTGGCCCTACGCACAGGCCGCAGCCGTGCCGGCGGTGTTCCTGACCGCCTACTACGGGCTGGTCGAGTTGGCCGATGTGCGTCCGGGTGATTCGGTGCTGGTGCATGCGGCGTCCGGGGGTGTGGGGACGGCGGCGGTGCAGCTGGCCCGGCATCTGGGGGCCGAGGTGTACGGCACGGCGAGTGAGGCGAAGTGGCCGGTCCTGGCCGCGATGGGCATTCCCGCCGAGCGGATCGCTTCCTCCCGGACCCTCGACTTCGCCGAAGCCTTTGCCGCGGAGACGGGCGGGCGGGGCATGGACGTCGTGCTGAACTCCCTGGCCGGGGAGTTCATCGACGCCTCGCTCGGTCTGCTGCCGCGCGGCGGCCGGTTCCTGGAGATGGGCAAGACCGACGTACGCCACCCCGAGCAGGTCGCCGAGACGCATCCCGGGGTCGACTACCGGTCCTTCGAGTTGCTGGATGCGGGTCTGGACCGGCTTCAGAAGATGCTGCTGGAGCTGCTGGAGCTGTTCCGGGAGGGTGTGCTGAGCCTGCCGCCGGTACGGGCATGGGACATCAGGCAGGCGCCCGAGGCGCTGCGGTTCATGAGCCAGGCCCGGCACGTGGGCAAGGTCGTCGTGACGATGCCCCGCATCCCCGATCCCCAGGGCACCTACCTGGTCACGGGAGCCACGGGCACGTTGGGCGGCCTGGTCGCCCGGCACCTGGTCACCGCACGCGGCGTACGCAGCCTGCTGCTCCTCAGCCGCCGGGGCGCCGACGCCCCGGGCGCGGCCGAGCTGGTCGCGGAGCTGGAAGGGGCCGGGGCCCGGGTCTCCCTGGTGGCCTGCGACGCCGCCGACCGCGACGCACTGGCCGCCGCCCTGACCACCGTCCCCGCCGAGCACCCCCTCACCGGCATCGTCCACACCGCCGGAGTCGTGGACGACGGGGTGATCCCGGAACTGGACGCCGACCGCATCGACACGGTCCTGCGTCCCAAGGCCGACGCCGCGTGGAACCTCCACGAGCTCACCCGCCACCACCACGAACTCGCCGAGTTCGTCATGTTCTCGTCCACCGCAGGCATCTTCGGTGGTCCGGGGCAGGGCAACTACGCGGCGGCGAACGTGTTCCTCGATGTGCTGGCCCAGCACCGGCAGGCCCAGGGCCTGCCCGCCACCGCCGTGGCCTGGGGCATGTGGGAGGAGCGCAGCGGCATGACGGCGCACCTCGGCGACGCCGAGATCGCCCGCATGACCCGAGCCGGCATGCAGCCGCTGCCGAGCGCTCTCGGCCTCGCCCTGCTGGACGCGGCCACCGCCACCGGAAACGCCCTGCTGGTCGGTACCCGTCTGGACCTGGCCGCCATCCGCAAGCAGGCGGATACCGAGGGCACGGGCGTGCTTCCGCTGCTGCAGGGCCTGGTCAAGGCCCCGGCCAGGAAGGCCCGGGGTGCGGCGAAGGCCGTCGAGGCGTCCTCGTTCGCCCAGCAACTCGCCGCCCTGCCCGCCGAACAGGCCGAACGCACCCTGCTCGACCTCGTCCGCACCCACGTCGCCGCCGTACTCGGACACGCCTCCGCCGACACCATCCAAACCGACAAGGCCTTCCGCGAACTCGGCTTCGACTCCCTCACCGCCGTAGAAATCCGCAACCGCCTCAACACCGCCACCGGCCTACGCCTCCCGTCCACCCTGGTCTTCGACTACCCGACACCCGAGGTGCTGGTCGACCACCTGCGCTCCGAACTGCTGGGGCTCGACGCGGGTGCGGCCACGGTCGGTGCTTCCGTCGCCGCGACCGCCGGTGCGGACGACCCGATCGCCATCATCGGGATGAGCTGCCGGTTCCCGGGCGGGGTCCGTTCGCCGCAAGACCTGTGGCAGCTCCTCGCCGAGGGCCGCGACGCCATCGGCGGCGTACCGCTCGACCGCCAGTGGGACCTGATGGCCCCGCCCGTCTCCGACGACGAGCGGGCCGCGGCCCCCGTCCTCCAGGGCGGATTCGTCCAGGACGCCGGGGACTTCGATCCGGCCTTCTTCGGGATCTCACCGCGCGAGGCCATCGCCATGGACCCGCAGCAGCGGCTCCTGCTGGAGACCTCCTGGGAGACCTTCGAGAACGCGGGCATCAACCCGCGCAGCCTCAAGGGCACCCCCGCCGGAGTGTTCGTCGGCGTCAACACGCAGGACTACGTCACCTTGCTGGCCAAGGTTCCTGCGGGCGGCGAGGGCTACGTCGCGAGCGGCACCTCCGGCAGCGTCGCCTCCGGCCGTATCTCGTACACGTTCGGTCTCGAAGGACCGGCCGTCACCGTCGACACCGCGTGCTCGTCCTCGCTGGTCGCCCTGCATCTGGCCGCCCACGCCCTGCGCAACGGCGAGTGCACGATGGCCCTGGCCGGTGGCGTCAACATCATGGCCACCCCCGGAACGTTCGCCGACTTCGACAAGCAGCAGGGTCTGGCGCCCGACGGCCGGTGCAAGGCCTTCGCGGACGCCGCCGACGGCACCGGCTGGGGAGAGGGCGCGGGCGTTCTGCTTCTGGAGCGGTTGTCGGAGGCGCGGCGTCTGGGTCATGAGGTGCTGGCGGTGGTGCGGGGTTCGGCGGTCAATCAGGACGGTGC
>NZ_JBIATE010000040.1:0-46132 GCF_042891445.1 Streptomyces sp. NPDC001890 | reverse complement strand
CCCCCGGATCATCAACCGCAACAGGAGGGGGAAGTCATGCCGGACCCGAAGGCCGGAGGCCCCGTTGCGGAGCCACGAAAACGGTAACGGGGGGGCAGGGCCCGCGGCTACGTCGTGCGGTCCTCCCGGCCCTGAACGCGCCGGGCGTGCGGCACACAGCAGTGGGCCGGCGGCGGGGCCGCGGGAGCGCTGTGGGTGATGTGCTCGGTCCTCGTCCGGGGCTCCGGATCGTCATCGAGCGGATGCACGTCGGTCCAGTAGATGCTGAGCATCGTGCGGAGCGTCGTCGGATCCTGCCCGGGGCCCGTGGGCACGGTCAGCCGGTCCAGATGCCGCCACAGCTCGTGGTCGGCCGGCTCGGCGCCGCCGCCGTTGCGGGCGTGGACCGCCTGGTGGCGTTGTACGGCAACAGCCAGTTCACGGAGCGTCTCCCGGCTCTGCTGACCGGAGCTGAGGCTCTGCGCCCGGTTCACGTTCCGCTGCTCCTGGCCCAGCTCGGAGATGGCTCGCTGGACACGCTGGTGGAAGTTCGCGGTGCGGCGCCGCAGCGATTCGAACTCGGCCCGGGTGGCGAACCATTCACGCTTGCCCGCCTCACCCCGCGCGAAGCACTCGACGCGGAACTCCTCGCGCTCGGTCTTGCGGCGGCGCAGAACGCTCGCGGTGCGCTCGTGGACATGCGTGAGGATCTTCCGGGCGCGCGGCAGATTGTCGGGGTGAGTGATCGCCGCCCATGTTCTGGCGTCGCGGGTGGGCGGGTGAATGTTCGAGGTGAGAATCTGCTCGAACTCTTTGTCGGCGAGCTGCGCGAGGTCCTGGGCGTCCACTACTGGCCTCCAAGCCGGTGTTGGGCGGTATGTGTTCAGCGTGGCGTATGTCACTGACAAGAACGTAGAAATCCGGAAATAGAACGCGTCAGGTCCAAGGGTCATGGGGACGGCATTGGTGACGGTGTGTCAGCCGGGGTCCGTCGGCCCGCTCCGTACGGCGGTGGTCAACAGGCACGGCCCACAGGAGACCGCCGCGTCGGCGAACGCGCCTCGTTCGCGACGCGACCCCCGGGCGCGGATTCGTGAACACGGCGCCTCCGGCGCGGAGTAAGGCCACCCTCCGCATGTCCGAAACTGGACGCCGCGAGTCAACGTGCCCGGTGGCTGCCGGTCCTCCGTGGCTTGCCGCCTGGACCGGTCGACTGGGCTTCCGTCCATGGCTCGTGGTCCCTGTCGAACTGGTGATCCTCGACTGCGACGGTGTTCAGGCGCGCCACCACGGCGCACGCACCACGTCGTCCTCGGAGACCTGGCAGTTCAGGCCGTTCACGACCTCGTGGCGACCAGCGCCTCGCTCGCCTCACCCCCGCCGCCGAGCGTCCAGGCCGGCTTGAGGACGGGCACGGCGAAGACGACCGCCAGCAGGATCATGTGGCCGGGTCCGCCCTTGAGATCCTCCGCCTTTTCGTTGGTGCTCATGGCGCAAGTCTTGGCGGCGTCCGGGCGGTCGGCGAGGCGACCTGCCGGGGCCGCCGCCCGCGCGGTGCGGCACGGTCGGTCCGGGTATCACCCGAACGGCGGATCCCCGGCCGGTCCGTCAACGGGCCCGGAGGTCCGTGACGGCGTGCCGCGCGACGGTGGCGGCGGATACGCGATCGTCCGCGCCGTTGCGGGACGGGGTGGGCGTTGGTCTAGTGAAATCACCTGCCCGATGGGGGCCACGAGGCGACCGCGACGATCCGTGGGCCCCGGGCGGCCCACGTCCGTGTCCGGCGCAGGGCGATCCCGGCAGGCGTGCCTGCCGCTCGTGCTCTCCCCCTCACCCGCACTCACTGGACGGTGACCATGACCATGTCCTCCTTCGGCTCCTTCGGCGGCCCGGACCCCTTCAACGAGCTGCTCAACCGGTTCTTCGGGATGTCCCCGGCGTCCTCACCGCCACAGGTGCAGCGGGTTCCCATCGGGCGGCTGCTGACCGAATCGGCGCGCGAGCTCATAGGCCGGGCGACCACCCGCGCGACCGAGGACGGCAGCCGGGACCTGGACACCGAGCATCTGCTGTGGGCGGCCACCCAGGTGGACCCGGCACGCACCCTGCTCGAACAGGCCGGCGCCAACCCCGACGAGCTGGCCAAACGGATCGCGCAAGTCCTGCCGGGGGAGAGCGCCACACCGTCCGCCGAGCCGAGCCTGACGCCGTCCGCCAAGCGTGTGCTGCTGCAGGCCTACGAGCGTTCCCAGGCAGCCGGTGTCTCCTACATCGGACCCGAGCACATCCTCGGCGCGCTGCTGGACACACCGGAGTCCGGTGCGGCCAGACTGCTCGGCTCCTACGGCACGGACACCGGCAGACTGCGGCGCGAGGCGGAGAACGCGGCACGGGCCGAGGGCACCCCGGCGGGCAGAACCAGCGACACCCCCACGCTCGACCAGTACGGACGGGACCTGACCGAAGAGGCGAAGGCCGGGAAACTCGACCCCGTGGTCGGCCGGGCCGAGGAGATCGAGCAGACCGTGGAGGTCCTCTCCCGGCGCTCGAAGAACAACCCCGTGCTGATCGGCGAACCCGGGGTCGGCAAGACCGCGATCGTGGAGGGAATCGCCCAGCGCGTCGTGGCCGGGGACGTCCCGCGCACCCTCAAGGACAAGCGGGTGATCGCCCTGGACCTCTCCGGCCTGGTGGCGGGCTCCCAGTACCGCGGCCAGTTCGAGGAACGGCTCAAGAACGTCATCGAGGAGGTCAGCGCCGCCGCGGACTCGACGATCCTGTTCATCGACGAACTGCACACCGTCGTCGGCGCCGGGGCGTCCGGCGAGGGCGCGATGGACGCGGGCAACATGCTCAAACCCGCTCTGGCCCGCGGTGAGCTGCATGTCGTCGGCGCGACGACCATCGACGAGTACCGCAAGCACATCGAGAAGGACGCCGCACTGGAGCGCCGCTTCCAGCCCGTCATGGTGCCCGAGCCGACGGTCGAGGAGACCATCCAGATCCTGGAGGGCCTGCGGGACTCCTACGAGGCCCACCACCAGGTCCGCTTCGCCGACGACGCCCTGGTGGCGGCGGCCGAGCTGTCCGACCGCTACATCAGCGACCGCTTCCTGCCGGACAAGGCCATCGACCTCATGGACCAGGCGGGTGCCAGGGTTCGGCTGCGCTCGCTCGGCCGGTCCACCGAAGTCGTCTCCCGCGAGGACCGGCTCGCCAAGCTGAAACGGGAGAAGGACGAGGCGGTCGCCTCCGAGGACTTCGAGAAGGCATCCGGGCTGAAGACGCAGATCGCGGAGACCGAGGGCGAGCTCGCGGGCATCGAGGAACGCCGTGAGGGCGTCATGGACGTCACCACCGCGGACATCGCCGATGTCGTCTCCCGCCGCACCGGTATCCCGGTCACGCAGCTCACCGCCAGCGAGAAGGAGAAGCTCCTCAAGCTGGAGGATGCCCTGCACTCCCGCGTGGTCGGCCAGGACGAGGCGGTCACCGCGATCGCCCAGGCGGTGCGCCGCAACCGGGCCGGAATGGGCGACCCCGACCGCCCCGTCGGCTCCTTCCTCTTCCTCGGCCCCACCGGTGTGGGCAAGACCGAACTCGCCAAGGCGCTGGCCGAGTTGCTCTTCGGCGACGAGCACCGCATGGTCCGCTTCGACATGAGCGAGTTCCAGGAGAAGCACACCGTCTCGCGGCTCGTCGGCGCACCGCCCGGATACGTGGGCCACGAGGAGGCCGGCCAGCTGACGGAGAAGGTACGCCGCCAGCCGTACAGCGTGCTCCTGTTCGACGAGGTGGAGAAGGCCCACCCGGACGTCTTCAACACGCTGTTGCAGGTACTCGACGACGGACGCCTGACCGACGCACAGGGACGGACGGTGGACTTCCGCCACACCGTCGTCATCATGACGTCCAACATCGGTGCCCAGCGCATCCTCGCCCACAAGGGCGATGTCTCCGAGATCCGCGACGACCTCATGGGCGACCTGCGGGGGCACTTCCCGCCGGAGTTCCTCAACCGTGTCGACGAGACGATCATCTTCCACGGCCTCGACAAGGACGACCTCGGCCTCATCGTCGACCTGATGCTGGACGGCAGCAAACGCCGCGTACGGGCCCAGGGCATGGAGCTGGAGATCACCGAGGCAGCGAAGAAGCTCCTCGTCGCGCACGGCCACCAGCCGGAGTTCGGCGCCCGCCCGCTGCGCCGCACGATCCAGACCGAACTCGACAACCGCATCGCCTCCCTGCTGCTGAGCGACGAAGCGGAACCGGGCGACACCGTCGTCGCCGACGTGAAGGACAACGCGCTGGTCTGCTCGATCCGCCGGCCGGAGCCAGGGGCGGAGGCCGGGGCCGATACCAAGTCGGGTGCCGGGTCAGGGTCCGGGGCCGACGCGGCCGAGTAGGCCCCGCCGCCGATCCCCGACCACAGGGCCCGGTGCGCACTCCCGGGGGCTGCGCGTCGAGCCCTGCCGGGGATCCGGCAGCGTCTCGCCGGGTCAGTCCTCGGCGTGCAGTACGCCCTCATAGGCGAGCCACTGGGCGAAGGCGTGCAGTCCGCGTGCCAGACCCGTCGCGGGCGTCCAGCCGGGCGGTCGCACCGCGTCCGCCGGGACAGGCCGCCCGTTCCCGGACCCGGCAACGGCCCCGTCCCCGGTCCGCACCGGCACGGGCCGTACGGCCTCGTGCACGGCCTGTGCCAACTCGGCCGCCGTGCACGGCTTCTCCGGCGCGACCGTGAGGACGTGTGGTTCCGGCCGGGTCCGGAGCACGGCCTCGATCGCGTCGGCGAGATCGTCCACGTACACCGGATGCACCTCGGCGTCCGGATCGCCCTCGACCACGACGGGGCGGCTCCGCAGCGCCTCCCACACCATGCGGCCGACCCGGCTGTCGCGCGAGCAGCCGGGGCCGTACACCTCACCCACGACCAGGCGGTACGGGACGGGGTCGCCCTGCGGACGGATCGTCACCTCCGGTTCGGCGCAGTCGAGCCGCGTGAGGTCGATCACCGCGGCCGACCGCTCCTCCCGGTCCGCCAGCCTGCGCACGAGGTGTTCGCCGAGCGGGGTCGCCGCCCCGCGCCACACCGGGCCGCCCGGCCGACAGGACCGCGGCCGGTGCCCGGCGGCTGCCTCGTGCCCGGCCCAAAGCGCCCGCCGCGCCACCTCGGCCAGGGGCTCGCGGCGCCGCGCGATGTGTTCCTCCGTACTGGTGTTGCTGATGCCGCCCGGACCGATCGTCGCCACCGCCTCCGCGTACGCCCCGGACGCCTCGGGCGGCACCGCGAATCCGGCGCGGGCCGCCTCGAACCCCATCGCGACAGCCGTCAGCCAGGTCCCTCGCACATCCGCCTGCCCCGCGCCGCCGCCGGGCGGACGGAGCAGCGCGGGCGAGAGACCGGCGCCGCGCAGGTACTGCTCCGCGTCCAGGTGCAGCCACCGCTCCGGGCCGGGGCCGGCGACCCGTACCGCGCACTTCGCGACGCCGTACTTGAAGAACGGGATCACCGTCAGACCGGTCAGGGTCCGGCCCTCGTCCCCGGCCCCGTCCTCCGGCAGGAAGCAGACCGAGCGGCGCGGGCCGCGGAACGCGTTCCCGGAGATCGAGCCGCGGTCCTCGTGCTCGGCGAGGTTCGGCACGGCGACATGGCGCGGCACACCGCTGGCACACAGATAGCGGTACATCAGGATGTCGTCGGGCCAGCCGCCGAGCCGTTTCCTGCCGTATGCGACGAAACCCTCGGCGACCCGGCGCGGCAGAACGATCGCCACACAGGGGAAGTACTCGTTGACGGCACCGACCCAGCGGGCACCCGCCATCGCCCCGAACCGCACGGCCGCCCCGTTGCGGGAGTCCCAGAGGGCGAACAGGGCGAGCGCCGAGTCGGGCAACTCCTCGATCGCGCACCGGACCCGGTCGAAGAAGGAATCGGACAACACCATGTCGTCCTGGATCACCAGTTGATGTGTGGCCCCGTCCTCGATCGACGACCACGCGGCCAGCGCGGTGCGCAGCACCGACGGAGTCCCGGTGGGGTCCGGGTCCATGACGACCCGCAGAAGGCCGGACGGCGCGCTCAACGCCAGTTTCTCGGCCGCCGCGCGGCGCTTGGGATGGGTCATGACCACTGCGCTGAGCCGTTGACGCGCCATACGTCCTCCCTCTGTCCGGGCCTGCCCTGCACCCATGTGCCCACCAGCCGGATCCGGACAGTACGGATGGCTCGCACGGCCCGCAAGAGTGCCGAAATCGCCCTCTGGCGGGCATGCGACGGGCCCGACGATGCTTGCGCTCGCACGCCGAGCAACGCCTACACCCCCTGACGCCGGAAAGAGGCTTCCATGCCCGCGTTACCCTCCTTGACCGTCGCCGAGGGCTCCACCGCCAACCAGGAGAGCGTCCGCTCCCGGCTCGAACAGCTCCGCGACGCCCGCGTCGTGGTGACCGGCGGCGGCGGACTCGTCGGCAGCCGGCTGGTCGCGCTGCTGCGGAGCGCCGGAGCCGTCGTCACCGTCCTGGACCGGATGGACGCCTACCCCGAGTCGGGGCACGCGACCTTCGGGGTGGCGCGCAGCGGCGCACGCCTCGTCGTGGGCGACGTCCGCGACGCCGCGGTCGTCGGCGGGCTGCTGCGCGAGGCCGACTTCGTGGTGCACGCGGCCGCCTACGCGGATGTCGCCGCCTGCACCCGGCGCCCCGACATCGCCTTCCGCGCCAACGTGGAGGGCACCCAGGTCGTCCTGGAACAGGCCGCCCGCCACCCGCTCCGCAGGCTCGTACTGGTCTCCTCCGCCTCCGTGTACGGCGACGGCGTGCCCGGCATCGAGGGGCCGCAGGTCTTCCACGAGGACATGCCCCTGCACCCGGTCTCCGTGTACGCGAACTGCAAGCTCTGGGCCGAGCACCAGACCCGGCTGATGCTCGGCGCCTCCAGTGGCACCGAGTACGCGGTGGTGCGTTACTTCTCCGTGTACGGCGAGCCCCAGATCCCCAAGCCCGGCAGCCACTCCTGGATGGTGCCCTGGCTCTCGCTCCAGGCCCGCCTCGGCCGGCCGATGCGCCTCAACGGCGGCGGGATCCAGGTCCGCGACCTCATCCACGTCGACGACGTGGCCGAGGCCACCGCACTCGCCCTGACCGAGGACCGGATGGCCGGACAGACCGTCAACGTCGGTACCGGCAGGCCCACTTCGGTCAAGGAAGTGGCCGACCTGATCGCCCCGTACTTCCCCGGCGCGCGGCGGATCACCACCCCGCGCCCCGAGGGGGACCCGCTCGGCGGCTACGCCTCGGTCGAACACTCCAGGGAACTGCTGCGCTGGCAGGCGGGCATCGGGGTCCGTGAGGGCGTGGAGCGCTACGTGCGATGGCTGCTCGCCACGCCGGACGCCACGCCGCGCTGGCTGGCCGACGAGGCGGGGCATGAGACGCTGCCCGACGACGGGCCCGCGGGGACGGCGACGGAGGCGACACGTACGACATGAGTCATGCCGGTTCCTACATCTGGTCGTTGCGTCAGGAAGTCGGCTCCAGGATGCTCCTCGTGCCCGGTGCGCAGGTGCTCCTGCTCGACCCCGAGGGCCGGGGGCTGTTCCAGCAGCGCGTGGACAACGGGGTCTGGGAACTGCCGGCCGGTGCCTGCGAGGAGGGCGGCGACTTCGTCGACGCGGCCGTGCGGGAGGTCGCCGAGGAGACCGGACTGCGGGTGGAACGGGACGACCTGGTGGCGTTCGGGTCGCTCTCCGATCCGCGGGTGCACACCCTCACCTACCCGAACGGGGACGTGACGCACTGCTTCGCGCTGTGCTTCTTCGCCCGGCGCTGGTCGGGGACGCTCACGCCCGGCGCCGACGAGGTGCGCCAGGCACTCTTCCGGCCGCTCGACGCTCCGCCCCGGCCACTGCACCCGCCGACGGAGGTGGTGCTGTCCATGTACGAGAGGTTCCGCACGGAGGGAAGGTTCCAGGCACGGTGAATGCCACACATCCGATACGCGCGGTGGTTCCCTGCCGGGCCTGCCTGTCCGGCGAGGACCTGGACTGGCTCGGCGGGGGCCGCTCGGTGAGTCTCGCGCTCGGCCTGATGACGACCGCGGAGGTCGTGCCCGGCCCCGTTCCCGACGGGGAGACCGAGGACAGCTGGCGGCGGGGGGTGTGGACGTTCCTGCGCGAGCGGCTGCCCGGCCTCGCCGCACACCCGCCCGCCGTCACCGTGCGCAGCGAGGCTCCCGCGGCGAGCGGTCTCTCGTCGTCGACGGCACGGATCGTGGCGCTGTTCCGGGCGTTCACGGACGCGTCGCTCTCCGGGCGGCGCGTCCCCGACACCACGATCGCGCAGTGGGCGTACGAGTTCGAGTTCGCCGTCTTCAACGGCGGCGGCATGGACCACCTCGCCGTCGTCGAGGGCGGCGCGCTCCTTCTCGACGGCCGCGCGCAAGGGCTTCCGGCCGTACGGGAACGGCTGGACCTCCCGGCCGAGTGGCGGGTGGTCGTCGTGGACTCCGGCACCCACAAGGACACCAGGCACCACATCCGGGACGTACGGGCGCAGCTCGCCGCCGGTGACCCGGCGCTCGCCGCGTACCGGCGCGCGGCCGACGAGGCGTCGGGCCGCGTGTGGGAGGCGCTGCGCGGCAGGGATCTGGCCGGGCTCGGGGCCGCGATGACCGACGCCCACGCAGCCATGCGGGACCACCAGCGGATGTCGACGCCGCTCCTGGAGGAGCTGCGAAGGGTCGCGCTGCGCTCCGCCGGCCTGCCGCTGAAGCTGAGCGGGGCCGGCGGAGGCGGTGCGCTGGTCGGTGTCTGCCGGGCGGAGGAGACCGCGGAACGGGTGCGGTGCCTGGAGCGGGCGCTACGCGTCTCCCATCCGGGGGCCCGTGCCCTGCCCACCACGGCGGCACCGGGCACCCGCCGGGCCCCGGTGCCGGCCGACACGGTCTAGAGGAACGGGTCGTAGTCCTCCGTCGGCGGGAGCTCGCCGGTTCCGCGGGCGATGCGCTCCAGCTCCAGGTTGGAGCCGTGGCGCGCGCAGTGGAACCGGCAGTCCCGGCTCGGGTCGACGATCCCGCGGTCGGAGTCCTGCCAGATGGTGGCGAGGTCGTCGGTGACGGCGTCGCCGATGCGGGCGAGCGGGTTGCCCCGGTGGTAGGCGCACACGTACACCCCGGAGGGGGTGATGAGGGTGCGGAGTTCGGCGACCCGGCAGCGGTCGTACTCCTTGGGCTGGACGGGGCCGACGTGGCTGCGCAGGGAGGTGAGCGTGGAGGAGTTCACGAGCTGGAACCGGTCGCTCTCCAGCCGGGCGGCCTCGGCGAGCTGGCGGTCGACCGAGTCCAGCATCTCCTGCGGGACCTGTACGACGTGGTGGTCGTCGTCGAACATGGCCTTGGTCTCGAAGTAGTCGCAGCCGATGTCGTGGGCGAGTTCGGCGGCGCGCAGCACCTCGTGGTGATTGGCGACGGTCCGCCCGTCCGGTTCCCGGCGCGACATCACGAGGAAGGAGTAGCCGAGCGCTCCGGTCTTCTCGGCGGCGAGCAGCCGCATGTTCCCGATCACCTTGTCGAAGACGCTGCGGCCCTTGCGGTCCGGCCGGAACAGGCCGTACGTCTCGGCGGTGCCGGCGTCGACGGAGACGCGGACCCAGGTGGCGTACCGGGCGAGCTCGGCGAGGTTCTGCTTGATCATCGTGCCGTTGGTGACGACCCCGACGGCCAGGCCCGCCTCGCCGAGGATGCGTAATACCTTGCGGGTGCCGCGATGGGCGAGGGGTTCCCCGCCGCCTATCAGGACGACCGCCCGGACGGACAGCGCGACGAGTTCCTCGGCGAGGGCGGCGAGCCGGTCCGGGGTGAACCGGCCCTGGTTGAGGAGCTTTCCGCTGATGCACTCGGGGCAGGCCAGGTCGCAGAACGTGGTCGGGTCCAGGTCCACGACGAGCGGGGCGCGGGAGGGCGAGCCGGAGGCGGCCTGGAGGATCCGGGGCCAGCCCGAGGGCTGGTAGAGCTTGGAGACGAGGTCGAGGCGGTCGTGCGTCACAGGGCTCTCCTCTGCGGGGTGTACGGGGTGTCGTCGGCGGGGCGCACCGGTTGTGGCCGGGCTTCGTTCAGCCCTTGACCGCGCCGGTGGCCAGCCCCGCGGCGATCTTGCGCTGGACGGCCAGGAAGAACACGACCACGGGCAGGGCGGTGAGCGTGGCGCCCGCCATCAGCCCGCCGTAGTCGGTGCCGAAGCTGGTCTGGAAGGAGACCAGCCAGATGCTGAGGGTCTGCTTCTCAGGGGTGGACAGCAGGACGTAGACGAGGACGTACTCGTTCCACGCCTGCACCATGGCGAAGACGGAGGTGGCGACGAGCCCGGGGGCGAGCAGCGGCAGGACGACGCGGACGAAGGCGCCGAAGCGGCCGCAGCCGTCGACCATCGCCGCCTCTTCGAGCTCGACCGGGATCGCCGAGATGAAGCCGTGCAGCATCCACACGGTGAACGGCAGCGTGAAGACGAGGTAGACGAGGATCACGCCGCCGAGACTGTCGGTGAGGCCCGCCTCGTTCAGGAGCAGATAGACGGGGATGACGAGGGCGGCGAGCGGGATCATCTGGACGGTGAGGATCACCACGACGAACGCCTTGCGGCCGGCGAAGCGGAACCGGGAGAGGGCGAACGCGGCGAGGGTGCCGACCAGGAGCGAGACGAGGACGGTGCCGAGACCGATGACGGCACTGGAGCGGACGTTGGACCAGAAGGTCTCCGTGCGCATCGCACGGGCGAAATTGGCGAGGGTGGGATGGGCCGGCCAGAACTCGGGCGGCAGGCTGAGGATCTCGGTCGCCGGCCGGAACGCGGTGATGACCATCCAGTAGACCGGGAAGCCGATGGCGGCGGCCACGAGGAGGCCGAGGACGTCGTAACGGCGCCGGGACCCGCGACGCGGCCCCGTGCCCGGCCCCGGCCGCTTGCGCACCGCGCTCATTCGACCTCCCCCAGCCGCAGCATCTGCCGCAGGTACAGCACGGCCCCGGCGAGCAGCAGTACGACGGTGACCAGGGCGATCGCGGCCCCGGCGCTGTAGCGGTTGACGGCGAAGGACTCGATGAAGGAGTACACGCCGAGCAGGTAGTACTCGCGCTCGGGCTGGCCGCCGCGCATCAGCCAGATCTGGTTGAAGACACCGAAGTCCCAGATCGACATCAGGGTGGTGACCATCACGAACAGGGGTTTGATCGCCGGGAAGGTGACGTACCGGAAGACCTGGGAGGGGCGGGCGCCGTCGATGAGGGCGGCCTCCTCCAGCTCCGGCGGGATCTGGGCGAGCGCCGCGTGCAGGCTGATCGCGGCGAAGGGCAGCGCGCCCCAGACGACGACGGCGGTGATCACGGCGAAGCCCTGCAACGGGTCGGTGAACCAGTTGTGCCGGGCGAGATCGAGGCCGGGCAGCGTCGAGAGCAGCCAGTTGACGACACCGTAGTCCGCGTCGAAGAGCCAACGGAAGATGGCCGCCGCGACCATCACGGGCATCGCCCACACCGCGACGAGGATCCCGGCGAGGACGGCGCGGACCCACGGGGACACCAGCCGCATCAGCAGGGCGGTGAGCAGGCCGAGCGCCATGGTGAGGGTGACGCAGACGAGGGTGAACAGGGCCGTGCGGGCCGTCACCGTCCAGAAGAACCCGTCGCCGAGGATCGTCCGGAACTGCCGCAGCCCGGCCCAGGGCGGCGCCGTGCCGCTGAACAGCTCCTTGCGGGTCATGTCCTGGAAGGCCAGGGTCACCATGTCGACCAGCGGATAGCCGAGGACCACGAGCAGGGCGAGCAGGGCCGGGGCGATCAGCAGATAGGGCAGGAGGGGGCGCAGCCTGCGCCCGGCCGGATCAGCGCTCATTGACCACGGCGTCGATCCTGCGGTCCGCTTCCCGCGCGGCGTCCGCCACGGACGCCTTGCCGGTGGCGATACGTTCCAGCATCTCGGGCAGGACGTTGGACTTCTCCACCGAGGTCCAGCCGGGTGCGAGGGGAGTGACCCAGCCGCGCGTGGCGGCCTGGGCGGCCGGACCGTTTATGCCGCTGGCAGCGACATCCGCGAGCTGGACGGTGTTGTTGGGCAGGGTGTTGGCCGCGATCAGCTGCTGCTGCGACTTCCGGTCGGTGAAGAGGCGGATCCAGTCGTTCGCCAGGTCCTGGTTCTTGGATTTGACGGGCACGGCAAGGGTGGAGCCGCCGAGGAACGGCGGGAGCAGCTGTCCGGACGGGCCGGGGAAGGCGAAGGTGGCGAACTTGCCCTTGAGTCGCGGGTCGCCGCCGGAGCGGGCGTCGGCCGCCGCCTCGGCCTCCCAGGTGTTGCCGTAGAAGACGCCGACCTTGCCCTGACCGACGACGGCGGGCTGGTCCCCGTTGTCCTTCGCCCGGTCACCGACGTAGTAGTCGTCCAGGAGCTTCTTCCAGGCGGTGAGCCCGGCGACGGACTTCGGCGAGGAGAGCGCGCCCTGCCAGCGGCCGTCCTTCTCGACCGCCATCTCGCCGCCGGCGTCCTTGACGAAGCCCATGGCGGCGTACCAGTAGCGGCCGGGCATGTAGAAGGCCGAGAAGCCCGGGTCCTTGGCACCGAACTGCTTCTTGAGCCGGTCCAGGGCGGAGATCAGCTCGGGGTACGTGCGCGGTGCGCGGGTGAGGCCGGCGCGCTGGAAGTAGTCGGTGCGGTAGACACCGACACGGGCTCCCGCGTAGTACGGCACGCAGTATGTCCGGCCCTCGTCGCGACAGGCGTCGGCGAGGGCGGGCAGCCACTGCCCGGAGCGGTCGAAGCTCTTCGGGTCGAGCGGTGCGAAGGCACCGTTGACGATGTAGTTGGTGGTCTCGCTGTTGCCCATCTCGACCACGTCGGGCACGTTCCGGCCCGCGAGGACCGCGTCGAGTTTCTGGTTCTTCGTCGTCCACTGCTGGTACTGGACGTCCACCTCGACCCCGGGGTGCTTCTTCGCGAAGCGGGCGTTGGCGGAGGCGACCAGCTCCGGCCAGCTCTCCCGGGCGTCGACCGTCAGCCACACCGTCAGCTCGTCGCCACCGCCGGCCCGTTCGCCCGCGGCGCCCCCACTGCAGCCCGCCACCGCCGTGAGCAGCAGGAGGGCTCCCAGGATCATGGATCGGCGGTGCGGGCGCAGTGCCATGGGTTCCTCCGTGCGGGGTCATTGAGACGTACGGGGCTGAGGCGACGGTCTTCTCACTACCCCGCGGGCCGCGACTCCCCGCAGCGACACGGAGTTTCGGCCGGAACACGACGGTGCGCTTCCCACGAAGAGCCCAGCACTTCCCCGCTGCGCTGTGCGGATGCCGACGGGCGCCGCGACGGCGGGGCCGCAGTCAGGCCACGCTGACGCGATCGGCACGGTGGGTAGCGGGGTGGCTCTTGACGGTGACGTGACAGTGCCCGCAGTTTGGCCTGCGGCACTCCACGACCCCGATCGAAGGGCTTGTACGTGACCGAGCAGAGCACATCCGCCCCCGACATCTCCGCGCGCCCCGTGCGGGTCAACTCCTGGAACGGCTGGGATCCGCTGCGGCATGTGATCGTCGGCCGGGCGGAGGGCACCGTGGTGCAGGCCCCCGAGCACGCGGTGCGCCGGGACTACCCCGACGACGGCTTCCCCCTGGGGACGTACGGCCCCATGCCCGCGGACATGGTGGCCGAGGCCGAGCAGCAGCTCGACGACTTCTCGGACATGCTGCGGCGGCGCGGCATCAGGGTGGACCGCCCCACCCCGTTCGACTTCAGCCGGCAGGTGGGCACGCCGGAGTGGACGCACGAGTCGATGTTCGGCTGCATGCCGCCCCGGGACCTGCTGCTCACGGTCGGCAACGAGGTCCTGGAAGCGACCATGTCGTACCGCAGCCGCTGGTTCGAGTACCTCTGCTACCGGCCGGTGCTGCAGAGCCTGTTCGACGCCGACGACCGGATGCGCTGGGAGGCCGCGCCCAAACCGCGGCTGACGGATGCCTCGTACAAGACCGGGTTCTGGGACACGTACAACGAGCTGTCGACCGAGGAGCAGCTGGCCCGGGTCCGCGACTACGACCTGGTGCTCACCGAGGCCGAGCCGCTGTTCGACGCAGCGGACGTGGCACGGTTCGGCAAGGACCTGTTCGTGCAGCTGTCGTTCGTCACCAACAAGAGCGGGTACGAGTGGCTGCGGCGCCACTACCCCGACCACCGGGTGCACGCGGTGACCTCGACCAACACCCATCCGCTGCACATCGACGCGACCTGGGTGCCGCTGCGGCCCGGACTCGTGCTGCACTGCGGCGAGCGGCTCGCGGACGCCGAGCTGATGGAGTTCTTCAAGCTCAACGACTGGGAGATCGTCGAGGCCGTCCAGCCGGCGAGCTGGGACCATCCGCCGAAGCTGTCCTTCTGCAGCCCTTGGCTCGCCGGGAACATGCTGAACCTCGACGCGAACACACTGTGCGTCGAGGAGAAGGAGGTGCGGCTCGCGGAGCAGCTGTCGTCGTACGGCTTCGAGATCGTGCCGGTGCCGTTCCGGGCGGTCGGACCGTTCGGCGGCGGGCTGCACTGTGCGACCGTCGACATCGAGCGGGAAGGCACGCTGGAGGACTACTTCCCGCACAGGTACGGCCGGTTCTAGGCATGGCACACGGTCCCGCGATGGTGCCGGACGGTGTCGGCGCGGTCGTCTTCGACTTCTACGGGACGCTGGTGCGGATGGTGGAGCCGCTGCCGCCGGACCACCGCGGGATCTTCGCGCGCCGGGGCCTGGCGGCCCAGGGCGAACTCTGGGGGGACCAGTGGTCGGTGGGCCCCGGCGAGGGCGAGGAGCACGTGGCGCACTCGGTGAGTGGGGCGACGTACACGGCGTGGGAGCGGGACCGGCTGCGGCGGCGGGCACGTGGCTGTGGGGTGCCGGAGGGTGAGTTGGACGGCCTGGTCGCCGAGCTCGACCAAGCGATGAAGGCGGTCCGGCTCGAACTGTTCGCGGACGTCCCCGCAGTGCTCGCGGCACTGCGGGAGCGCGGGCTGCTCGTCGGGGTGTGCTCCAACTGGTTCTGGAACCTGGAGGAGTGCGTCGAGGCGGTGGGGCTCGGCGGGGCCGTGGACGTGGTCGTCGGCTCCGCGCGGGCCGGGGCGCGCAAACCCCATCCGCTGATCTACCGCGCGCTGGTGGAGCGGTGTGCGCTGCCGGCCGGGCGGGTGCTGTTCGTCGGCGACATGTGGGTGCCCGACGTGCTCGGTCCGCTGGCGGCGGGAATGCGGGCGGTGCATCTGTGGCGTCCCGACCGCGCCGTGGAGGGCGTCGCGCCGTCCCTGCCTCGGGGGGCGGCGCGGATCCTCGGACTGCGGGAGCTGCTCACCCCGGCAGCGGGGTCCGGTGGCGAAGGCGGTCGAGGAGGTTGCGGGTGACGCGGACGACGGCCGGGTCCTGTTCGTGCCCGCAGACCACGGACCAGTCGGTGGTGCCCGCGGTGAAGACGGTGCCGCCCGCGGTGTGGATGCCCATCGTGGCGGCGCGCGGGCTGCTGATGGCCGCTTCGCGCACGGGACCGTTCCAGTGGCCCCACTTGAAGTGGTGGAAATCCTCGTGCACCGGTTCCAGCACGTAAATGCCCAGAATCAGGAAGGAGTCCGGAGTTCCGTCCTCCCCGGTGGCGTGGGCTGTTCCGTCTGCGTCGTAGGCGAAGGCGGCGCCGTCGCATTCGTATCCGATGAGGGGTGTTCCCGAGCCGAGCCGGTCCGCTGTTCCCCCGTCGGACCCGTCGCGCAGTCCGGTGCCCTCATAGATCCAATGGCCGGCGTGCTGCACCGTGTATCCGGAACGAGGGCGATCTCCGGGCCATTCCGTGGCGGGCCACATTCCACCATTGCGGAAACTCACCCCGGTGAGCGAATTCTCCGGATTTCCGACTCCGTCGGGTGCGGGCGTCCACCATTGGTCGGTGGCAGGCGCATGAGGGTATTCGTCACCGACATGGTGATCGGTGTCGGAGACGAAAGCAGTATTGTCGTCCGTCGGATGCACACGCCACCAGCAGGTGTTGGCGCTGAGAAAGGCGATGTTTCCCCCCTCGCGGACGAATCGCTCCGCGTGCGTGCGCATCGCGACGCTCCAGTATTCGTCGTGGCCGACGCTCAGGAGGAGATCGTACGAGGAGAGCAGGGCGGGGTCCTCGTGCAGATCGAGGTCGGTGCAGAATTCGACGGGATAGCCGTTGCGTTCCAGCCAGGCGATGAAGGGCGCGTCCCAGTAGGCGAGGTCGATGACGCCACCGGGGCGGTGCAGGCTGACCTTGTGACCCCGGAGGGCGCCGTCGGCGCCGGTGCGGTGGACGGGGTGGTCGTAGAGGCTGACGGCGCGTTCCAGACCGGGCCGGTCGGAGCGGTTGTAGGCGTGTCGTGTGAAGGTGGACTTCTTGTAGAGGATGCGGGAGTGGCCGCCGGGCACACGGGGGCGTACGACGAAGAACTCCCGAGCGTGCCCTTCGAGGTGCTCCACGTCGAGCAGGGGCGGATTCCCGGCACCGTCCGGACCGGGTCCGGTGCATTCGATGAATTCGACCAGATGAATTCCCGGCTGCCAGTCCTCCGGTACGGGAAGGGAGATCGGCGGCCAGTTCCAGTCGTCGGAGGGTGAGGCGAGTCCGGGTATTCCGTCGGGGTGCGCGGGCGGGGCATGCAGGATTCCCCGATACGTATCGGATTCTCCGACGGGCACGAGCTCCTGTCCCAGCCGGTAGAAACGGAGACGGAACGCAGGGGCGTCGGTGGAGATGTGCAGCAGTACTTCTCCACCGGCGATGACGCTTTCACGGCCCAGATATCCTTCAATCATGGCGCACATGCTAAGCAGCGCCCGATCGGACGACAACAGTGTCGTGAACCGGCCATTCGAGCCACCTTTTTGGACATAGCAGGTATTTTTTCGACTCCGCGTCAAGTGGCCCGGGTAGGGCGGAACCAGACAGGACATGAGACCGTCCGCCGACCGGTGAGGGGCTCGAATGAGCGGTGAATTCCGCGTACGGGAAATGGTGCTGGGGATCGAGGGGCTCGCGCTGCTGCGCCATGCCATGGATGCCGACGAGGCATTCGTCCAGGATCGGCTGGCGGAAATGCGCCGCTTCGTCCTCGACGAGGAAAAGCTGCCGGACGGCGGGGCCGCGGTCAGCGAGCTCGACGAGGCGGAGGGATACGCGGCCTGGTCGGCGGTGTACGACTCACTGCCCAGCTCGTACATCGAGGTGGAGGAGCCGGTCGTCCACTCGATCCTCGACGGCCTGGAGACGGGGGTGGCGCTCGACGCCGCCTGCGGCACCGGGCGGCAGACCCGGGCGCTGACCGCGCGCGGCCACCGCACGATCGGTGTGGACCAGTCGCCGCAGATGCTGGCGAAGGCCCGCGAGCACGCCCCGGACGCCGAGTTCCGTGTGGGGCGGCTGGAGCGGCTGCCGCTCGACGACGACTCCGTCGATCTCGCGGTCTGCTCGCTGGCCATGACGCATCTTCCGGACCTCGCCACAGGTGTGGCGGAGCTGGCGCGGGTGGTCCGGCCGGGCGGGCGGATCGTGGTCTCGGACCTGCACCCCTTCGTCATCTCGCTGCAGGGCCAGTGCCTCTTCGTGCGGGGCGCCGAAGAGCTGGCGTTCGTACGCAACCACGTGCATCTGCCGAGCCGTTACCTGGACGCGTTCGGCCGGGCCGGGCTGCGGGTGCGCGGCTGCCACGAGCCGCTGTTCAACGGGCGGCTCGCGCCCGGCGGTTACGAGGAGTTCATCGCGGACGCGGCCCGCGCCGCATGGGACGGCCTGCCGATCGTCGTCGTCTGGGACGTCGAGGTCCCGGCCCAGGAGCTCTCGATCTCTCCTGGAAGAGGGGCTTCATGACCCTGGTAGTGGTACGTCACGCGGAACGGCCCGAGCTGTGGGACCGCATTCCCGAGCGGTTCGCCGGTGTGGTGCCCGAGTACAACCTGCACGGTGACATCAACGGCGACTACTGGAACCGGCTGTTCGAGGACTTTCCGGAGTTCCAGTTCGTCCTGTACGACGACGAGCACGACGTGGTCGTCGGCGCGGGCCGGTCGTTGCCCCGCGCCTGGGACGGCACGGTCGCCGATCTGGGCCCCGGCCTGGACGACTCGATCGCGCGGGCCTTCGCGGACCGCGATGCCGGGCGCGCGCCCGGCGCCCTGTGCGCGCTGGGCATCGAAGTGGCCGAGGACCACCAGGGCCGGGGCCTGTCCAAGGTGCTGCTCGACGCGATGTCGGACACGGCGCGCCGCGCCGGGCTCGGGACGGTCCTGGTGCCGGTACGGCCCACGTGGAAGGACCGGTACCCGCTGGTGCCGATCGAGCGGTACGCGGCCTGGACGCAGGACGACGGGGCTCCGTTCGACCCGTGGATCAGGACCCAGGTGGGCGCGGGCGGCACGGTCGCGGCGGCGTCCGAGCGGTCCTCGCGGATCACGGGCACGGTCGCCGAGTGGGAGAGCTGGACGGGTCTCGCCTTCCCGGAGGACGGGCAGTACGTCTTCCCGGGCGGCCTCGCGCCACTCGATGTCGACCGGGCGCGGGACCTGGGCGCGTACTGGGAGCCCGGGGTGTGGATCACGCACCGGGTCGGGGCGGGCGCCGGCCCTTCGTAAGGGGCCGGGCGGTCCGCTACTGCTCGAAGCGGGGGTGTCCGTCGGCGGACACCCCCGCAAGCCGTTCGCCCGCGCGGACGGCGGTCCACGCGAACGCCGCCATCGCACGGACCTCGTCCGGGCCCGCCTCGGGACGGCGTTCGGGCGGGAGCCCGGCGGGTCCGGCGGTGGCGACGGCGGAGCGCCTCATCCGGTCGAGCGCGTCCGGGGGGACATCGTCCGGCGAGGGGGACAGGCGCCGGGCCGCTCGGGCGGCCTGCCGTCCGAGCAGCAGACAGTGGATCCACAGCTCCTCCGCGAAGGCCCTGCCGAAGCTCCGGGCCACATCCGCCGCCAGTCCCTGCGGCAGGTGCGCGTCCCGTGCGTCCCGGACCAGCTCCTCGGTGAGCCCGGTCGCGGACAGCACCTCGCGCCACCGGTGGTGGCCGCGGCCGCCGTCGGCACTGTGCTCCTGGCCGGCCAGCCGGATGTATCCCTCTCCGTACCGCATGTACGGGATCCATCCCGGCTCCTCCAGGACGCGGCCCCGGGCGAGCAGGGGAGCGGCGTCGGCGGCGGAGGTGGGGCAGACGGCGAGGCGGATGCCCTGGGCCGCGTGGCCGTTGATGCTGCTGGTGCCGATGTGCTCGACGATGTTCGGAACGGCGAGCAGGCTCATCCGGCCCCGGCCGCGGCTGCGGAAGAAGACGGAGAGCAGTTCGTCGTCGTGGCGTTCGGCGCTCTCACGGGCGTACTCGCGGAAGTCGGCCGCGGTCCCGGACGGCAGGCAGACCCCCAGCGACGGCGTGAACTCATCGGGCACGGCCCGCACCCAGCAGGCTCCGGCGAGAGCGGCGAGCCGGACGGCGGCGCCGTTGCGCGCGTGCCAGTTGGTGTAGAAGACCAGTGCCTCGTCGGGAAACCGGGCAGCGGCCCGCCCGACGATCTCCAGGAGCTCGACGGGGGCGTCGACGTCGTCCTGGACGACGAGATGATGACTGGCCCGCGGAGTCACGGTGGCCCATGCGACCAGGGCGGTGCGCAGGGCGGAGGGCGGCCCCTCGGGGTCGGGGTCGAGGGCGAGACCGTCGAGCCGCAGCCGGGCGGCGAGGTCCTGGGCCTGGGCGAGGCGCACGGGGTGGGTCATGACGGCCGAACTCACGTGGACCTCGGTCACACGGCACTCCTCGGCTGCTCGGCGGGGGTGGTCGCCGGTCATAATCGCAGAGCGCGGCCGCGCGGGGGCCGGAGCGCGGGGACTTTGGCCGGATCAGGGGCGGTGGCGGGTGCCCCAGTGGGAGCGGGCGTGGGGCTCGCCGTCGATGGGGCAGCGCACGGCCTGGTGGTGCCGGCCGCCGGCGCCGTCCACGCGGACGTCCGGAACCCGGCGCCCCCGGAACAGCAGGACGGCGACGACGAGCCAGCACAGCACGATGGCGGCGTCGGCATACACGACGAAGCCGAGCGGCAGACCGGCCCGGTGCACCGCGACTGCCACGAGCCCCGCGAGGCCGCCCCCGACGACGAGCAACAAGGACCGCAGAGTTCGCCGCACTGTGAACCCCCCTCATCCGTCACGCTGCTTGCGAGCTTCCGAGAAGTGAACGGCAGAGCATCCCGTCGTGTGACGGCCCATTCCGGCCAGTCTGGCCCGACACCGCGGCAGGCACGGCGCTGTGCGCGGCCGCGTACTGACGTGAGTCGGACGGCGGCGGCAAGGTCCAAGAGCGGTAGCAAATATGTTCCGGGGGTGAATCACTCGACCCGTAAGGGTGATTGACCCCCCGGGCGATGCGGCCACGCGTCGGGGTGCGGCTAACTCTGCTGCTTGTGATTCACACCTTGCTGCGTACCGCCACGGCGGTCGCTCTCACCGCCCTGCCCCTCACCATGACGAGCCCGGCGCACGCCGGAGAAGACTCCGTCGCACCACGGGCGAGCTCCGTTGCCCCACAGACGGATTCCACCGTCCGACGAACGGCTTCCACCGCGCCTCAGCCGGTTTCCACCGCCCAGCAGCCGGTTTCCACCTCTCCACAGGCGAACCCGTGTGCCACCGTCGTCGCGCCTGCCGGACAATTCTGCGTGCCCTCGCCCAAGCAGTGCTTCACGACGCCGTGCCCTCAGTACGATCTCGTGGCCATCCCGTTCCGCCCCCGGCCCTGGGGGACGGCGAAGCCGTGACCTCCGAAGGTTCCGCACCCACCTTCTGACGCCGCCAGGGGGACGGCGCGCTCCGCTCCTCCCCGCCCCCTGCAGGTGATCGTCCGCCTATGGCGCTGAAACGTCGATGCCCTGCTGCGCGGCTGCCGCACGTCCATGGCCGCGGGCGCGCAGCGGGTGGCGTCGCGGCCGCGACCGGGCGTTGTCAGTGGCCGTAGGTATGTTCGGTCGTGTCCTGCCGTTGTGGCGGGGAAGTCGCCTTGGTGCACAGAGGAGTGGTGTGTTGTCAGATTGGGAGAGGTCGAGCACGGCACGGGTGACAACACCCGCGCGACCGCGCAAGCTGGCCAAAGTCCCGTTCGTCGAGCTGGCCGACGGACGCCTGCAGGGTGTGGTGTCCAGCGGCTCCGACATCGGGCGGGTCTATGTGTCGTCGGTCGCCGCGGCCACCTACGCGTTCGCCTGCAGCACCAACAACAACCGGCCCTGCGGCGGCGCGCGGGGAGCGTTCTGCAATCACATCAGGGCCCTGATCAACGAGGCGGTGCTGCAGTACGGTGCCGAGCGCGTCGCCCGCTACCTGAAGGCCGAGCCCGCGGACGGGGACCCGAGCGCGCAGACGATAGCCAATGACATGAGCGCCGCACGTCCGTCGCAGGGGGACACCACGGCCGCCGCACCCGTCTTCAGCAGGTTCCTGCGCCACCTCGCCTACCTGGAACTCGCCCCGACCACGACGCCGTTGCCGGAGATGCAGTGGTTCCCGCCGACCAGGGCGGTGGCGTGATGCGTGCCGACCTGTTCGCGGAGGACATCACCGGACTCGACGAGGCCCTGGAGGCCGTCGACGGCTTCGACCGGGCTCTCGTCGCCGGCCTGCTGCGCCCTCAGCCCGCCCAGAGCGCCGGACTGACCGGACTCGCCCACGCGGTCGCCGGTACGCCACTGGCCGCGAGGGTCGCCGAGGCGGCCGGGAAGGCGGCGGACGGAGCCGCGGGCGAGGACCACCTCCTCGCCCTCGCCGCCGCCCGCACCGCGCTCCTCGGCTCCGTCCACGACGCACTGATGACCCGCATCGAGGAGGCGACCGGCCGGCCCCGTGCCGAGGCGACGGTCCCCGCTCCCGCCGAGCAGCAGGGGGCGAACCTGCTCATCGCCGCCCGCTCCTGGCTGGCCGATCTGGCGCGCTGCGGGTGGCAGGGCATCGACCACGAAGTGGTATCCGGCGCGGCGCCGGTCGTCTCCGCGATGCTGCCGGATCCCGCGCTACGCCGCCTGGCGACGCTCCTGGACGGCTTCGCCGCCGAACTGGCGGCGTCGTGTCCGGGCCTGTCCATGGAACGGATCCCGGCACGCCGCTGGGCCGACCTGTGGTCACGCGCCCTGCTGCTGACGGTGCCCGGCGCGGCCGATGTGCCCGTGACCGGTACGGCCACCGGCCGTCTCCTGCCCCTCGGTATCGACGTCCATGAACACGCCACCGCCGTACAGGCCCAGGTTCACGCGGTGTTCGAGCCCGCCGACGGCAGCACGCCCCGCCTGGTACGCGCCGGGGCGGCGGTGCCGAAACCCGACACGGTCGTCGGAGCAGGGCTCTGGCAGCTCCTCCGCCCGCACATGTCGCTGCTGGCCGCCCTCGGCGAGGGCCGCTCGATGGAGCTCACCGACATGCCCGTCACCGCGGAGGGCGACCTGATCTGGAGCGACGAGCACGCACGCCGGGGTGAGCCCGCCGACGCCTTCGCCACCGCCCGCGTCGTCCTGCCCACGGCCACCGACGCGGCGACAGCACCCCTGGACCGCCACCCGGCGCGCATCGCCGTCCCCGTGTTCCTGGAAGGCTATGCCGCCACCAAGGACGACGACGCGGTCACGTTCACCCTCGCCGCGGGCCCCCTCGCCGTCGACACCGACCGCGTTCCGACCGCCGGACCGCTCACCCCCGAGGCCGTCGCGGCGTCCGGCGCCTGCATCGCACTGCTCCGCTGGGACGCCGGGACGTATCGCGTGCAGCCGCTGGCCGTCGAGACGACCGTACGGAAGAAGGCCGTCGCGATCCACGCCGGGGGATGGGCCGGGGGCACGACCGACAAGGCCGGTGTCAAGGCCGAGAAGGCCGCCACCGACGCCGTGGCCGTGCTGCGGGAGCGTGCGGGGAGGCTGCTGCGGAAATGACGGACCATACGACGGAACGAACCACCGGGACCACGGCCCCGCAAACCATTCAGCCCCAGCAAACCACTCAACCCGCCCGGACCCCGGAGGCGGATCCCCAGGACAACCGCCGGCAGGTCCTGTACTGGCGGCTCCTCGCCCGGCTCTTCGACCCCGAGGAGCAGAGCACGCTGGAATCCGCGAGCCTCGCCGTCGTCGAGGACATCGGCCTGCCCTCCGCGCTGCTGGACCCACAGGCTTCCGTCGACTCGATCGTGCAGCGGCACCCCGACCTGGCAGCCGAGTTCGACGGCCTGATGACACCCGACCCCGACTCGGACCTCGGCTCCGAGGGAGCCGACGTCCGCGACCGGGCCGCCGAAGTACGTCGCGCGGCGCTGGTGTCGAAGGTGCTGCTCAATGTCTTCGCCTCCGGCTCGGGCACGGTCACCGCCGGACAGCTGGCGCGCTGGCAGTCCGACGCGGGCTGGCTCGAACGTGCCCTCGGCTGCGTCCCCGGCGAGCTGCGCGGCGGCCGTCCCGGTGGAGGGATGGCAGGAGTGGGTGTCAGCCCGACCGGGAGCGGCGGCCGGCACACGTCCCCCGACCTCGGCCGGCTGATCCCGGAGATCGGACCGGAACTGGCCACCATCGAGGCCGACCTCGTCAAACGGATGCACCTGCGCGAGGTGCTCGCCGATTCCGGGCTCGCCTCGCGGCTCACCCCGAGCATGTCGCTGATCGAGCAGCTGCTGCGGGACAAGAACAACCTCTCGGGCGTGGCCCTGGCCAACGCCAAGGACCTCATCCGCCGCTTCGTCGACGAGGTCGCCGAAGTACTGCGCACCCAGGTGGAGAAGGCCACGGTGGGACCCCTGGACCGCTCGGTCCCGCCCAAGCGGGTGTTCCGCAACCTCGATCTCGACCGGACGATCTGGAAGAACCTCACCAACTGGAGCCCGGAGGAGGAGCGGCTCTACGTCGACCGCCTCTACTACCGGCACACGGTCCGCAGGACGACACCCCAGCGCCTGATCGTCGTCGTGGACCAGTCGGGCTCGATGGTCGACTCCATGGTGAACTGCACCATCCTGGCGTCCATCTTCGCCGGGCTGCCGAAGGTGGACGTCCACCTGATCGCGTACGACACACAGGCGCTCGACCTCACACCATGGGTGCACGACCCCTTCGAGACCCTGCTGCGCACCAACCTCGGGGGCGGCACCGACGGCACGGTGGCCATGGCGCTGGCCCAGCCGAAGATCGCGGAGCCCCGCAACACCGTCGTGGTGTGGATCTCCGACTTCTACGAATGGCAGACCGAGCCACTGTTCCAGAGCATGGTCGCCATCCACCGTTCGGGAGCCAAGTTCATCCCGGTCGGTTCGGTCACCAGCTCCGGCCGCGGCAGCGTCAACCCGTGGTTCCGCGAGCGCTTCAAAGACCTCGGTACGCCGGTTCTCTCCGGCCACATCCGCAAGCTCGTCGACGAGCTCAAGACGTTCCTCGCCTAGAAAGGCCCTTTCATGTCCGACCTGTTGCGCGCCCCCGCCGAGATCAAGTACGCCGAGGAACTGGAGTGGCTGGAGTCCATCGACGACAACCCCAAGCCCTTCTCCTGGCGGCTGTCCCCGAAGATGGTCCGCCTGTTCATCCTGGGCTCCGAGCGGTCCGACGGCCTGGACCGGGAGATCTCGCAGAAGTGGTACGGCGACCGCAGTTTCGTCGAGCGTTCCATCGTCACACTGGCCTCCGACCGCGGCCTGCTGCTCATAGGTGACCCCGGCACGGGCAAGAGCTGGCTGGCCGAGCTGCTGTCCGCCGCGATCTGCCGCAATTCCACACTGGTGGTGCAGGGCACGGCCGGCACCACCGAGGACCACATCAAGTACTCCTGGAACGTGTCCATGGTCATCGCCAAGGGCCAGTCGAGGGAATCGATGATCCCCTCGCCGATCATGACCGCGATGGAATCCGGCGCGATCGGCCGCTTCGAGGAACTCACCCGTTCCACCAGCGACGTGCAGGACGCGCTGATCTCGATCCTGTCCGAGAAGTACATCTCGGTACCCGAACTCGACAGCGACAGCATCGTCTTCGCCAAGCCCGGCTTCTCGATCATCGCCACCGCGAACAGCCGCGACCGAGGCGTCAACGACCTGTCCTCGGCACTCAAGCGACGCTTCAACTTCGTCCGCATCCCGGTGGTGACGAACAAGAAGAGCGAGGTGGAGATCGTCCGCTTCCGCACCGAGGAACTGCTGCGCCGCCACCAGATCGAACTGGAAGTGCCGCCGACCCTGCTCGACGTGCTGCTGCAGAGCTTCGCCGACCTGCGTGCCTCGGCGGCCGCGGCCGGCAGCGACGACGAGAAACTGGAGTCCGCCCTGTCCACCGCGGAACAGATCGGTGTGCTGGAGGACGCGGTGCTGCACAGCAACTTCTTCGGTGAGCGCGCCCTCACCGCCCGCACGCTGGCCTCCTCGCTCGTCGGATCGCTGGCCCGGCGCGAGCCCGAGGACCTGGCCATCCTCAACAAGTACCTGCACGGTGTCGTCGAGCCGCGCAGCAAGGAAGAGGGCGGATCCTGGCCGGAGTTCCTGGAGGGCGGCCGCGACGCGATCGCCACCCTGTCATGACCAGCACCCACGAGGGGACCTTCGAAGGACTGCGGGCCCAACTGCAGGAGGCCGCGGCGACGTTCGCCGACGGACCCGACGCGCTGGAGGGCATCCTCCTCGGCATCGTCGACGACGTCGACCACGCGGTCCGCGAGCCGCTGGAGATCTTCCCCGTCTGCCATCACTCACCCGCCTCGGCGATCGCGATGGCACGTCGCCTGCGGGAGAAGCAGCCCAAGGTGGTCTACCTCGAACTGTGCGAGGACATGGCGCCGTTGCTGACCGAGCTGCGCAACTGCAAGCTCCCGGTGGCGGTCCAGTCGTTCGCGACCGAGGTCGACGGCTTCCCGGTCGAGTGGTCCCCGCTCTCGGTGGTCGCACCGATCACCGAGGCCTCCGCCGAGTACCAGGCGATCGCCTACGCCCTGGACACCCCGGGCGTGGAGCTGGTCCTCGTCGACCGCTCGTCGGACCACGTCTTCCAGTGGGACGCACGTGCGGCGGAGTCCACCGAACCGGCCGGCCCGGACGCGCCTCCCGCCGAGGAGGAGGCCGCACTGCACGGTGACGCGGTCGGCGTGGAGATCGGCGACCTGCGACCGCGCTTCGCCGAACTGGAGGAGCACCTGCTGCACCACGGCAAGGTGCGGCACTGGTCGGAGTGGTGGCACCAGTACGTCGAGCTGCCGCTCGGTGACAGTGACCACGACACCTACCGCCAGGTCATGCTCCTGATCGGAAGCCTCTTCCGGCGACTGGCGCCCGGCGACTCCCACCGGCTCCGGGTGGACGAGGACCGGGAACGCCACATGTGGACCAGGATGCGCGAACACCTGGCCGCGACCGGCACCGACCCCGCGGACTGCCTCTACGTGTGCGGAGCCTTCCACGCGGCCAGCCGCGTCGCCGAGTTCGGTGTCCACGGCACGGACACCTTCGAGATCAGCCCGCCCAGTGCCACCAGGTGGCAGCACGGCCTGATTCCGTCCAGTCACGCGGCGATCGAGGCGCAGTTCGGCCTCGCCGCGGGATCGGTGTCGATCGCCGCGACCGTATGGGCGAAGAACGTCCGGCGCACCCGCGTGGAGCCCTTCCGCCTGGCCGGACAGGCGGGCGCCAAGAAGTCGAGGGCCAAGGCCAAGAAGGCCGTGGTGGCTGCGGTGGGGCCCGTGGAGGCGATCCCGCCCTCGGACAAGCTGACCGGATTCCTGCAGCGACCGCCCGCACTGGACCGGCTCGACGAGGCGGAACTGCTCGGCTGGTCGGTCGAGATCGTGCGCGCTGCGCGCCGCAACGGCTACCTGGCCTCCACCGCCGACGCCATCGCGGTGTTCGAGACGTCGATCCTGCTGGCCGGAATGCGTGACCGGGCCAGGCCCACGCCGTACGACTTCCAGGACGCGGCCGTCACCTGCATCGAGAAGGACACCGTGCCCGGCCGGCGCGATGTGCGGCGCCTCGTGGAGATCATGATGGGCGGCGACCGGGTCGGCCAGGTCGGCTACGAAGCGCTGCCACCCCTGGCCCGCGACGTGCACGACCGGCTCGCGCCCCTGGGCCTGAAGCTCCAGCAGACCGGTGTGCAACGGGCACTGCTGGACATCGCGTCCCAGCCGGAGTTGGAGCGCTGCTCCGACGCGTTGTGGATGCTGCGCCACCTGCTGCCGCCGGGCGCCGCCCGCCCGATCATGGGCGAACGGAAGCTGGGGGAGCGGCCGATCCAGGAATCTTGGGACCTCGCGCTCGGCACCTACCAGCGTGCGCTGATCGAGCTCGGCTACGAGGGCGTCAGCATCGAGCAGGTGCTGGAGCAGCGTCTGCGCCGTACGGCGTACGACCGGCGCGCCACCACCGCGACCGTCCTGGAAGCCGTCGAGGACGCGACGCTGTACCTGCGCAGCCGCCGCCTCGCCGACGAACTGGGCACCCACGCCCTGGAGGTGCTCTCGGCCGAACGCAGCGTCGACGGCGCACCGGAGGTACTGCGCCGGGTGCGGCGGCTGCTGGCCTACTACCGCACCAGCGAGCCGGTGCTGCCGTCCTGGATCGAATCCTTCGCCAAGACGGGATACGCCCACTACTGCACCCTGCTGCCGACGGCGTTCGCCGACGAGGACGCCACGGTCCGGCAGGTGGCCGCCACGCTGGGCTTCCTGTTCAGCATGGAGAGCCTGGCGCTGTCGCTGGGCTGCGACCGGACCCAGCTGGAACTGGCCGTGGTCCAGTCGCATCCCGAGGAGCCGGCGAAGACGGCACTGCTGTGGGCGGCCCAGGTGCAGCTCGGGCACCTCTCCCGTGCGGACCTGCGGGCGAAGTGCGACGAACTGCTGGGCAACCCCTTGGTGGTGCCCGCCTATCCGCGTTACCTCAGCGGCTTCGTACAGGCCCTGGAGCCCGTCCCGGGCCTCACGGACTTCGTGGTGGAGGCGGTGTCGAACGCGTTCGCACGGCTGCCGGATCCGGTGCTCCTGCCCTGGCTGCCGACCCTGATCACCACTTTGCGCTCCAGCGGCTCGGAGCTGGCTCCGCTGCTGATCCGTGAAGCCGGGCGGACCTTCCCCGGCCGGCTCGCGGCGCTGGACGCATGGGTTCCGCCGTGGCTGGCACAGCCCGAGGCCGTGCGTCCGGCGGCCGACCCGGCAGGCCCCGACGGCTGCACACTGCTTGCCGCGCACCCCGCGACGTGCGACGCGTTGGCGAGCCTGCTGGGCTACGAGGGCACGTGGCGGACGGCGCGGACCGACCGCCCGGCAGGTGCGGCGCTGACCGGTCGCCATCCGGAGACGGCCGCCGCGCTGGAGGTGCTGCTGGCCGGAGCGTGACCGCACACGGCTGTGCTGCTCGGCGAGGTCGGGCGGCACAGCCGTACGGTCGGGCCTACGGCCGCACGACGAACCGGTGGACCTGGGAATCGCGGACCTGGAATCCCAGACGCTCGTACAGCCGATTCGCTGCCCGGCGGGAGGGACGCGAGGTGAGATCGACCGTCCGCGCCCCGGCCACCCCGGCGAGGCGCAGTGCCTCCTCTGTCAGTGCCGCGCCCACTCCGTGCCCCCGCGCCGCCTCGTCGACCACGACATCCTCGATGCGGCCCCGAAGGCCCGTCGGCAACGGAAACAGGATCAGAGTCAGCATGCCGACGGCCCGGCCCTCGATCCTGGCCATCAGCAGGGTGGTGGCGTCACTGCGCAACAACGCGGCCACCGAATCCCGGTCGGGCACACCGGCAGTACTCGAAAGCTGCGGCAGCAGGCGAGCGATCGCCTCCACCACTTCATCGGTCGCCCCGCGGACGACCTCCACCTCGACGCTCATTGACGTGACCCTACCGATAGGTCCCGCGAACAGGGCGGGGGCGTCCGCTTCGCGTGGTCACGGACGCCAGTACAGCGCCGGGTCGGGGTGGTCGGTGAAGCCGAGCTCACGATAGAGCGGTTCGCCCTCGGGGGAGGCGTACAGGTCGACCCGGGTGACATCGCTCTCCCGGAACCAGTCGAGCAGCCCCCGCATGATCGAGCGGCTGTGACCGAGCCGCCGGTACCCCGGGTCGGTGACCACGCCGATCACCTGCCCGATCCGGCCGTTGCGCAGGTGCGGACCGGGCAGTCGTTGCTCGATCGTGCCGATGCCGCAGGCGGCGAGGCCGCTCCCACCGTCCACGACAAGGATGCGCACGCCGCAGGTACCGGAGCCCGCGTCCGTGTCCGTGCCCGCGGGCAACTGCTCCTTGAGCACCGCGGCCAGGGCTTGCAGCCAGTCGTCGCCTCCCGATGCGGGGGCGAAGAAGTCGCCGCCGAGGTCGTCGAACAGCATCGCCCGCAGGCGCACCAGTTCCGCGATGTCGCCCTCCATCGCCTGTCGTACAGCTGTGTGGTTCTCAGTGCTCCGGCTCATGCCGACCACACTGATGTAATGGTCTTATGCACCTCAACCCTTACGGCGCGGATGTTGTGAAGCTGGCCGCGGACCTGGCCAACCGGCGCCCTGCGAGCGCCGACGAACTCGCCGCCCGCTGCCGCGCCGCCGGCCTGGTGGTGGAGCTTCCGGTCACGGCACAGGATCTCGACCGCACCCAGGAAGTGCTGGACGCCTGGGAGAAGGTCGTCGACGCCGAAGAGGAGTACGAGCGCGCCGAGTTGCTCAACCGGATGCTGGCGGCGGCCGCCGCCCACCCGAGGCTGACCGACCACGCCGAGGACGGCTGGCACCTGCACTACCGGGACGACCGGCAGCCGCTCGGCCCGCTGCTGTTCTCCCTGATCTCCGTCGGCACGGCCCTGCACCTGGCGGGGCGGGGCATGCGACGGCTCCGGCGGTGCGCCGTCACCGAGTGCGCCGTGATCTTCGCCGACACCTCCCGCACCGGGCGGCAGCGCTACTGCTCCCGGCAGTGCGCCAACCGCGACGCGGTACGCCGACACCGCGCGCGAAACGCGCCCTGACCCGAAGGACGGCCCGGTCGCCACCGACCCCGACCCCGACCCCGCCCCCGACGTCGGCCGGCCGACCCGCGCCGAAAAGCAGTGGTCCAGGCCGATCGGTGCCTGGACACTGACTGTTCATGCCTATCAAGCCTCCCTCCGGCCCGATGTGTACCCGTGATTCGCTCGCCTCCGACCTCCGCGCAATGGGCCTGCGCGACGGTGAGGTCCTCCTCGTGCATTCCTCGCTCAGCTCGCTCGGCTGGGTCTGCGGCGGTCCCGGCACCGTCGTCATGGCGCTGCTCGACGTTCTCGGCGACAGTGGGACCCTGGTGGTGCCCACCCACTCCGGCGACAATTCGGATCCGGCGTACTGGCAGAACCCGCCCGTGCCCGAGGCATGGTGGGCGGACATCCGCGCCTCGATTCCGGCCTTCGACGCCCGGACCACTCCCACCCTCGGCGTCGGCATCATCCCGGAGACCGTACGCAACTGGCCGGGCGCCCTCCGCAGTTGTCATCCGCAGACCTCCTTCGCGGCCGTGGGCCCACGCGCATCAGCGATCGTGGACGCCCACGCGCTCGACTGCCGGCTCGGCGAGCACAGCCCCCTCGCCCGGCTGGAAGAGGCAGGGGCGCGGGTTCTTCTCCTGGGCGCGGGCTTCGATTCCTGCACGGCGTTCCACCTCGCCGAGTACCGGGTCCCTTCCTCGCAGGTGGACAACTCCTTCGCCGTCATGACTCCGCAGGGCCGCGCCTGGGCAACCGTGCGTGACACCTCGTTCACTTCGGACCGCTTCGATGAACTGGGTGCGGCCTTCGAGAAGGAACGCCCGGTGGTACGGGGCACGGTGGGCGGTGCGGAGGCCCGGCTGTTCGGCTTGGCCGAGGCCGTCGCGTACGCCGAGGACTGGTTGCCCGAGCACCGTCCGCGCCCGTCCGCGGAGTGATCGGATCCACGCCGACCGCCGGCCGGCGCCGGGCTCCCGCACCGGCCGGCGGTGTGGGATCGGGCGCGGGGGCGGGAGCGCTGAGGTGCGGCGGAGCGGTCTGAGGTACACCGTTAGATCACGAACTCGGCCTGCCGATCGCCAGCACGTCCGTCACCGACCGGCCAACCCGGTACGACGCTCGGTGACGGAGGCAGCGCCGAGCCCTTGGTATGGGAGGCGATCGATCGCGGAACCCACGGCGAGGCCGGTTCGACGTGGACGAGTCGTGCACACGGATCGAGGCGCGACCCGTGGGACATCGGCAGCGACGAGAGACCCGAAGGAGCATCGAATGCCGACCCTCGGAAGGATCAGGCACGTAAACGGCGCTCCCTGCTGGGTCAGCCTGATGACTCACGATCTGCACGCGACCCAGGGCTTCTACGCCGACGTCATGGGCTGGGATTTCGTGGCCAGCAGCCTCGGCAGCAACTTCTCCGTGGCCATGGCGCACGACCGCCCCGTGGCCGGGATCGGATGCTGCGGCCCCGCCGCCAGTCCGCCCGCCGTCTGGACCCCGTACTTCGCCGTGGACGACGCGGACGAGACCGCCGACCGGGTCAGGGAGCGCGGCGCCACACTCGCCGTCGGGCCGGTGAAACTGGCCGATGGGCGCGCGGCGATCGCCGCCGACCGGGACGGGGCCGTCTTCGGACTCTGGGAAGGCACGGCCCTCGCCTGGTCCGTGGGGCAGGGCAGCGCTCCCGCGCGCCTGGACCTGCAGACCCGCCACGCCTTCGAGGCGGCGATCTTCTACGCGGGGATCTTCGACTGGGCCGAACCGCCCGGTGGCTGCACGGTCGAATACGCGCAGGACCACGTTCTCGTCAAGCTCGAAGGGCGAACCGTTGCCACCCTGCGCGGCGGAGGCATCGAAGCCGCCGCGGACCCCCGGATCCGGCCCCGCTGGATCGTCGACTTCCGCGTCGAGGACAGCGCACGCGCCGCAGCCGCCGCCAACGATGCCGGCGGTGAGTCGTCATTGGTTCCCGCACTCGACGACCCGTCGAAGGACGCCTTCGTCATCCGCGACCCGGACGGCGCGCTCTTCACCGTGTCCGGCCCATGACAGCAACTCCCGCACCCACCGTGCACGGTGTCGGCCCGTCCGCCGAGGCATCGGCCCGCCGAACCGCGGGCCGGTGGGGCCCGAAGTCCCTTGCCGGGTCACCGGCCCCCGCCTATGGTTCACTCCATGGGAACTCTGTGACAGATGAGGATGCGCGGCGTTGAGCTGGACTCCGTCGCCGCATCCAGCAGCGTGCTGCTGATACACCACCGCACCGGTTTCGCCCGCGCCGCTTCCGAGCGTCGCGGCGGCCCTGGTGCCGGTCCTCTCCGGTTGTGCCGCATTCTTCGGCCGTACCGTCCGGCGCGCGCTCACGCATTCACCCGTCCTCATCTGGAAACAGGAGACACCCGCGTGTCCATTGCGCAATTCGCCCTCCATGACATCACCAAGCGTTACCACGACCGCATCGTGCTCGACCGGGTCGGTTTCAGCATCAAGCCGGGCGAGAAGGTCGGCGTGATCGGCGACAACGGATCCGGCAAGTCCACACTGCTCAAGGTCCTCGCCGGCCGTGAGCAGCCCGACAACGGCATGCTCACCGTGGTCGCTCCCGGCGGCATCGGCCACCTGGCGCAGACGCTGGAGCTGCCGCTCGACGCCACTGTCCAGGACGCCGTCGACCTGGCCCTGTCCGACCTGCGCGAGCTCGAAGCGGCGATGCGCCGGGCGGAGGCGGAACTGGCCGAGCACGACGCGGACGGCCCCGCACCGGAGCTGTCCGCCATCCTCCGGCGCTACTCCGGCCTCATCGAGCGGTACCAGGCGCGTGGCGGCTACGAGGCCGACACACGGGTGGAGGTCGCGCTGCACGGCCTCGGACTGCCGGGCCTGGACCGCGACCGCAGGCTCAGTGCCCTCTCCGGCGGCGAGCGCTCCCGGCTGGCACTCGCGGCGACCCTGGCCTCGGCACCGGAACTGCTGCTGCTCGACGAGCCGACCAACGACCTCGACGACGGGGCGATGGAATGGCTGGAGGACCACTTGCGGGGCCATCGCGGCACGGTGATCGCGGTCACCCACGACCGGGTGTTCCTCGACCGGCTCACCACCACGATCCTGGAGGTCGGCTCCGGCCGCGTGACCCGCTACGGCGACGGCTACGAGGGGTATCTGACGGCCAAGGCCGTGGAACGCGCGCGGCGGCTGCGGGAGTACGAGGAGTGGTGCGCCGAACTCGACCGGAACCAGGGGCTGATCGCCTCCAACGTGGCGCGGATGGACAACATCCCGCGCAAGACGCCGCTGTCCGTGTTCGGCCACGGCGCGTACCGCAGGCGCGGACGCGACCACGGCGCGATGGTGCGGATCCGCAACGCCAAGCAACGAGTGGCCCAGCTGACCGAGAACCCGGTCCACGCCCCCGCGGCCCCGCTTTCCTTCGCGGCCCGCATCGAATCCGTGGACCCTCGGGCGGCTGAGGAGGAGGCGGTGGCCGAACTCACCGACGTGCGGGTCGCGGACCGGCTGTCCGTCGGCTCCCTGCGGATCAGGCCGGGCGAGCGGCTGCTGATCACCGGTCCGAACGGCGCGGGCAAGTCCACCCTGCTGCGGGTGCTTTCCGAGGAGCTGGAACCGGACAGCGGCTCGGTGCGCCTCGGCTGCCGCGTCGGGCACCTGCGGCAGGACGGGACACCCTGGCCGCCGGAACTGACCACGCTGCGGGCCTTCGCCCACGGCCGGGCCGGCTACTTGCAGGACCACGCCGAAAAGCTGCTCTCCCTGGGGCTGTTCGGCCCGTCCGACCTACGGCGACGGGTGAAGGACCTGTCGTACGGACAGCGGCGCCGGATCGAGATCGCGCGGCTGGTGAGCGAACCGACGGACCTGCTGTTGCTGGACGAGCCCACCAACCACCTCACCCCGGTGCTCGTCGAGGAACTGGAGCAGGCACTGGTGGACTTCCGGGGTGCCGTGGTCGTCGTCACCCACGACCGCCGGATGCGGTCCCGGTTCACCGGCGCCCGGCTCACCATGGACCGCGGACACATCACGGATCCCAGGGCGGCCTGAGCCACTTTCACCTGGGCTCCGACCCCGGCCCCGGCCCCCGCCTTCGTCAGGCCCTGGTGCCGGCCGTGGCCGCTCCGCGGAATGTCCTGCGGTAGGTGAGCGGGGGGACACCGATGGCCGCGTGCAGGTGCTGGCGCAGCGAGGTGTCACTCCCGAACCCGGTCCGAGTGGCGACTTCGTCCACGGGCAGGTCGGTGGATTCCAGGAGGTGCCGGGCCCGGGCGACGCGCTGCTGGGTCAGCCAGCGCCCCGGGCTGACCCCCACCTCGTTCTGGAAGCGCCGGGCGAAGGTGCGGCGGCTCATCCGGGCGTGGGCGGCGAGGTCGGTGAGGGCCAGCGGTTCGTGCAGCCGCTCCAGCGCCCACTGACGGGTGGCGGAAGTACTCTGCCCGGTCGGCTCCGGTACCGGCTGGTCGATGAACTGCGCCTGCCCGCCCTCCCGCCACGGCGGCACCACACAGTGCCTGGCCACCTGGTTGGCGACCGCGCTGCCGTGGTCCGTACGCACCAGATGCAGGCACACGTCGACCCCGGCCGCGGCCCCCGCCGCGGTCAGCACATCGCCGTCGTCCACGAACAGGACCTTCGGATCCAGCTGGACGCGAGGGAACCACTCGCGGAGGCATCCGCTCAGGTCCCAGTGGGTGGTGGCCCGGCGGCCGTCGAGCAGCCCGGCGGCGGCCAGTACGAACGCACCGGTGCAGATGGACACCATGCGCGTGCCGGACGGCACCGCGGCAAGGGCTGCCGCCACGGGCGGCGGGAGCTCGCGCACGACGCAGGAGGGATCGATGGGCGGGATCACCAAGGTGTCCGCCGTGCCCAGCACCTCGGGGCCGTGCTCCACCATGATCGAGAAGTCCGCGTTGGTGCGCACCGGGCGACCGTCGACACTGCAGGTCAGTACCTCGTACCGGTCACCCGCCGCGCCGAAGATCCGGCTGGGGATGCCCAGGTCGAAGGGGTAGACCCCGTCCATAGCCAGTACGACGATCCGATGTGCCATGGCACGATTCTATTGAAGAATGGCATTTGTGCCATGGCGGGCCCGTGGGTCCGACTCGATGCTGGAAACCATGAACGAAAGCAACACGAACACCGACGTGCCGACCATGCGTGCCATCCGCCAGGACGAATTCGGCGGACCGGAGGTCCTGAAGGAAGCGACCGTGCCCATGCCGGTGCCGGATGTCGGAGAGATCCGCATCGCGGTGCGCGCGGCGGGCGTCAACCCCACCGACTGCCAGCACCGCGCCGGAGGGCTCTTTCTGAACGACCTTCCCCTCACCCTGGGATGGGACGTCTCCGGAGTCGTCGAGTCGGTGGGCCTCGGCGTCACCATCTTCCAGCCGGGCGACGAGGTCTTCGGCATGCTGCCCTACCCGTACGGTGTCGGCGCGTACGCCGAGTACGTGGTCGGCCCCGCACGCTCCTTCGCCCGGAAGCCGGCCGAGCTCGATCACGTCCGGGCGGCCGCGCTGCCGCTGGCCGCCCTCACCGCGTACCAGGCCATCGTCGACACGGCCGGCCTGCGCCCCGGACAGCGGGCTCTCATCCACGCGGCATCCGGCGGTGTCGGGCACCTCGCGGTCCAGATCGCCAAGGCGCGCGGCGCCCACGTCATCGGCACGGTGCTCGGGAAGGACCGCCAGGAGTTCGTGCGCGGCCTCGGCGCGGACGAAGTGGTGGACAACGCCACCACCGACTTCGCCGAGACGGTCGGTGAAGTGGACTTCGTCCTCGACACGCTCTCCGGGGACATCCGGTCCCGCTCGCTGTCGATTCTGCGCCCCGACGGCACGATGGTCACGACAGTGCCCAACGGAGCGGCCGACGCCGCGGAGCGCGAGGCCGGTCAGGGCGGTCGTGTCCGGATGATCGGAGTCCAGGCGGACCACGCCGGAATGAAGGCCATCGCGGACCTGGCGGCCTCCGGCGCGCTGAGGCCGCAGATCCACGCGACGTTCCCGCTGGCGAAGGCCGCCGAAGCGCACGCCCTGCTGGAGAACGAGCGGACCACGGGGAAGATCGTCCTGGTGGCGGAGGGCCGGGAGGACCGGAACACCGACTGAGCGCGTCGAGCCGGGAGGGGCCGGGGGTACGGGAGAGGCGCGGGCGCGGCGGATGGCCCCCCCGTACCCCCGCCCGCACCCCGGCACGTCCCTCCCGCCCCGGTCCCTCGCCGCCGTCGCGTATCCACTCGAACGGCGGCAACTCTCCGCAGTCGCGCATCTACACTGTGCTCACGTCTTGCGAAGGTGCGGGACTTGAGCATCACGGGGACGCCATGGGATTCGGCTTCGGGCAGCGGCGCAGCGGGCAACCCCCCGCCGAGCGGACCAGCTTCGTCGGACGTGCCGAGGAGATCTCGCTGATCCAGGAGGCCTTCCGCGCAGTACGGCTCGTCACCCTGGTGGGCCCCGGTGGTGTCGGCAAGAGCCGCACCGCTCTGCGCGCGGCGGAGGGCCTGCGGGAACGGTTCCCGGACGGGGTGTGGCTGGCCGAGCTGTCGGCCCTGTCCGACCCCGAACTGGTACCCGCGACGCTGGCCACCGTGCTGGGCGTCCCGGACCAGGCTGGGCTGGAACCCCTGGACGCGGTCGTCGCCCATCTCAAGGGACAGCAACTGCTCATCGTGCTCGACACCTGCGAGCACATGGTCGACGCCTGCGCCGTCCTCTGCGACGTCCTGCTGCGCGAGGCCGCCGAGGTGTGCGTACTGGCCACCAGCCGGCAGCCCCTCGACCTGGCCGACGAGCGAACGATGCCGATCGCCCCGCTCGGAGTGGACGACGCCGTGGAGCTGTTCACACAGCGAGCCGCCCGCGTCCTGCCGGGCTGGACCGTCACCGAGGCCAACCGGACACAGACGCTGGCGCTCGTCGAACGGCTCGACAGAATCCCGCTCGCTCTCGAACTGGCCGCCGTACGGCTGCGGGTCGCCCCCCTTGCCGAGCTGGTGGCCCGGCTGGATCGTCGGTTCGAGGTGTTCACCGGCGGGCAGCGCGCGGCCTGCGCCCGGCACCAGACGCTCCGTACCACCATCGGCTGGTCCTACGATCTCTGCACACCGGCGGAGCGGCTGCTGTGGGCACGCCTGTCCGTCTTCGCCGGGCCCTTCGACCTGGCGGCCGCGGAACAGGTGGGCGGGGGCGAAGGGCTCCCGTCCGATGCCGTCCTGGAGGCGCTGTTCGGCCTGGTGGACAAGTCGGTCGTGCAGCGCGTCGGCGAGGACGGGGCGCGATACCGGTTCCTGGACACGATCCGGGAGTACGGTGCCGAGCGCCTCGACGAGGAGAGCAACGCGGCCGCCGTGCGCGGGCGGCACTTCGAGTACCACCGGGACACGGCCGGGCGCCTGTGGGCCGAACTCATCACTCCGGCCCAGGCCGAGCTCCACCGCGCGGTGCGCAGCCGGATCGCCGACATCCGGGCCGCGATGAAGTACGCCTTCACGATTGCGGACCGTGCGGCGGAAGGGCTGAGCCTGGCAGCGCAGCTCGCCCCGCACTGGAGGGCGACCGGCACCCTCTCCGAGGGGCGGTACTGGATCGACAAGGGGCTCCGCCTGGTGCCCGAGGACTGCTCGGAGCGGGCCTGGGGCCTGTTCATGAACGGAGTGTTCGCCACCTGGACCGCCGATCTCGCTGCCGCGCCGACCTTCTTCCAGCAGGCGCGGGAGGCCGCGCTGAACTGCGACGAACAGCGCGTGGCACTGTTCACGGAGCCGTACATCGGATCGATGCGGGCGCTCTGCGGCGAGATCGACGAGGGACTGGCCGAGCTGGAACAGGGGCGTCGGCGGATCGTCGCCGTGGGCGACTCACTGGGCATCAGCATGGTCCACTACGAAGGCGCGTTGCTGCGCGCGGTGCTCGGGGACACCGACGGGGCGCTGGAGCTGTGCGAGGTGGGGCTGGCCCATCTGGACGGCACGGGTGACCGCCAGTTCTACGGATCCACACTCCTGGCGGAGGGCTTCATCCTCTGGCTCGCCGGTCGCCACGAGGAGGCCGCCGAAGCGCTGCGGCAGTCCCTGGACGCCATCAGCGAGATCGATGACGTGCTGGTCGCCGCGCTCTGCTGCCTGGGGCTGGCCTGGCACGCCGCAGAACAGGAACGCTACGTCAGGGCGGCGTGGCTGCTGGGGTACGCGGAAGGAGCGCGGCGGCTCAGCGGCGACCCCGTGGCCATGCTGGCGTCCCTGCTGGACCAGCAGGAGACGACCCGCAACGCCCTGCGGGACGCGCTGGGAGACGCGGAGTACGAACGCTGGCACGGCGTGGGGTCACGGCTGTCGGGCACCGAGATCCTGCACGCGGTACGGGCGGACACCGACAGCCCGCTCTCCGCGGGGCGCCTGCCCCGCAGCCGGCAGGGGTCCACGGCGGTCGACGTACTCACCCCGCGTGAACGGGAAGTCGCCACGCTGGTCGTGCGCGGGCTGTCCAACCGGGAGGTCGCCGAGCAGCTGGTGATCTCCAAGCGGACCGCGGACACCCATGTCGAGCGCATTCTCACCAAGCTCGCGATCGATTCACGCACGGAGATCGCGTCGGTGCTGAGCCCCTGAGGGCTGTCCCGTGCCCCGCGCCGGTGCAGGGCTCCGCCCACAGCCGTACGTATACCCGTTCCGCCACCGGTACGTATGCCGACGCCAACGGGGTGAGACGGGTCCGGCGGCACAGATACGTGTACTGACCCGCGGTTCAACACGCGTCACGGCACCGTGCGGTGCGGCAGGCTGGGCGTGCCGCCGGGGAGGTGGAGTTACTGCGCAGCGTTGGTGGACGGGGCTGTCGCAGACCCGAGTGCTCCCACCCCCTGGCGGCACCGGAAACGTGTGCCCGCGCCGTCGGCGGTGCAGGCACATGATTCCGGCCGCGGAAACCCGCCTCCTGCCCCGACTCGGCTACCGGCGGCGCGCCTCGACCATGAAACAGCCGAACTCCACCGCGCGGACGTGCACGAGGGCCACTGCCGGATCCGCGAAGACCTCGTGCAGTGCGTCGTCCACCTCGGCCGCCCGCTCCTTGGGGAACTCGATCAGCCGCCCGCCGAGGATGTGCCCCCGGCTGTCGTAGGCCCGCAGTACCCGGCGGGCACCGTGCAGCTCGGCCGGATAACCGGCGCCGGAAGCCGGTCCGTCGCACTCCTCGGCGTGGACGAAGACCGGACCGCACTCGTCGTACGGGCCGGGCTCGGCGTCCGTCTCCACCGCCCAGCGACGCAACGGCGCGTAGGAGACGAGGACGATGCGCTCACCCGCCTCGCTGTGCCGCAGACAGCAGCGCAGCGGGGCACCGCCCTCCGGATCGGTGAGGGGCGTCCGGGTCCGGCCGGCGTCGTCCCGTTCCCGCAGTCGCTTCAGTACGGCGGGGTCGATGGCCCGCACCTCGTAAGTCGTGGTCATGGCTCCAGCATCCGCAGACGCCCGTCCCGGAGCTGGCGGAAATCGGACGTCGCCCTGTCGCGTTCCGACTTCGTCGGGGCGGAGGCCGCCGGCTCAGTCGCCGCGGACCGGGCTCCACTCGTAGACCATCGGAACGGCCTCGACGACCTCGCTGGGCCAGACCCGGCGAACGTGCTCCAGGCGGTCCCGATGGTCCTGGACCCAGTCGTCGTGCGGCTGGATCGCGAACAGTGCGGAGAGCCGGTCGGGGTCGTGGATCGTCACGCTCACGGACCGGTCCTCGTTGACGCGAAGAACGAGCTGCAGTCCTCGGCCGCCGCCGAGTTCCGCCATGTCCCCGGGTGCCAGGGCGGCCAACTGCTGCGACCAGGTGGTGAGATCCCGCTGGGAGAGCCGGAGAGCGAGCCGTGCGTCGAGGAAGTCGGCGGACAACAGGACGTCGGCGCACAGGGTGTCGTGTCCGGGCAGCACGCCGGGCTGGTGGCGCCCGGTGACGCGCACGACGCACTGGTTCCCGGCTGCGTCCGCCAGATGAATCAGGTCGACGGGCTCCGGCTTTCCCACTGTGTGCCTCCGCATGGCCTCGCTGGTGCAGGTGGCGTGCATCCTCTCCCATGGGCCGCGCGCGGCTGCGGGAGGCCCTGGAGAACGAGCACTGCGATCAACGGCTCCGGGGCCGGGCCGGCACGGGGCGGCCCCGCGTCATTCGGCCGGCCCCAGCGCGTCACGGACGATGGCGGCGGACGCCCGCGCCGCGGCGAGGACCGGGGCCGTGTCGTGGGCCGCGCGGGCGAGCATGAAGGCACCTTCCAGCAGGGCGATCACCGAGCCCGCGGTGTCCCGGGCGGTGTCCGCCCCGATGCCCGCCGCGGCGTAGAAGCCGGCGAGGGCCTCGATCCACGAGGCGAAGACGTCAGCCGTCGCGCGACGCAGCCCCTCGTGCGTGCCGGCGACCTCCAGGGCCACGGTGGCGATCGGGCACGGGTCGGTGAAGTCCAGTTCCCGGAGGGTCTCGGCCGCGCCCGTGAAGGCGGCAGCGGTGGCGGCTGCCGGATCCGCCCCGGGGTCGGCGAACAGAGTGCCGATCAGCTCCAGGTAGGCGGCTCCGGAGGTACGGATCACCTCCTCGCCGAGCTGGCCCTTGCCTCCGGGGAAGAAGTGGTACGCCGAGCCGTACGGGGCTCCGGCCTCCGAGACGATCTGCTTCATGCCGGTCGCCGCGTAGCCCTGGCGCCGGAAGAGTTCGGTGGCGGCGGTGACGATCCGCTGCCTGGTGTCGCCGGTGGTCCTCATGCCGGATAGTCTCTCACTAGATCGGTCTATCTAGTAGCGGTCACGGGGAGGCCATGCGATGCCGGAGATCGAACTGAGTGCCGGAACCATCGAGTACACCGACACCGGGGACGGTCCTGGCGGGACCGTGGTGCTCGTCCACGGGCTCGCTTTCGACGGATCGGTCTGGGACGCCGTCGTGGCGGAGCTGCGCGAGGACTTCCGGGTGGTGGTTCCCGTCCTGCCGCTCGGCAGCCACCGACACCCGATGCGGCCGTCCGCGGATCTGTCGGCACAGGGCGTAGCGGACCTGCTCGCCGAATTCCTGGAGCGGCTGGACCTGCGCGAGGTCACGCTGGTGCAGAACGACGCCGGTACCGCCCAGCTCCTGCCCGGCGTACGCGACGAGCGCATCGCCCGCCTGGTGCTCACCTCCTGCGAGGCGCTCGACAACTACCCGCCGGGCGTCCAGGGCCGCACACTCCTGGCCGCGAGCCGGGTGCCCGGCGGCCTGTTCCTGCTCCTCCAGTCCTTCCGGGTGCCCTTCCTGGCGTCGATGAGCAGCTCGCTGGGCGGAATGACGGCGCACTCGATCCCGTACGAGCGGGTGCGCCGCTGGTACCGGCCGCTGCTGACCGACCGGGCCATCCGCCGGGACCTCGCCCGCTTTCTGCGTTCCACCGAGAAGGACACCTATCTGCGGGCCGCCGAACGACTGCGGCACTTCGACCGGCCGGTGCTGGTGGCCTGGGGCGCGGAGGACCGGATGATGCCGCCCGAGACCGGTCGGCGCCTGGCCGCACTGCTGCCGCGGGGGCGATACGTCGAGATCCCCGGGGCGGGAACGCTGGTGCCCATGGACAACCCGTCGGCGCTCGCCCACGAACTGCGCCGCTTCCTGAAGGAGGAGGCGAACGGCTGAGAGCGGGAGTCCGGTGTGCTTCCGCCGGTGCGGTCACGAGGGCTTCCTGTGAGCCGTGCCGTCCGGTTCGGGCCTTGTCCACGGGGACCACGGGGCAGCCCTTACGCTGTACGGAGCAAGACCGTGCGCGGGCACGAAAAGAGGAAGCACCATGTCCTTCGCTCCCCTCGGCCGGCACAACGGCGAGCACAGCGACTACTGCAACACCAGCCTGTGCTGCCGCTGCCAGCAGCGGAACTGGACGACTCAGCAGGGCAACGAGCGGTTGTGCGGGCTGTGCGCGGCCTGCTGCCGCGAATGCGGCCGGGCGCCCGCGCCGCATCTGGACGGGCTGAACGACGGGCTCTGCGTGGACTGCCGCGGACTGTGCACCCGCTGCCACAATCCGCTGCCCGACGGGGGAGTCTGCCACTGCCAGCAGTGGAAGCAGAATCCGGGCAACGATCCGATCCGCTTCATCATGCAGGGCTTCCCCCAGCCACTGCTCCAGGCACTCGGGCACCGCGTCCCGCGCACCTTGCACGACATCCTGTACGAGGAGCTCGGCCACCGGACGGCCGCCCAGCTCCTCGACCGGATCGAAAGGCGCTGGAGCAACCGCTGGTCCCACGCGATCCACGAACGCGACGAGGAGAACCGCCGCCGCTGGGCACCCCAGGAGATCGCCGAGGCCCTCGTGAGCCCCACCAACTGCTCGAACCGGGTCTGCGAGGACGGCTATCTCCTCGCTGACGCGGCGCCCTGCCCGTACTGCCGACGGCCGGCCCACCGCTTCGTCCCCGCCACCGCCGAGGCGATCTCCACCTCGGAACACGCACGGGCGACCGCCGCGCAGATCCGGCAGGCACTCGTCGGCAACCGCTCGGCCGGGAAGAGACCGAACCGCCCGGCACAACCGGGCGCCTGGCCCACGCCTCCCGCCCGCTGAATCCGCAGGGGAAGAGGCCGAACCGCCCGGCACAACCGGGCGCCTGGCCCACGCCGCCCGCCCGCTGAATCCGCAGAGACCACCGGCCCCACCGATCGGCTGACCGGTGGGGCCGGTGGTCTCATCGCCCCGCTGGGATCACTGTCCTGCGGGCATCAGTGCGCCGGGGCGGCCGGCGACTTCCCGCCGGCCGCGTTCTCTTCCGCGAGCCGCTCCATGCCGCTCTGCGTCTTGAGCGGCTTCTCCTTGATGAACAGCACCGCGATCAGGGCGAGGAACGCGAACGGGGCTCCGATCAGGAAGACATCCGCGGTCGCGACCCCGTACGCGTGCTCGACGATCTGCCGGGCCGGTTCGGGAAGCTTGGAGAGATCGGGAACGCCGCCCTCGGCGCCCCCGTTGCCCGCCGCCCCGCCGAAGCCCTTCGCCATCTCGCTCGCCACCCGGTGGCTGAGCACGGCACCCAGCGCGCTCGTGCCGATCGCCCCACCGAGGCTGCGGAAGAACGACAGCACCGAGGTCGCCGCACCCAGCTCCGACGCGGGAACGTCGTTCTGGGCCGCCAGCACCAGGTTCTGCATCAGCATGCCGACGCCCACGCCGAGCACCACCATGTACACACTGAGCAGCCCGAACGAGGAGTCCGCGCTGATCGTGGACAGCAGGCCCATGCCCGCGGTCATGATGATGCCGCCCGCGATCAGAAAGCCCTTCCACTTGCCCCGGGAGGAGATGATCTGCCCGGCGACCGTCGTGGAGATCATCAGACCGAGGATCATCGGCAGGCTCATCAGGCCGGCGACGGTCGGCGTCTTGCCGAGCGAGATCTGGAAGTACTGGGAGAGGAACACCGTGCCACCGAACATGGCCACGCCCACCAGCAGGCTCGCCACGGTCGTCAGCGTCACGGTGCGGTTGCGGAAGATGTCCAGCGGGATGATCGGTTCCTGGACCCTGGACTCGACCACCACCGCGGCGGTCAGCAGGACCACACCGGTGGTGACCAGGGCGGCGGTCTGCCACGACGCCCAGTCGAACCGGTTGCCCGCGAGGGTCACCCACAGCAGCAGGGCGCTGACCCCGCTCATGATGAGGACCGCACCGAGATAGTCGATCTTCACCTCCCGGCGGACCGTGGGCAGCTTCAGGGTCAGTTGGAGCAGCACGATCGCGAGCAGCGCGAACGGTACGCCGATGAAGAAGCACCAGCGCCACCCCAGCCAGGAGGTGTCCACGAGCACACCGCCGATGAGCGGTCCCGCGACGGTGCCGACGGCGAACACGGCACCGAAGATGCCGGAGTAGCGGCCGAGTTCACGCGGCGGAATGATCGCCGCCATCACGACCTGGGCGAGCGCCGTGAGACCGCCCGCGCCGATGCCCTGCACCACACGGCTCACGATGAGCAGGCCGACGCTGTGCGAGAAGCCGGCGACCAGCGAGCCGACGATGAACATCGAGAGGGACAGCTGGATGAGCAGCTTCTTGTCGTAGAGGTCGGACAGCTTGCCCCAGATCGGAACGGTCGCCGTCATCGCGAGAAGCTCCGCGGTGACCACCCAGGTGTACGAGGACTGGGTGCCGTGCAGGTCGGCGATGATGCGGGGAAGTGCGTTGGAGACCACGGTGGAGGCCAGGATGGCCACGAACATGCCGGCCATCAGGCCCGACATGGCCTGGAGTATCTGACGACGCGTCATGGCTGGTGCGGCCCCCTCGGGCGCACCGGCCATGCCGGCTTCGGGTGTGACGGCAGCGCTCATCGGCTGGCGTTCCTCAATCTCTGGTTTCTCGGTTGAACGGCCCCGGGCGGGGCCTTCGGATGTGCCTCAGTCGTTCAGACCGGCGGCCAGCGAGGCGAACGCCTCGCGATAGATGCTCTGGAACGCGCGGGTACGGCCGGAGGCCACCCAGAGCTCCACGGCGGCGCGCACGGCGCCGATCGCCGTGAGCGCGAGCAGCCGGGGGCGGAGGTCGGTATCGGGGTCCCGGCCGAGACGCTCGGCCACGGCGGCGACCAGTGCGCGTTCGTCGGCACCCTGGGCGGCCAGGAATCCGGACAGCAGTGCGGGACTCTTCCTCAGCACGGCCATCTGGAGCTCCCAGCGTTCGTGGTCCTCCTCGATGTGGGCGAGTTCCTGGCCGATCGCCTCACTCAGGGCGTCGAGTGCCGTGAGTTCCGCCGGTGCGTCGAGCACCGCGCGGCGGGTCCGTTCGGCGTTGTTCTGGTTGGGGCGGGTGATCGCGTCCTCAAGGCACGGGAAGTAGTTGAAGAAGGTGCGCACGGAGACGCCGACCGCACCGGTGACCGCTTCCACGGTCACGTTCTCGATCCCGCGGTCCGCGGCCATGCGCAGCGCCGCGTCCGCGAGCGCGTTGCGCGTCGCGCGCTTCTTGCGCTCGCGCAGCCCGAGAGCCGTGTCTTCGGCGGTGTCGGCATGGTCGGCACTCATGAAGTGCATGCTATGCAAGTTTGCGTGCTGCGCAAAATTATTGTCGGGTGCTCGCACACCCGGCCGCGTGCCCGGCAGAGGGCGAAACCGGGGTGGTACGGCGAAAGTCCGGAACCCCCGGCCGACCGAACGATCCTCTACTGTGTCGCGTCATGACACTCCTGGTCATCGGAGGCAGTGGTTTCCTGGGGACCGAGCTGGTCCGCCGGGCGGTGGCGGCGGGGCACACGACGGCCGCGACCTTCGCGACCGGCCCCGGCAGCACCGCGGAGGCGACCTGGCACGCCCTCGACCTGCGCGTCCCCGATCGCGTCGAAGCGGTCGTCGCCGAGGTGGAACCGAGCGTGATCATCAACGCGACGAGCAGCAGATCCGACTGGGCGGTCACGGCGGAGGGCCCCGTCCGGCTGGCGATGGCCGCGGCGAAGCACGGCAGCCGGCTGATCCATGTATCGAGCGACGCGGTCTTCTCCGGCACCCGCGTCCACTACGACGAAACCTGCCTCCCCGACCCTCTCACTCCGTACGGTGCGGCGAAGGCGGCGGCGGAGACGGGCGTCCGCCTCCTGCACACCGATGCCGTCATCGCCCGTACCTCACTGATCGTCGGCGACGGCCGGCGCTCCGAGCACGTACGCGCGGTGCACGGCCTCGCGGCCGGAACCCGCGACGGAGTCCTGTTCACCGACGACATCCGATGCCCGGTGCACGTCGCCGACCTGGCTGCCGCACTGCTGGAACTCGCCTGCAACGACTCGAAGGGCGTTCAGCATCTGGCGGGAACCGACGCCGTGAGCCGTCATGAACTCGGCATCCTCATCGCCCGGCGCGACGGACTCGACCCCTCCCGCCTGCCCGCGGGTCTGCGGGCCGAAAGCGCGCTTCCAGGAGGACTCGACATCCGCCTCGACAGCCGTGCCACCCAGCGGAAGCTGCGTACGACGCTGCGTGGTGCCCGCCGGTTCCTCACCGCGGCGGATTGAGGCAGACGGACGGGGGCGTCCTGCGGGGGGGTGCCCCTATGTCTTTGGTCAAGCTGGTCGGGTGTGAGTTCGGGGCGTCTGGAACGATGTGTCCGTGCATGCTGATGATCAGGTTGGTG
>NZ_JBIATE010000039.1:0-48649 GCF_042891445.1 Streptomyces sp. NPDC001890 | reverse complement strand
ACATGATCAGACGAAGGCCGCCCCCACGTCCGGCGAACCCCCAGGTGAGCGACCCAGTTCGAGACACCGTTCGAGGCCGGAAGATAAAGAGCAAGCTGAGCTTGAGACGGCGATCAGTACTCGGCTCGCCGGCGATGAGGATCCATCGTGAGCGTGGGGACCTGCTTCGGCCACAGCCGGATGCCGGCCGTACGGACCGCCCGGCGCGCTTCGCGGACCCCAGGCCCGGCCGCCGGTCCAGGTGGCGCACTGACGACCTCGCGCCCCATCGGGCCGCCGCTCCCGACGAGGGCTGGGAATCCGCCAGGGAGTCGGCCAGGCCGCGCATTCGCTCCTTCTGTGGCTTATGCGTGTCCACCCGCCCCTTCTGGGAGTCCGTCGAAGCCGGAGACTGTGCTGGGGCCCGCATGGTGCTGAAGCACGTCCACGAGTCGGCCGAGGACGAGGTGTAGCCATGCCCGGCCCCGGCGGGATACCCGACCCGGACGAGAACCGGGTCCTGGTCGAGTGGCTGGAGTGGCAACTACGGCAGGCCCGGAACCGGGTGCGGGAGCTTGAGGACCAGGAGCCGCGGCGCACGAGCGGTCAAGGGATGGACATCAGCAAAATCAAGCCGGTGGTGGACCGCGTCATGTCAGTTGCCAAGATGTGAGCGGCCTACGAGGCGCTCGCGACGGAGCACCCGCGTGGCGAGACCGTTCTCCTTGTCGATCCACGGGGGTGAGGAAGCGGGTAGACGACGCATCGGCTCTGCCGCATGGCCACGGTGTGACTGCCAGGTGGTGACGAACCCGCCGTCGATCGTGACGTCGGAGCCGGCGACCTTGCTTGTCCGGTCGCTCGCCAGCACCAGAACCGCGTCCGCAACCTCGGCCGGCTTCGAGAACCGGCCGGTCACCGCCATCCCTGCGGCCTGCGCGGTCACCTCCTCCGGCGCCATTCCTGTCGCCTGCGAAACGGTGGCTGCGATGCCCTCAACGGCCGACCGCAGACCAATCTTGACGAGGCAGGAACTGACCGTGTTGACGCGGATCCCGCGACCGCCCACCGCCTTGGACACGACTTTGAAGAAGTGCACCAGGGCAGCCGGCTCCGGAGACGACGAGGGCGACGAATTCCGCGCCCGCGAGGGCCGGCGAGAGGTCACCCTGCTCGACGGAACGGTCGGAGAAGACGTCCAAGGCGGCGATCAGCAAGTCCCTGGGCGTGTGGTCCTGTCGGGCTCCATGTCAGAGTCACTGGCCGCGACAGTGCGGCCGCCGCGCTCTTTGCCGCGGTCATTCCGCAGTGCCCCGCCGAACCAGCCGCCGTGCTCGCGGCAGGGATTTCCTGAGCCGGAACGTCGAAGGCCGGCATGGGCCTCTGCCGGGGCATGCCAAAAGAGTTCATGCCTGCTGGGTGAGCCAGTCGCTGAAGCGCGTGCCGATGACCAGGTTGGCGAAGGCGGCATTCTCGTCCTTCTCTGGCGTACGGTCTCCAGCTCCATCACCGCGTCGTGGACGGCGGGCACCATGGTCGTCACCGCCTCGTCATCGACGCCATTCTCGCCATCGGATCGTTCGTCGTCGATGCCCACGGCCGAGGCGGGGGCGGCCAGAACGGGCTCCTTCTCCGAGCCGAAGGACAGCCAGCAGTTTTTGCTGCGGCTTCAGTTCACCGTACTCCTCCAAGACGGCCTGGCACGCGGCCGAGAGGTCTCGGCACCCGGGCACCACAGCCTGCCCTCGATCCGCTCGTAGGGTGCCCGTTGAGTGAGCCCTGCCGCAGCCTCGCCCATGAACCGATCTTCCGGCGTCGGCGATCCGCCCGACACGATGCGGTCTTCGTCCACGGCTACCGTCTTCGCACCGATGAGATCGATCAGCTCGGCTTCCGCGAGTGCGTGGGACAGGTCACCGTGTCCCACGGGATGTTTCAGAGAGTGGTCCGTGACCATTTGAGCAACTATGTCGTCGTGTTCGCCCGCATCGGCGACGGAGTATTGTTCGAGACCGTCCTGTTCGAGAACTCTCCGGATTGGCAGACGACATGGTGAGGGTCGAAGAGCTGGAGGCCGCACTGCCTTCGATGACACGGTGGCGTGTGCCAGGCGGACGCAGCGTGGACTGGACCGCCCTTGAGGCGGGCCTCGGGACGGCGCTGCCCTCGGACTTCCGCTCTCTGGCGGAGGCGTACCCGGTATTTGCCATCGATGATTTCCTCATGGTGTCCCTTCCGACGCCCGGCGCCGAGGCGCCATGGGCGTCCGCGTCCAGGGACGACGAGATCCTTCAGGATCTGTACGAGATGGGCGATACCGAGGACTACGTTCCCTACCCGCAGCCGGGAGGCCTGATCTCCTGGGCGTCGTCCTATTCCGGGGACACTTTCTACTGGAGGACGAGCCCTGTGGATCCGGATGCATGGCCGGTGGTCGTCCGTACGGACAACGCCGAGTGGTTCGAGTTCCCAGTCGGTGCCGTCGAGTTCCTGGCCGGCGTGTACGGGCGCACCATCGATGTGCCGGGCATGCCCAGGAACTTCCCCAGCGACAACCCGAAGGTGCTGGGCCTGAGCGACCGCATCGACTGATCGGCAACCCAGAGGGCGCTATGTGAAGTTGGTGCCCGTGTTGTCCTTTCGCTTGAGGCGATCGGCCTGGCCGCGGGTTCGCTGGTCGGCTATGGCCGCGGCCGGGTGAACAACCCTTGCTCGGTCCGACCAGGATCCCGCGCTTGGTCAGCCGCTTGAGTCTCAGGCGGACGTTGTTGATGTTGTTGGGAGCGATCTCCACGTCCATCGCCTCGCACATCGCCCGCGCCCGCAGCGGGGCGTCGGCTGCGGCGAACACTGCCATGATCTCCCGGCAAGCCGGATGGTCCGGCAGCCACCAGGTACGGGGCCAGCCCGGGAGCAGCACGAGCGGTTCGGCCGAACCGATGCTCACGTAGTGCGGACGGACTCCGTTGACATGGGCGAAGTGGTGGTCGAAGGATTTGGATGGCGCGGGCGTGGTGGGCATGTGGGATCTCCTGCAGGTGCTGCGCCGTCGATGCGCGAAGGAGGCGTGTCCGCCCGGGCCGTGTCAGATCGCGTCGTGTCGGCGGCCCGGGCGCCAAGTTACAGGCTCTGGCTGAGTTCGGTCGTCCGCTTGCGCACGACCGCGTCGCTGGGGGAGTCCGTAGGCCTGGCACAGGGTCTCCTGGTCGGGAAGGGCGTCGAGGCGGGGTGGGTCGAAGGTGCTGTGGGGGCTTGTTGACCGTGCGGTTCTTGACCGTTTGGTGGTCATAGTCCGATGAAGTTCACTGTTTCGGTCATGTCTGCCCGTCCGGTGCGTAGTGGTGGGGTGCCTTCCTTCTCGAATCCCACCGAGACGCCGCAGAGCAGTACGTGTCCGTTGTCGGCCCCGACTGCCTGGCTGACGGTCTTGTGGTACATCGTCCACATCACCTGGGGGCAGCTGTGCAGACCTTCCGCCCTCAGCAGCAGCATGACCGTCTGCAGGTACATGCCTGTGTCCGCCCACTGCCCGGGGCCCATCGTCGGGTCGAGGTAGCAGAACAGTACGAGTGGTGCCCCGAATGCCTCCGTGTTCAGGGCGGCGATCTTCATGGGCCGGTCGGGGTCGTCGCGTTCGATGCCCAATGCCCTGTACCGCTGGGTGGCTGCGGCGGCGAAGCGGTCCTTGTACGGCGAGGCCAGTTCGGCCGGGTACATGGGGTACTCCCGTTCGTCGCCCGGGTCGCCTGCCAGTGCCCTGCCCGTCGCGCGTCTCTTCAGTTCGGCCAGGGGCTCGCCGGCCACGACGTAGACGTGCCAGGGTTGGAGGTTCCCGCTGGACGGAGCCCGTGTCGCTGCGGTCAGCACTCGTTCGAGAGCCTCCTGGGGTACCGGCTCGTCCCTGAACGCCCGCACGGCCCGGCGGCCGTCCACGGCTTCATACACATCCACGTGGTTCTCGTCCTCTCACTCGACGTAGTCCAATTCCTTGGCGCTGGGGCCGCCGAGATCCCGTGGCCCTTGAGTCGGCGACAGAACACTGATGGAAGACAGCTTCTTGCTCTGTGCGGCCGACGGCCGGCGCCCGCCGGGGTCAGAGGTCTCCGAGGCGCAGTCGGCCAAGGGGATCTACGGGCACCGATTCTGTTGGAGGTAGCTCTGTGTCAGTTCGAGCAGGCGGCTCCGGTCGAAGCTGCGGCCGTGGCCCGGGTGGACGACGGACAGGTCCAGGTCCGCGAGGTGCTCCATGCTGTGCCGGTAGGCGGAGCGGACCGATTCAGGGAGGTCATCGATGAGGTGGCCGTCGTAGACCACATCCCCCGTGTACAGCGCGCCGGTGCGCTCCTCGTGGAGGGCGATGCATCCGGGTGTGTGGCCAGGCAGGTGGATGACCGTCAGCGTTCGGCCACCCAGGTCGATGACGTCCCCGTCGTGAAGACGGCGGGTCACCGTCAGTGGAGCCACGCTGTAGGCGCGCGGGTCGTATCCAGGGCCCGGGAGAGAATCGATCAGCAGGTCCGGCAGGTACTCCTCCGCCGGGACGATGCCGATTCTGTTGTAGAGCTCGGTGGTGTACAGGCTCGCGGGTATGCCGCGCGCGAGCGCGTCGGCGGCAGCAGTGTGGGCGGCTTGTTCGCGGAACTCGCCCGCTCCTCCGACATGGTCCAGATGGGCATGGGTGAGGATCACCAGCGGATCCCGCTCGAACAGCTGCGGGATCTCCGCGCTCAGGGAGGCCACGCCCAAACCCGCGTCCACGACGATGTCGCGGTCTGCTCCACGCAACCACCACAAGTTGGCCCGCAGCAGCTTGTCGACATGCGGTTCGGTGATCCGGACGACTCCGTCACCCAGTTCGTGCAGCTCATACCAGCAGCCCGTGACCACCCCGATCATCCGCCGTTCCCCCGCAGAGTCTCGCCGCTCCCCGCTGTGAGCAGGCGGTGGCCGTACTCCACGGACTTCCGGTTCAGCTCGAAGGGCAGTTCCTCCGCGTCGGCCAGGACCTTGCGGCGACCGGGATGTGGGGCGAACGTGACCCGAGCGGGGGCCGCCGCGGTCACGTCCGCATCCGTCAGCTCGTAAGAGCCGACGCCCGCCCCGACATCGACTACGGTGCGAGGCCCAGCCATAGCGTTGCGGATCAGTTCGGCCAGGCGCGGGGCGGGTTTGCGGACCTGCTGGTAGCCGACACCGATACGGTCGTACGTCGCCGTCGCCGGGCTTCCCCCGGCAGCAGAAGCAGTCATGCGCCGGATCACATCAGGCTGTTCACCCACCACGCGAAAGATTTAGTGTGGGCCGAATGTTGCTGCTCCGGCTCGACGTCGACGACCTGGCCTCGGTCCGGTTCGCGTATTCACCCCTCACCGAGACCGTCCTGAGCCTGTGGGCGTGGCACAACCCGGCGCGGCATGCCGAACACCAGCCCTTTCTCCGTCAGTCCGCCCCGCTGCTGAGACAGCTCGACTGGCCCTTGCTGCAGGCACTGGTCGGCCCACGTCGACGGATTCCCGACTTCGTCACCCCGCATCCGACGACGTCCACCCCCGACATCGATGACGAGTTCGCGGCGCTGCGGGCGACACCGACCGAACGCATGATGCCCGAACTGCTCCAGGCCGCCAGCGGCAGAGAGCTGGACCCGAATCTCCAGCAGGTGTACGACGCACCTCGGCGCCTCCTCGCGCGGATCACCGACGCCCTCCACGCCTACTGGGCGCTCGTGATCGCACCGCATTGGCCGCGGATGCGCGCCGTTCTTCGGGCCGACGTCCTCCACCGGGCCCGCCGCCTGACCGACGAGGGCGCGGCCGCCCTCTTCCCGGACATCGACCCGGGGCTGTGCTGGGAGGCCGGCACGCTCAGTGTGGACACTCTGTGCGACGAGCCCCGCGATGAAGCCGTGGACGGACGCGGGGTGATCCTCACCCCGTCCCTGTTCAGCCACCACACCAGCACCCTCGTCAATCCCGCGCTGCCGCCGAGGATCCTCTACCCCGCGCGAGGCCGGGCCACGGTCTGGCACACCGAAACGGCCGCTCCACCCCAAGCCCTGGCAGACCTCCTCGGCAGTACCCGTGCCCGCATCCTGACACTTCTCGCCGAGCCCGCGAGCACCACGGACCTGGCCCGCCGACTCGCGCTCAGTCAGGGAGCGGTGAACCAGCACCTCGGCATCCTGCACCGGACCGGTCTGGTCACCCGGGCCCGGCACGGGCACCTCGTCCTGTACCTGCGCGCCCCTCTCGGCGATCAGCTCGTGACATGACGGGACCGCGGTCGCTGGTCCGGCGTCGGCGGCAGTTGATCGATGGCATACGGTTCCGGGTCCGGGCCAGACGAAGATCTTCGGCAAGATGGATCGCGCCGAGGACGTACCCGCCGACTACGCCGCCGGCTGGACGGCCTTCGCGTCGCTCAACCTCGTCCGCTCGGATCCCGCCGGAACGGCAGAGATCATGTTCCGCATGGTCACCGACGGCGACCGCAAGAAGGTCCACTACTACTCGGGCCCGGACGGCGAGGCGATCTTGCGAGTGAAGCAACTCCTCGGCCAGGACTGGTACTTCGAGGAGCTCAGCGCCCGCAACCGCGGCCAGGCCAGCCCCCTGTGGACCGCGGTAATGCCGACACCGGTCGCCGCGCCCGCCGGATAGCGGGAGCGGAGCGATGGCGCCGGAGTCCCGCCTCGCCTGGGCACGGCGCCTCACCGACGTGTGAACGGGCGATGGCTCACGCGCCCCACTCCCGCCCGGCTCGGCCCGGATCCGATCCGCCGCCTCCCGCAGCCCCACGACCGACGGCATCCCGCCCTCCCGGAGCGACGCCACGGCACGCCTTCACTCCCTGGGGCCGCCGCCCTCAAGCCTGAACAGCGGAAGAGCAGCCCCCGAGTCCCTGAAGACCAACAGTTGCTGAAACCGGATCCGGATCTCACACTCCTGCGTCACCCGGCATCTTCCTCATGCCGGGGGTAACCTTCCGGCGCCGCTGACCTCCAGTCAGCGCGGTGTGCCCGTGGCCGTCACGCGCCCGACGGCCACGGGCATTACTGCATCGCCGAAGGCGACTACGTCGTCGGACAGTGGGAGGACGGCGGCACCCACACCGGGCCGGTCGTCTTCGACGACCTCCCCATCGGCTCCGCCCCCGCGGGATCCGGCAAGACACTCCGCTTCACCGGTAGGTCGTCCGCATCTCCCGCTCACGATCGGGCAGGCCTTGGCCGAGCGCAGCCCGCTGCCGGGCCCGGCGCAGAGAGCCGGGCCGGTGGGCCTCCAGCGCGACCAGTGCGCCCTTCAGATCGTTCAGCACACCGGCAGTCTCCACCGGCAGTATCCACCGGCGTACCGGCCTCCCGCGGCTGGGTTTCACACCTTCACCAGTATCGACGCGCGAGACGCGGCGTCGGTGCGGGAAAGGAGCAGGCCGGTCAAGCGCACGGACGAGGGCGGGGCGGGCACGGGCGGCTGGCGGCGGCGGCCGGGAACAGGAAGCTCCGGACAGGCCCGCAGTGGCAGACTGCCGTAGAAATGCCAAGGGTGGTGAGGGGAGTTGGGGGTGGTCGAGAGCTTCGCTCCGGTGGACTTCCTGCTGGTGGGGCTCACCGGCCCGGGAAAGACGACCTACGCCCGGCGGGTGCTGGAGCCCCGGGGAACCGTGCGGCTGTCGGTGGACGAGGTGGTCTTCCAGCGGTACGGCAGGTACGGCATCGACTACCCGGAGAACACCTACTTCGAGAAGGAGGCCTCGGTCCTTGCCGAGCTGCACCGGCGGCCGGCCGAGCTGGTTGCGGAGGGCCGAGACGTGGTGTGGGACCACGGGCTGTGGCCGCGCAAGGACCGCGACGCGATGACGGAGCCGGTGGAGTCGGCCGGCGGGCGGTGGAGGCTGCTGTATTTACCGGTCGGGCGTGATGAGTTGCTGCGTCGCCTGGCGGAGCGCAATGAGCGCGGGGACGCGAACTCGTTGCTCGTGACGCCACAGGCCCTGGACGACTTCTTCGGCCGGTTCGAGGAACCTCAGGGGGAGGGCCAGGAGATCGTGGAGCCGGACTGTCTCTGAGGCGCCGGAAAGCGCCGGACGGTGGTGATCGTGCCGGTTTCGGCGGGCCAGCCGTCCGGGTGGCGGTCGAAGGTGACGCGGGCGGAAGACCGGGCGGGGGCCGGAGATGCCGATCCGGCCGGAGTGTTGTGGGCCCGTGCGTTCTTGAGGTCCTTCGGTCTGAGCGGAGGTGCGTGCGGGGGCGCGCCGCGGAGTTGCCGGTCCCCGTCCACGTCGTCGAGTGACTCGTTTCGGTGAACTCACCGCGGCACGTCTAGCACGGAGGCCCGGGATTTCACTAATAAAGGTGTCTGAACACTTTTGCCTGCCTCGGCGGGCCCGAAGAGATGGGGTGTCCATGAGCGTCCGACGCTGGGCGATGGCGGCAGTGGCTGCGTTCGCGTTCATCGGTAGCGGTATCGCTGTTTCACCGGCAGACGCCGCAGCGACGTGCCGTGGCAACGCCTGCGACGGGAAGAATCCGCATACGACCGGTTGCGACAAGGATGCCCGCAACCTCGGAGACCCGATCCGCGCCAGCGGCGGGCCCGCCGTACAACTGCGGACCTCCTCGCGTTGCAGCGCGGCCTGGGTCACCATCGAAAAGGGCGACCACGCCTGGAAAGGCTGGATCCAGATCAAGGGCGGTGCGCTGTACCACGTGAACGCGACCACTTCACGCCCCGCGTACTCCCTCATGGTCGGCACCAGCCACGCCTACCGCGCGTGCAAGAAGGACTCCGACGGCGGCCAGATCTGCGGCGCCTGGCACTGAGCGGCGCCACGAAGGCGGGGCGGCCCCGGCCGTACTGCGTCCCGTCATGGGGACCGGGGCCTGTCCCGCACACTCCATCCCGGCGCGGGCCACAGCGAGCCCAACGGGTGAGCCGAGAGCCCCTGCACGAGTCTCCGCCGGCCCGACTCACCGGCCGGGACGGGGCACCACAACGGGCACGGCACCGAGACTGCCATGAGGCGTTCACGCGGCTGGCTTCCGCACCCGAGAGGTGTCGCGAGCGACGTCTTCTCCCCGCACTGTCATCACCGCCCAGGACGCGGGCTGTGTTGGCCTCGGTGGGCCTGGCGGTGAGACCGAGAAGCCAGCGAAGGTCTCGACACCACTCTTCCCTTCCAACTGGGCGAGCAGCGCCGCTGCTGCCACGCCGCGAGCAAATTCACTCGCGGTCCGGACCACACGGTTCTGCGCGCGACCGACCGAGGACGACCATCGCTGAACTGAAGCACGTCACCGTTCTCGCCCGAACTGCCGCCGGCGCGCTCGGCTTCACCACGTACCTCCTTGCGAGTTCCTCCCGGCTGAGCCGGGGGTATGAACAGAGCGCCTCGTGGCGCACACGACCTGTTCGACCACACAGCGGCGACGCGCCAGCCGAGAATCCGATCGGCTCCTGAGAGCCCGAGGTCAACCTCTTGACCTCTGTGACCAGAGCCACTACTTTGCGGTAATCGTCGAACCATGACTACCGGAAGGAGGCGACCAGCGGATGTACACCAGCTCCGACCTCGGTCGCCTCGCCCAGTGCACGGCCTGGGTTCCGGGTCGGATCGCGCACGGCTGCTGAGCACGCCGTTCTGATGTGCCCGGTCGTGGCACATTCCGGGATTTCCCTTACCACCTTCCAGCACGTCGCTGTCACGTGCCTTTCTGCGCCCGCCCCTCTCACGTGGCGCGACTGAACACAGAAAGCTGCCTGAAAATTGGCGAACATGATGAATCGACCGATCACGCTCCGAAGCGAAGGCCTGTCATGGTAGCGGCGCGGATCACGGTCAACGGAAAAGAAGCACCGATTTCACCGGCCGCGCCCCACACCACAGCGCTGGATTTCCTGCGCGAGCGTGGCCTCACCGGAACGAAGGAGGGTTGCGCCGAGGGTGAATGCGGCGCCTGCTCGGTCCTGGTGGCCCGTCCCGGAGTGAACAAGCCCACCGAGTGGGTGGCGGTCAACGCCTGCCTGATCCCGGTCGCGGCGCTCGACGGTCAGGAGATCATCACCTCCGAGGGGCTCGCCACAGCTGGCGAACCCGGCAAGCCGCCCACCCTGCACCCGGTGCAGGAGGAGATGGCGGTGCGCGGCGGCTCCCAATGCGGGTACTGCACGCCGGGATTCATCTGCAGTATGGCCGCCGAGTACTACCGACCCACGCGCTGCGCGCACGCGGACTCGGCCGACAGTACGGGCTCGGAGGACAGCACTGACGCCGAACACGGTCCGAACGGTTTCGACCTGCACGCCCTGAGCGGAAACCTGTGCCGCTGCACGGGATATCGCCCCATTCGCGATGCCGCGTTCGCCGTCGGTGCACCCACCGAGGAGGATCCGCTGGCGCAGCGTCGCGAGCAGTCCCCGCCCGCACCGGCTGCCACCGAGTACATCCAGGACAGCAGTGTTTTCCTCCGGAAGAGCACCCTGGCCGAAACGCTGGAGTTGCTGCGCGAGCGGCCCGATGCGGTGGTGGTCGCCGGCTCCACCGACTGGGGCGTCGAGGTCAATATCCGTGCCCGTAGGGCGGACTGTGTGGTCGCCATCGACCGGCTGTCCGAATTGCGGGAGCTGCGAGTCGAATCCGACCACATCGAGATCGGGGCGGCGCTGACGCTCACCGAGATCGAACGCCGTCTCGACGGCGACGTCCCGCTGCTGGCCGAGCTGTTCCCGCAGTTCGCATCCCGGCTCATCCGCAACGGCGCCACCCTCGGGGGCAACCTGGGTACCGGCTCTCCCATCGGTGACAGCCCGCCGGTACTGCTCGCGCTGGAGGCGTCGGTGGTGCTCACCGATGCCGACGGTGAGCGCGAGGTCCCGTTGGCGGACTACTTCACCGGTTACCGGCAGAGCGTGCGCCGTCCGGGCGAGCTGATCCGCTCGGTGCGTATCCCGCTGCCTCTGTCGCAGGTCGTGGCCTTCCATAAGATCGCCAAGCGGCGCTTCGACGACATCTCCAGCGTGGCAGTCGCTTTCGCGCTCGACATCGAGGACGGCATCGTCCGCAAGGCACGCATCGGCCTGGGCGGCGTGGCCGCGACCCCGATCCGTTCCCTCGCCACCGAGGCGGCACTGGAGGGCAAGCCGTGGGTGGCGGAGACCGTCGAGGCCGCGGCCCGGGCGCTGCGGGGTGAGGGCACGCCGATGAACGATCACCGCGCCAGCGCGCTCTACCGTTCCGCGATGCTGGGCCAGAGCCTGCTGAAGCTGTACGCGCAAACCACTGAGGCGGTGTCGTCATGAGTCATTTGTCCGAGCGCCCTGAGAAGCCTGTCGTCGGCGTATCGATGCCGCACGAGAGTGCCACCCTGCACGTCACCGGGAGCGCGCTCTACACCGACGACCTGGTCTGTCGCACCAAGGACGCGCTGCATGCCTACCCGGTCCAGGTCATGAAGGCCCATGGCAGGATCACCGCGCTGCGCACCGAGCCTGCGCTCGCCGTGCCCGGTGTGGTCCGTGTCCTGACCGGTGCCGACGTGCCGGGCGTCAACGATGCCGGGATGAAGCATGACGAGCCGCTGTTCCCCGACGAGGTCATGTTCTACGGCCACGCCGTCGCCTGGGTGCTCGCTGAGACCCTGGAGGCGGCCCGGCTCGGTGCGGCGGCCGTCGAGGTGGAACTCGACGAACTGCCCTCCGTGGTCACGCTGCAGGACGCCATCGCGGCCGACAGTTTTCACGGCGCTCGGCCCGTGATGCTGACCGGCGACGTCGACGCCGGCTTCGCCGACTCCGCGCACGTGTTCACCGGCGAGTTCCAGTTCTCCGACCAGGAACACTTCTACCTTGAGACGCATGCGGCGCTGGCCCATGCCGACGAGGCCGAACAGGTGTTCATCCAGAGCAGCACCCAGCATCCTTCGGAGACCCAGGAAATCGTCGCGCACGTGCTCGGCCTGCACAGCCACGAGGTGACCGTGCAGTGTCTGCGGATGGGCGGCGGCTTCGGCGGGAAGGAGATGCAGCCGCACGGGTTCGCGGCCGTCGCCGCGCTCGGCGCCAGGCTGACCGGCCGACCGGTTCGGCTGCGGCTCAACCGTACGCAGGATCTGACCATGTCCGGTAAGCGTCACGGGTTCCACGCCCAGTGGAAGATCGGCTTCGACGCCGACGGCCGCATCCGGGCGTTGGAAGCCACCCTGACCGCGGACGGTGGCTGGAGCCTGGATCTTTCCGAGCCGGTGGTGGCCCGTGCGCTGTGCCACATCGACAACACCTACTGGATTCCCAACGCGCGCATCGCCGGTCGCATCGCCAAGACCAACAAGGTCTCCAACACCGCCTTCCGCGGCTTCGGCGGACCGCAGGGCATGCTGGTGATCGAGGACATCATGGGCCGGTGCGCGCCGCTGCTCGGCCTGGACCCGATCGAATTGCGGGAGCGCAACTTCTACCAGAAGGGGCAGGCGACTCCGTACGGACAGCCGGTCGTCCATCCCGAACGCATCTCAGCCGTCTGGCAGAAGGTCCAGGACAATGGCGGCATCGCCGATCGCAAGCGCGAGATCGCCGCGTTCAACGCCGCACACCCGAACACCAAGCGGGCACTCGCGGTCACCGGCGTCAAGTTCGGAATCTCGTTCAACCTCACCGCCTTCAACCAGGGCGGCGCGCTGGTGCTGATCTACAAGGACGGTTCGGTCCTGATCAACCACGGCGGCACCGAGATGGGCCAGGGCCTGCACACCAAGATGCTTCAGGTGGCCGCGACCACGCTGGGTATCCCGCTGTACAAGGTGCGGCTGGCCCCGACGCGAACCGACAAGGTGCCCAACACCTCTGCCACCGCCGCCAGTTCCGGGGCGGACCTCAACGGTGCGGCGGTGAAGAACGCCTGCGAGCAGTTGCGCGAGCGGCTGCTGCAGGTGGCCGCCTCGCAGCTGGGCTCGAATGCCTCGGATGTGCGCATCGTCGAGGGTGTCGCGCGTACCTTGGGCAGCGACAAGCAGCTGGCCTGGGACGATCTGGTGCGCACCGCGTACTTCCAGCGCGTCCAGTTGTCGGCGGCCGGCTTCTACCGGACCGAGGGACTGCACTGGGACGCGAAGACGTTCAGGGGCTCGCCGTTCAAATACTTCTCCCATGGCGCCGCCGCGGCCGAGGTGGAGGTGGACGGCTTCACCGGCGCCTACCGCATCCGGCGGGTGGACATCGTGCACGATGTCGGCGACAGCCTGTCCCCGATGATCGACATCGGTCAGGTCGAGGGTGGCTTCGTGCAGGGGGCGGGCTGGCTGACGCTTGAGGACATGCGCTGGGACGCCACTGACGGGCCGAACCGCGGCCGGCTGCTGACCCAGGCCGCGAGCACCTACAAGCTGCCGAGCTTCTCGGAGATGCCCGAGGAGTTCAACGTCACGCTTCTGGAGAACGCCACCGAAGAGGGCTCGGTGTACGGGTCCAAGGCGGTGGGTGAGCCTCCGCTGATGCTGGCGTTCTCGGTGCGCGAGGCATTGCGGCAGGCCGCCGCCGAGTTCGGACCGCGCGGGGTCGGCGTCGAGTTGGCTTCGCCCGCAACCCCGGAGGCGGTGTACTGGGCGATCCAAGCGGCTCGCTCGGACGATGCCTCCCGGAACGGTCATGCCCGTGACGGACACGCCGCCGACGGCGAGATCCGATCCGACGCAAAAGCGCTGAACGGTGCCTGACATGACGTGGGTTGCCGCGGTCGCACGGTTGCGAGCGCGCCGGGAGTCCGGCGTACTGGTCACCGTTGCGACCGTGCGCGGCCATGCCCCGCGCGATGCCGGTGCGAAGCTCGTCGTGGGGCAGACCGAGACGTGGGGTTCGATCGGTGGCGGCAATGTCGAGGCCGTAGCCATCGATCGGGCCCGGGAGATACTCGCCGTGTCCAAGCCCGTGCCGGAGCTGATTGATTTCGCTTTGAACGACAAGGTGACCAACCAGCATGGCGTGCAATGCTGTGGTGGCACGGTCTCGGTGCTGCTCGAACCGCTGCCGGTGGTACGGGCAGTCGCGGTCTTCGGCGTCGGGCACGTCGGGCTGGAACTGGCGCGCATCCTGGCACGCCAGGACCTCGACCTCCACCTGATCGACACCCGCTCCGACATCCTCACCGAGAAGCGGCTCGACGTACTGGCAGACGCGGTGGCGCAGGTACGCGTGCATCACACGCCTCTGCTGCCCGAGGAGGTGCTGGAAGAGTTGCCGCACGGCACCCACGTCCTGATCATGACCCATGATCATGCCGAGGACGCGGCTCTGTGCGACGCCGCCTTGCGTACAACCCATCTCGGCTCCATCGGACTGATCGGCTCGGCGGCCAAGTGGGTGCGGTTTCGCAAACGCCTCGCCTCCGAGGGCGGCCACGACGAGGCCATCATCGATCGGATCAAGACCCCGATCGGGCTGGCCGACATCACGGGCAAGGAACCCGCGACGATTGCCGTGAGCGTCGCTGCAGATTTGCTGCGTACCTTCGAATCCGAAGGCAACTGACCCCCTACCCTGGATCGAAGCGGTGCCCCGCGCTTGTGAGAACGCACACATGCGGGGCACCCATTCGGCATGACTGCGCCCGCCACTTCAACAAGCATCTGCTTCACCAAGGCAGGAACCCGCTTACGCCCTTCGACGACCCGAACGCCCTCCTGCGCAAATTGTTGGAGATCTTGGTGAGCGAGACAGCGGTGGTACGGAGTCGGCTTGAGGTTTCCACGAGCCAGTCCCGCGCGCCCTGTGTGCTCGGGGTCGGTGAGGGGCCGACGGCGAAGCCGGCAGCGGGGCATGCTGTGCGACGATTTCGCCGCCAGAGGTGAAGACGGTGATCTGGTCGTTTCCGGCCTGCACAGCGACCTGATGGTCGATCGCCGCAAAGCCGACGGATTCGCCGCAGATGTCGACGCGGACGTGGTGGTCGCGGCCCAGCCAGGTCTGAAAGCGCCACCAGGTCGACGGCGACCGCTCAAGCACCCCAGGTCAAGGCACCGACCAGCCCAGAGATGGCTTGTCGCACGATCTGACATGGACGTTCCGTGGAGCAGGGGGACGTGCGCGTCGGTGAGCCACAGGTCGCACTGGGACAGCTCACCCGGCCGTCAGACCGTGCGGAAGACCGGATCGACCGCTTGACCGACCGCTACCTCGGCATTCAGGGGCACTGCATGTTCGGGATCTGTCCGGGTGCTTGATCCCGTGAGACCGAGGGCCGACAGCGGTCAGCCGCAGTCACAGCTGGTGCGACGGAGAACGGCGGCCACACCATGGCGGTGGCGGTTCGGGAGACGCGCACCGTCCTGCCGCCCACCGCGACGGCGTGCAGCGCAGGCTTCGACGGCGGCTCGGGCTGTTGTGGCGGTGGTGTTCTTGCCTGGAGACATACGTCGATGGCCGCGTCCGGCGCGTCGATGTTGAGATGCTGGAGCGGACGACGGACTACAGACGGTGGCTGCGCGGCTGCGTGCGGCGCCAGCCGGATGTCGGTGAGCGGGTCGGCTCGGAGGCCGAGCACACCCAGGACGGACTGCAGGGCATCGTCGATCCATTCATCGATCCCGATGCAGGAGCGGGCCCCCGGTGAACACCGCGGCAGCGGCCGCGCATAGCAGCGCCAGAGCGGGGTACCGACGCCCCCGCAAGCCGCGGGGAGCAGGCAGCGGACCGATGAATCGTCACACGCGAGACCGGCGAACCGGACGGATCGCGACTTCGCAACGAACCTGCCGCTGCAGCCTTCGGATCTCTGCCCGGTCCGCCACGAGGATGGCCTCCCCGCCTGCTCTTGATCACCGAACCCGAATTCAGGCGGAGATCACCAAGTGAGTCACTTTTGATGCACCGTCAGAAGGTCAGTGTTCGGCCGTCGTAGAGATCCCTGGAGACGATCCCAGGACGATGTATGACTCGGTCGTCATGCCGTCCCCCGGCTTGCGGGGGTATTCAATTTTCCTCTCGGGGGTTCACTTCTCTATTTCAGTTCCAGAATTTTTGGGACCCGGAGAGGTCTGGTTGATTCGATGTACTCGATGCCGGTGCGCGGTGAGCCGGGTGCTCAGTAATCGATACGGTCGGACTTGGCCAGCCAGGCGTCGAACGGCGCCGTACGGTTCGGCATTTCCAATCGCTCGATCGCCATCGGCCACAGTTCCGCGGGCTTCTTTTCGAACAGGTCGTAGAACTTGCGGTCGTCGAAACCGGCCACCGCAGCGTCGTCGCGATCAGCAGCGAAGATGATCCGGTCGACCCGCGCCCACAGTGCAGAGGAAAGACACATGGGGCACGGCTCGCACGAGGTGACCAGGACGCAGCCCTCCAGCGAGAAGGTGCCCAGCTTCTGGCAGGCGGCGCGGATCGCGCTCACCTCGCCATGCGCCGTCGGGTCGAGGCTCGAAGTAACTCTGTTGTTCCCGATTGCGAATATCTCGCCATCCTTTGCCATGAGTGCGCCGAACGGACCGCCGCCGTTCTTCACGCTGTTGGTGGCAAGGGCGATGGCCTCGTCCATCCAGATGCGCTCAAGCGCGTGGATGCTCGTTTCTTGGGTGTGTGCGGTCATGGTCACTTCCTTGTCGCAGAGGTTGAGGGCTCCCCGAATGCTCTGCCCATGCGGGACACCGCACACGCAGACTAACCGGGGGAGCAAGTGGGGCTCTGCGGTTGCCGCCTCGAAAATCAACTCGGCCGGCGACACCCGCGGGAGATCAGCGCGGCTAAGGGCTGTCCCGTAATCCCTGGTGGGCGTGCGGCGTCAGACGCGGCACGCTGATCCACCAGGGATTACGGGACAGCCCTTAGGCGCACACAATGTGCTCTGGTGAGGTGGGAGGAATATGGATGGCCATCAGAAAGACCCTGCTGCCCCTTCCGTGACTCGTTCAGTTGCTGTTGACGCGGAATAGCACAAGTACATCCGGCGGACCCTGCCGAAGGTCAGTCACCGAAGCCATGAAGGAGTTGGCTGGTCGGCTGCCCCCTGTTGTGGATTCGCACGAAGGGCAGCGCTCAGTGAACCCTTCCGCGACCGGCTCGATACCGCACCACGCAGTCAAGGAGGCGGGGACCACTGACCGCAAACGCGGCAAACGGATCAAGGCACGCATGGCCCGGCGGACCCGCGAGCCAGGTCACCCACGCCTCGCTGCTGGTGAGCATGTCAGCGGTCCGTCTGTCGACGGGACCCGTGTGGAGCGCACGGCGTCGTTCTTGCGTCGGACGGTGGGGGCGCTGCCGCGCCGTGAAGCTGACGAAGCCCGGAAGCGTCACCGCGGGCACTCGCGCGACCTGGCCGCCTGCGAGGTCGCCGCTGACCTCCCGAACAGTGGCGCTCGCTGTCGTTTGCCGACAGGTGGTCCGTGTTCCGGTGACGCAACTGGGACAGGCTGCCGTCTGCCGTCGGTGAAACCGACCCGACAGGGCTCGACGGTCGATACCGTCCCATCTCGTGACGGTCAGATCTCGTACGATCGAATACCCGGCCTAGGGTCTGACGACGATGGGATACCTTGCGTTCCCCGCCGGTGCGGAGCGTCGGTCCGCAGCCTCGATCGGGCCCGAGGGGATCGGGATCAGCGACGAGCGTTGCCGAGCCGATGCCCTGGCCGAGATGGGGTACGTGGCGCCGGCCTTCGACTTCCACGGCGGACGCTGCCTGAGCAACCCAGGGGAGATGCGGGAGCGTTGCACGCCGCTGCACGCCGCTGCTCGCCGATTCCGACCGGATGCGGGGCATCGGCCGCGCGGCACTCGATGTGTTGCTCGCGGAACCGCAGACCGACCCCGACCGGGTCGCCGCCGTTGGCCACGGCACCGGCGGCGCGATCGCGCTGGAACTCGGGCGTGCCGCCGTCGCCCAGGACTTCGGCGTCCGGCCGACCGCCATCTCAAGACTCGAAAGAGGACTCAGCCGGGACGACGACCTCACCCACGCCCACCGCGACTGGCTCCAAGCCGCTTGACAGCAATAGGAGCATCATCCCCAGCGCCCGGGGTCGTCCACCTGAACCACCCCAACAGACAGGCCGCACCCGGCCCTGCCGCACACGAATCGCCCCTCACTCGGGCGAATGAGGGAAGAGCCCGGCAGCCGGGCATTCCGCCTCGCCCCGATCCCGGCAGCGAGGCGTGCCGGTGTGCTCCGCTTAGGGCCTGCCGGGAAATATCTCGCATGTTCTGGCTCTTGACGCCCCAGCGCAGTCAGGGTGTTCGAGAGCCAGTTGTTTTCCGGCAGGCCCTTACCGGCACCTCGCACCCTGGCGCGCTGCGCTTCCCGGGGGAGCACTCCTGCGAGGGACAGGGCGTTGCGCGGCCACCTGGAGGCGCGTCCGCCGCCCGCCCTGGTGCGAGATCACGCTCGACCACCATGCAGCCGCGCCCATGTCGGACGGTGCGATGTCCCGGCCGCTCGGTGCCGACCCACTGAGGTTGATCCCCGGTAGTGGGCAACAGGTTTCATGCGACGGGCAGGCCCAGGTCGGCTGCCAGGCGGGCGCGGTGCCAGGCCGGCGGGCCGAAGAGCTGGGCCGAGCCGTGCGCGCGCTTGAAGTAGCGGTGGGCGTCGTGCTCCCACGTGATGCCGATGCCGCCGTGCAACTGGATCATCTCGCCCGCCACCACCGAGAATGCCTCCGAGCAGGCCGACTTGGCGGCGGCTGCGTGGCGGGAAAGCTCCTGGGCGCCACCCCCGGCGGCTGCGAAGGAAGCGCCGAGCGCGACCGAGCGCGCAGATTCCACCAGGACGTAGGCGTCCGCGAGGCGATGCTTGACCGCCTGGAAGGAACCGATGGGACGGCCGAACTGGATCCGCTCCTGGGCGTAGGCGAGAGTGAGCTCCAAGCAGCGTGAGGCGGCACCGACCTGTTCGGCTGCCAATGCCGTGCAGGCCAGGTCCAGTACGTGTGACAGCACCCGGTCGCCCTCACCCTCCGCTCCGACGAGCCGGCCCTCCGCACTGGTGAGTACCACGTGTGCCTGCGTCCGTGTGGAGTCCATTGCCACCGTCGCCTCGCGGTCCACGCCCGCGCCGTCCCCGGAGACCTCGAAGAGCGAGACCCCCGCTCCCGAACGGGCCGCCACGAGCAGCACCTCGGCTTCCGCGCCGTCCAGCACGTGCTCCTTGGTCCCGGTGATCCGCCACCTTCCCCCGGGCCCCGGGGAGGCATCGGCCTGTATGGCAGAGGGGTCCCAGGAACCGCGCTCGGCCCACGCGAGGGCCCCCACAGCGGCACCCGAGGCCAGCCCCGGCAGCAGTCGCGCGCACGCTGCTTCGTCGCCGGAGGCGAGTAGTGCCTGCACCAAGAGCACCGCGGAGCCGAGGTACGGGACAGGGCTCAGCTCTCGTCCCAGTTCCTCCATCACCACGTTGACCTCCCGGGCCCCGCACCCGGCGCCACCGTACTCCTCGGGGACGGCGAGCCCCGCGACGCCGATCTGCCGGGTCAACGGCCGCCAGGCCGTGTCCCCCGCATGGCGTGAGAGGACGCCCCGCACAGCGGACCGCAGTTCTGCCTGCTCCTCGGTCAGTCTCACGCTTCTGCTCCTGTCGATGTCGGACGGGTACGGGGTTGCTCGCCGGGCGCGGCCGGGTACTCCTCCCACGAGTCCCGGCTCCGGGTCTCGGCGGTGCGCCAGACGGCCGGAGCGGTCACGAGTCCGCAGACGACGGCGGGCGTCGCGAGGGAGCGCTCCGGGCGTCGCCCGAAGCGGAGAGCAGGCCGTCGGCGACGGAGGGCGGGGTCAAAGGGTCTCTCGGGGATGTGCGGGGACGTGCGGGGAACACGGTTGACTCCCAGGTGCGGTGGGGATGCCGGGGCCCGGCGGGCGGTGGTGTGTCGGACCGGGGGAGTGGGCGCCGTTCAGGCAGCGAGGACTCGGGCGCGGCAGGCCGCGGGGGTGCCCCAGGCGTCGCGGAGGGGACGGGCCTTGCGGGTCCACAGGACGAGGTCCGGCTCCTGCGTGGAGCCGACGGCGCCGTGGAGCCGCAGGGCCGTGCGGGCGGCGGCGTACGACGCCTCACCCGCCGTGACCTTCGCCGCGGCGACCCCGGCGGTGCTGTGGCCCGTTCCTTCAGTCGGGGCCAGGGCGACGGAGCGGAGCAGGGGCTGAGTGGATTCCAGTGCGATGAGCGTGTCGGCGAGGCGGTGCTTGACCGCCTGGAAGGAGCCGACGGCGAACTCCAACCGGATGCGCTGTCCGACGTACTCGACAGTCCGGGTCGAGGAGGACGCGGTCGAGGCCGAGGGACTGGGCGGCGGTGGCCGGGGTGGCGACCTGACAGGTTCCGTGGACGCGGTGCGGGCAGTGGACATCCACCCTCCTTCCCTAACAAGTGTTTGGTAGGTTAGCGTACGGCCATGAGCAACGTCGAGGAGTTCCGCAGAGAGGTCCGCAGCTGGCTGCGCTCCAACCTCACGGGTGAGTTCGCCGCCCTGCGCGGACACGGCGGCCCCGGACGGGAACACGAGGCGCACGCCGAACGCCTTGCCTGGGAGCGGCACATGGCCGCCGAGGGGTGGACCTGTGTCGGGTGGCCCAAGGAGTACGGCGGGCGAGGCGTGACCCTCGAACAGCAGGTCGCCTTCCACGAGGAGTACGCCCTCGCCGGCGCCCCCGCACGCGTCGACCACATCGGCGAGCAACTCCTGGGACCCACCCTCATCGCCTTCGGCACACCCGAACAGCGCGAGCGGTTCCTCCCGCCGATCGTCGCCGTCGAGGAGCTGTGGTGCCAGGGCTACTCGGAGCCGGACGCCGGCTCGGACCTGGCCAATGTCCGGACCCGCGCCGAGCGGGACGGCGACCAGTGGGTGGTCACCGGGCAGAAGGTCTGGACCTCGCTCGCGCACGAAGCCGACTGGTGCTTCGTCGTCGCCCGTACCGAGCCCGGAACGACCCGCCACCGGGGCCTGTCCTACCTCCTCGTTCCCCTGGACCAGCCCGGCGTGGAGATCAGGCCGATCGTTCAGCTGACCGGGACCTCGGAGTTCAACGAGGTGTTCTTCGACGGGGCCCGCACCCACATCTCCCACATCGTCGGCGGCCCCGGCGACGGGTGGCGGGTGGCCATGGCCACCCTCGGCTTCGAGAGGGGCGTGTCCACCCTCGGCCAGCAGGTCGGCTTCCGCCGCGAGCTGGAGGCCGTCATCGAGCTCGCCAAGCGCAACGGCGCGGCCACCGACCCCCTGATCCGCGACCGGATCGCCCGCGCCTGGATCGGCCTGGAGACCATACGGTTCAACGCTCTGCGCATGCTCGGCGGAGTCGCGGCCGGGGCCCCGGGCCCCGAGGCGTCCATCGGGAAGATCTTCTGGGCCACCTGGCACAGGGAGCTGGGCGAACTCGCCATGGACGTCTGCGGCGCCGGAGGCATGCTGGCCGCCGGCGAGCCGTACGACCTCACCGACTGGCAGCGGCTGTACCTCTTCTCCCGCTCCGACACCATCTACGCCGGCTCCAACGAGATCCAGCGGAACATCATCGCCGAGCGTGTCCTCGGCCTGCCCAGGGAAGTCCGCCTGTGACCGCCCCGCACACGCCTCCGCCCTACGTGACAGGCCACGGACTGCTCGCCGGCAGCGCCGCCGTCGTCACCGCCGCCGCGGGCGCCGGCATCGGCGGCGCGACTGCCAGGCGGGCTCCTGGAAGAAGGCGCGCGGGTCGTCCTCTCCGACGCTCACGCCCGCAGACCGAGGGAGTCCGAGGCTGAGCCGGCCACGGAGTTCGGCGCCGCCCGCGTCGACGCCCTGCCCTGGGACGTCACCGACGAGACCCAGGTCGCCGCACTGTTCGACTTCGCCGTGGAGCGCCACGGGCGCCTCGGCATCGTCGTCAACAACGCGGGCCCCGGCGGTACCGCCGACCTGGTCGACATGGCCGACGAGCAGTGGGACAAGGTTCTCGACGTCACGCTGAACGGCACCTTCCGCTGCACTCGCGCCGCGCTGCGCCGCATGAAGGCCGCGGACGCTGGGGGCGTCGTCGTCAACAATGCCTCGGTGATCGGCTGGCGGGCCCAGAAGGGCCGGGCCCACTACGCCGCCGCCAAGGCCGGATTGATGGCCCTCACCCGCTGCGCCGCGCTGGAGGCCGCCGCGTACAGGGTCCGGGGTCAACGCCGTTTCCCCGAGCCTGGCCATGCACCCGCACCTGCTGAAGGTCCCCTGCTGCACGAACTGGAGCGCACCGGCGGTCGCTACGGCCTGCAGACCATGTGCGAGGGGGGCGGTCAGGCGAACGTGACGATCATTGAGCGTCTCTGACTCTGCCGGGGCATCGGAGGACATCTGTCGCCAGGCGGTGTGATCGGTGCGGGGATGGCGGGATCCGTTCACGGCCGGTGCGGAAGGAGGCCGGACGGAAGCGATCTGACCGTGAGGTCTCTGCGCGTGGGAAATTGTGTGAGAAATGAGGTCATGACAGAGGCCCGTCGGGGTGCAGACACCCAGGCGGACCTCTGTGGTGGGGGCCTGGTCACCGCACCAGTCTCGCGCGGAGCTTCGCCAGGGTCCGGGCGTCCAGGCCGAGCCCTTCCCCGAGGTAGCTGTGGAAGGAGCCGTAGTCCTTACGGATCTGGTCCAGGGCCGCCCCCAGGTAGTCGGCGCGGACCTCCTGCAGTGGCACGAGCAGCTCGGGGTTCTCCATGTAGCCGGCCTGCTTCAGCCCCTCGCGGACCTTGCGGTCCGCCTCCCCGCGGAAGTAGTTGGACAGCAGGTAGTCCCGCTCGGCGGCCCTGGACGGGACGCCGACTGCACGCAGCAGGAGATAGCTCATCCAGCCGGTGCGGTCCTTGCCCGAGGTGCAGTGGAAGAGCAGCGGGGCCCCCTTGTGATGGGCGATGTCGCGGATCGTCGTGGCGAACTGGCGGCGGCTGTCTGCGTCGGTGACGAAGGTGCGGTAGATGTCCCGCATGAGCTGCTCGGCCCTGCCGTTCCCGAGCGCCTCGTGCTGCCTCACGGGATCCTTGGAGCCGATGACCGCCTTCGTCGTTGCATACAGGCCGAGGTCGGCCACGGGGCGGGCGGTCGGCGCGAGTTCTCCCGGGAGGCGGTCTGCGCCGTCCTGCGCGACCTCCTCCGGGGTACGGAAGTCGAGCACGGTGCGCAGGTCCAGTGCGGAGAGGACCGCGAGGTCGGCGTCGGTCAGTCCGTTCAGCGCGTCGCCCCGGAACACCTGGCCGTAGCGGATCCGTCGGCCGTTGTCGGTGCGCTGGCCACCGAGGTCGCGGACGTTGACCGCGCCCTGGAGAGCGATGTGGCGGACGGCGCCGGGCCCGGCTTGGTGGGAGGCCGATGTCACGGGCCCGGCCGGGGCGTCGGCTGCGGCGAGGGTGGGCAGAGCGCTCAGGACGACGGTGGCGGTGACGGCGGCGGTCGCACGTCGGATGGGGAGGGCGCGCATGATTCGACTCCAACGGGTTTCAGGGGAAGGTGCCTGTAGGTGAGGAGTGCGGTGGGGCGTGGTGCGGTCGGTCCGTGGTGGGCAGGGCGTGGATCACGGCCCGCGCATCGGTCACGAGGCGGTCGACGAGTTCGGTGCAGGACGGCAGATCGTCGGTCACTCCCGCGACCTGCCCGGAGGGCATCACGCCGAGATCGGTACGGCCGTCCACCATGGACGCCTTGAGCAGCATGGGGGTGTTGGCGCCCAGCAGGATCTGGTTCCACGTCAGGTCCTTGCCGTGCTTCATCGCCAGGCCGTCACGGATCATCTCCGCCCAGGTCCTGCCGGACTCGGGCCGGAAGGCCGAGGCATGCCGAGACCAGGCCGCGGCCGTCGTGGAAGCCGCCGGCCGCGACGACCGGGATGTCCACGGCGTCCACGACCCTCACCCGAGCCACGCCATGCCTCCGCGCAGGCGACGACGCAGTACTCGGCCCGTGTCGCCGTCGCGGCCGTCGGGGTGATGCCGGTGCCCTCACGCTTCCTCCTCGTGGAACGCCGCGACCGCGGTCCGGTAGGCGTCCTCGTCGCCGGACAGGAACCGGGCGGTGAAGGCCTGCCACGCCTCGGGGTCCCGGGCCGCCCCGGCGTAGGCGCGCTGGAACCTCTCGTCCCGGTCGTAGTCGGGGACGCAGGAGGTGAAGTGCGCGCCGTTCGAGGTCTCGACGACACCGTCGACGAACGCGCGCTTGAGCAGCAGTGACTGCGGTCCCGCCTCCTTGAGCAGGTCCGAGGTCTCCACGATCCGCTCGCACGAGACGTACGCGGCGTCGGCGGCCTCGCAGAACAGGTCGTCGAAGTACGGGTCGGGGCCCAGGTACTGGCCGTTGCCGTGCGCGTCGGCACGGTTGAGGTGGACCAGCGCGGCGTCCAGGCGCAGTGCGGGGACGGCGACGAGCTCCTCGCGTTCTCCGTACGGGGACGTGATCGTCCGCAGCGACGGGTTGACGCTCATCACGTCCGAGGCGAGGCCGGCCCGGACGGGCATGAAGGGCAGCCGGTGCACGGCGGCGGTCAGGCCCCACATGACCATGGCCTCGTCCAACTCCACCAGTTCGAAGGCCCCGTGCTGCCGGGCCCCGCCGAAGTGAGGCTCCAGGGGGATGGAGTCGAGCGTGGCGAAGGCCGCGACCAGCTTCCGGATCTTCCCGGCGGCGGCCAGCAGCCCGACGTCCGGGCCACCGTACGAGACCACGGTCAGATCCGTGAGGTCGGACCGCAGCAGCGCCCGTACCAGTGCCATCGGCTTGCGCCGGGAGCCCCAGCCGCCGATGCCGATCGTCATCCCGCTCCGGAGCCGGCCCACGACATCCTCGGCGGTCATCGTCTTGTCCCTGCTCATGACTGCTGCTCCTTGTCCGTGTCGAAGGCGACGTCCTCGCCGGCGGCGACGTCCTCGCCGAACGTGTCGCGGACCCGATCGGCGACGCCGCTGAGGTCGGCCTCGAAGGTGAAGCCCTGTTCGAAGCCGTAGCTGTGGCGGACGTCCACCGGATCGATTCCGTTCATCGCGGCCTCGGCGAACCGGACCAGCTGCCCGTCCTTGGCGGAGATCTCCCGGGCCGGTTCCAGCGCCGTGTCCAGCAGCCGTTCGCGCGGGACGACGCGCCGGACCGAGCCGTGCCGGTGCAGTTCCCCGGCGGCAACCGTGACGCAGCGCACCCGGGGATCGGCGCCCGCGGCCCGTTCCGCAGCGGCGAAGTCGTACCAGCCCTGCACGGGGGAGGCGTTGACCGGTGAGAAGCCGACGGTGACGACGGCGACGCCCTCGTCCGGGGCGGAGGTGAAGACACCCATGAGCCGATCAGCCACCTTTCCACCAAACGTTTGTTAGGCGGAAGATAGCAGCGGTTCGCGCGCTGCGGGAGGTGTCCATTGGCAGTCACCATCGATCTGTCGGGATCCGTCGCCGTCGTCACCGGCGGCACACGGGGCGTCGGCGCCGGGATTACCCGGGCGCTGCTCGAAGCCGGCGCGGAGGTCGTCACCTGCGCGCGAAGGGCTCCGGACAAGCCCGTCGAGGCGGCCGGGCGCACGGCCCGCTTCCTCCCCGTCGACCTGCGCGACCCAGCCGCCGTCGCGGACTTCTTCGACCGGGTGCGCGCCGACCACGGAAGGCTGGACGTCCTGGTCAACAACGCCGGGGGTACCCCGTTCCGGATGCTCAGTGACGGCGGAGCCGAGCAACAGGCCCGGGTCGTCGAGCTGAACCTCGTCGCCCCGTTGACCGCCTCCCTCGCCGCGTACGAGGTGATGCGCCATCAACGCGAGGGAGGGGCCGTCATCATGATCGGCAGCGTCAGCGGCACCCGCCCCTCACCGGGCAGCGCGGCCTACGGGGCCGCCAAGGCGGGCCTGGACAACCTCGCCCGGTCCATGGCGGTGGAATGGGCGCCGCGGGTGCGGGTCAACACGCTCGTCCTCGGCATGGTGCGCACCGAACTGTCCCACCTGCACTACGGGGACGGGGCCGGCACCGCCGCCGTCGGCCGCACCGTGCCGCTCGGCCGGCTCGCCGAGCCCGCCGACATCGGCGACGCCTGCGTCTTCCTCGCCTCCGACCGGGCCGCGTACATCAGCGGCGCCAGCCTGCTTGTGCACGGGGGCGGGGAACGCCCGGCGTTCCTGGACGCGGCCACCGTCAATCACTGACTCACCCATCGGCCATCGCTCATCGAAAGGCGCACACCATGACAGGACTGCGCCAGGGGCGCGCAGTGATCGTCGCCGGGGCCGGCCGCGGGCCCGGCCGCGCGCGATGGCGCTCGCCTTCGCCGCCGAGACGGCCCGTTACGGCGTCCGGATCACCGTCATCGAGGGCCGGCGCCCGGGCCCGACGGCCGACAAGGGGGGCCTCCGAGGCATCGGGCCCAGGGCCGGCACCGTGTTCCGAGCCGCCGTCGGCGCCTCGGCGGTGGCCTTTCCCGCTCACCGGGAACCGGCGCTCCCCGGGGCCGTCGGCACCGGCCTAGCCTCGCCGGACAGCCCCAACCGCCCCCAGGAGGGACCCGCCATGCTCACGGACCGCCAGAGACACGAGGCGGCCGAGCTGTTGCGCTCCGCCGAACACGGTGTGACGCCGATCGCTCCGCTCACCGAGGCGTTCCCCGGCATCGGCACCGAGGACGCGTACGAGATCCAGCTCGTCAACATCCGGCACCGCCTCGCGGCCGGGGCGGAGGTACGCGGCCACAAGGTCGGCCTGTCGTCCCCGGTCATGCAGCGGATGATGGGCGTCGACGAACCGGACTACGGTCATCTGCTCCATGACATGCGACTGCGGCCCGACGTTCCCGTGCCCGGCGTCCGCTACTGTCACCCGCGTGTCGAGGTCGAGGTCGGCTTCGTTCTCGGCGACGACCTGCCGGGCTCGGCCTGCACCCCGGCGGACGTGCTCGCCGCCACCGAACGGGTCGTGCCCGCACTGGAGCTGATCGACAGCAGGATCCGCGACTGGCGGATCACCATCGCCGACACCATCGCGGACAACGCCTCCTCCGCCGGATACGTCATCGGGGAGGGCCGGGACCCCCGCGAGCTCGACCTCAAGGCGATCGACGCCCGGCTGACCAGCGACGGCGAACTCCTCGCCGAGGGGCGCAGCGACGCCGTGCTCGGTGACCCGACCGTCTCCGTGGCCTGGCTCGCCCGGACCGTCGCCCGCTTCGGCGTGCCCCTGAAGAAGGGGCACGTGGTGCTGCCCGGCTCGTGCACCCGGGCCGTCGACGTGGCGGCAGGGGCGACCTTCACCGCCGAGTTCACCGGGCTGGGCTCGGTCTCCCTCTCGTTCATCTGAGGTGATCATGACCATCAAGACAAAGGCGACCGCCGCCATCGTCGGATCCGGCAACATCGGTACCGACCTGCTGTACAAGCTGCAGCGCTCCGAGTACGTCGAGCCCCGCTGGATGATCGGCGTCGACCCCGGCAGCGAGGGCCTCGCCCGCGCCGCCCGAGCAGGCCTGGAGGCCAGCCACGAAGGCGTCGACTGGCTGCTCGCACAGAGCGAGAAGCCCGACATCGTCTTCGAGGCCACCAGCGCCTACGTCCACCGGGCCAACGCCCCGCGCTACGCCGAACTGGGCATCAAGGCGGTCGACCTGACCCCGGCGGCGGTCGGCCCCGCCGTCGTACCGCCCGCCAATCTCCACGAGCACCTCGACCAGCCCAACGTCAACATGATCACCTGCGGCGGGCAGGCCACCATCCCCATGGTGTACGCGGTCTCCCGCGTCGTCCCCGTGGCATACGCGGAGATCGTCGCCTCGGTAGCCTCCGTCTCGGCCGGCCCCGGAACCCGGGCGAACATCGACGAGTTCACCCGCACCACTTCGCGCGGCATCGAGACCATCGGCGGTGCCGGGCGCGGCAAGGCGATCATCATCCTCAACCCGGCCGAGCCGCCCGTCATCATGCGCGACACCGTCTTCTGTGCCATCCCCGAGGACGCCGACCGGACCGCAATCGCCGTCTCGGTCAAGGAGATCGCGGACCAGGTCGCCGCCTATGTGCCCGGCTACCGGCTGCGTACCGAACCGCAGTTCGACGATCCGAGCCCCGAGAACGGCGGGATGGCACGCGTCGCGATCTTCCTGGAGGTGGAGGGCGCGGGCGACTACCTGCCGCCCTACGCCGGAAACCTCGACATCATGACCGCCGCCGCCACCAAGGTCGGTGAGGAGTTCGCCAAGGCGATCCTCGCCCCGGGCGCGTAAGGAGTACTTCGCATGCCCTACTCGGACACCCTCGACATCCGGATCACGGACTCCTCGCTGCGCGACGGCTCGCATGCCAAGCGCCACCAGTTCACCGCCGACGACGTACGGTCCGTCGTCGCGGCCCTCGACGACGCCGGCGTCCCGGTGATCGAGGTGACGCACGGCGACGGGCTCGGCGGATCCTCGTTCAACTACGGCTTCTCCAAGACGCCCGAACAGAAACTGATCAAGGTCGCGGTGGACACCACGCGGCGGGCGAGGATCGCCTTCCTGATGCTCCCCGGACTCGGCGTCAAGGACGACATCCGGGCCGCCCACGGCAACGGCGCGAGCATCTGCCGCATCGCCACCCACTGCACCGAGGCCGACATCGCGGACCAGCACTTCGGGCTCGCCCGGGAGATGGGTCTGGAGACCGTGGGCTTCCTGATGATGGCCCACTCCACGACACCCGAGAAGCTGGCACGGCAGGGTCGCATCATGGCCGACGCGGGGTGCCAGTGCGTGTACGTGGTCGACTCGGCCGGCGCCATGGTCATGGACGACGTCACCGCCCGGGTCGAGGCCCTGGTGGCCGAACTCGGCGACGACGCCCAGGTCGGCTTCCACGGACACGAGAACCTGGCGCTCGGCACCGGCAACTCCATCGCCGCCGTCAAGGCCGGGGCCCTGCAGATCGACGGCTCCACCCGTCGGCTCGGCGCCGGCGCGGGCAACACGGCCGTGGAGGCCCTGGTCGCCGTCTGCGCCAAGATGGGCATTCGCACCGGCGTCGACGTACTGAAGATCATCGACGCGGCCGAGGACGTGGTCCGCCCGGTCATGGACGACGAGTGCCGACTCGACCGGCTCGCCCTGCTGATGGGTCACGCCGGCGTCTACTCCAGCTTTCTCAAGCACGCCTACCGGCAGGCGGAGCGCTACGGCGTCTCCGGCGCCGAGATCCTCCTGCGCGCGGGCGAGCGCCGCCTGGTCGGCGGCCAGGAGGACCAGTTGATCGACATCGCCGTGGAACTCGCCGCACAGAACTGAACCGACAGAAAGAGGAGGGACGAGATGACTGCTCTCAACGACGAGGTCCGGGTCATCGAGACGGGCAGGCCGCCGGCACGCTTCGCCCGCGGCTGGCACTGCCTCGGCCTCGCCGAGGGCTTCAAGGACGGAAAACCGCACGAGATCGAGGCCTTCGGCACCAAGCTGGTGGTCTTCCAGGGGCAGGACGACGGGCAGCTGCACGTCCTGAACGCCTACTGCCCGCACATGGGCGGCAACCTCGCCCAGGGCAACGTCAAGGGCGACGCCGTCGCCTGCCCCTTCCATGACTGGCGCTGGTCCGGCAACGGCCGCTGCGCCGGCATCCCGTACGCCCGCCGGGTCCCGCCGCGTGCCAGGACCCGCGCCTGGATCTCCCTGGAACGGAACAAGCAGCTCTTCGTCTGGAACGACCCCGAGGGCAACCCGCCGCCCCCCGAGGTCACCGTCCCAGAGATCGCCGGCATCCACGGCCCGGACGCCGACCAGTGGAGCGACTGGACCTGGAAGACCCTCCGGGTCGAGGGAGCCAACTGCCGCGAGATCGTGGACAACGTCGTGGACATGGCGCACTTCTACTACGTCCACTACGCCTTCCCGGAGTACTTCAAGAACGTCTTCGAGGGCCACGTCGCCACGCAGTACATGGAGAGCAGCCCCCGCGGAGACATGGAACTGGGCACCCTCAGCTCCGGCCGCCTGCGTTCCGACGCCTCCTACCACGGCCCCTCCTACATGATCGACCACCTCTACAGCGACGTCGGCGGCGGCGCGGAGATGGAGATCGTCCTGATCAACTGCCACTACCCGATCGACGCCGACAGCTTCCTGCTCCAGTACGGGGCGATCGTCAGGCGGCTGCCCGGGATGACGGACGAACAGGCCGCCGACGCCGCACGGCTCACCGCCGAGGGAGCCACCGTCGGCTTCGAACAGGACGTGGAGATCTGGCGGAACAAGACCCGGATCGACAATCCCCTGCTCACCGAGGAGGACGGACCGGTCTACCAACTGCGCCGCTGGTACGAGCAGTTCTACGTCGACGTCGCCGACGTCAAGGACGAGATGACCCATCGCTTCGAGTTCGAGATCGACACCCAGCGTGCCAACAAGGCATGGCGCGCGGAGGTCGAGGAGAACCTGGCCCGCCGCGCGGCGGAGACGGAAGCCGGAGCCTGACATGCGAGCGGTGGAGTGTGCGACCTGCGGCAACCAGGTCCTGTGCGAGAAGTTCAGCATCGCCCACACCTCCGTGCAGTGGACCGCCGACGCGGCCGTCGTCTGCGCGGAGTTCCGCGACCGGGTGGGGCAGTGCGGGACCACCGCCCGGATACGGACCTGCCGGGCGCTGCGGTCGAGCATCGACCGCGCGGTCGAGGACGGAACCCTGGAGATCGGCACCCTGGGGTCCGGCGCCCCGGAGGTCGCCGATGCCTGAGTCCACGACCGGGGCCCGCACCCACTGGCTGCGCGTCGTCGAGGTCATCGCCGAGACGGCGGACGCGCACTCCCTGGTGCTCCAGGCACCACCGGAGAGCGCGGACCGCTTCAGCTACCGCCCCGGGCAGTTCCTCACTTTGAAACTGCCCGGCGTCGCGGGCGGCCGACCGGCCGCCCGCTGTTACTCCCTCGCCAGTTCGCCCCACACCGGTGAACCCATGAAGATCACCGTCAAACGGGTCGCCGGCGGATACGGCTCCAACTGGGTCTGCGACCACCTGTCGCCGGGGGACGAGCTGGAGGCGCTGCCCCCGGCCGGTACCTTCACCCCTGCCTCCCTCGACCGCGACCTGCTGCTCGTCGCCGGAGGAAGCGGCATCACCCCGGTCCTGTCGATCACCAAATCGGCCCTGGCCGAGGGCCGGGGCCGGGTGGTGCTGCTGTATGCCAACCGCGACGAGTCCTCGGTCGTCTTCCGCGACGAACTGCGGGCGCTGGCCCAGGACCACCCGCACCGGCTGGTCGTGGTCCACTGGCTGGAGTCGCTCCAGGGACTGCCCGCTGTGGACCGGCTGGCCGCCACGCTCGCGCCGTACGCCGACCGCGAGGCATTCGTGTGCGGCCCGCAGCCGCTCATGGACGCCGTCGAGCAGGCCCTGTGCACGCTCGGCGCGCCTGGCGACCGGATTCACCGGGAACGGTTCTTCTCTCTCGACGCGGACGTCTTCGACGCCCCCGCGGTGCCGCCGGACACGGCGGCCGGGGGCGGCGGCACGGCCGAGGTCGAGCTCGACGGCGAGACCCACACGGTCGACTGGCCGCCCTCCGCTCCGCTGCTCGACGTGCTCCTGGCCGCGGGCGTGGACGCCCCGTACTCCTGCCGGGAGGGCGCCTGCAGTGCCTGTACCTGCCGCGTCGTGGCGGGCGAGGTCAAGATGCTCCGCAACGACGCCCTGGACGACCGGGACATCGCCGAGGGATACGTCCTGGCCTGCCAGGCCCTCCCCCTCACCGACCGGGTAGAGATCACCTACTCCTGAAGAGGAACCCACCATGTCGCGTACCTGCCTGGTCACCGGATCGGCCTCCGGCATCGGCAAGGCCACCGTGGCCTTCCTGGCGCAGCGGGGCCACACCGTCATCGGCGCCGACCTCGACGACGGCGACATCCGCGCCGACCTGGCCACGGCGCAGGGGCGGGCCGAACTCGTCGTCCGGGCCCGCGAGCTGACCGGCGGTCGTCTCGACGCCGTCGTCTCCTGCGCGGGCGTCGCGCACTTCGACCCCCTCACCATCAAGGTCAACCACTTCGGTGCCGTGGCCACGCTCGACGGTCTGCGGCCGCTGCTGGCGGCCGGTACCGATCCGCGGGCCGTCGTCGTCGGCTCCATCGACTCCGTCCATCCCACGGACCCCGCGATCGTGGCCGCCGCGCTCGCCGGGGACGAGGCGGCGGCGGTGGACGCCGCACGGGCCGCCGTGGACCGCGGCGAGGGGCACCTCGTGTACTCCTCCTCCAAGGCGGCGATCTCCCGCTGGGTCCGTCGCGCCGCCGCCACCGACGACTGGGCCGGCGCGGGTGTCCCGCTCAACGCCGTGGCCCCCGGCGTGGTCGTCACGCCCCTGACACGCCCACTGCTCGACGATCCGCAGACGCGGGCGCTCGTCGAGCGGAGCGTGCCGATGCCGCTGGACGGTCACGCCCGCCCCGAGCAGATCGCCCCGCTGATCGCATGGCTGGCCTCGCCCGAGAACACGGTCGTGACCGGGCAGGTCGTTTTCGCCGACGGGGGCGCCGACGCGGTCCTGCGCGGCGACAGCACCTGGTGACGAACCGTACGAGGCCGCGGACCCGGCTCCGCACCCGTACCCGACCCGTACCCGACCCGTACCGAGGAGACGACCATGAAGCCCCGCACGCTCGAACGCTCCATTACGCTCGCGGCCACGCCCGACGCCGTGTGGGCGGTCATCGGTGATTTCGGCACTCTCGCCGACTGGCACCCGCACCTGCCGCCGTCCACCCTGGAGGACGGCGCTGACCCCGAAGTCCCCGGCGCCGTCCGGGTCTTCGCGGTCGACGGAAAGGCCGTCGCCCGGGAGCGCCTGCTCGACCGCGACGCCGCTGCCCGCTCGTACCGCTACACCCTCCTCGACCCCGTCGCGCTCCCGGTCCACGACTATGTGGCGACGCTCGCCGTGCGTCCGCACCCCGACGGGGCCGAGGTGACATGGTCGGCCGCCTACCGGAGCGCGGACGACGTGGTGTCCGAGGTGGAGGCCCTCTTCGGGGACGGCACCTACGGCACCGGACTCGCCGCCCTGCGGGCACGCCTCACATCCAGTCGCTGAAGCGCAGCCAGGCCATCATGTTGTCCATAGAGGGCTGCGGAACCCCCGGAGCGGCCACCGCGCCGACCGCCCGCTTCTCCGACTGCCGCCCCGGACCGAACAGCGACTGCCACACCGACCGTGCGCAGCCGCGTACAGCCGGGGCGAGCCGTTCCATCTCCCGGTGGACACCGTGGCCGCACACCGAGATCGCGGCGACCGCCCGGCCCGCGCCACGCAGCGGAGCGGCCACGCAGAAGACCTCCCGGTACCCCTCCTCATGGTCGAAGGCCACGCCGCGCGCCCTCGTCCTCGCCAGCTCATGACGGAAGGAATCGGGGCGGGTGATGGTGCGCGCGGTACGCGGCCGCAGCCCGTCCCGTACCACCTGCTCGACCAGGGAGCCGTCACTGAAGGCCAGGATCGCCTTGCCCGACGCGGTGCAGTAGGCCGGCTGCCGCCCGCCCATCCGTGACGGCACCCCGGAGTCGTCCGACCCGCCGATCCGCTCCAGATAGACCACCTCGGAGCCGTCGAGCACGGTGAGGTGCACCAGATGGCCGGTGGACTCGTGCAGCGCGTGCAGGTACGGCAGTGCCGCCCGGCGCAGCCGGTTGTGGTGCGAGGCCATGGCGCCGAGCTCCAGCATGCCCATGCCCAGCCGGTAGTCGCGGCCCTCGCGCTCCAGCCAGCGCAGCTGCACCAGCTGATCAAGGATGCGGTGCGCGGAGGACCGGCGGATGCCCGAGCGCTGCACGACCTCGGTCAGCGTGAGCCGGGGCCCCGCACTCTCGAAGGCGCTCAGCACCTTCGCCGCCTTCTCCAGCAAGGACAGAGGCGGCATCCCGGACTCGGAAGCCTCGACAGCATGGGTCGTCATCGGCACCTCCCACACGCAGAGTCGGCCGACTGACGCCGGCCGAGTCCGTGATCTCCTGTATTGCGTGGAGATTGTCAGAGGATGGCAGGTGCAGGGAAGAGGGAGTTCCGTCTCGGAACAGTAACGCGTAGGTTCCCTCTCGTCACGACACGACGAGACCGGAATCCGGGAGGGGCGCCATGAGCGACGACGACGTCCTCATCGCGGTCCGCGCTCTCGCCCCCGCCCTGCGCGAGCGCGCGGCCGGGACCGAGGCACTGCGGCGCGTTCCCGACACCTCCGTGAAGGAGCTGGAGAGCGCCGGATTCTTCCGGCTGCTCCAGCCCAGGGCGTACGGCGGACTCGCCACCGATCCGGCCGTCTTCTACGCGGCCGTGCACGAGATCGCCAAGGCCTGTGGCTCGACCGGCTGGGCCGCTTCGGTCCTCGGCGTCCACCCCTGGTACGTCGCCCAGTTCGACCCACGGGCCCAGGAGGAGGTGTGGGGCGCGGACGGTGCCTCCCGGATCTGCTCCTCCCACGCCCCCACCGGGAAGGTCGCTTCCGTCGCCGGTGGTTTCCGGCTCTCCGGCCGGTGGCGCTTCTCCGCCGGTTGCGACCACGCCCGCTGGGCCCTGCTCGGCGGCCTCGTCACCGACGGCGAGGGCCGGCCGGTCGATGTGCGGACCTTCCTGGTGCCGTGCGCCGACTACCGCGTCGACGGCGTGTGGGACACCGTCGGCCTGCGCGGCAGCGGCAGCAACGACATCGTCGTCGAGGATGCGTTCGTTCCCGCCCACCGGACGCTCGGCTACGGCCCGGTGACCACGCTGCGCTGTCCCGGGCACGAGATCAACCACGAGCCGCTCTACCGGCTGCCGTATGCCGCGGTCTTCACCACCGCTGTCTCGACCGCGATGGTGGGCATCGCCGAAGGCGCCTACGAGGACCACCTCGTGGCGGCCCGGGAGAGCGTGCGCGCCTCCCACGGCCGGCGGGCCGCCGAGAGCCCCTTCGCCCAGGTGCGCCTCGCCCGCGCAGCCGGCGAGATCGACGCGGCCCGACTGCAGCTCGGCCGCAACATGACGGACCTGTACACGATCGCGCGCAGCGGTGCGGAGATCCCGACGGAGCTGCGCGCCCGCACCCGCCGGGACCAGGCGCTCGCCACCGAACGCGCCCTCACGGCCGTGGACCTCCTCATGGAGAACGCCGGCCGCGGGCCGCTGCGCACGGACGACGGCGTCCTGCAGCGCGCCTGGCGGGACCTGCACACCGGCCGCGGCCAGGCGGCCAACGACGTGGAGCGGGCTCTGGCCCTCTACGCCCAGGACGCCCTCGGCATGGACGTCCACGACCCCATGCTCTGAGCCGCAGATCCCTTTCCCGTGCGGGGGTTCCCGCTGAGTGGGAGCAGCGCATTTCGCCGCTGTACGGCACGCCGTACGGTCCTGGCATTCCCCCACCACGACCCGAAAGGGGATGCCCCATGGCCGATGACGTCCTGGCAGCGATCCGTGACCTGGCCCCCGCCCTGCGCGAACGCGCGGTCGAGGCCGAGGCACTGCGCCGGGTGCCCGACACCTCCGTCAACGAAATCGAGGACACCGGCTTCTTCCAGCTCCTCCAGCCCAGGGCCTTCGGCGGGCGCGCGGCCGACCCGGTGCTCTTCTACACGGCAGTCAAGGAGATCGCCAAGGCGTGCGGCTCGACCGGCTGGGTCGCCTCCGTGGTCGGCGTCCACCCCTGGCACGTCGCCCTGTTCGACCCCCGCGCCCAGCAGGAGGTGTGGGGCCAGGACCCCAAGACCCGCATCGCCTCCTCGTACGCCCCCACCGGCAAGGCCACCGGGGCGGCCGGCGGCTTCCGGCTCTCCGGCCGGTGGCACTTCTCCTCCGGCTGCGACCACGCCCGCTGGGCGCTCCTCGGCTGCCTCGTCACCGACGGCGAGGGCAACCCGGTCGACATGCGGGTCTTCCTCGTCCCCCGTTCCGACTACCGCGTCGACGACGTCTGGGACACCGTCGGCCTGCGCGGCACCGGCAGCAACGACATCGTCGTCGATGACGCCTTCGTCCCCGAGCACCGCGCCCTGAGTTTCGGCCCGGTCACCGCCCTGAAGGTGCCCGGCCACGAAATCAACCCCGAGCCGCTGTACCGGCTGCCCTACGCCGGAGTGTTCACCACCACCATCTCCACCCCGATCGTCGGCATCGCCGAGGGAGCCTTCGACGCCTGCGTCGAGGCCACCAGACAGCGGATCCGTGTCTCGTACGGACAGAAGGTCGTCGAGGACCCCTTCGCGCAGGTCCGCATCGCCCGCGCCGCCGGCGACATCGACGCGAGCTGGCTGCAGCTCACCCGCAACATGGGCGAGATGTACGCCCTCGCCGAGCGCGGCGAGGAGATCCCGATGGAGCTGCGCACGCGCACCCGGCGCGACCAGGTGCTCGCCACCGAACGCGCAGTCGCGGCGGTCGACCTGCTGATGGAGAACTCCGGCGGCAACGCCATGCGCACCGGCCCCGGTCTCGTCCAGCGCGCCTGGCGCGACGCCCACACCGGTCGCGGCCACGCCGCCAACGACCCGGAGCGGGCACTGCTCCTGTACGGGCAGAGCGCGCTCGGCATCGACATCCAAGACACCATGGCCTGAGAGGCGTTGCAGATGGCTGAGCTCACCCACGAGTCGACCTCCCGCACCGTCAAGGCGGCGGGACTCACCCTCCACTACCACGAGGCCGCGCCCGCCGGCCGCCCGCACGAGGCACCCGTCGTCATCATGCTCCACGGTGGCGGTCCCGGCGCCTCCGCCTGGAGCAACTTCGGCCGCAACCTCCCCGTCCTCGCCGAGCACTTCCGCACCCTCCTCGTCGACCAGCCCTGCTTCGGCCGCTCGGACAAACCGGAACTCGACAAGGACTACTTCAGCTTCAGCGCGGACGCCGTCGCCGCCCTGATGGACGAACTCGGCATCCACCAGGCGCACTTCATCGGAAACTCCCTCGGCGGCGGCACCGCTGTCCGCATGGCCCTGAACCACCCCGACAAGGTCGGCAAGCTCCTTCTGATGGGCCCCGGAGGGGTCTCCGTCAACCTTTTCGCACCCGACCCCACCGAGGGCATCAAGCGCCTCTTCGAGTTCAGCGCCGCACCCGAGCCGGCCAAGGAGCAACTGCGCGCCTTCCTCGAAGTCATGGCGTACGACCAGTCGATCGTCACCGACGAACTGGTCGAGGAACGCTGGGCCTCGGCCAGCGACCCCGACACCCGGCTCGGCAACGCCCGGATGGCGGCCTCCTTCGCCAATCCCGCCTGGGCCGAGGACGTGATGCTCTGGCGCGAGGCCCACCGGATCACCCAGCCGGTGCTGCTCACCTGGGGCCGCGAGGACCGCGTCAACCCCCTCGACGGCGCGCTGGTCGCCCTCAAGACCATTCCCGACGCCCGCCTGCACGTCTTCCCGCACTGCGGGCACTGGGCCCAGACCGAGCAGGCCGACGAGTTCAACCGCCTCGCCGTCGACTTCTTCTCCCACTGAATCCCCCCTGACCTCCCCTGACCTTTCGTCACGACACAAGAGGTGCTCACCATGGACATCCGTGCTCTCGGCTACCTTCGCCTGGAGACCACCACGCTGGACGACTGGCGGCGCTACGCCCTCGACGTCCTCGGCATGGTGGAGGCATCCGGCACCACCGAGGACACCCTCTGCCTGCGCCTGGACGACCGCGCGTACCGCATCGTGATCCAGGCGGGCGAGAGCGACCGGCTCCTCGCGGCCGGCTGGGAGGTGGCGAACGCCGCCGAACTGCTGCGCGCAGCCGACGAGCTGGAAGCGGCGGGAGTCGCCGTCAAGGCCGCCGACCCCGCCGAGCTGGCCGAGCGCCGCGTCCGCGGCCTGATCCACGTCACGGACCCGGGCGGCAACCCGCTGGAGATCTACTGGGGCCAGGCACAGGACCACAGCGCGCTCGGCACCCCGTACGGCAATCGCTTCGTCACCGGAGACCTCGGCCTCGGCCACGTCGTGCTCCCGGTACCGGACATCGAAGCCGCGCTCGACTTCTACGAGAACCTGCTGGGCTTCCAGCTCCGCGACTCCATGAAGCTTCCGTCGCAGGCCGTCCCGACCGCCGCTGAACAGCGGGAGTTCCACTGGATGCACTTCCTGAGCCCCAACCGCCGTCACCACAGCCTCGGGCTCTACCCCGGCGCGCTGCCTCCAGGCATCGTGCACTTCATGGTCGAGCTGGAGACCCTCGACGACGTGGGCCGGGGCCTCGACCGCATGCAGGCCGCGGGCATCCCCATCGCGTCCAGCCTCGGCCGCCACACCAACGACCGCATGGTGTCGTTCTACGCCCAGGCCCCCGGGGGCTTCCAGGTCGAGTACGGCTGGGACGGGCTGATCGTCGACCCCGCCACCTGGGTGGCCAAGGAGATCACTGCCGACAGCTTCTGGGGCCACCAGTGGAACGGCTGATCGCCCCCTCCGAATTCAGGGACGTGCTCGGACGTTTCGCCAGTGGCATCACGGTGGTGGCGACACTCGACGGCGCGGAGCCCGTCGGGTTCGCCTGCCAGTCCTTCGCCTCGCTGTCCCTCGACCCCCCGCTGGTCATGCTGGCCGTCGGCAAGAACTCCACCAGTTGGCCGAGGATCGAGCGGTCGGGCCGCTTCTGCGTCAACATCCTTGCCGAGGACCAGCAGGCCACCTGTGCCGCCCTCGGCCGCAGCGGACCCGACAAGTTCGCCGGGGTGCGGTGGCGCGTCGGCGAGCACGGGACCGTGCGCGTCGACGGAGCCCTGGCCCATGTGGAGTGCGAGCTGCACGCCGTGCACGAAGCCGGGGACCACCACCTGGTCACCGCACAGGTGGTGGCGCTCGACGCCGGCGAGGACGGCCGGCCGCTGCTGTTCTTCCGCAGCCGCTACGCCGTGGGCGCGTTCTGATGGCCCTCGACGTCGCGAAGGCGACCTCCGCGCCTCCGGTGCGCACCGAAGTCACGTGGGACGAGCGCGACGTTCGGCTCTACCACCTGGCGCTCGGAGCGGGCGTCCCCGAGACCGACCCGCGCGAACTGCGGTACGTCTACGAAGGATCCGAGCGGGGCCTCCAGGTCCTGCCCACCTTCGGAGTCGTCGCGGGCGGCACCGGTGGCGTCGGCTTCCAGGTCTTCGACCTGCCGGGCGTCGACATCGACCTGGCGAACGTGCTGCACGGCGGCCAGGAGATCACGGTGCACCGCCCGTTGCCCACCGCGGCCCGTGCGACCGCGGTCACCCGGGCCGCGGCCGTGTACGACAAGGGCAAGGCCGCCGTCATCGTCCAGGAGTCCACCCTCCTCGGCGAGGACGGCGCGCCGCTGATCACCCAGCGCAACCAGATCTTCGTCCACGGGGAGGGCGGCTTCGGCGGCGACCGCGGCCCCTCCGAGCGCCTTCCCGCGCCCGACCGCGCACCCGGCCTGGTGACCGAGATCCCGACGCTCCGTCAGCAGGCACTGCTCTACCGGCTCACCGGGGACTGGAACCCGCTGCACGCCGACCCCGCCATCGCCCGCCGCGCGGGCCACGACCGCCCCATCCTGCACGGCCTCTGCTCCTTCGGGATGGCGGTCAAAGCGGTCACCGACCGTCTGCTCGACGGCGACGCGAGCGCGGTCACCGGCTGCCGCACCCGCTTCGCCGGGGTGTTCTACCCCGGCGAGACCCTGCGGCTGCGTGTCTGGGACACCTCCGACGGCTACCGGCTGACGGCCACGGCCGCGGACCGCGACGACGCGCCGGTCCTCACCGATGCCCGTATCGCCGCACGCTGACCCGGGGGCCGGGACGGGGGACGGCCCGCCCCGGCTGCCGACCCACCCGACAAGATCAGGGAGAACGCGATGAACGACACGTGGGACCACACGTACGACGTGGTGGTCGTCGGCTCCGGTGCCGCCGGTCTGGCCGCGGCCATCACCGCCCGGCTGCGCGGACTGAGCGCCCTGGTGGTGGAGAAGACCGACGTCTACGGCGGCTCGACCGCCCTGTCCGGCGGCGCGATCTGGGTCCCGGACAACTTCCACCTGGACGCCGCCGGGCTCGGCGACACCCCGGAGAAGGCCCGCGCCTATCTGGACGCCACGGTCGGCGACCGGGTCCCCGCCGCACGCAAGGACGCCTATGTCGCGTACGGACCACGGATGGTGCGGGAATTCCATGACCGTACGGCCGTGCGGTTCGTCTACACCCCTGGCTACTCCGACTACTACCCCGAGCGGCTCGGCGGCTACCCGCAGGGCCGTTCCATCGAACCGCAGATCTTCGACCTCAAGAAACTCGGCCCGGAACAGCGGGCCACCCTGCGCCGTGCCGGGTTGCCCACCTACGGCCTCACCATCACCTCCAAGGACTTCCGACAGCTCAACATGGTCGGACGCACCTGGGCCGGCCGCCGGACCGCCGTCAAGGCCGGCGTCCAGGCGGTCAAGGCCCGGCTCTCCGGCCAGGAACTTCTTTCCCTCGGCGAGGCGCTCGTCGCCCGCATGCGGCACTCCCTCGACACCCTCGGCGGCGAACTGTGGCTCTCCGCCCCGCTGACCGGACTGCTGGAGGAGAACGGCAGGGTCACCGGCGTCCGGGTCACCAGGGACGGCCGGGAGCTCACCGTCCGGGCGAACGGAGGTGTCGTCCTCGCCTCCGGGGGCTTCTCCCACGATCAGCGGCTGCGCGAGAAACACCTGCCGACGCCCACCTCCACCGAGTGGAGCTCCGCGGCCGACGGACAGACCGGTGACGCCCTGGAACCGGCGGTGGCCCTCGGAGCCGCGACCGACCTGATGGACCGGGTGTGGGGCGCGCCGTCGGTGGTGCCACCCGACGGGAAGCCGTTCTTCCTCGTTGCCGACCGCGGAATCCCCGGCATGGTGATCGTCAACGCGGTGGGGGAGCGCTACGCCAACGAGGCCGCCCCGTACCACGAGTTCGTCGACGCCATGTACGCCAACGACAGGCCGGGGGCGACCACTGTGCCTTCCTGGCTGCTCCTCGACGCCACGTCCAAGGCCCGCTACATCTTCGTGGGACTCTTCCCGGGCCAGGCCTTCCCCAAGCCGTGGCTGGAAAGCGGCTTCGTCAAGAAGGCCGCGACAGTCGAGGAACTGGCCGCACGCATCGGCGTCGCCCCGGAGCGGCTGCGCGCCACCGTGGACCGCTTCAACGGCTTCGCCCGCGCCGGCCGCGACGAGGACTTCCACCGCGGCGACAGCGTCTACGACCGCTACTACGGCGACCCGACGCTGCCCAACCCCAGCCTCGCGCCGCTGGAGAAGGGCCCGTACTACGCGATCCCCGTCCACCCGGGCGACATCGGTACCAAGGGCGGCCTGGTCACCGACCCCACGGCCCGGGTGCTGCGGGAGGACGGCACCGCCATCGACGGCCTGTACGCCTCCGGCAACGTCTCGGCCGCCGTCATGGGGGAGACCTACCCGGGGCCCGGCGCGACCATCGGCCCCGCCATGACCTTCAGCTGGCTCGCGGTCGACCACATCGCCCGTACCCGCTCCCCCGAGAAGCGGTGAGGGGTCCGGTGGCGGATCTGCGGGGCAGGACTGTGATCATCACCGGTGGAGCGCGAGGGATCGGAGCGGAGGCCGGACGGGTGGCCGCCGAGGCGGGCGCCCGGGTCGTGCTCACCGACGTACGCGCGCAGGAGGGGCGGGCCGCGGCCCGGAGGCTCGGCGCCGACGCCCGGTTCGTCCGCCACGACGTCACCTCCGAGGACGACTGGCGCGAGGTGGTGGAGTTCGCGGTGGCCGCCTTCGGACAGGTGGACGGACTGGTGAACAACGCGGGCATTTCCGGCGGTTCCCACCTCCTGGAGGAACAGCCGGCCGAGGCGTTCCGCCGCGTCCTCGACATCAACCTCACCGGCGTCTTCCTCGGTATGCGGGCCGTGATCCCGGTGATGCGGGAGAACGGCGGCGGTTCCATCGTCAACATCTCCTCCGCGGCCGGCCTCATGGGCCTGGCGAAGACCGCCGGCTACGGGGCGGCCAAGTGGGGAGTGCGCGGGCTCACCAAGCTCGGCGCGGTGGAGCTCGCAGCCGACCGGATCCGCGTCAACTCCGTACACCCCGGCATGATCCACACTCCGATGACCGCCCACGTCGGCATCGAGCGCGGCGAGGGAAAGTACCCGAACACACCCATGGGCCGAGTCGGTGAACCCCGGGAGATCGCGCACACGGTCGCCTTCCTGCTCTCGGACGCCGCCTCGTACGTCACCGGCGCCGAACTGGCCGTCGACGGCGGCTGGACGACCGGCCCGACCCTCCGACCGACCGAGGAGAACCGCTGATGCCCGTCGATCTCACAGGAAAGGTCGCGCTGGTCACCGGCGCGGCACGCGGCATGGGCGAGGCCGAGGCCCGCCTGTTCACCGCCCTCGGGGCGAAGGTCGTCCTCACCGACGTCCTGGAGGCCGAGGGAGCGGCGACGGCCGCCTCCCTCGGCCCCGTCGCCCGCTTCGTGCACCACGACGTGACCGACGAGCGGTCCTGGGCGGCCGCCGTGGCCACCGCCCTGGACGCCTTCGGCCGACTCGACGTCCTCGTCAACAACGCCGCGATCTACTCCACCTCGCCCATCACGGAGGAGGACCCGGACCGCCTGGAGGCGATCCTCCGCGTCAACCTGATCGGCCCCTTCCTCGGCGTCCGTGCCGTCGCCGGGGCGATGAGCGCGAACGGCGGCGGGTCCATCGTCAACATCTCCTCGCAGGCCGGCCTCCAGGGCGTGTGGGGGCACGGCGCCTACGGAGCCGCGAAGTGGGGGCTGCGCGGCCTGACCAGGACGGCCGCGCTGGAGCTCGGTGCGGACGGCATCCGGGTCAACTCCGTCCACCCGGGCGCCATCGCCACGGCGATGACCGCCCACCTCGGAACCGAGAAGCATCCCGGCACGCCGCTCGGACGGGTGGGGCAGCCCGTGGAGGTTGCCCACCTCGTCGCCTTCCTCGCCTCCGATGACTCCTCGTACCTGTCCGGCGCCGAACTCGCCGTGGACGGCGGAGCGTCGGCGGGCCGCATGCCGGTCCTCACTCCGAAGGGAACGGACGCGTGAACCGACCCGACCCCGAAGTCCAGGCGGTCATCGACCTGGCCACCGCGGGCTTCCCACCGCTGGCGACGGAGATGACGGACATCGCCGAGGTACGCGCCTTCTTCGCCGCCCGCCCCCGCCCGCCCGTCCTCCCGCCCCCCGTCGCCCGGGTCTCGGACGAGGACGCCGACGGCGTGCCCGTACGCGTCTACGAACCGACTGCCCACGAGACCGCCCCCGTCATCGTGTTCTGCCACGGGGGCGGCTTCGTCCTCTGCGACCTCGACAGCCACGACGGCTTCTGCCGCTCCCTGGCCCGCGCCACGGAAGCGGTCGTCGTCTCCGTCGACTACCGCCGGGCCCCCGAGCACCCCTTCCCGGCCGCCCCCGAAGACGCCTACACGGCCCTGCTGTGGACGGCGGCGACCTTCCCGGGCCGCCGGATCGCCGTCGCCGGGGACAGCGCGGGCGCCAACCTCGCCACCGTGCTGACCTTGCTCGCCCGCGACCGGGGCGGCCCCGAGATCGCCTGCCAGGCGCTCTACTACCCGATGCTCGACCCCACCCGCTCCCGCCCCTCGCACCGGGAGAACGCCCAGGGCTACTTCCTCACCTCGGATCATCTGCGCTGGTACTGGGACGGCTACCTGCCGGACCCGGCGGCTCGCACCAGTCCCTACGCGGCCCCGCTGGCGGGCGCCGACCTGTCCGGGCTCCCGCCGGCCCAGGTCGTCACCGCCGGCTTCGATCCCCTGAGGGACGACGGACTGGCGTACGCGGACGCCCTTGCCGCGGCGGGCGTTCCGGTGGAGGCCCACCACCACCCGGGGATGTTCCACGGTTTCCTCTCCATGGCGGGCGCCCTGTCCGTAGCGGCCGAGGCCCGGGAGGCCGCCTTCGCCGCCCTGCGCGCGATCCTCGCCCCGAACTGACCGCCGCGTACGTGCGCGCTCCGCCCCCACCCGATCAGGTGGGGGCGGAGCGCGTTCCCGCATGACGGACGCCGCATGGACGTACCGTCGGCCCCGCCTCAGTCCCGTATCAGCGCGAACCCCTCGTACCCCGAGGCAGCGACGTCCGCGATGATCTCCCCGTACACCCCGAAGCCACCGATGAACGGCATGAACACCCGCGGCTTCCCCGGTATGTTGGCCCCCAGGTACCAGGAGTTCGCCGCCGGGAACAGTGTGGCCGCGGCCCGGTCGCGGCATTGCGCGCCCCACTGCTCGACGGCTTCCCCGCTCGCCTCGATCGCGCGGTAGCCGTGCTCGTCCAGATGGCCCAGGCAGTCGCCGAGCCAGTCGACGTGCTGCTCGGCGCACAGCACGACGTTGGCCATCACGGACGGACTGCCGGGGCCGGTGAGGTTGAACAGGTTCGGGAAGCCGTCGACACTCAGGCCCAGATAGGTCCGGGGGCCCTCGCTCCAGACGTCCTTCAGCGTCCGGCCGCCACGCCCGCGGACGTCCACCCGGTCGATCGCGCCGGTCATCGCGTCGAAGCCGGTCGCGTACACGATCGCGTCCAGCTCCACACGGGTGCCGTCGGCCAGCACGATCCCGGTGTTCTCGATGCGTTCGATCGCGTTCCCCCGCAGGCTGACGAGGCGTACGTCGTCGCGGTTGAACGTCTCGTAGTAGTGCGAGTCGGTGACGATCCGCTTGGTGCCGATCGGATGGTCGGTGGGGACGAGCAGGTCGGCGGCGGCCGGGTCCTCGATGATGGCACGGACCTTCTTCTCCCAGAACGCGCGTGCCGCGTCGTTCGCCGTGCGGTCGGTGAGCTGGTCCGGGAACGTCTTGGAGTACAGGACACCGCCGAGATCCCAGCGCTCCTCGAACGCGGCCCGCCGCTCCTCGGGGGACACGTCGAACGTCGCCGACGCGTGTGCCGTGTGGGGCGAACCGCCACCGCTGAGCCGGGACAGCCGCCGCCGCTCGGCGTAGCCGGCCTTCTGCCGGCGGCGCGTCGCGTCGTCCAGTGGCTCGTTGCCCGCCGGGATGCTGAAGTTGGCGCTGCGCTGGAAGACGGTGAGGTGCGCCGCCTGCGCGGCGATCAGCGGGATCGCCTGGATGCCGGAGGAGCCGGTGCCGATCACCCCGACGCGCAGGCCGCTGAAGTCGACGCCCGCGTGGGGCCAGGCACCAGTGTGGTAGGTGGCGCCGGTGAACTCCCCGGCCCCCGCGATGTCCGGTACGTGGGTGCTGGAGAGGCAGCCGACGGCGAAGACGCAGAACCGGGCCGACACCACCTCGCCGCCGTCCGTGCGGACCGTCCAGCGCAGCGTTTCCTCGTCCAGCTCGGCCGAGGTCACCGAGGTCGAGAAGGTGTAGCTGCGGCGCAGGTCGAAGCGGTCGGCGACATGGTGCAGATAGCGGATGATCTCCGGCTGGGCGGCGTACTTCTCGCTCCAGTCCCACTCCTGCTGTAGATCCTCGTCGAAGGAGTACGAGTAGTCCACGGACTCCACGTCGCAGCGGGCGCCCGGATAGCGGTTCCAGTACCAGACGCCGCCCACGTCGTCGCCCCGCTCGAAGCCGCGCACGCTGTGGCCGAGACCGCGCAACTTGTGCACGGCGTACAGACCGGTGACGCCCGCTCCGACGACCACCACATCGACATCGACGGACTCGGTGATGCTGTCGTTCACGTTCGTACTCTCCTCATCGGGTGGTGGTGTTCCCCGCCGGCCGCCGCAGCGCGTTCTTGTCGACCTTGCCCGCCGCGTTGTGCGGCAGGGCCGGTACGGAGCGGAAGGCACGCGGGACCTTGAAGTTCGCCAGCCGCTCACGCGTGTACGCGGTCAGCTCCACCGCGTCGATCGGAGCCCCGGCCGCCGGTACGCAGTAGGCGACGCCGACCTCCCCGAGCCGCGCGTCCGGCGCGCCCACGACCGCCACGTCCAGGACGGCCGGGTGGCCGCGCAGCACCTGCTCCACCTCCGCCGGGTACACGTTGAAGCCGCCCACCACGAACATGTCCTTCAGCCGGTCGGTGATCCGCAGGAAGCCGCGCTCGTCGAGGACACCCACGTCCCCGGTGTGCAGCCAGCCGTCCGCGTCGACGGCCTGGGCAGTGGCCTCGGGGTCGTCGAGATAGCCCTGCATCACGTGGTAGCCGCGGGTGAGGATCTCCCCGGGCTCCCCGGGCGGTCCGTCGACGCGCAACTCCGTGCCCTCCAGAGCCGTCCCGAAGGTGCGGGCCAGTGTCTCCGGGGACTCGTGCGGCGGGCAGATCGCGACCACGCCTGTCGACTCGGTCAGTCCGTACGCGGTGTTGACGCTTCGAGCGCCGAGGCACGTCCTGATCTGCTCGATGAGCGCGGTGGGGATGTTCGCGGCGCCCGTGACCGCCATCCGCATCGACGTGAGGTCGTACGTCTCGCGCTCGGGATGATGGATGAGCGAGGTGAAGACCGTCGGCGCACCGGTCAGGACGGAGATCCGCTCGTCCTGCATCCGCCTGAGGACGGCCCCCGTGTCGAACACCCGCTCCGGGACGATCGTCGCCCCGCGCAGCAGGCAGGCGAGGACACCGGCCTTGTAGCCGAAGGTGTGGAAGAACGGGTTGACGAGGAGGTAACGATCGCCACGCCGGAGGGTGACCGTACGCGCCCAGGCGTCGTAGACGCGCAGGTTCTGTCCGTGGGTGGTGGGCACGCCCTTGGGGCAGCCGGAGGTGCCGGAGGTGAAGAGGATGTCGGCGGTGTCGGCGGGGCGCACGGCGGCGGTACGGGCCAGCCGCTCCTCCCCGGTCACCCGGTCCGCACCCGAGAGGAATCGAGACCAGTCCGCGGAGTGCAAGGTCACCGTCCGCTCCAGGAGCGGGAGTTCCTCACCCGAGGCCGCAAGCAGCGCCCGGTAGTCCGTACCCAGGAAATCGTGCTCGGTGAACAGGAGCCGGGTGCGGGACCGGCGCAGGATGTCGGCGGCCTCGGCCGCCTTGTAGCGGGTGTTCACCGGGACCAGCACCCCGCCTGCCGCCACCGTGCCCAGCGCGGCCACCACCCAGCGGGCACTGTTGGGCGCCCACACAGCGACCGGGTCACCCGGGCGCACCCCCTGAGCGATCACCGCGCGTGCCATCCGGTCGACCCGGTCGCGCAGCTCCGCGAACGTCCAACGCTCCTCGCCGAAGACGAGGGCCTCCTCATCCCCGTATCTCTGCGCGGCCCAGTCCGCGAGCCGGGCGATGGTCTGCGCGCCCTTCATGATCTGTCACGTCCTCCCTGCGGCCCGGCCCCTCGGGCGGGGCACGGGCGGTGGAACCACGGCGGATCGGAGCCTGACAGGAAGAGGTGGCCCGGCGCAGGTGGCGGTTCCCGCTCACCGGGAAGGTGGTGGGAGCACTTCGGCCTTCCGGCTCTCCGACCGTCCGACACGACCGCGCAGCCTCCGGGAAGCCGCAGTGACACGGCGGACATGGCAGGGGCAACGCTTCAGCGCCGGATGCTGACGGTCACCTGAATGCCACCAACAGCGCTCATTCCGCCGCCGAGCACGGTCACGGCAGGGGCCGCGGCCAAATGGCCTGTCAGAGCCAGGACCACCACGGCGATGAAGGTGCCCTTGCCGAAAACGTCATCCGCATGAGGTCATGCGGCATGGCGGTACGCGTGGAGTATGCCGCCGAGACGATCGCGGCGGCGTATGTCGAGGTGGGCGATCGCGTCCGGAACAGCGATCGGTGTGGGAAATGGATACAGCGAGCGGGCATTCTCGATGCCCTGATGCGGCTGATGGGAGTTGTAGAACCGTTCGAACACGGGCAAGGCGTGGAGCAGATGCCGCTGATTCCAGATCGAGGTGCGGTCCAGCAGTTCGCGCCGACAGGTCTGCACCCGCCTCTCCATAACCGAGTTCATTCTCGGCGTCCGGACGCCGCTGAGCGCAACCTTGATGCCCGTATCGGCGAGGATCGCGTCGAACAAGGCGGGGGACTTCCCGTCCCGGTCCCGGTCCCGGTCCCGGATCGAGAATCGTGCCCAGCAGCGTGCGGACACCGGTTTCACTCAGAAGTGGCCCTTCCAGGACTTCGTCGACACCGCCGAGCCGGCGTGCTGGACGGCTGAGTGGAACGGGCAGGACATGCTCGGCGTGGCCCTATGCTCCATCTGCCGCCAGGACCACACCGTGGGCGAGGTCGAAAAGCTGAGCGTCCGAACGGACAAGCGACGCCGTGGAATCGGCCGGGCCCTGCTGCTGGACGGGCTGCGAAGTCTTCGCGGGTACGGTCCAGCAACAGCCTGGCTGTACACAGGCACGGAAAATCCGCACCGGCCCTACGATCTTTGCGAGAGCGTGGGGTTCCGGCGGCAGAACGAGTACGCCCGATACCGAAAGCCGCTGGTTTGACCGACCCGTCATCGGGCTGTCCAGACAGTCCACAGGATTCGACAATGCCTCGCGCGAGCTCCCCTGTGATTACTACGACGGTGTCCTATGTGGTGAGTCGGATGAGCCTTTTGTAGCAGCAGAGGGCGGCGGCGAGGCCGAGGAATGCCAGGTAGTTGTGGGGGTGGCGTTCGTAGCGGTGCTTGAGTCGGCGGTAGCCGGCCCTTTTGGGCCCGTACGTGGGCGGAGTCGAGGACCGCGTGGGTCAGGTCGAGCAGGCCGCACTCGTCGATGCGGTCGAGCACCGCCTCGTGCAGTGAGGTTGATCCCCGGGAGTGGACACCGGGTTTCACGCGACGAGTGACAGCGTACGTGACGTGATCAGTTGCTGTTCAAACTCGGCTGGTGTGA
>NZ_JBIATE010000038.1:0-49845 GCF_042891445.1 Streptomyces sp. NPDC001890 | reverse complement strand
CGCAGCGGGCCGCAGGCGCGCCGCGAGGCCCGGATCGGCCTGCTCTTCGTCCTTCCGTGCTTCCTGCTCTTCCTGGCGTTCCGGTTCGGTCCGGGTATCGCCGGGGTGCTGATGAGCTTCACCGACTACTCCCTCACGGGCGGTGGCAGCTTCATCGGGCTGGACAACTTCACCCGCCTGTGGGACGACCCGCTGTTCTGGCAGGCGCTGAAGGTCACCGTCCTCTACACCGTGCTCGCAGTGCCCGGCACGCTGATCGCCTCGGTGTCCCTGGCACTGATCACCCGCCGCGCGTTCCGCGGCGCCAGGTTCTTCCGTTCGGTGTTCTTCCTGCCGGTCGTCACCTCGCTGGTGCTGGCCGCCACCGTCTTCGTCTGGATCTTCTCGACAGGCGGGCCGTGGCCGACGCTGATGAGCTGGTTCGGGATGTCCGAGGGCTCCTGGCTCTCCGATGACGTGCTGGTGCTGCCCGCGCTCGCGATCGTCGGCATCTGGTCCCGCTTCGGATACGGGATGCTCATCCTGCTGGCCCGGATGCAGGACATCCCCCGTGAGCTGGAGGAGGCGGCCCTCACCGACGGCGCCGGCGCCTGGCAGCGGTTCCGGTACATCGTCCTGCCACAGCTCAAACCCGCCCTGTTCTTCCTCGCCGTGATCGAGACGACGGCCTCCTTCCAGGTCTTCGACGCCGTCTACACCATGACCGGCGGCGGCCCCGCCAACGCCAGCTACACACTCGTCTTCCAGCTCTACGACGCGGGCTTCAAGTACTTCGACCTCGGTTACGCCTCCGCCATCGGCGTCGCGCTCTTCGCGCTGACCGTGGTGGTCGCCGTGATCCAGCGGCTCGTGATCGGGAAGGACCAGTGACCATGACCACAGCACCCGAGAAGACCAGCACCCCACCCGCCGTCCAAGCCCCCACCGCCCCCGACCGGGCCACGCGTCGCGCCGAACGCAAGCTGCGCAAAATCTCCGAACAGGACACCGTCCCGCACGGCATGCGGCCCACCCGGGCCGGCCGGACCGGCCGCGCCATCCTGCTGACCCTCGCCGCGATCGTGACGGTCTTCCCGTTCTACGCAATGGTCGTGCTCTCCCTGAAACCGTCCGCCGCAGTGGAATTCCCCGGCAGCCTGCTGCCATGGCCACTGACCGGCCAGGCCTACGACACCGTCATGAACGCCCAGGACGTACCGCGCTGGCTGTTCAACACCCTGATCTACTCGGTCGTCTCCGTCGTCGGCGTACTGCTGCTCGCCTCGCTCGCCGGATACGCCTTCGCCAAGAAGCGCTTCCCGGGCCGCGAGACGATGTTCTGGTCGTTCCTGTCGATGGTGATGGTCCCCTACCACGTCACGATGATCCCGACCTTCGCAATGATCGCGAAGCTGGGCGGCGTGGACACCTACTGGGGCCTGATCCTGCCGACCCTGGCCAACGCCCAGGCCGTCTTCCTGATGCGCCAGTTCATCCAGGGACTGCCGGACGAACTCTTCGAGGCAGCCCGGCTCGACGGCTGCAACGAGTGGCAGATCTTCTACCGGATCGTGCTGCCCCTGCTCAAGCCGATCCTCGCCACCCTCGGTGTCTTCGTCTTCCTGTGGCACTGGAACGACTTCCTGTGGCCGCTGGTCATCGGCCAGTCCACCGACATGCGCACCCTCACCGTCGGCATCGCCTCGCTCCAGCAGCAGAACGTGCCGCTCAACGTGGTGCTCTCCGGCTCCGTCATCGCGTTCGTGCCCATCTTCGCCGCGTACCTGGTGGGCCAGCGCTACTTCACCGAGGGCGTCACCGCGTCCGGAATCAAGGGATGACCCACGCAATTATGTTCACCGATGAAGTCGCTTTTGAAGAGCGTCTCAGTACCCCCTCGACCACCCTCGTCCGGGACCTCGCCCGGCTCGACGGCGACCTGCTCGTGCTCGGTGCTGGCGGCAAGATGGGCCCCAGCCTGTGCCGGCTCGCCCGCCGCGCGCTGGACGCCGCCGGCCGCCAGGACGTGACCGTACACGCCGTCTCCCGCTGGTCCGACCCGGCCGCGGCACAACAGCTGGAGGACGCCGGGGTCCGTATCGTGCCCTTCGACCTCATGGACCCGGCCGCCGACCTCAAGGAGCTGCCCGACGCGGAGAACGTCGTCTTCATGGTCGGCGCCAAGTTCGGCTCGGCGGACGCCCCCTCGCACGCATGGGCCGTCAACGCCGCCCTGCCCGACCGGGTCGCGCGCCGCTGGCCGGACGCGCGGATCGCCGCGTTCTCCACCGGCAACGTCTATCCACAGGTGCCGGTGTCCTCCGGCGGCTGCACCGAGGACGACCCGGTCGGCCCGGTCGGCGAGTACGCCATGTCATGCCTGGGCCGGGAACGGATCTTCGGCCACGCGGCCCTCACCCGTGGCACCAGGGTCGCCAACATCCGCCTCAACTACGCGGTCGACCTGCGCTACGGCGTCCTCGCCGACATCGCCTCCGCCGTCCGGGCGAGCGAGCCGGTCGACGTCACCACCGGCCACGCCAACGTCGTGTGGCAGGGGTACGCCAACGAGGTCGCGCTGCGATCCCTGCTGCACACCACCGCTCCGGAGCCCTTCACCCTCAACCTCACCGGGCCCGAGACCGCGTCCGTACGGCGGCTCGCGCACTGGTTCGGTGAGGAGTTCGGCAAGGATCCCGTGATCGCCGGCGAGGAGGCTCCAACCGCGCTGCTGTCCGACGCGAGCGCCTGCCACGCCCTGTTCGGCTACCCGGACGTGTCCCTGCGGACCCTGGTCCGCTGGCAGGCGGACTGGCTGCACCGCGGGCTGCCACTGTCCGGTAAGCCCACCAAGTTCCAGGTCCGCGACGGAAGGTTCTGATCCCTGTGTCCCGTATGCCCGCAGCCGCGACCGCGCCTGCACCCGGCTCCATAGCCGCGACCACTCCCAAACCCATACCCTCCTCGGCGGCCGCGGCAGCCCCGGCACGCACTCCGATGGACGTGCTCGCCGAGGGAGCCGTCATCCCCGCTCATCCACTCGCCCTCGGCGCCGACCGCAAGCTCGACGAACGCCGGCAACGCGCACTGACCCGTTACTACCTGGCCTCCGGCGCGGGCGGCCTCGCCGTCGCCGTCCACACCACCCAGTTCGAGATCCGCGAACCGGGCATCGGCCTGTTGGCACCGGTCCTCGAAATCGCCGCCGAGACCGTGCGGAACGAGGCCGGCCACCCCGTCGTCACCGTCGCCGGTGCCTGCGGCCACACCGCGCAGGCCGTCTCCGAAGCCGAGCTCGCAGCCTCCCTCGGCTACGACGCTGTGCTGTTGAGCCCTGCCGTGCCCGGCGCCGACGAGAAGGGGCTGCTGGACCGGGCCCGCGCCGTCGGCGAGGTGCTGCCGGTGATCGGCTTCTACGTCCAGGAGGCCGTAGGCGGACGGTACCTGTCGCCGCACTTCTGGTCGTCGTTCACCGATCTGCCCAACACGGCCGCGGTCAAGATCGCCCCGTTCGACCGCTACCGCACCGCCGATGTCATACGCGCCGTGGCCGCCGCGGACCGGGCCGACGAGGTGGCGCTGTACACCGGCAACGACGACGACATCATCGGCGACCTGCTCACCCCGTGCGAGACCAAGGGCACTCGGCGGTGGTTCGCCGGCGGGCTGCTCGGCCAGTGGGCCGTGTGGACCGGCTCCGCCGTCACACTCCTCGATCAGGTCCGGCGGGCACGTGCCGGTGACCACGACGCCATGGTCGGCTGCCTCGCCCGCCGTCCGGAGCTCACCGACGCCAACAGCGCTGTGTTCGACGTGCACGGCGGATTCCGCGGCTGTATCGCGGGTGTCCATGAAGTGCTGCGCCGCCAGGGTCTGTTGGAGGGCATCTGGTGTCTCGATCCGAAGGAGGTCTTGTCTCCCGGCCAGGCCGAAGAGATCACCCGGGTCGCCACGGCCTACCCCTGGCTCACCGACGACGACTTCGTCGCGGAGCACGTCGATGACTGGCTCTCCTGACCCGGGGGCGGCCCGCCTGCCGCGGGTCGTCGTCGCCGTACCCCCGCACCTTCGTGAGCAGTTCTTCACCCCGGCGGTGTGGCAGGGCCTCTGCGCCGCGGCGCAGCCGGCCGTCCTCGACGAGCACACCGACCGGGACGCACTCGGTGCGGCGCTGCCCGGTGCCCGTGCCCTGATCACCGCTTGGGGAACGCCCCGCCTCAGCGAGGAACTCCTCGACGTCGCTGACCGACTGGCGATCGTCGCCCACACCGGATCGGCGGTCGCCCCGTACGTCACCGAGGGAGTCTTCCGGCGTGGGATCCTCGTCACCCAGGCCGGTGACGCGATGGCACGCCCGGTCGCCGAGGTGGCCCTCGCGTTCACCCTCTCGCTGCTCCACCGCGTCCACCGCTTCGACCACGCGCTGCGCGGCGGAGCCGACTGGGACGAGGCCAGCCAGGCCCCGCCGCGGCACGAGATCCAGGGCTGTGCGATCGGCGTCATCGGAGCGTCCCGCACCGGTCGTGCGTACATCGAGCTGGCGAGGGCACTGGGGGCACAGGTCGCGGTCACCGACCCGTATCTGACGGCTGAGGACGCACAGCGGCTCGCGGTACGGGTGGTGCCGCTGGACGAACTGCTCCGTGGCAGCCGGATCGTCGCCGTGCACGCCCCTGCCACCGCCGAGACCCGGCGCATGCTGGGTGCGCGCGAGCTGGCGCTGATGCCCGACGGCGCCGGTCTGGTCAACACCGCCCGTTCCTGGCTCGTCGACGAGGACGCGCTTCTGGCGGAGGTGTCGGCGGGCCGGCTGGACGCTGCGATCGACGTCTTCGACACCGAACCACTGCCGGTCCGCCACCTGTTCCGGAAACTGCCGAACGTTCTGCTGACCCCTCATCAGGCGGCGGGCACCGCCGAGTGCCGTCAGCGGCTCGGCGCAAGTGCCGTGGAGGAGGTGCTGCGGTTCCTGCGCGGCGATCCACCATTGCACTTTGTGGGGCCGGACGCACTGGCTCGCGTCCTTTGATCACTCGATCGCAACCACACCGGGCCCCAGAGACCGACCAGCTATTCCTCGGGGTCGAAGGCATCTCTGTTGTCTTCGGGGTCGAGGAATTCCTGGAGGTCGTAGACGATGCGTGGCGGGAGCCGGAACAGGCGCAGCCCGTCGCGGAAGGAGCGGCGGGCTTCTACTCAGGCGGCCCGGCGTACCAGCCGCCCGCGGCCCCCTCGGGCGAGCCCCCGATCAGGCGCAGCTCCAGGCCGTACCCGCTGCCCTCGACCACCTCGTACAGCTCTGTCGAGCGCGGGGCGGTGTCGGTGGCCCCCAGCGTGACCATCAGCCGGTCGCCGGGGCGGGACGGGTACACGGCGCCTTGGTCAGCGTACGGTGCCTGTCGACCAGTGCGTCGACCTCCCCGCCCAGACTGCGGCAGTGCTTGGCCTCCTCGGCCTCGGCGAGCGTTGATCGCGCGGGGCCGCTCCGCTCACCGCAGTCGCAGGACACGACGGTGAGCTCCGTCGGAAGATTGCTGTGGGCGCGCAGCCAGACATCAGCCTCCCCGGTCCGGAACTGCGTGCGACTTTTGGTTGTTCCGCGAGGCCCCGGCCCGGCTTTTGTGGTTGTCCCGCGAGGCCCCGGCCCGGCTTGTGCCGAAGCGGACCTCGATCGACTGCGGGGAGCGGACCCATCCGAGCCGCACCATGTGACCAGTCGGCACGGCGTGCCCGGAGCCTTGCTGCGGCCTGCTCGGGTCCGAGCGGGGTGTCGGCGGCGACCAGGTACTCCAAGTCCTGGCGCCGGCAGACCTCCGCGAACTGGTCGGAGTGGTGCAGCGTCCCGTCCGGGTTCGCGCTGAGATCGACCAGCAGGCCGCGGCCGACGAACCGCCGCCCCACGAACGCCGTCACGGCCGCCTTCTCGCTGTACACGGTCGGGTTCGGGGTGCCGAGTGCGGCGCCGGGTGAAGGTCACGCCTGCGGGTGTGCCTGTTGTCGGCCGCCCGGTTGTCACCAGGTGGTGAGGTTGACCGCGTGTGCGCAGTGCGGGTCGGTGTCGGTTGTCCAGCGCTCCTGCTCGCGTACGAGGGCGGGGAGTGCGGCGAGCAGGGCGGTCAGCGCGCCGGTGAGGCGTACATCGACCGCGACCGGCCCGCCGGCTTCCTCGACCGCGATGTAGAGCCGCATGCTGTCCTGTCCGGTGAGGAGGAAGCCGCACAGCGGGGGGCTCGGCGGTGTCTCGGTGAACGGCCAGGCCAGTGTCCGCAGTACGCGCAGTACCCGGTCCGTGCGCGCCGGCGGGGCGGGTTCGACGGCGGAGGTGTCCACCCGGACCAGGGCCATGCCCATCACGGACGCGTCCGGGTGCGGGGGGCCGCTGGCCGCGAGCGTGCGTGTCCAGCCCAGCACCAGCGGGGCGGTGACCGGTTCGTCATCGTCGTCCGTGAGCGGTACCTCGTAGGCGACCAGCGCGTCCGGTGCCACGGCGTCGCCGGTACCGGTCACGATCCGGACCGCGTCCCGCGTCGGCAGCACCCCGCGCAGGAAGGTCCCGTCGACGAGAGGCACCGCCGTGTAGTCGAGAAGGTAGCGCGTGAGGTACGCCTGCTGCTCGACCGTCTCCCCGCACGGCCCGCTCACTGGTTGATCCAGGCCGGGCATTTGTTGATGCCCTTGCAGTAGGCCGTGATGACGCCGATCTTCTTGTCCTTGCCCGCGTCGTACTCGCCGTCGGCCGTGCGGCGGGCGTACTGCACGATGACCACGACCTCGACGAACCGGGTTCCGTTGCGGGCGACTCCGTAGTACTCCAGGCGCCCCCCGCTCTTCTTGTCCACCTTCCCGGCCAGAGCCGCGTTGAAGCTTCCCCTTGATCGTGGACACCTGGAGACTGGGATCTTGAGGTTCCAGAGGAAGTAGCACCAGGTGGGAAGCAAGTACACGAAGCGGTACACCCGAGGAGTTCAAGCGGGACGCAATCTCGCTCGTCGATTCCTCGGGCAAGACGGTCACCGCCGTCGCCCGGGAGCTCGGCATCAGCTCGGAGTCCCTGCGCGGCTGGTACCGCCGGGCCAAGACGGACCGGGGCGACAGTGAGTCCGGTGAACTGACCAGCGCCGAACGCGAGGAACTCAAGCGGCTGCGCAAGGAGGTCCGTGAACAGCAGCGGACGATCGAGCTCGGTTTCCTGGTGGGCCGGGCGGCGGTTGTATGGCCATCTCGCTGCTGGATGCGGCAGTGGTGGTCATGGAAAGGGAAACCCGGGACAGCTTGTGTCGCCTCAGCGCCAGCGCTCGTGGCGGATGTCTGCGGAAGCGTCGGTGAGCTTCGCGATCGAGCGGCGGGCGGCGTTGACAGTGACGGTCCGGCGGGCGAGACGGGCGAGCGGGAGGTCGCTGGCCGAGTCGGTGTACAGGAGCGCGTCCTCTGGGGCGAACCCCAGCGCCCGGACGGCATCGATCTTTGCTTCGCCCACGTTGTGGGCGATGAGCCGGGGCCCCCGTGGGGTGAAGTCGAGCCGGGAAGCGGCCAGAGGGATGCCGTGCAACCCGACGCCGTCCAGAAATGCACGCGCGAGGTTCTCCTCCGAGGCTGTCGCCACGATGGTCGGACCACGACCGCGGGCGCATTGGCACCTTGCCACAGCTTGTCTGACAGCTGTCCGGGCTGCCATGGCCCGGCCCGTCACGGCTGCCAGTTCCTCGTACTGGCTGCGGGTCATTCCGCGCAGTGTCAAGGCCACGATCGCCCGGTTCATCGCGGGCTTCAGCGCGCCGTCGGGCGGTGCTGCCGAGGCGAGCAAGAACGGTGGGATTGCAGCGGCGAACCGGAGGGGACGGGCTGCCAGACGAGCTCTGACCAGTGAGGACATCGTGTCCTCACTGGTCAGGACGCCGTCGAGGTCGAAGATCGAAGTGATTTCGTTGGCTGGGTTCACTGTGGGAAGGCGTCGGCTTTCATCTGGACGAGAAAGGTCTACGGCAGCGAGCGCGCTCACCTTGACGACCACCGTGACAGCGGAGCTCTCGCCGTGGACAGCGCCCACCGAGGCGAGGCCGACGTCGGTACGGCCGAAGATCTCGGGCGCCTGCGCTGCCGCGTCGGCGCCTTTGGCTGCGGAAGGCCGGTTGCGGCGCGTCGGTTTCGGTCCTGCCATGATGCGCTGCCACTCCGATTGCCCGAGCATGTGGAAAGTTGACCGTTTTGGTCTGCGATTGTGGATGCGGTGGCCGGTGGGAGTCAAGGGGAGGTCCAGGCGGGGGTGCCGATGGATCGTCTGTACGACTGTGGCGCAACGGCCGGATTCCGCGCGACGCTCTTCAGCGGGGCAGAACCCCTGCCGCGCCGGAGGCGAGGAGGACTGCCGGCGCCGAAGGGATCGGTTGGCTGTATCGCCTTCAGGCCACGACGATGTTGTCGCCCGCCGCGGCGAGGGCGTCGCTCAGGCCGTCCGGGCAAGGACTGTCAGTGATGAGGGTGTCGAAGCCGTCGAGTTCGCAGACGCGGTGGGCGGCCGTGCGTCCGAACTTGCTGGAATCGGCTAGCACGTAGCGGTGGGACGCGTTGGCGAGCATGGTGCGCTTCGTCGCGACTTCGTCGAGGTGGAAATCGGTCAGTCCGTAGGAGGCGATGCCTCCGGAGCCCAGGAAGACCGCGTCCGCGCGCAGATTGTCGAAGAACTCGACGGCCTGGGCATTGGAGCAGGCCAGGTCGCCACCGCGCAGCCGCCCGCCGCTGACCAGGACCTCGACCTGCGGGCGGGAGCTGACTTCGGCGGCCACGAGCAGGGAAGGGGTGGCGATGACGCCGGCGTGATCGGCAGGCAGAGCACGGGCCACCTCCAGGGCCGTGGTACCGACATCGATGACGACCGTCTGGTTGGGTTCGATCAGGGCTGCTGCGGCTCGGCCGATGGCCTGCTTCGCAGCGAGGAAAGCGCCTCTGCGCTCGTTGAAGGAGGCCTCCTCCCCGACAGGTGACCGGACAGTGGTGGCCCCTCCGTGGACACGCGCCAGCTCGCCGCGGCGCTCGAGGAGGGCGAGGTCTCTGCGGATCGTCTCGTGGGAGACGCTCAGCAGGCTGGTCAGGTCGTCCGTCGTGATGAACTCGAGCCGAGCGATCTCGGCGACGATCCTGCGGTGACGCTCGGCTGCTAGCACATCCAGCCCTCTCTGATTGACTGTTTCTGTGGAACCCTGACTGCATTCTAGGGCTCATGTGACGTGCGGAGCGCATCGCCAACGGCCTCAAAGACTTATTCTTCTCCGCTTCTTCTTCGCAGCTCAAGGCGTCTTCTGCTAGGCGATCAGCGATCGTTCATCAGGCCGGGCGTGCTAACCCTTGACGGAAAACGGGCAGGGGTCCACACTCTCAGCAGTCAATAGTCCACATAAACGGTCATGTGTGGGCTGTCGACCGGCGTCGAGGTGGCGCGGACCGCGGGTCCTCGCTGCCATCCCCACGAACAGGCTCCAGCGCATTCCTGCGAGGCGGGCCTTGATGCCGACCGCATTCGGTTCTTCGATCACCCACTGGCTTCCGCGGCGACGGCGGGGCACTCTGAAGCAGGGAACGAGGTCATGGCCAAATCAGAAGCAGGTGCTCAGGCGCCAAGAACGGCTGAGGGACAGCAGGGCGGGGCGAACCAGGTGATGGCGCGGGAGCTTGGCTGGTACGCCTCGTTCTCCGTGGCGTTCGGGTTCGTGTCGATCGCGACAGGGATCTTCACGGCCTACGGCTCGGTGCTCGCCACCTCGGGCCCGCGCGGCATCTGGGCCTGGCCGATCTCCGTGATCGGCCAGCTCTGCGTCGCCCTCGTCTTCGGAGCACTGGCGGCGCGCATCCCGATCAGCGGCTACTCCTACCAGTGGGTGTCGCGCATCGTCGGGCCCGTGTGGGGCTGGATCATGGGCTGGATCTCGTTCGCCTTCCTCGGGGTCGTCGTGGTCGCAGTGGACTACACGATCGCCTCCACGATTCTCCCCGAGCTGTTCCAGTACGTCGGCACGACACAGAACGCCTGGGTCATCACGGCCGGCGTGGTGTTGCTGCAGGCCCTGCTGGTCGCCGCGTCCACGCGTATCACACACAAGGTCAACAGCGCGGCGGTGACAGCGCAGCTCATCGGCATGATCACCCTGACGGCGCTGCTGTTCGCGGTGGGCTACTTCACCGGCAAGCTCGACTTCGCCCACCTGTTCGACACCGCGACGATCCCGGAGAGTGGCTACTACGGTCTGGGCGGCGGAACCCACGCCGGCCCCTTCGCCCTGGCGTTCCTGCTCGGCGCCTTCACCATCGTCGGATTCGAGTCCGCGGCAAACCTGGCGGAGGAGACCAAGAACCCCGCCCGCGTCATCCCCAAGGCGATGGTCCAGGCCGTCCTCTCCCTGGGCGTTCTCGGCTTTCTCTTCCTGGTCGCCGTGACCGCCGCCGTCGGCCGGGTCGACGGCGCCGCCGAGTCGGCCACCCCGGTGGCCACCGTGATCACCGCCGTGCTCGGGTCCGTGGTGGGGAAGAGCCTCCTGGTCCTCGTCGTGGTCTCGATCTTCTCCTGCGGGCTGGTGATCACCCTCAGCGGAACCCGCCTGGTCTACGCGATGTCCAGGGACGAGCGCTTCCCCGGATGGCGCCTGCTCAAGCGCATCCACCCGCGGACGGCGACGCCGCTGAACGCCACGGTGTTCATGATGCTCATCGCGCAGATCGTTCTCGCGGTCTTCTCCCGTTCCACCGACGCCCTGTTCCAGCTGTTCTCCGCCGCCACCCTGCTGCCCGCCGTCATCTACGCCGGCACGGTCGCGATGTACGCGGCCAAACGCTCCTCCCTGCCGCCGTCGCGCGGCTTCTCCCTGGGGCGGTGGGAGGTCCCGGTCCTGCTTCTGGCCGGGGTCTGGCTGGTATACGAACTGCTCATCTTCCGGGACGCTTCCTTCCGCGGCCCCTGGGCCTACGTCCTGGTGCTGTGCGGGATCGGCGCCGTCTACCTGGCGGGGCTCCTCATCCGGCGCGGCCGCGCCGCCCTGACCATGCCTGACATGGCCGACGTCGACCGTGCCCTGGACAACGCCACCGCACCCTCCGCGGCCGACACGGAAGGGGCCCTGCGATGACCACGATCCTCGCCATCGACCAGGGCACCTCGGGCACCAAAGCCATCGTTGTCGACGCCGAGGACGGAACGGTCGCCCTAGCCGAGGAGACCATCCGCCCCATCTACCTGCCCGGAGGGGGTGTTGAGCAGAATCCACACGAACTGCTCGATTCCGTCCTCACCGCCGGCCGCCGGGCCGTGAGCATGGCCGGCCGGCCCATTGACGGCGTGGCCCTGGCCAACCAGGGAGAGACCGTCCTGGCCTGGGACGAAGCCACGGGAACGCCGCTGTCCCCGGCGATCGTCTGGCAGGACAGCCGTGCGGAGAGCATTTGTGCCGAGTTGGCCGAGCACCGCGAGGCCATCGCGCAGCGCACCGGTCTCGTTCTCGACCCCTACTTCTCCGCGCCCAAGATGGCATGGCTGCGCCGCAACCTCACCCGTGACGGGGTGGTGACCACCACCGACACCTGGCTCGTGCACCACCTGACAGGAGAGTTCGTCACCGACGCCTCCACCGCCAGTCGTTCTCTGATCTTCGACCTGGACGGTGCGGCGTGGGACGGGCGTCTCGCTGATCTGTTCTCCCTCGGCGACGAGCGGCTGCCCCGCATCGTAGGCAGCGACGAGGTGGTCGGCACCACGCGCGCCTTCGGACAAGAGATGCCCGTGGCCGGCCTGATCGTCGACCAGCAGGCCGCTCTGGTCGCCGAGGCATGCCTGGAGCAGGGCACGGCCAAGTGCACCTATGGCACGGGCGCGTTCCTGCTGGCAAACACAGGATCGGACCCCGTGCGCTCCAGCGCGGGCCTGACGACGTCGGTGGCCTGGCAGGCCGCGGGGCAGACCCTGTATTGCGTGGACGGTCAGGTCTACACCGTGGCATCGGCCGTGCGCTGGCTGCAGGACCTCGGTCTTCTTCAGTCCGCCACCGAAATCGACGCGCTGGTCGCGAAAGACAGCGACGGCGTCATGTGCGTCCCGGCATTCGCAGGACTCGCCGCTCCGTGGTGGGCTTCCGAGGCCACGGCCTCCCTCACCGGCATCACGCTGGCCACCCGCCGCGAGCACCTCATCCTGGCCGTGCTCCAGGGCATAGCCGCCCAGGTCACCGAGCTGACGGCCCTTGTCGGCCGAGACCTCGGCCGGCCCCTGAACCGGCTGCGCGTCGACGGCGGATTGACCAACTCCGCCGCTCTCATGCAGGCCCAGGCCGACATCGCCCAGCTCCCCGTCGACATCTACCCCAACGCGCACGCCACACCCCTCGGCGCTGCCGCGCTCGCCCGCTGCGCCCTCGACCCCGCCATCAGCCTCGAAGAGGCCGTCGGCGACTGGCAGCCGGCGACCGTCTACGAACCCCGCTGGTCCGAAGACCGGGCCCAGGAGTTCCGCACCACATGGGCACAGGCCGCCGAGGCGTGTGCCACCAAGGGAGACCACTCATGACCCCCACCCCCCACCGTCCCCACCCCGAGGTCTTCGACATCGTGGTGATCGGAGGAGGCATTGTCGGCTCGGCCATCGCACGCGAACTGTCCGGCTACGACGTCTCCGTGGCGCTGCTCGAAGCCCGCGACGACGTCGGAGACGGAACGAGTAAGGCAAACACTGCCATCCTGCACACAGGCTTCGACGCGAAACCGGGCACCTTGGAGTCCCGGCTCGTTGCTCGCGGCTACCACCTGCTGAGCGACTACGCCAAGGCCACCGGCATCCCCGTCGAGCACACCGGCGCCGTGCTGGTGGCCTGGAACCAGGAAGAGCTCGACGCCCTGCCTGGCCTGAAGGAAAAGGCCGAGGCCAACGGGTACAAGCACTGCCAGATCGTGGACGCGGACGAGGTGTACCAGGTCCTGCCCGATCTGGGCGAAGGCGTGCTCGGAGGCCTGACGGTTCCCGACGAGTCCATCATCTGCACATGGACCACCAACCTCGCCCTGGCCACCGACGCCAGGCAACGCGGGACGACGATCCTGCTCGAACACGCCGTGACCGGCATCGACGTGCGCGACGACGCGACAACCTTGCACACCGCCCAGGGCGACGTGCGAGCCCGCTGGGTCGTCAACGCGGCAGGCCTCGGCGCCGACACGATCGACCGGCTCTTCGGCCATGACCGCTTCACGGTCACCCCCCGTCGCGGCGAGCTGTTCGTGTTCGACAAGCTGGCACGGCCCAAGGCCGACAAGATCGTCCTGCCGGTTCCCTCATCCCGCGGCAAGGGAGTGCTCATCTCCCCGACGATCTACGGCAACGTCATGCTCGGCCCCACCGCCGAGGACCTCACCGACCGCACCGACACCTCCACGTCCGAGGACGGCTACGATTTCCTCCTCAGCAAGGGCGCGCGGCTCATGCCGAGCCTGCTCACCGAGGAGGTCACCGCCAGCTACGCCGGACTGCGCGCCGCGATCGACCGCGACGACTACCTCATCGAAGCCACCCCCGAGCAGCGGTACCTCCTCGTGGGCGGCATTCGCTCCACCGGACTGACAGCGGGCATCGCCATCGCCGAACACGTCGCCGGACTCCTGTCGGAAGCCGGTGCCGGGCTCCGCAGCCGCAGCAACCTGCCCGCTCCGCCCCGGATGCCGAACATCGGCGAAGCCACTACACGCCCCTACCAGGACGCCGACCTGATTGCCGCGGACACCGCCTACGGCACCATCGTCTGCTTCTGCGAACGGGTCACCGAGGGTGAGATCCGCGACGCCTGCCACGCCCCGGTGCCCGCGCGCAGTCTGGAAGGGCTACGCAGACGCACCCGGGCCATGAACGGCCGCTGCCAGGGCTTCTTCTGCGGCGCGGCCGTCGCGGCCCTGCGCACCCGGCACCAGACCAACGACGGCTGCTGCAGCCAGCACAAGGACAACCGATGACCCACCAGCTGCCCCTCATCGAGCCCGATGTCCTCATCATCGGAGGCGGCCCCGCAGGGCTCACCGCAGCCGCCGAAATCGCCGACCGCGGCGCCGGGCGGGTCCTGGTCGTCGACCGGGAGAAGCAGGCCGGCGGCATTCCCCGGCACAGCGACCACACCGGATACGGCCTGCGAGACCTACGCCGTGTGATGACCGGCCCCGCCTACGCCCGCCACTTGGCCGACCGGGCCGCACGGTCCGGAGCGGAGATCCGCACCAGCACCATGGTCACCGACTGGTCCGATCAGCACACCGTTGACGTCACCAGCCCCGAGGGCCGCTACCAGATTCGTGCCCGGGCCATCGTCCTGGCGACCGGCGCCCGCGAAAGGCCCCGCACCGCACGCCGCATCCCTGGAGATCGCCCCCACGGGGTCTATACCACCGGACAACTTCAAAACCTCGTCCACCTCCACCATCAGCCCGTCGGCAAGCGGGCCGTCATCGTCGGTGGCGAACTGGTCAGTTGGTCCGCGGCCATGACCCTCCGCGAAGCCGGCTGCACCCCCGCGCTCATGATCAGCAAGTACCCGAAGGCAGAGTCCTACGGCGCCTTCAACGCTGCCGGCCGCACCATCCTCCGCGTTCCGGTCGCCACCCGCAGCCGTGTCACCCAGGTCATGGGCAAGCGCCGCTGCGAGGCTGTCGAGATCGAGAACCTCGACACAGGCAAGCGCCGAACCGTCGAATGCGACACCGTCGTCTTCAGCGGCGACTGGATCCCCGACCACGAACTCGTGCGCTCTGCGGGCATCACCCTCGACGAACGCACCCTCGGCCCCCTCACAGACACCGCGCTGCGGACCAGCCGACCCGGAGTCTTCGCCGCCGGCAACATGCTCCATCCCGTTGACACCGCCGACGTGGCCGCCCTCGACGGTAAGCACGTCGCCCAGCAGGTCATCAACCACCTGGACGGAAGGCATGAGCCGGCCGAGGGGGTCCGTCTGATCGCCGACGCCCCGTTCCGCTGGATCGCACCGCAGATCCTCCGCCCCGGCGATCCGGCTCCGGCCCGCGATCGGCTCCTGCTCTGGACGGACGAGTTCGTCCGCTTCCCCAAGGTGACGGTCCGCCAGGACGGCCGTATCGTCGCCCGCCGGACCCTCGCCTGGCCTGCGGCCCCGGGCCGGGTCTTCCGTATCCCGTCCTCGGTCCTCGACGGGATCTCCTACACCGGGGGTCCCGTCCACATCACCACTTACAACTCGCGCGAATAGGAGCGGGTTGGGGCGACGGGGCGGGGACGTGCCGCGATCTGGCAGCCGCTACTTGCCGTGATCGTACTCGGTGGCCGGGCGGGGGAGTGTCTAATCAAGGGCCCCTGTCTCACTTTCGGTGGTAACGGAGAGTCGTGAGGGTCGTTGGCATTCGCGTGAAGGATGTCAACGAGCTCGTGCAGACGCTGTTTTCGGGGTTGTCCCCCTTGGCCATCGAGGATGTGGTCGACGAGGGCGAGCGGATCGTGGTGCGGGCACGAACTCCGCACGACACTGCTGTTTCCCGAGGTGGCGCCCCTCCGGAAAGAGACCGTGCGGCTTCACCCACGTGTGGGTGAGCCAACGTGCCGAGACAGCTCGGTCGGAGGCCCGCTGCTGTGGCCGGCCGAGGAGGCCTGGCCATTGTGCTCCGAGCGCGAGGGGTCGCCGATGGTGCCTGTCGTGCAGATCTACCGCACCAGCGTTCCTGGCACCGTCCCGTTTCCCGAAGGGTGCGATCTACTCCAAGTTCTCTGGTGCCCACGGAAGCACAGCGGCCATCGTTGGATCGTTCCGCACGTCCAATTGCGAAAGGCGGGATCGGTTGGGAAGCTGTTGGAGGCTCCGCCATGCCCGGCTGAGCTGTGGAAGAACTACGTCCCACGTCCTTGTGTGGTGCATCCAGAGCTGGTGACGGAGTACCCCTGTCGGGATCTTCATGACGACATGTGGCACGAGTTGGAGTTCCGATTCTTGGACCTGGACCAGGAGACTGGCCGGGACTACCAGAGCCACCTCGGTGTCCGAGGTGGGAGTCCGGGGCGAAAACCGCCGCTGTCTTTCGCTCTCCTGCCGTAACCGCAGCGAGGCGGGCAGGCCGGGCGCTGAATTGCAGGGCCGACCGGGCGCGCGTCACCCTGATAGTTGAGGGCAGGTGCTGACGTGCACACCAGCGACGAGATCGAGCTGGTCGCCCATCCCGGGCCTGGCGGTCAGGGTGGCGCTGAAGCCGTAGTTGGCAATCATGGATTCCTTCTCTTCCGCTTCGGTGATGGAGTGCGGTGATTCCATTCAAGCGGGTTGACCTGCGAAAACGTTAGACAGATACTCGTTTGCACTTGCACGATCCTCGCGACTTTGGGAACCGCGGCGCGGAATGGTGCTGCAATGGACGCATGTACCTCGAAGAACTCCGCACCCTGCTGGCCCGCCATGCGCGGCCCGACTGGACCACCACCGTCGACGGCGTCCTCATCTCGAAGGTCGACCGCCCTGATCCGCCGGCGCCTTCGATGTCCGGCACGCTCCTGGCGGTCATCGCACAGGGCGCCAAACGCCTCGCCCTGGGTGAGAGGGTGTTCGAGTACGGGCCCGGGCAGTACCTGGTTGCATCCGTCGATCTGCCTGTCACAGGGCAGTTCACCCAGGCCGACCCCAAGCAGCCGGCGCTGGGGTTCGGTCTCGTCCTGGAACCGTCCGCCGTTGCCGAGCTGCTGCTTGAGGCCGGGCCCGGAGGCGCCCCCCGGAGCAGCGGGGGCGCGCCGTCGGGGATCGCCGTCAGTGACGCTCCGGCCGCGCTGCTGGACGCGGTGGTCCGGCTGCTGCGCCTGCTCGACGAGCCCCGCGACCGGGCCGTACTGACCCCGCTGGTCAAGCGCGAGATCCTGTGGCGCCTGATCACCGGCGAGCAGGGTGCGACGGTTCGCCAGCTCGGCCTGGCCGACAGCAGCCTCAGCCACATCTCGCGGGCCGTGCGCTGGATCCGCGAGCACTACGCGCAGCCCTTCCGGGTCGAGGACGTGGCGCGACAGTCCGGCATGGGCGTCTCCGCCTTCTACCGCAACTTCCAAGCGGTGACCGCGATGAGCCCCCATCCAGTTCCAGAAGCAGATCCGGCTCCAGGAGGCCCGGCTGCTGCTCGCCACCCACCCCGGAGACGTCACCGGAGTCGGCCACCGCGTCGGCTACGACAACCCGTCGCAGTTCAGCCGGGAGTACCGCCGCCAGTTCGGCGCGCCCCCCAGCCAGGACGCCGCCCGCCTGCGTCAGGCCGTGCGTGCGCCGACAGGTCTCCTGCCCTGAGTTGGGTGGGCTCTACTGGAGGATCGTGCAAGGAGCAGCGAGGATAGTTCTACTATCTCCGCAGGTCAGAGCGATTCAATGGGATCACCGGTTCTCCCGTGGAGCAGGAAAATGCCTGCCCACCCGTATGGATCCCACCACATCGCAAAGGGGCACAACATGAAGACAGTTCTGATCACTGGTACCTCATCCGGGTACGGGCGGGAGACCGCTCTCTACTTCCACTCGCAGGGGTGGAACGTCATCGCCACGATGCGGACGCCGCGTCCAGGCGTCCTTCCTGAGTCGGACCGGCTCCGCGTCATTGAGCTCGACGTGACCAGGCCCGAGAGCATCACCGCCGCGTTCGAGGCCGAGGGTCCCATCGATGTCCTGGTCAACAACGCGGGCGTGCCTTCGATCAGCGTGTTCGAGGGCACCCCCATGGCCCGAGTGCGGGAGGTCTTCGAGACCAACACGTTCGGCGTGATGGCGATGACGCAGGCGGTGCTGCCCCAGTTTCGCGAGCGTGGCTCTGGCGTGGTGGTCAACGTGACCTCGAGCGTGGTGCTGGGGCACATGCCGCTCTCGGCCGTCTACAAGGCGAGCAAGATGGCCATCGAGGGGTTCACCGCATCCCTCGCGCTCGAGCTCGCGCCGTTCGGTGTGCGGGCGAAGACGGTCGAGCCGGGCGCCTGCCTGACGACGAACTTCGCGGCCAACGCGACGAAGGGCGCCTCGCTGGACGAGCTGGTCCCGGCGCCCTACGCACCATGGGCGAAGAAGGCCATGGGCGACTTCACGGGCCAGGACCTGTTCACCAAGGAGAGCGACGTCGCCGAGACAGTGTGGCGAGCCGTGCACGACACGACCGGCCAGCTGCGATTCCCCGCCGGCCCCGACGCGGTCTCGCTCTCCCAGGCGAAGTGATCAGCCAACAGGCAAGGCCACGCCGCGTGACGGCCCTGGTGGACGATGACGCCGTCGCGGGTGATGGTGAGCCGGTCCGGGCCGGCCTCCATCCACGGAGTCTCGACCGGGTCGGCCCCGTACAGCTCGGGCGGACCGGCATACCAGCCCCCCTCGGGCGAGACGTCCACCAGACGCAGCCCCATACCGTCCGCGCCGCCCCCGACGACTTCGGACAGCTCCGTTGTGCGTGGGGTGTGGTCGGTGGCCTCCAGCGTGAGCATCAGCCGGTCACCGGGGCGAGTCGGGTACCACGGCGCCTCGGTCAACGCACAGTGCCCGCCGACCAGAGCGCCGATCTCCGCGCCGATATCGCGGCGGCGCTTGGCCTCCTCGGCCTGGACGAGCGGCGACCACGCGACGCTGCCCGGCTCGCCGCAGCAGCACGACAGGACGGTGACCCCAGGAAATTTACCGTGAGCGCGCAGCCAGGCATCAGCCTCCCCGGCCCCGAACCGCGGGCTCTCGACGGTGCCGCCGACCGGCTCCGGGAAGTCCGGATGCCGGCGCCGCCAGTTGACGACAGCCGCACGGACCACGCCTGCGCGCTGCCGGGCATCGAGGGGATCGTCTGCAAATGCGGCAGTGCCGGCTATCCGTCGGGTCAGCGTCGGTGGTTGAAGGTTCGGCACGCGGACACGGTCGACGCCCTGGTGCTGGGGTTCACCGGCTCCCGGCTCAGGCCGCACCATCTGGTCCTGGCGGTGGGGGACGAGGGCGGGCCGGCCCGGGTGTCCGCACGTTTGGAGCCGGTCCTCGCGGCTCGGGTCGGTGAGGCCTTGAGCGGCGCGGTGGTGGTGGGGGAGCGGCGGGCGGAGGGAGAGCCGTACACGCGGGTGGAGACGGACATGGTTGTGGAGGTGCTGGCCGGGTCCGGCCGGCACGGCACCCTCACCGTGGTCCGGATGCGGTGAGGATCGAGCTTCTTCCAGTACGGCCGCGTTGACGTCGGCATTCCCTGGCCCGCTCGCCCTCGCGCCGCCGAGAGGTCCTCATCTGTAGAAACCTTGTAAACCTGCTGGTCAGTGACACAGCGGCAGGGGCAGGATGGGCACGTCGATTACCTGGTGAAAGGACCGCCCATGGCACTTCCCACGCTCAGCTCCGAACAGCGCCGGGCAGCGCTCGACAAGGCCACCGCTGCACGGCGGGAACGTGCCGCGGTGAAGGACAAGCTCAAGCACGGCGAGTCGTCGGTGAGCGAAGTACTGGGCAGTGACTCCGAGGCCATCGGCAAGATGCTGGTCCGCACCCTGCTCGAATCGCTCCCCGGCATCGGCAAGGTGCGGGCCCAGGAGATCCTCACCGAGCTGGAGATCTCTGAGAGCCGAAGGGTGCGCGGCCTTGGCAGGCAGCAGCGGGACCGCCTGCTCGAACGGTTCGCGTCGCAGCGCTGACAGATCGCGCCCTGTCGGCTCGGGCCGGTGTCCCGCAGGGGGAGCGTCCGCCATGACGATCCGAAGGAGGGGACGCGGGTAGCCTGCCACCAGCCCAGACAGGCCTCGGCCGGCCGGTAGTGTTCCCGTCCTGCCAGACCATGACCGCGGGGGGACCATCCCCATCCCCGCCGATAGAAAGCAGAATCCGCCCGTGTTCTCGGACACCCCCATCTATAACAGTCTTGTCGCTGAGCAAGGTGATGTTCCTGCCCAGGTACGCGGGGTGGCCCAGGAGCTGGGACAACAATTGGAGCGCGTCATGCCGCCCGGACACCGGATCGTCGCCGCTGTGCCGAGGCAGGACAACCAGCACCCCCGACCCTATGCCTGACCACGGTTCACACGCCGGGGCGCAGCGCCCCTGCGGCTCCTACCAATGGACGAGGTGACACGAGGGCGGTGAGCTCGTCTTCGCACACGACCTCGACAGCGGGATCCGCGTCTGGACGCGGGGCCTGGTCCGCCGCAGCGCCGAAAGCGCCCGACGGCCCCGCGGCGTCGCCGCCCCACCAGTATCACGCCCGAGGATCCCCGTGGGTTCAGGGAAACTGAAGGTCGTTCAGCGCGAACCTGCGGGTGCGACCCCCTGATTCTGGGCGATGAGCCTGCGGTTTCGTACTCAACTCGCTGGGCTGATGAGGCTGTTTGCACGGCCCTGTGCTCGGAGGAGAGCCAGACCTCTTCACTGAGTTACGCAGCCGGAGCATTGGCGACAGGTGCTCCGGCTCACGGGGTAATGGCGTCGTGCTGGTGCGGTGAAGTCGATGTCTTCGCGTCTCCGCTTCGGCCGATCAGGGCGGCGAAGGCGTCGAGGACGCGTTGCAGGCCGAAGGAGTAGGCGTGGGCGGGGTCGTAGGCACTGCTGTGTGCGGCGCCTGCGGCTGCGCCGACGCGGACGGCAGTGGGGTAGGCGTTTTCGTCGAGGACTCGGGCGAGGAGTGGGGCGTTCAGCTCCCACCATTGTTGGTCGTTCAGGGCGGTGTCGTGCTGTGTGGCGCGGGCGTCGGCGACGGCGCGGGCGCATGCCTGCACGAAGGTGAGTAGGTGGGTCAGGCAGTCGTCCATCTCGACGTCGCTGAGGCCGAGGCCGTCGAGCCCAGACAGTTCGTGCTCGTACTTTGCCATCTGCCCCGGCCCCAGCGGAGGCCTGACGGTGGAGACGGCCGCGGCCCATGGGTGGCGTTCGAAGAGGGCCTTGTTCTCCTCGGCGAAAGCGGTGACGCGTTGGCGCCAGGGCTGTCCGGTGGTGTCGGTGCGGGGCATGCGTGCGTAGGCGGCGTCGAGCATGAGGTCGAGGAGCTCGGCCTTGCCGGGGACGTAGGTATACAGCGTCATCGGCACCACGCCGAGCTCCTTGGCCACCCGGCGCATGGTCACCGCGTCCAGGCCTTCAGCGTCGGCGATGGCGGTGGCGGCCTCGACCACCGCGTCGATACTCAGCCCCCGTCGCGGTCCTCGGTGACGGTCAGAGGAGGAGCCGCGCCACAGCAGTTGCAGGGTGCGGGCCGGGTCGCCCGAGCTGGTTCGTTCCGTTGACACGGATTCATCCTCTCGCAATCAAACTCTGTACGATGTACATTGTACTGCGTATAGAGAATATGCTCAGTGCGATCTCGGAGGAGCTTTCATGAAGATCACCTCTAGTGCCGTGTCGCTCAACGTCGACGATGTCCCCGCATCCAGCGCCTTTCTCGTTGAGCACTTCGGGTTCCGCGAGGAGATGGTCGCCGACGGCTTCGCGTCCCTGACGCGCGACGACGTCGGCATGAACGTCATCTTTTTGCGACGAGGGCTGGCCACTCTCCCGGCAGACCAGCGCGACGAGCACACCGCAGGGCTGATCCTCGCCTTTGTCGTCGAGGACCTCGAAGGCGAGCTGGCGCGCCTGCGCTCCGAAGGCGTCGCGATCACCATGCCGCTGACTGACGAGGAGTGGGGCGAGCGCGCCTTTCAGGTCCGCGACCCCAATGGCGTCATCGTCCAACTGGTCGACTGGAACGCACCCACCAGCCGCTGAGACGACCTGCGGCGCCGCCCCAAAGCGATGACGCCCAGTCAGGGTCACAGGGGCGCCGCGAGGAGAGGCCCCGACCTGTTGTTGAGCCCCTCAATCAAGTAGAGAACGCGAGCGGCCCTGGGGATTTTCGAATTTTCGGGGAGCCTCGACAGGGTCGGCCTCGGCGGCCTGCTCCAGCAGGGCCCGTGCTGTACCTGGCCGACTGCGGATCCAAAACCGGCCAGAACTGGCGCACGGGCACTAACAGCACCCTCGTGAACCTGTACAGCAGCCTGTGTCTCGGCGAGAGCGCCACCTGGCCGTACCTGGTGTCCTGCGAGCCGTCGAAGTCGAACCAGCACTGGGCGAAGGAGTACTGATGGCGCGGCCGGACCAGGGGCGCACGTCATCGTCGACCTGGGGTCGCGGTGGGGCCAGCCTAGAACCGCTCTGTACGCCTCTCTGAGCGCCTGTCAGTCGCCCCAGTCGGCCCAGAACCATTCGGCCCGACCACAGGCCCGACCACGACCTGGGCCAGGACCTCGGCCCCGGCCTGGGTCACCCCTGGATCGGGGGCGCCGTCCGCCGGGCACCGGACCGACGACGAGCACGGCCAGGAGCACGGGGCCGGCACCGCGTCCGCGGCTACTGTCCGCCGAGCGGACCGAGCATGGTGCGCTCCTGGGTACTGCTGACGCCGAGCAGCTGCCCGCGCACAGCGCCGCCAGGGACGCCTCCCGCGAGCTGAGCGAGGTGACCCGCCGGGCGGCACGCGTCGCCACCCCGGACGACCAGCGCCGCCTGGTGACGGTCGGCTCCTGTCCCGAGCCGGGCTGCGCGGGGAGGCTCCAGTCGCTGATCCGGCCGGACGCGGCCGGCGCCCCCCGCCGTGCGGTGCCGGGCCGATCCGGCGCACCACTGGGCGGGCGAGGAACTGATGCTGCTCAGGCGGCGGTTGGCGGCGAAGGCCGGGACGGCGCAGCCTCCGGGCGCGGCACGTCCGGCTTCCCCGCGCCCTTCGTCCCCGGGTACGGCACACCCGGCCGCGCCGGACGGAGCGACCCCGCCGGCGTCCCGCGCGCAGGGGAGCTCCGCCCCATCCGGAGGCGGGGAGGCGGACACGGTGCGGATCGTGTGGCTCAGCGCCTCCGACATCACCCGGCTCTGGGGCACACCGTCCGGCAGCGTCTACCGGCTCGCCAGCCAGCGGGCGTGGCGGCGCCGGAGCCGGGACGGCCGTACGTGCTACCACAGGCCGATGTCGTACGGGCGTTGAGCGAGCGGCACCCCCGGCCCGTCGCCTGACGGCACCCGCCGCCCCCGTCCCCCGACCGGCGCTCTACCAGCGTTCGGCGAGGAGGTCGGGGCCGGGCGGCCGGCCCGGGAGCGGACCGTGCCCGGCGCGGAGCCCGTCGACCGCGATGGCGATGATGCGGCGGCGGGCGTTGCTCGCCTCGTCGACGAGGTCGGTCCTGCCTTGGACCTCGAACTGCTCGGCCAGGGAGGACTTCCCGAGCTGCTCGATGAGGAGGGAGACGTCCACGGCCGTGGCGTCCGCCCGGAGCACCCCCGCCTCGTGGGCGCGCGCGATCAGGGACCGTGTCAGCTCCTCGGACCGGGTGAACTTCTCGGCCATCTCGTCGGTGACGGGGATCGTGCCGGCCAGCGGGCCGAGCGCACCGCCGCTGAACTCGATGGCGGCGGTGATGTAGTGGACGAGCCCCTCCCAGGGGTCGTCGTGCGCGAGCCCCTCCTCCACCGCCTGGATCCACTGCCCGAGCGACAGGGCGCACAGGTGCTGGAACAGCTCCTCCTTGGTGCGGTACCGCCGGTAGAGGCTGGCGATGCCGACTCCCGCGCGCGCCGCGATCGTCGCCACGGACGTATGGGCGCCGTCCACGGCGAGGACCTTCTTCGCTGCCTCCAGGAGGGCGCGGTCGTTGCGTTCCGCTTCGGCGTATCGGGGAGCTCGTCGGGCCATGGGCTCACTCTAGCCGCTTGCGAAGCGAATCGCTCCGTTATACATTTCAAACGAAGCGAAGCTATCCGTTTGGAGGGGCGCCGTGCTGTCCGTGGTGATGGAGGAGTTCGGAGGACCGGAGGTCCTGCGGGCTCGACAGGTGGAGGATCCGGAGCCCGGCCCCGGCCAGGTGCTGGTCGACGTGGCGTACGCGAGCGTCACCTTCGTCGAGACCCAGGTGCGCTCCGGCAACGGCCCCTTCGGCCGCCCCGCGCTCCCTCGGGTGCCGGGCAACGGCGTGGGCGGCCGCGTCGTCGCCCTCGGCCCGGGTGCGGACCCCGCCCTGCTCGGCACGGTCGTGGTCACCACGACCGGCGGCGAGGGCGGCTACGCCGAACGCGCCCTGGCACGGGCCGACGAGGTCGTCCCGGTCCCGCCCGGCCTCGCTCTCAAGGACGCGGTCGCCCTGCTCGCCGACGGCCGCACCGCTCTCCTGCTCTTCCGTCAGGCGGAGGTCAAGCCGGGCGAGAAGGTCCTCGTGGAGGCCGCGGCCGGCGGTGTCGGCAGCCTCCTGGTCCAGCTGGCCGTGTACGCCGGCGCCCGCGTGGTCGGTGCCGCGCGCGGCGACCGGAAGGCCGAGCTGGTCGTCTCCCTCGGCGCCTCCTACGTCGACTACTCGCGGGAGGCGTGGCTCCGCCAGGTCCGGGAGACGGCCGGCGGCGGCGACCTCGACGTCGTCTTCGACGGGGTGGGCGGCGCCATCGGCACCGCGGCGGCGGGCGCGCTGCGCCCCGGAGGGCGCATCAGCCTGTACGGCATGGCGAGCGGCGCGGACGCCACGCTCGACGAGGACGACCTCGCCGCCCGGGGCATCCGCACCCTCGGACTCTTCGCCGCGCCGGGCCCCGCCGAGACCCACCCCCTCATCGGAGAGGCCCTGCGGCTCGCGGCGGACGGCGTCCTCGCGCCGGTCGTCGGCCAGGTCTTCCCGCTCGCCGCGGCGGCCGAGGCGCACGCGGCCATCGAGGCGCGGGCCACCGTGGGGAAGACCCTGCTCGCCGTCGGCGCCCAGGAGGGCGACACGTACGGCACCGGCGCCGCCGACGGCGCGACGAACGACGACCGATGAGCACCGAGGCCCGCACACCGCCCGAGCGGGCGGGCGCCCGCGAATGGACCGCCCTCGCGGTCCTGGGCGTCCCGGCCGTCCTGGTCATGATGAACATGTCGGTGCTCTATCTGACGCTCCCGACGCTCAGCCGCGACCTGGACCCCAGCGGCCCCCAGCTGCTGTGGATCACGGACATCTACGGCTTCATGGTCGCCGGCGCCCTCGTCACGATGGGCACCCTCGGGGACCGCATCGGCCACCGCCGGATCCTGCTGATCGGCGCCGTCGCCTTCACCGCCGCCTCGGTCTTCGCGGCGTACGCGAACAGCGCGGGGATGCTCGTCGCCGCGCGCGCCGTCCAGGGCGTCGCGGCCGCCTCCCTCGCGCCCACCTCGCTCTCCGTGATCCGCAACCTCTTCCGGGATCCCGCCCAGCGCACCCTGGCCATCACCATCTGGATGATGAGCTTCATGGGCGGCGGCGCGCTCGGCCCGCTCGTCGGCGGTGTCCTCCTCCAGTACTTCTGGTGGGGCTCGGTCTTCCTCGTTGCTGTGCCGACCATGCTGGTGCTGGTCCTCACCGTGCCGTTCCTGGTGCCGGAGTTCCGCTCGTCCGGGACCGGCCGGCTGGATCTCATTAGCGTCGCGATGTCCCTGGTGACCCCGCTCGCGATCGTGTACGGGATCAAGGGCATCGCGGCGGACGGCCCCGGGCTCTCCTCGCTGGGCTTCATCGTGCTCGGCCTGGTCGTCGGCGCGGCCTTCGTACGGCGCCAACGGCGGCTCACCACACCCCTGCTCGACCTGTCCCTCTTCCGCATCCCGGCCTTCTCCATCTCGGCCGGAGGCATGATCGTCGTCGGGATGCTCCTCTTCGGCACGAGCCTCCTCACCTCGCAGTACCTGCAACTGGTGCTGGGCTATGCGCCGCTGAAGGCCGGACTCTGGCAGCTGCCGACCGCCGTGGGCGGCACCGTCGTCGCCCTGTGGGTCTCCGGTCTGGCCGCCCGTCACCAGCCCGCCGTGCTGATGAGCGCGGGAGCGGCCTTCGCCGTCCTCGGCCCGATCATGCTCACCCAGGTCGACGGGGGCCCCGGCTTCCTGGTTGCCGGTTCCCTGCTCCTCTTCGCCGGCCTCACCCCGTTCATGGCCCTGGGCACGGGCCTGGTCGTGGGCGCGGCTCCGCCCGAGCGGGCCGGCGCCGCCTCGGCCATCTCCGAGACGGGCGCGGAGCTCGGCGGTGCGCTGGGCATCGCCACGCTGGGCAGTGTGGCCACCGCCGTCTACGGCGGCTACATGACCGACCATCTGCCCGCGGACCTCGCCGGTCCCGCCCGCGAGACGCTGCCCGCGGCCCTGGAGGCCGCCCGGGGGCTCGGCGGGGAACTGGGCACCGCGCTGGCGGACACCGCCCGCGCCGCGTTCACCCAGAGCCTCCATGTGCACGCGCTCATCCTGATCCCCCTGCTGCTCGCCCTCTCGGCCCTCACCCTCACGCTGCGCCGGCGCGGGAAGCGGGACGCGGAGGACCTGCCGACCGCCGATGACCGCGCCGCCGCTCCCGCGCCGGCCGCCGACTGAAAGGAGTCCCCGCTCATGAGGGTCGAGGTGTACTTCGACATCCTGTGCCCCTGGTGCTACATCGGGAAGAGGAGGCTGGCGACCGCGCTCGCCGGACGCGACGACGTGGACCTCATCTGGCGCAGCATGGAACTGGACCCGGACGGCAGTCCGACGGCGGGCCCGACGGCCGCCGAGGTGATCGCCCAGTACCAGAGCGGTCCCGAGCAGGCCGCTGCCCGGGTGCGGCAGATCCAGTCGCTCGGCGAGGCCGAGGGGGTGCGGCTCGACCTCCACAAGGCGCGGCCGGTCAACTCCTTCGACGCGCACCGGCTCGTCCACCTGGGCGCCGCGCACGGGCGGGCCGACGAGGTCCTCGAACGGCTGTTGTACGGCTATCACACCGAGGGGCTCGACATCGCCGCCCCCGAGGTCCTGGAGAAGCTGGGGGTCGAGGCGGGTCTCGACCCGGCCGCGGTCCGCCGGGTGGTGGAGGGAACGGAGTTCACGGAGCATGTGCGCGCCGACGAACGGCGTGCCGTGGAGGCGGGCGTCAGGGGAGTGCCGTCGCTGGTGGTCGACGGCGGGGTGTCCGCCTCGGCCGTCCAGAGTCCGGAGGCCCTGGCCCGGCTGCTGACCCCCCGGCCGCGTGGCTGACCACGGCGCCGGGTCCCGGCGGGGACCTTGTGTCCTCGCCGGGACGGCTCGGTCCCGTCAGTCCTGGCGGAACCGGAATCCCACTCCTCGGACGGTCAGGATCCAGCCGCTCTCGCGCAGCTTGCTCCACATGGAACTCACATGGGTGTCGAGCGTCCGGCTCGCCTGCGCGCTGAGTCCCACGTCGGCCGGATGTCCCCAGACATCGATCATCAGACGCTGCCGGGAGACGACGACGCCCGGCCGGCTCGCGAGATAGTGCAGGAGGTCGAACTCCTTGCGGGTCAGCGGGATCGGCCGCCCGTCGAGCACGACCTCCCGGGACTCGCTGTCGAGACTGAGGCCGCCGCGGGAGAGGGCGGGTCTGCGCTGCCCCCCCGATTCGCGCGCCGACGCCTTTCAGTGGCAGGGAATGGGCGGCGCGCCCCGAAGGGCGCGCCGCCGGGAGTCTCGGGGAGATCAGAGGTCGAAGTCTTCGGCGCTCGTCCTCGGGCGTGGGGACGGTTCTGGAGCTCTGCGACGTATCGAGCCCAGTTGCCTCCTTCCTGGGTCCAGGCGGTGGCGGTCTCGGGGCTGATTCCCAGGAGTTCAGTGAGGATCGCCGCCGACAACTGGGTGGAGAGTCCCATCAGGACGGAAGTCCGGCCCCGACGTGAGTAGATGCCCAGCCGCTTCAACCGTGTTCCGAGATGGTGGCTGCTGAGCGGCTGGTCGGCGAAGGCGCCGGGGAAGAGCCAGGGAGAGTCCGCCGAGGAGCCGATCGTGATGTGTCCGCGTCGCCGGGCGACGAGCCGCCGGGCGAGCTTGTCGACGGGATCAGGCAGCAGCAGGGAAGTGTCGCCCAGCATCAGCGACGTCTGCGGACCTTCTGTGATCACCGCTGTGACCGGCAGCTGGGAGACCGCGCCGTGAGGGGCTGGGCATAGAGCAGGATGAGGAGCCCGGCGAATCGGTCCTCGATGGCAAGGCCGTCGTCGTGCATTAGGCGACGACTGACAGCCCAGCGGGCGGCTCATCATTCCTGGGGGATGGTGGGCCGCTCTTCGTGTTTGCTGCGGGGTGGCCTCGCCGACGGGGGTGACGACGAGGCCGGGGCCAGTTTGGCAGGGGTGGGCTGAGGTGGGCAGGATTTCGGGCGCGGGTGTCATGTTTTGGGGCGGTTCGGCACGTCATTCGCATCCGATATTCGAACAGGCGTAGCATTGGGGCGTGCCGAAAACCTTCCCCTTCCCGCAAGACCTCCTCGAGGCCCAGGTCACCCTCCGCGAGACCCGTGCCGCGTACGAGGAGTACGCCAGGACCTTGCCGTGGTCGGCAGAGCCGATGCCCGGGTGGGAGGGAGACAAGCAGCTGCACTCCTCCTACCGGTCCCACAAGGAGGACTCTCCCGGGTACACGGAGGAGCAGGCCCCAGAGACTGTCCGCTTCAGGGCACGGCTGCTGGAGCTCAGCACCGCCGTGTCCACGCACCCCTTCTGGGATTCCGTCGACGTAGGCGACCGTGTCGAGGCCCGCATGGCGCTCAAGCACGCCCACGAGCCGGCCGAGGCGTAGCCATGTTCGGCGGCATATCCGACCTGGACAAGGACCGGACGCTGGAGCAGTGGCTGGAGTGGCAGCTGCGTCAGGTCCGGGGCCGGATCCGGGAGCTGGAGATCAAGGAGCAGCAGGAGCGGCGGCGTCGGGAGCAGGCGCACGCCGCGCTGCGGTGGAAGATCCAGCCGCAGCGGTCATTGTCGGCGGCCCTGGTGCACCGCGGGGACTGTGCCCTGTATCCGGTCGAGGGCGGATTCCTCACCCGCGAGGAAACAATGATCGCCTTGGCGGAGCCTGACATCGCGGCGTGCCAGATCTGCAAGCCCGAGACGGGGCTGGTCGACGGGTAGGGCCGTACGGACCGCCGGACGCGCCTCGGCGGAGCCGGGCGTGACGGGCGTCGCGGCCACGTGCCGCAGCGGCCGCTCAGAGGTGGCCGTCCAGGAACTTCCGTACCTCGGTGATGGTCATAGGCCCTGTGCCGTGCGCCACCGCCTCTCCCTCCTTTAGCAGGACGTAGGACGGGGCTCCGGTGATCCCGTATCGCTCGGTTGCGGCCGGACAACGCGTGATGTCGGCGCGGACGGCCGTCAGGCGGCCCGCGTAGTCGTCGGCGATGCCACCCACGACGAGGTCCATCACCCGGCAGGGCTCGATTGCCTTGGGCCATGTCCCGGTGAAGTATGCGAGGACCGGAACTCCGCTCATCCCGAGGATGAAATTGAACTCCGCGTCCTCACGGGGTCGGTGAACCCGCTTCGTCATGGAAGCTCCTGACCTCACGTTCCGTCATTCCATCCCCATCATCCCTCGCGCGGTGTGCCAGGCCGGCCCGGTCGGTCGTCCGGTTGACCTGTCGGAAGGGAGGCACGTGGCCGTCGCAGAACCACGGTGGTCCCCGGCGCGAGCGGCCCGGCCCTCCGCCCCTGGTGACCCGGCCTGGTCGCCCCGCCGGTCACCAAGCTGCAGCCCGCCGCGCGCCCATGGGTCAGCTCGTGCCAGGACAGCGCCCTCCACGACGACATGAAAGCTGTTTTCCAGGGCATTTCCAGGGCATCGTGGCCCAGATCACCTACCAGATGCTCGATGAGCGCGTTGACGAGCGGGCCGGTGCGCATCGTCCACCGGATCCAGTCGAGCGGTATCCGCCACCGCGCTTCTCAGAGACAGCGCCCCCGACGGGCTTCCCAAGGCCTTGCCTGGTCTTCACATCAACCCCCGGTCTCAGCTGGCTAATACCGCTCTTCCCCGGGCCGCATGAGCCAGTTGATGGCACCGAGAACGTGGCACGATTCCTGGACCGCTCGCGGACACAGTCGTGGACGGTCGAAGTACGCGTCAGCTGACCCGAAGACCGACCGCCAGCGTCAGTTCAAGGACCCGGTGTGGCGATGCGAGATCCGGAATCAGCTCCCGCAGCTGCGACATCCGGTACCGGACCGTCTGGGGATGGACGAACAACGCCGCCGCCACCTCGTCCCGCCTGCCCTGGTGGAGCAGCCACGCCCGCAACGTCTCCTCCAGCCGCCGTGCGGTCGCGACAGGCAAGGTCCGCAACGGTGCGAGAGCTCGGGCACGCAGGTCTGCGAACGCGTCCACGTCGGCGCTCAGCACCAGCTCGGGCAGGTGGTCCTCGGTGTCGCGAATATCAGAGGAGAGGGAGCGCGCGCGTACGGCTCGTGCGTACGAGGCGGACGCACGAGTCCATGGCCGGGCCGGGCCGACCACGGCGGTGCGGTCGGTTACTGACTTCGGCGTATTAGGGTCTGTCCGGTCTATCGAGAGCGAGGCCCGTCCCGGCGAGGAATCCGTCGAGGATGCCGTGCCGGTACTGCAGCGCTTTGAGCCGCCGACGGAGCAGAGTCTCCAGCTCGTTGAGGGTGCGGGCGGCCAGGTTGGCCAGGCTCCGCTTGATGTGCGCCCACAGGCCCTCGACCGGGTTGAGGTCAGGCGCGTACCCGGGCAGCAGGACCACCGTCAGCCAGTCCCGCTCGGCAACGAGTGCCTTCATCGTCTTGGAGATGTGGGTGTTCAGCCGGTCCCACACCACGATCAGTGGGGCCTTGAGCAGTTGGTGGGCGCCATCCAACAGGCGTATGTAGTCCGCCTCGCCCAGCGAGCGACGCTCGCCCTTGCGGCCGGTATGCCGACGCAGCCGGTAGCACAGACGGGCGGGCAGGCCCGGCCGGTAGCACAGCAGACCGGCCACCGAGAGACGTCCCCGGCTACGGCCGGACACCTTGACCCTCGGGGTGATGCCGCGCCGGCCCCAGGTGCGGCCCTTGGGCGGCCGACCGGTCACGCCCGCTTCGTCCTCGAAGCAGATGAACGCGCCGGTCGCCGCCCGGAGGGTTTTACCTCCTGCCAGGTCGCCTCCCGCCATGCGGTGATCGCGTCCTCGTCGCGTTCGGCGGCGGGCCGGGCGGGCATCTGCACGCTGCAGCCCATGCGGTGCAGCAGCCGAGTGACCCCGGAGACGCTGCAGGAGAGGTGGAACTTCCGCCCGATCAGCGTGCGTACCCGCACGGCGGTCCACACCTGGTCGTCCGCCCAGCCGTGCGCGGCCGGTCCCTCATCAAGCCACATCGCGAGCTTGGTCTGCAGGTGCGGGCCGAGCCGACAGCCGTAGCCGCAGGGGCCTCTGGAACGCAGCGCCTCGCGTCCGCCCGTCCTCCAGGTGCGGCGCCACTGGTAGACCGACTTCTCGCTCACCCGTAACTCCCGGGCGATGCACGGGACTTCCACGCCCTCATCGAAGAGGTCGACGGCCCGCATCCGTACCTCTTCCCGGCGCCTGCGCTGCTCGGCGGTCAGCCCGCCCCCGTCCGGATACCGCATGCCTCCGGCGTACCAGCCCGGACGGACCGCGTCACCCCTCCCGACACAAATCCAGACCCCGAAACGCCGAGATCAGTACTCGAGACGTTCCTGCCGGCACCGTGGTCGCGGGAGTGCCCGCCCGGGTGATCAAGGCGATTGACTGAGCCCGGCCGGGCTGCTGGCCCGGGTGCACGGCACGATCTGCGATCATGCCGAGATGTCGATCACTGTCTCCGTGCCGTGCCGGACGTGTTCGGGGCGCGCCCGGTCTGCCTGGTCGGAGAGTCCTGCGCCGCGCTGGGCCGCGCTGGCTGGCACAGCTCGTGTGGAGTGGGCGGACGGCACTCTTTGCAGCCTGCCGCTGGACTTGCGTGAGCTGTTCCCCAGGGCGCAGTCGCTGCCACGGCCCGGCGAGGAGCGGGTGGTCAGGGTGCACGGGCCCTTCCTCGCCGATGGCCGAGTCCCGTTCTGGGCGCTGTTCGAGCCTGCTCTCGCCGCGCTGAACGGGCTGGACGAATATCCAGAGTTGATGCGGAACTGTGCGCTGATCGCTTGCACGCCCCTTGCCGTGCTCGCCCGGGGAAGCGGGTACGCCTGGTTGCGAGTCCGGGTGGAGGAGCTCACGAAGCTGCTCGAGGCCGCAGACAGAATCCCGCCCTCGACTGCCGGCTCATTGGAAGACTTACTCCCTCCGGATGGGGCCCGGATGACGTCCAGCCAGGACGCTTCGGCCGGCCTGCGCTACTACGAATGGTCGATTCAGAGCAACATCGGGCGCTGGGCGGTGTGCACCGACGACGAGCACGGCATGGCTGCCCTGCTCTACGGGGAGTGGGCTTTCGATCAGGACGACGTCGCTCTCGGCCATCGCCCGCTCTCCCCGTCCGAGACCGCCCTGCTGCGGGCCGCGTGGCCCGACCCGCGACCCGGCTGCAGCGGGTGATCCACTGCCCGAGGCAATGAGCCTTTTCCATCTTGATCAGCTGGCGAGTTCGAGGGCGACGATGGCCCGGACGAGGGCGGTGATCCGGATGGTGCTGCAGCGGATTTTTCGCAGGAGCCGCCAGCACTTGAGGATCGCCATAGCGCGTTCGCCGAGGCTGCGGATCTTGGCGTGGTCGCGGTTGTGACGTCGGCGCCAGCCGCGCAGGTGCCTCCGCCGGATCGGGACGCGTATCGCGGCGTCGGCACCCTGATACGCCTTGTCGGCCCAGCACTTGATGTTGTCGGCGGCGAGGGCGTCGGGGATGCCGTGGGTCCGGGCCGCGGTCAGGTCGTGGGTGGCTCCCGGCAGGGCGTCGGAGGCCCAGATCAGGCGTCCTGCGGGATCGGCGAGGACCTGCACGTTCATCCCGTGGTGCTTCTTCTTGCCCAAGTAGTACGGCCGGTCGGCGGCGATGCGGTCGATCGGGAACACGGTGCCGTCGAGGATCACGTACGCCTTCCGCCGAACGGTCTCCATGGCCTGCTCCAGGGTGGGCGCGAGGGCGGCGAGCAGATCGACGGCCTCGCGTATGTAGCGGTAGACCGTGGCGATTCCGATCCGGAAGCCCGTGGCGAGACGGGCGTAGGTATCGCCGCACCTCAGATGGGCCAGGACGAGCAGGGCCTGCCGGCCGCAGGCCAGGCGGCGCCACCGGGAACCGATCCGGCGACGGTGGTCTGCGAGCAGGCCGGCGAGGTACCGCAGGGTGCGGCTGGACAGATCGATGGCAGACGGGTAGACAAGCACGCGAAGCTCCTGGCGGACTGATGATCTTGGTCGTGAACCCGTCTACCAGGAGCTTTCTTCATGTCCCCCGCCGGGGCTGCCGATCCGACCACCCGTCAGGTTGGAAACGGCTGACCCTACGCAGACTTCCGGCGGTCGCCTCCTGCACGGGGGCGACCGCCTTTGCCGCACTCAGGCTTCACGCCGGCGCCCGCGATGGAAGCAGCCGTGACGGGCTCGCTGGTCACCTCACCGCCCGGGTCTTCGTCCAGCGGCCAGCTTCGAGAAGGCTCACTCCCGCCGAGCGAAATCCATGGCTCCGCATGTGCGGATTGCCAGGAGCACCGCGCGCGGGGAAGCGCCGGCGCGTGACGGGGCCCGAGAAGCGTGACGGAGTCAGGGAAGAGAGTGGCAGGTGATGTGGCCGCGTCAATAGAGTGACGGGATGGGACTCTTCAAGCGGAACAAGGCGACGTCCGGCCTGCTGCTCGTGTCCGACAGGGGCATCCAGCAGGTGAAGACCGCGTCGTACGGGATGGATCTCGTGCAGGAGGTCGCTCGTCTTCTCGGTTCGGAGCACATACGCTCCACCAAGCTCGGCGAGGAGCTCACCCTCTGGTACGCCGAGGACGGCCCGGGGCGTGCGCGTTCCGGCCCGCCCAACCCCGTGGCCAGCCGGCTCGCGGCCGAGCACGGCGCGGCGCCCGTCACCGGTCCTGCGGTCGTCGCCGGTCCGCTGCTGTACGGCAGCCCGTACCCGCTGGGCGCCGAGGAGATCACGCAGGTCTCGGGGCGCCTGCACGGATAGCCGCGGCTCAGCCGGCCATGGCCGCCACGATGCGGGGCAGGAGAACGGCGTTGGCGCTGCCGAGGGACACCCTCACCGCCTGCTGCCTGCCCCGCTCATGGATCCACACCAGGCCGTCCGCGACCTTGACGTCCGTGAGCGAACCCCAATCGGCCTCCATGACCCCGCGCAGCGTGAGCCCGCCGCGGTGCACGCGCATCTCGCCGATGGTGAACGACCCGCCGCGCCGGATCAGGTCGAGACGCTGCGCGAGCAGCCGGGGCTCGAGGACGCGCTGTGCGAACTCGACCAGGGCCAGCCACGCTTCGGGGGCCTCGGCCCGCTTTCCGCCCTTGCTCCAGGTCAGATTCTCCAGGCTCTTCGGTGAGTTCCCGTATCTGCCCACGCCGAACGTGTACGTATTGGTGTACATGGAGGGGAACAGGAAGCCCTGGTGTTTGGTCCGCGAGACGGGATACCGGACCCACTCGATCTCCTCCCAGGTCAGCGAGTCACCGCCGTACGTGATCCGCTGCTGGTCGGCGACCACGTGTGTCGTCCAGCCGACCAGACTGTCCACGAAGGGGCGCTCGGGGGCCTCCTGGCGCGGGGGTGCGGATCGCGGAGGCGCCGTGTGTGGGGATGCCGTGCGCTGGCCGTTCGCCCCGGCATAGGCCCGCAGCCACGCCGGTACCCCGGCCCGCGGGTAGGCGGCGAGGTCGTTGCGGTAGTGCGTGGGGGCGAGCAACTGCCCGTCGGGGAGCCGCTCGTCACCGTAGTCGTACTGGGTGGAGACCTGGGCCTGGCCGCCGGGCCCCTTGGTGACGGCGACCATCAGACGCAGCCACGGTCCGGCCGGCATGGCGGCCGCGAGGTGGCGCTGGCGGCGTACGAGGAGGGCTATTTGCTCCGGCACCCGTGCCTCTATGGGCCGTTCGTGCTGCCAGAAGCACAGATCGGCCGTCTCGGCGGAGACGGCGCAGGAGAATGCCGCCACCATGCGTTCCCACCGCTGTGGTCCGCACAGCGCCAGCTGGCGGGCGATCTCGTCGGTCAGCGCGGTCACGCGGGCCGCCGTCATGTCCTCGGGCGGGGTGCCGACGACGGTGAAGTCGGTGATCGCGCCCGGCTGCCCGGACCGGGCATCGAGGCGCTCGAACTCCGCCTTGAGGTCGTTCATGAACGCCTCCTCGGCGGGCGTACGCCGTACGAAGGCCTCCTCCGCGGTGAACAGGGCGTCGGCCTGTCCGGGCGGGATCGCGGAGGTGACCTCCTTGATGCGCCCCGTGTCGCCGACCATGAACACCGAACGGCCGACGGGCATGTCGAGGAAGGCCATGGGATCGCTGTCGTCGACGTCGACGGGCGCGTAAACGCTCCAGCCCGCGGCGAACCGATCCGCGACCAGGCCCTGGGTCGGGTAGTCCAGGCCGCCGGTGGCGATGTGCTCCTGGACCAGGGCGATGGCGCGCCGTTCGTCGATGCGTCCGACGGCACCCGGCTGCGGGGCCCTGCCCAGCGGATGGTTCGGGTCCGCCCCGTCCGGGCCCGGGTAGTGGTGGGTGAGCTCGAACCACAGGCGCATCTCGTCGGTGGTCACCGCGTCGGTTCCGGGGCTCACAGCGTCCCACGTGCCTCCGGGGTCGCGGGCGTAGAGCCCGACGGACTCCCCCTGGGAGACGGTCACGTAGTCGCAGGCATGGAGATCTCCGTACGCGGCGACCACGGTGAGCGATGGCGCGGCGGGGCGCTCCTCGCGGGCGATCTCCCTGCCGTCCATGCGCGTCGCGGCCAGTACATGGCGGGGCATCAGCACCACTCCCTTGCAGACACGGGGCACGACCGTAGCCCAAGGCGACCATCATGGTGAAGAAGGGGCCCGTTTCGGGGCCGCCGCCTCAAGCGGTCCTACCTTGTTGGTGGGTTGGACGGGCCAGTCGTAAGGTCCAGAGGCCCAGAGACTCCGGGTATGGCTTTCAAGCGGTTGCCCTCGATGGTTCCTTCCACCTGGCCGCCCGGAGTCTCTCGACGACTCGGCCGCTGATTAGGAGCTGCGAGCACCTGCGGGTGTATCGCTGAGTAGGACCACGCTGGCGAGGTCGTTCGGGAGAACAGTAATCACCGACGGACCGGAGGAACCCGTGCCCCAGATCTGGGCGGGCGTGGACATAGGCAAGACCCATCACCACTGCGTGGTCCTGGATGCCGAGGGCAAGCGACTGTTGTCGCGCCGCGTACTGAACGACGAGCCGGAACTGCTGGCTCTGCTCGCCGACGTGCTGGCGATCGACGAGGCCGCCGTGTGGGCGGTCGATGTCGCCGACGGCATGGCGGCCTTGCTGATCAGCGTGCTGCTCAATCACAGCCAGCAGCTGCTCTACATCCCCGGTCTCGCGGTAAACCGGGCATCGGCCGGCTACCGGGGCATGGGCAAGACCGACGCCAAGGACGCCATCGTCATCGCCGACCAGGCCCGGATGCGGCGCGACCTGACCGTGCTGCGGCCGGACGACGAGGATGCCGTCGAGCTGCGGGTCCTCACCAACCGGCGGGCCGATCTGAACGCCGACCGCACCCGACGGATCAACCGCCTGCGTGGTCAACTCAGCAGTATCTTTCCTGCGTTGGAGCGAAACCTCGACTTGGGTAACGTCGGACCGCTGATCCTGTTGACCGGCTACCAGGCCCCGGCCGCCCTGCGCCGGACCGGCGCCAAGCGGCTGGAGACCTGGCTACACAACCGCAAGGTCCGTGGTGCCTCGGACCTGGCCGCGGCCGCTCTCGAAGCGGCCGAGCGCCAGCACTGCGGGTGCCGACAAATCATCCGGCCAGGTCAGGAGCTTGAGCGTCACTGGCAGGCCTTCTGCTCGCGCGCCACTCGCGCTCGTGCTGTTCACCCGGATGGCCGTCGGCGGCATCATGATTTGTCGTGCTGCTGCGCCTGGCCTACCTCGCCGTCACCAATACGTTCACGCTCCTGCGGCTGCTGCCGATGAGTGAGCGGGACAAAGACATCGAGATCCTCACGCTGCGGCACCAGCTGCTGGTCCTGCAGCGCCAGGTCGGCAAGCCCGCGTTCACCGACACCGACCGTGCGCTGCTCGCTGGCCTGCTGCATCGTCTCCCGATGAACAGGCTGCGCCGGCTCCTGCTGCTGGTGCGTCCCGACACGATCTTGCGGTGGCACCGCGACCTGCTCGAACAGCGCCATGCCGTCACGTGCGCACCGAGGCGGCGAGGGCGCCCACCCACAGTCCGCTCGATCCGCAGCCTGGTCTTGCGCCTGGCACGCGAGAACAGCTCTTGGGGGTACCGGCGCATCCACGGTGAGCTCGCGGCGCTCGGTATCAAGATCGCCGCCTCCACCGTCTGGGAGATCCTCAAGGAGCACGGCATCCCGCCCGCTCCCGAACGCGAAGGCACGACCTGGGCTGACTTCCTGCGCAGCCAGGCCGACGCGCTCCTTGCCTGCGACTTCTTCGAGACCCGCACCATGGCCGGGGCGCGCCTGTACGTTTTCGCCGTCATCGAGCACACCACCCGCAGGATCCGGATCCTGGGCGCCACCGCACACCCCACCGCGGACTGGGTGCTACAGGTCGGACGCAATCTCGCCATGGATCTCCAGGACGCGGGCAGCCAGGCCAGGTTTTTGATCCGCGACCGGGACTCGAAGTTCACACAGGCCTTCGACGCCGTGCTCGCCGACGCCGGGCTGGAGGTCGTCACCAGCGGTGTCCGGATGCCCCGAATGAACTCCATCATGGAGCGCTGGATACAGACCTGCCGCAGGGAGCTGCTGGACCGCACCTTGATCTGGAACCAAAGCCACCTCCTGCACGTGCTCCAAGAGTTCGAATCGTTCTACAACGGGCATCGACCGCACCGGGCCCTCGGCCAAGCCGCCCCGCTCCGCCCGCTACCTGAACCGATCACCGAACCAGGACAGATCGTGCATCTGGAGGTCCACCGACGAGACCGGCTTGGCGGAAACCTGCATGAGTACCCACATGTCGCCTGAGCAGGACGGATGATTAATCGGCACCCGCAGTTTGAGCAGCCGCCACGTCCCCTCCACTGTGTAGCTGACGTGGAACAACCGTCCGATCAACGTCTTGACCCGGGCCAACGTCCACCGCTGGTCCGCCCAGCCATGGGCGAGCGGACCACGCTCCAACTCCCGCTCCAGCCTGGCCATCTGGCAAATCGACAGCCCCGGACGCCCAGGCGAGCCCTTCGACCGGACCCCCTCCCAACCCCGCTCCCGCCACTGCCGACGCCTGCGCTCCACTGACCGCTCGCTCACCCAAGCGCGACCGCGATCTCCCTGTTCTTCGCGCCGCCCTCGAAGAGACCGACTGCCTCCAGCCGAACCCGCTCCCTCGCAGCCCTCTTCACGTCGGTCAAGCCGCCGCCCTGCGCGATCAGATTCGGGTCATCGAACACAGCGGAGACCGCTGCCGGAGTGTGGGCTGCGGATGCCCGCGAGAGCGGCAGAGCTCACGTTAAGTCGCGGCGACCGATGCCTCTGCCATGTGGCCGGCCCTAGCGTCGAGGACGGCACTCACCGCCTTTGGAAGTTCTACCGCTGGTGATGTCCACTCCGTTCACAGAAGTCTGGGGCGGCACAGGTCCTCGTCGGCAGGGGCCGGCACACGGAATTTACTCGGACGGACCCGAGGACGGTCGTGGGCAGGGGCCGCCCGCCGCACAGGCCGACCCGCCGATCAATCGCACGGAAAGAATCCTCTCGTGGCACCTGATCCGAACACACTCCATCCGCTGCCCGCTCATGATCGGGTCGTCTTCCTCAAACCATTGGTCAACGGCACCAACATCGTGGTGGGTGACTTCACCTACTTCGACGACCCGGACGGCGCGACTGACTTTGTGCAACGGAACGTGCTGTACGCCTACGGACCGGAGCGGCTGATCATCGGGAAGTATTGTGCGATCGCCACCGGCACCCGGTTCCTGATGGCCGGCGCGGCGCACCCGTCGATGGGTGTGTCCACCTTCCCCTTCACCATGTTCGGCGGGCAGTGGGCCGAACAGACCCTCGACCTCGTCACCGGCATGTCCAGCCGCGGTGACACGGTCATCGGCAACGATGTCTGGTTCGGGTACGGGGCCACCATCATGCCCGGCATACGGATCGGCGATGGCGCCGTAGTCGCTGCCGGGGCGGTGGTCACCGTTGATGTTCCTCCATACACCGTCGTCGGTGGGAACCCGGCCAGGGTCATCCGGCAGCGCTTCGAAGACAGCGATGTCGAACGGCTTGTGCAGACCGCCTGGTGGGACTGGCCACTCGATCTGGTGACCACGCACGCCCGGACCATCATGTCCGGTTCCCCGCAGGACATCGCACGCATCGCCACCGCCCAGGATATGGAGTTGGAGCGGTGACACCTCTGGTCATCGAGGAGTACGTCGTATCCCGCCGCGACAGCGGGCCGTACGCCATCACCACCGGCCCGGACAACGCACTGTGGTTCACCATGGTGCACAGAGGCAGGATCGGTCGCCTGATTCCCAGGCAGGAGCCGACGATCCATCAACTCGACGCCGACAGCGGGCCAACAGTCATCTGCAACGGTCCAGACGGCGCGCTGTGGTTCACCGAGTACCGGGCGCATCGGATCGGGCGGATCACACCGGTCGGCCGGATTACGGAATTCGCCCCGCCGACTGCGGAGTGCGGGCCCTTCGGCATTGCCGCGGGGCCGGACGGCGCACTGTGGTTCACCGAGACCGCCGCTGACCGCATCGGACGCATCACTGTCGACGGCACGGTCACGGAGTACCCGCTGCCGCGCGCCGGAGCGTTCCCCTCCGCCATCGCCGCCGCCGGGGACGCGATGTGGTTCACCATGAACCAGGCCAACGCCATCGGCCGTATCGGCATGGACGGCCGTGTCACGGTCCATGACCTGCCGACCGAGGCCGCCGCACCGGTGGGCATCGCGGTCGGCCCGGACGGAAGCGTGTGGTTCACCGAGATCGCGGCCGGTCAGATCGGCAGGCTGGCACCCGACGGCCGGATCACCGAATACCCGCTGCCCGACCGTTCCGCCCGGCCCCACGCCGTGACCACCGACGCTAACGGCAGACCGTGGTTCACCGAGTGGGGTGCGAACCGCGTCGGCTCCATCGACACCGACGGCACCGTAACGGTCCATGCCCTCCCCACCCCTGCCTCGGAGCCGCACGGCATCACCATGGGTCCGGACGGCGCCCTGTGGGCGGCCCTGGAGACCGGCGTACTCGCCCGCATCACCTCAACCAGAAGTCTTGCCTGACAACCTGCAACAACGACCCGAGGAAAACCAATGAAATACGCACTTGTCATCTTCGAGACCGATGCTTCACGCGCTCGGATCAAGGCCGACCGGGACGCCTACCGGAAGGCGTACGAGACCTGGATCGGCGATATGGCGGCCGCGGGCAAACTGGTGGGGGGGCGACGCCCTCGACACCGGGCATCACGGCCCCGTCACCGTACGGAAGACGGCTGAAGGGGTTCAGACCGTGACCGAGGGGCCCGTGCACGGCGGTGAGGAGACCCTCGGAGGCTGGTTTGTGCTGGAGGTGGCCGACCGAGCCGAGGCCGTCGCACTGGCCTGCGGCTTCCCCACACCAGAAGCGCTCGAACTCCGCCCGCTTCTCGAATCGGCGTGACCGAATCCTGAGCCCGTCAATACCGGTACGAGCGTGACGGCTTACATCAAAAACCAAGGAAGACACATGTTGTTCCGTTGCACGACCGAGTCCGACCGCGACAGAGTCACTGCCGTCACGGTGGACGAACCGATCAGTTGGATCCCGGCCGAGCGCTACCTCGATGAACTGGGCCAGGGGATGTACCGGCCGGAGTGGACCTGGATCGCCGAGGAAGGCGACCGGGTGATCGGCCGCGCCCTGTGGTGGGGACAGCCAGCCAGTGATCACCCGCTTGCCCTGGACTGCCTGCACGTCGATGCCTCGGCCGGCGACCGTACAGCGGTCGCGGCAGGGCTGCTCACCGCAAGCCTCAAGGCCTTCGCCGAAATGGGCGCCCGCAAGCTGCCGCTCTACAACCTGACACTCCCCCACGGCTGGCGCGAGGATCCGGCCGTAGCGGCCGCACTGGCGTGGCGACGCGACGCCGCCCTTGCGGCCGGGCTCACGGACGAGGTGGAGCGACTGCGCCTGGAGTGGACACCTGAGATCGGCATCCCCGCCGGCAGCGGCAGCCTCGTCTTCGCCAAAGCCTCAGACGAGGAGTTCCTGCAGGTGTTCCGGCAGATCGCTGTCGGAAGCCTGGACTGCGAGACCCGCAGGAACCTGGCCTCCAAGGGGGCCGAGGTCACTGCCCGGCAGGAGATGGACTTCTATCTGAGCTGCCCGGGTGAGCGCGGCTGGTGGCGGCTGGTACGTACCCCCCAGGGGGAAACCGTAGGGCTCGCGATCCCGTCGGCAACCCCGTACAACCGCAACGTCGGCTACCTGGGCGTCGTACCCGAATTCCGCGGCCGCGGACACGTCGACGATGTGCTGGCCGAGATCACCCGTGTACACGCGGAGGCAGGAGCCGAACTGATCACAGCCACCACCGACACGGGCAACGCCCCCATGGCAGCCGCCTTCGCCCGAGCCGGATACCGCACTGCTCAGATCCGACTGATCTACTCGGCGCCGGAATCATGAGCCGCCCGGAGGCGAGACCCCGGAAATCATGAGACGGCTGGAATGAGCGACAGCCCGGAAGAGACGGGACCGTATGAGTTACGGCAGCACGCGCCTCGCGGTCGTGGGGGAGTCATAGGGCCAGCAGCGTGGCGAGTTCGGTGCGGGAGCTGATCCCGAGTTTGGGGAAGGCGCGGTAGAGGTGGTGGCCCACTGTGCGCGGACTGAGGAACAGCTGTGCCGCGATCTCGCGGTTGGTCGCACCTGTAGCGGCCAACCGGACGACCTCGCGCTCCTGTGGGCTCAACCGGTTGACGCACCCGTCAGCGCGGTCCGTCAGGTCGGTGCTCTCGCCCGCCGCCCGCAGTTCCGCCCGCGCCCGCTGAGCCCAAGGCTGGGCGCTGAGCCTCTCGAAGACCTCCAGCGCCTCACGGAGGTGGTCACGGGCATCGATCTTGCGCCGCAGGCGGCGCAGCCATTCCCCGTACAGCAGTTCAGTGCGGGCCCGTTCGAAGTCGTCGCGGCCCTCTTGGAGGTGGAGCGCCGCCGCGAAGTGCGCCTGGGCTTCTCTCTCCGGACCGGTCAGGGCCAGACAGCGGCGGGCCAGCGCTTCAAGGTGCGGATGAGGTGTGGCGGCCGCCCATTGTGCGAGGAGTCGGGCCGGCTCCTTCGCCTGCTCGGGACGGCCGGCGCGCACCGCGGCCTCGACGAGATCGGCGAGCAGGAAAAGGGACAGCGCGGGATGACCCGCTTCCTGTCGTGCCGTCTCCAGCCGCTCCAGCGCCGCTTCCGCCCGTCCGAGGCCGAGTTCGAGCAGGCCCAGCGCCCCGAGGGCGTCCGCCGTTCCCCGTCCGACATCGCGCGGACGCGTGTAGGCGAGTGCCTCGTTCGCCAGGCTGCGGCTGTGTTCCTCCTGCCCCCGGACGGCTGCCAGGGTGGCCAGGACTGCCCGCAGGTGGGCGGCGCGGTGATCCAGGTGATAGTACTCGGCCAGCCGCAGCCCCTCGGCGGCGTGCTCGGACGCCTCTTCGTGCCGGCCGAGCGCCAGCTCGGCCTGGGCTAGCACGTGCAGCGCCGTGGGCAGCCACCCGGCGACGCCTTGGTCCCGGCATTGCGCGACCGATGCGGCGGCGATATCGCGTGCGTTCGCATGGTCAGCGACCACATGGCAGTAGATCCCGGCCATCAGCCGGTCCATGAACGCTGCGTCGGGACTGCGGCTGCTCCGTACGAGATCACGCAGGGCGTCGAGCGAGCCGGACACGTCCCCCTTCAGCAGGCGGGCGGGCACGTTCAGCACCAGAAGGTCCGAGTTGCGGACCGCGATCTCGACGATCAGGTCGGCGTCGCCCGAGGAGAAGGCGGCGTGGATCGCGTCGACCAAGAGCGGGGCGAGCTTGTCGGGACGGCTGAGGCCGATCAGGTCCGCGCATGCGACCAGGATGCGGCCGGCGGTTGCCGGCCTGCCGTATCCAAGCTCGACAACGGCCCGCAGACGAGCGAAGTCGGCTGCCATACCCGGGTCATTGAGAGGCCGCGGCACTTGGTCCGCCAGGGCATCGCACCGTTGGTCCTGGCCGGCTTCACTGGCCTTCTGAGCCGCACAGATGAGGCGGCGCGCACGCCTCTCAGGGTCGGCGGTGAGCTGGGCCGCTCGCTCGTACGCGGCGGAGGCCGACGCCATCCCCTGCCGGCTGTCGGCCCACTCGGCGACCCGCTCCAGTTCGTCGGCGACGTACTCGTCCGGATCCGTCGACGCGGCAGCCAGATGCCAGGCGCGCCGGTGCGCGTGACGGGAGGGGTCCAGCGTCTCCGCCAGCGCCTTGTGGGCCGCGATGCGCCGGGCGAGGGGGGCGCCCTGGTAGGCGGCGTACCTGACCAGCGGGTGGCGGAAGCGGATTGCCTCCCTGGACAGCAGGACGAGCCCGGCGCGTTCCGCGGGTGCGAGATCCTTGATGGCGGAGCCCAGCCGGCTGGCTGCTCTCAGCACTACGGTGAGGTGTCCGGTGTCGTCCGCAGCGGCCACGTTCAAAATCGCCTGAGTGACTTCGGGGAGGCGGCGAATCTGCGACAGGAAGGCATCCTGGATCCGGCTCGTCGGCCGGGTCGTCGCCTCGGGCAGAGGCAGGGGGCTCAGTTGTCCGAACCGTTGGGCCGGGGTGAGCGCGGCCGTCAACTCGATGAGGGCCAGCGGATTGCCACGGGCCTCTTCGATGATCCTGTCGACGACGTACGGGGGGAGACCGGGGACCAGCTCCGCGGCCGCGGCCCGGTCCAGGCCTTCGAGCAGCAGTCGCGGAAGCCCCTTTACCTCTGGACCATGGTCTCCGCCGCGAACCGCGAAGATCATCACGATGCCCTCGGCCCGCAGCCTGCGAGCGGCGAAGGTGAACACGTCCACCGACGGCTGGTCGAGCCACTGGGCGTCGTCGATCAGACAGAGAAGGGGGCCCTCCTCGGCGATTTCCGACAGCATCGTCAGCACGGCAAGGCTAATAGTGAGGCGATTACTCACCACATCGTCAGTGAGTCCGAAGATCGACTTCATGGCCGAGGCCTGTGGTCCGGGCAGCCGGTCGAGGACATTCAGCACGGGCAGGAACGCGTGGTGCAGCCCGCCGAACGCGAGCTCCATCTCCGACTCGATGCCTTCGACGCGCAGCACCCGCAGGCCGTCCGCCCGCTCGGCAGCGTAGTCGAGCAGAGCCGTCTTGCCGATCCCCGCCTCACCATGGATCAGCAGGGCGCTGCTCGTTCCCAGACGGGCTTCCGCGAGCATCTGATCTATTCGGCCCCGCTCCGCGCTTCGCCCCTGCAACACTCGCCCCGTCCTGTCGCGCTTCGGCCAACCCATTTGGTGCCCGGCGGGACCGTGTGGCGGCCGGCCTGTGAAGGCGTCTCGTTGATTTTCATCGGACGCACCGAGCACATTATCGCTGGCCGGGAACGTGCGTGCTGGGGCTCAACCGCCTCGCCCGGGAAGTGCATACTCCTGCGAAAGGCATCCGGCCGTGGAGTTGCCGTCGGTCCACGGAGGGAATTGTGACGAGCTTCGGCCAGACTGGCGCTGTCCGGCAACAGCGGCAAGTCATCACGCCCAGTCTCCCGGATGGCCGCCGGGGCGCTTGACCTGGGACCGGTACTGGGTCCATCGCCGTACCAGAAGCACGAACTCGGCGGCCGTGCCTCCGCAGGCTGCGCTGGCCATCTCCCACAGCACGGGCCGGATGCCCAAGCCGTCCGCGTACATCAGCACGGGGGCACTGTCACGTTGATTGACCGCAACACCGTTGCGTTTGGCACCTGAGCTGTATGTCAAGCCCTGCTGAACAGCGCAACGGGACCACCTGATAGATCAACGATCGGCGAAGAAAGTCGATCAAGGTCAGGGGTCCCGTTGCAGGAGAAGTGTGTCATCACGTCCACGATCGAGACAGCCCGGGGTGTGTTCGCGCCGGGTCACCTGGGGGAGTTGACCCAGATCGTGGACTTCGCGCTGGTGGACGCGGTGCTGGAGGAGACCGGTCGGCGCGAGAAGCGCCTGAGGCTGCTGCCTTCGCGGGTGGTGGTGTACTTCGTGCTCGCTCTCGCGCTGTTCGAACACCACTCGTACCGCACGGTGTGGTCCAAGCTGACCGCCGCCCTGACCCCGCTGGCCCTGGTGTGTCCCGCGGTCTCCTCACTGACGCGAGCCAGGCGCAGGGTGGGGGCTGCACCTCTGCGGCGTCTGTTCGAGACGCTGGCCGGGCCCGTCGCCCGCCCCGGGCAGGCCGGGTCCTTCTACCGGGGCCTGCGCACGGTGGCCGTCGACGGGACCCTGCTGCACACCCCCGACGACGAGATGCTCACCTGGCGCGAGTTCCTTGATGCCGTCCATCACAGCGGGGCGGCGGCCCGGCTGCGCTGTTCCGGGCCTGGAGGTACGACGCGAGTCTGTACGCGACGCCCCCTCAACGCCCCGCAGGAGCCGGAACACCGGCAGGCCGGCCGGCGCGGCTCCGGTCCAACCACGTTGCCGACCGCCACTGAACGCACCGGGCAGCGTCGACTGCCCGCCAAACGGATCCGGGACGACAACCTGCTCAACGTCAGCCCCAAGGACCAGGCGGTGCTGCAACTGCGGGGTGACGAGCCTCGGCTCGGACGCGTCGTCGCAGGAGACATGTCGGTAGGAAGCCGGCGTACAGCAGGGCGCCGGGTTTCCTGACTACGACAGGGGGTTTGCGACCCAGGGCTGACGCCTGTCGGTCTCGGGTCTGAGGCGGACCCGCGGTGAGTTACGGATCGCGGCGGATGGCACGGGCGGGGACGGGCGCGAGGATGGGCTTGCCCGGTCAACGGGCCCCATCACAAGGAGACTTCGATGACTTCCCTGCTCCGCCCCAGGACGTTGGCCCTTCCCGCCGTACTCGGGGTACTGCTCGTCGGCTTGCCCCTGAGCGCCGCCCCCGTCGCCTCCGCCGAGCAGCGCGCGGACAGGACCGCGTACGCGAGCGTCACGGGGAGTGCGGAGTTCGTCCTGCCGTACTACCCGGACCACGACGTCCGCTCGTTCACCTTCGACGCGCACGCGGACCCCTACAGCCGGCCGTTGCCCGGGATCCCCACGGGGCTTCCGACCGATGCCCGGGGCACGGTCAAGGTGTCCCACTACTCCGCCGAGCGGGACAGGACGTACACCTCCGAAGGCCGCGTGGACTGCCTGGTCACCGGCCCCCACACGGCGACTCTGACGGCGATCATCACAAAGGTGAGCCCGGGCGGCCCGGACAACCTCGGCGAGCGGGTCGGGTTCAGTGTCTACGACGGCGGCAAGGACAAGGGCCGTTCCGACGACCGTGTGGGCTTCTCCTGGAACGGTGTGAACCTGCTGCCGGACGGCGACGCCGCTCCCGCAGAGGCCGCCGTCGGCACCTGCATGGCCCCCGCGCCGTACGCCCCGGTGACCAAGGGTGGCTACACGGTCAGGCACGCCGAGCTGCCTCCCGTACCGAAGGGCTGACGTCCGAGGAGGCCGGTCCTGGCGTCCTGCGAGCCGTCGAGGTCGACTCAGCACTGGGCGCGGGAGTGATCCAGTGCCCACCGGCGGCCTGTGGGTGGTACAGATCGTGGTACAGAGTGTTTTCTGGTGTGGTCTTCGGGTGGTATTTCCGGGGCCGTGTCTGCGATCTCTCGGTTTCGTGTCAGTGGTTGCTGGGACCCTCCCTGCATGCACTCCCACTTGCTCCGCTTTGCCCAGGCGACCACTGCGCAGGACGTCGACCAGGGCCGGCGCCAGGCTCTCGTCAACTGCTGGATCGATGTTTCCAACGCCGGCGGCGCTGCCGGCTTCCCGTTCCCTCCCATCGACGAAAGGGATGCCGCCCCGGCCCTTGAGACCATCCTCGAAAGCCTCGCCCCCCGAACCAACCGCCTTCTGATGGTTTTGGACGATGACGAACTGGTGGGCTGGCTCAACGTTCGCCGCGATGCCTACGCACGCGGCAACCCGGCACCACATGGAGGCCTCGGAGAAGGCCCCGGCCGCCGTCGGCATCCAGCTGGGCGACCCGCTCGCAGTGCTCCTCGCGCGGGGCGCTGGGGGCCGGTGTCACCGACGCGCATACAGAATCTCTCGCTGAGTTCACCGGCGGCTCCCGCCCTGCGGCGATCGATGAGGGTCAGTGCGTACATGGGCACGCATCCCTTGCAGGCCGAACAGGATGAGAAGTTCAACCGCGCCGCCGTCGGCGCTGCCCAGCCAGTGAGGCAGGGACGTGTCGAACTCGGCTGCCTCACCGGGCGGTAGTGTCAGGTCGCGCTCGCCGGTCACGAGCCGCAGGCGTCCGCTGAGCACGTAGAGCCATTCGAAGCCTTCGTGGGTCTGCGGGGTCGGTTCGAGTGGCTCCGGCCGCGCCGGGATGATCATCTTGAACGCGTGCACCCCGCCCGGTCGCCGGGACAGGGGCACGAACGTCATCCCGAACCGCCTGATCGGCTTGAGGTGTATTCGGGGGTCGCCAGTTCGCGGGGCACCGACGAGGTCGTCCAACGGAACGTCATAGGTACGGGCCAGCGGCAGCAGCAGTTCGAGGCTCGCCCGGCGCTGCCCGCTCTCCAGCCGGGACAGAGTGCTCTCCGACACGCCAGTCGTTGCCGCGAGGGCGGCGAGGGTGATGCCACGGTCACGACGCAGCGCACGAAGCCGCGGCCCCACCGCGTCGAGCACGTCGTCGTCCATCTCGCGATCCATCAGGCCATCTTGCCGTAACCGCAAGATTTCGTGCCGGGTCGTGGAGCGCCTGGCAAGACTGAGTGCATACCGACACAAGGAGTCTTGATGAGCACCACCGATGCGGCCGCGTTCTGGGACAGCGTCTACGCGGCCCGACCGGCAGCCGGTACCCCGCAGCCGAATGCCCGCCTCACCGAGACGGTGACGGGCCTGCCGCCCGGTGACGCGTTGGACCTCGGATGCGGCGACGGCGGCGACGCGCTGTGGCTCGCCCGTCTGGGGTGGCAGGTCACCGCCGCCGACATCTCGGCCGTGGCGGTCGAGCGGCTCGCCGCCCTCGCCCGCTCACAGGGCCTGGGTGACCGCGTCACCACTGTGCGGGCCGACTTGCACGAGTCTTTCCCGCCCAACGGATACGACCTGGTCTGCGCCCACTACCTGCACACCCCCTTTGACCTGGACCGGGCAACCGTCCTGCGCTCGGCCGCGCACGCGCTGCGCCCGGGCGGGCGGCTGCTGGTCGTCGACCACGGCTCGGCCGCGCCGTGGTCGTGGAACCAGGATCGCGACGTCCGCTACCCGAGCCCGCGGGAAGTTGCCGCGGGTATCGACCTGGCTCCGGAGACATGGACGGTCGAACGGGCCGACGCACCCCGCCGGATCGCAACCGGGCCACACGGGCGCACCGCCGAGGTCACCGACCACGTCCTCCTCATCCGCCGCACCGCCTGACACGGCGGCCGGCGCCCGCCCCGACAAGAGAAGGGAGAGCACGGTGTCCAGCACCACACGCCGCAACCGCCGCCGCGACATTCCGCCGCCCCGGACCGGAGGCAACGAGATCGAGGTCTTGCGCGGATTCCTCGACTACCTCCGGGCCTCGATCGCCGCGAAGGTCGATGGCGCCCCCGAGCCGCAGGCGCGAACATCCGCAGTGCCGTCGGGCACGAACCTGCTCGGCCTGCTCAACCACCTGACTTTCGTCGAGCGCTCGATGTTCCTCGGGGACGATGTCACCGACTGGCAGGCGACGTTCCACGCCGCACCGGCGGACAGCATGGCCGATGTCGTCGCCCGCTACCGAGACGCGGTCACGCGCGCGAACGATGTTCTCGACGGGTGCACCGATCTGGGCGCACCGGTCCCCCGACCGCGACCGGACCGCCCCGCTCCCAACATCCGCTGGGCACTCACCCACATGATCGAGGAGACCGGCCGACACGCAGGCCACGCGGACATCCTCCGCGAACTCGTCGACGGCACGACCGGCCGCTGATCCACCTTCTCCAGGACGGGAACAGCTGATCACAGCACCACGGCTGTTGCCGCGCCGCCTCCTCCGATCCGCGCACACGGTGGCCCCGCGCATGACCAACATCAGGGGTCAAGGCCCCCATGAAGCTTCCCCGTGATCTTGGACACTCGATCTTTATGCCGCGAGGTCGTGTTGGTGCCGCTGTCGGGTCTCGGCTGGGGTGAGGTAGCCAAAGACCTTGTGCTTGCGCAGTCGGCGGCGGTTGTAGAACGTCTCGATGAAGTCGAAGATCTCGGCGCGGGCGGTGGCCCGGTCGGGCCAGACACGGGTGCCGATCTCTTCTTTGAGCAGGGCCCAGAAACTCTCCGCAGCGGCGTTGTCGAAGCAAGATCCGGTGCGTCCGCAGCTTTGCCGGAGGCCCAACTCGCTTATGTGGTAGCGGAAGTGGCTGCTGGTGTATTCGCTGCCGCGGTCCGAATGCGCTATGCAGCCGGGCTGGAGACGGCCGCGTCCGGAGGCCATCTTCAGCGCGTTGACGACGAGGTCGGCGCGGTGGTGGTCGGCCATCGAGTAGCCGACGACCTCGCGGGTGGCCAGGTCCAGCCAGCAGGCGAGGTAGAGCCAGCCCTCGCCGGTGGGCAGCGCGGTGATGTCACCGACCAGCTTCGTGCCGGGGGTCTCGGCGTGGAAGTCGCGGCCGATCAGATCGGGGGCCGGCTTCGCCTTCTTGTCCGGCCGGGTCAGCGACCGCCGCCTGCGGCGGTGGGCTCCCTGGCTGCCGTGCTCGCGCATCAGGCGGGCGACCCGCTTGCGGTTCACGCATCGCCCCAGGCGCCGCAGTTCGGCATGGACGCGCGGGACCCCGTAGGTGTGGCGGGAGGCGACGTGGATGACGGTGATCTCGT
>NZ_JBIATE010000037.1:0-56833 GCF_042891445.1 Streptomyces sp. NPDC001890 | reverse complement strand
GGTGTCGCGTCCGGCAACGGCAAGGGGCAGATCTTCGTGAAGGGCGAGGTCATCAAGACGGTGCCCGAGTCGAAGATCGTCGAGACGCTCATCGAGGAGGCCCTCAAGATCGCCGAGCAGATGGAGAAGGACGGCATCGCCTCCGGCGAGCCCGAGGTCTCCGTCAGCTGACCCGCTGCCTCGCAAACCACAGCGCCCCGCCGGACGGACCCCGTCCGGCGGGGCGCTGCCGTGAGCGACCTCACGGCCTCCCACAACCCCTGTTCACAGGCCCGGGCGGCACGGATGAGCCGCGTCGGTTACAGTGCGGAAATCAGCAGACCGTATGGTGAGGCCCCCTCGTGTTGACGCAGACCACCACCCGGGTCCTCGAACCCAGCGACCTCACAGCCGCTCTCGCCGTCCTGGAGAGCGAGCCCGTCGCCAACGCCTTCGTGACGTCCCGGGTCCAGATCGCAGGTCTCGATCCCTGGCGCCTCGGCGGCGAGATGTGGGGCTGGTACGCCGACGGACGGCTCCGCTCGCTCTGTTACTCGGGCGCCAACCTCGTCCCCATCTGCGCCACCCCCGAGGCCGTGCGGGCCTTCGCCGACCGGGCCCGCCGGGCCGGCCGCCGCTGCTCCTCGATCGTCGGCCCCGCCGAGCCCACCGCCCAGCTGTGGCGGCTCCTCGAACCCGGCTGGGGTCCCGCCCGCGAGGTCCGGGCGAACCAGCCCCTGATGGTCACCGAGCGGCCGTCCGCCGACGTGACCCCCGACCCGCTGGTCCGCCGGATCCGCAAGGACGAGATGGACGTCCTGATGCCGGCCTGCGTGGCGATGTTCACCGAGGAGGTCGGCATCTCCCCGCTCGCGGGCGACGGCGGACTCCTCTACCAGGCCCGCGTCGCCGAACTCATCGGAGCCGGCCGCTCCTTCGCCCGGATCGACGACGGCAAGGTCGTCTTCAAGGCGGAGATCGGCGCCGCGACCCCGCAGGCCTGCCAGATCCAGGGTGTCTGGGTCGCCCCCGAACACCGCGGCCGAGGACTCTCCGAGACCGGCATGGCCGCGGTCCTGCGCTACGCGCTCGCCGACGTCGCCCCCGTCGTCAGCCTCTACGTGAACGACTACAACACCCCCGCGCGCCGGGCCTACGCCCGGGTCGGCTTCCAGGAGACCGGCGCGTTCATGAGCGTGCTGTTCTGACGGCCGGCGGCCACCCAGCCGTACCCCGTTGCCCATCGAGGCCAGTAGGGTCGGCGCATGGCAGCAGTTTCCGGGGGCGGCCCCCGCACTCCCAGCGTCCGGATCGGGCCCGTCGATCTCGCCGCGCGCGTGGACGAGGCGCTCGCCGTGCAGGCCGTCGCCTTCGGCCTGGGGCCCGAAGAGGTCGAGGTACGGCGCCACATCGTCCTCAGACACCTCGACCACCCGCACGCCCGCGCCCTCGGCGCCACCACCCCCGGCGGACGGCTCGTCGGCTTCGTCTACGGGATGCCGAACGAGCGCGGCCAGTGGTGGTCCACCGTCGTCGAGCCCTACCTCCGCGCCACCGGCTGCGCGCACTGGCTCGACGACTCGTTCGTCATCACCGAACTCCACGTCCTGCCGGAGTTCCAGAACCACGGCATCGGGCGCACGCTGATCACCACCATCACCGACTCCGTCGACGAGCCCCGGTCCATCCTCTCGGCCATCGACACCGAGAGCCCGGCACGTGGTCTGTATCGCAGTCTCGGCTACCAGGACCTGGCCCGGCAGGTGCTCTTCCCCAGCGCTCCCAAGCCGTACGCCGTGATGGGAGCCCCGCTCCCGCTGCGTCGCAAGGGCTGAGACCGCGCGCAATGGATTTCCGCCCACCCGCACCGCCCGGTTAACCTCCTGCTCATCACCCTTTCCGAGCAGGAGTTCATCATGGCCCAGGTCCAGCGCATGTCCCGATTGATGATCAAGACACTGCGCGACGACCCGGCCGACGCCGAGACGCTCAACCACAAGCTGCTCGTCCGGGCCGGGTACGTGCGTCGCACCGCGGCCGGAATCTGGACCTGGCTGCCGCTCGGCAAGAAGGTGCTGGAGAACATCACCCGCGTCGTGCGCGAGGAGATGGACGCCATCGGCGGCCAGGAGGTGCTGCTGCCCGCGCTGCTGCCCAAGGAGTCGTACGAGGCGAGCGGCCGGTACGACGAGTACGGCGACCTGCTGTTCCGGCTCAAGGACCGCAAGGGCGCCGACTACCTCCTCGGCCCCACCCACGAGGAGATCTTCACCCAGGTCGTCAAGGACATGTGCTCGTCCTACAAGGACCTGCCCGTGATCCTGTACCAGATCCAGACCAAGTACCGCGACGAGGCCCGTCCCCGCGCCGGTGTGCTGCGCGGCCGTGAGTTCCAGATGAAGGACTCGTACTCCTTCGACACCACCGACGAGGGTCTCGCCGAGGCGTACCAGCTGCACCGCGCCGCCTACATCCGGATCTTCGAGCGCCTCGGCCTCGACCACCGGATCGTCTCCGCCGTCTCCGGCGCCATGGGCGGCTCCGCCTCCGAGGAGTTCCTCGCGCCCGCCCCGGCCGGCGAGGACACCTTCGTCGACTGCCCCGACTGCGACTACGCCGCCAACACCGAGGCCGTGACCTTCAAGGCGGTCGCCGCGGACGGCTCGGCGCACGGTCCCGTCGAGGAGCTGGACACCCCCGACACCCCGACCATCGAGTCGCTCGCCGCGCACCTGGGCGTCGAGGCCTCCGCGACCCTGAAGAACCTGCTGGTCAAGGTCGACGGCGAGATCGTGGCCGTGGGCGTGCCCGGCGACCGCGAGGTCGACCTCGGCAAGCTCGGCGAGCACCTGGCGCCCGCCGTCGTCGAACTGGTCACCGCCGAGGACTTCGAGGACCGCCCCGACCTGGTACGCGGCTACGTCGGCCCGCAGGGACTGGAGAAGGTCCGCTTCATCGCCGACCCGCGCATCGCCGCCGGCACCGCCTGGATCACCGGGGCGAACAAGCCCGGCACCCACGCGAAGAACGTCGTCGCGGGCCGCGACTTCGAGGTCGACGACTACCTCGACGTCGTCGTCGTCGAGGCGGGCGACCCCTGCCCCAACTGCGGCGCCGGCCTCCGGGTGGACCGTGCCATCGAGATCGGCCACATCTTCCAGCTCGGTCGCAAGTACGCCGACATCTTCTCCCTCGACGTCCTCGGCCAGCAGGGCAAGCCCGTCCGCGTCACCATGGGCTCGTACGGCATCGGCGTCTCCCGCGCGGTGGCCGCCCTCGCCGAGCAGACCGCCGACGACAAGGGCCTGTGCTGGCCCCGCGAGATCGCCCCGGCCGACGTCCACGTCGTCGCGGCGGGCAAGGCGCTCCAGACCGAGCTGGCGCTCGACGTCTCGGAGAAGCTGAACGCCGCCGGGCTGCGCGTCCTGGTCGACGACCGCGCGGGCATCTCGCCCGGTGTCAAGTTCACCGACTCCGAGCTCATCGGCGTCCCGAAGATCCTGGTCGCCGGCCGCCGCTCGGCCGAGGGCGTCCTGGAGCTGAAGGACCGCCGCACCGGCGAGCGCGAGGAGCTCACCGTCGACGAGGCGATCGCCCGCCTCACCGCCGACAGCTGATCCCGCTCACCGCCGGGAGCCGATCCCGCGAAAGCCGCAGGCCCCCGCGCACCGCGCGGGGGCCTGCGGCTTTCGCCGGCTCACAGCCAGCTCGCGAACTCCAGCGTCAGCTCGCCCTCCTGGCGGCGGCCGGCCGCCAGCGCCCGGGTCCCCGACTCCACCGCGCGGAACAGCGTCCAGCCGTGCAGCCGCTCCCGGTCCACGTCCAGCGAATCGGCGAGCTTCTTGATCCGGCGGCGGGCCGTCACCGCGCCGCCGGGGGAGGCGATCAGATCCTCGACGCGGTCGCGTACCAGGCGCGCCAGATCGTAGGCACGCTCACCGACCAGCGGCTCGGGGCCGACCGTCAGCCACGGCACCCGCTCACCGGCCAGCACCTTGCTCTGCCGGAAGTTGCCGTGCAGCAGCAGGAGTTCGGGGGAGTGGGCGACCAGTGCCTCGCGCGCCGCGAGGGCCGCGGAGACCAGTGGCTCCAGGCCCGGGTCGGCCGCCGCGCTCGCCCGCATCGGTTCGATCCGGCCCCCGGTCCGTTCGGCGACCGTCTCGAAACCGTGTCCGGCCGGCGGCTCCACCCACAGCCTGCGCACCGTCCCGGCCGCCTCCAGCAGTGCCTTCGCCTCCGGCAGCGAGCGCAGCGACACCTCGGGGTGCAGCCGCTCCAGCAGCAGTGCGCCGGGGGCGGCCGCGATGAGCCGCACCGCGCCCCAGCCGTTCCAGTGGGCCAGCGCGGCCCGCTCCAGCTCGGGTGCGGCCCCGGGCGGCGCGATCTTCAGCGCGGCCGGGGTGCCGTCGGCACAGGTCACCAGCAGGACCAGGCTGCTGCGGCCCCCGGGGGCGGCGACCCGCTCCACGCTCGTGTTCTGCCCGGTGGCGGACAGCGCTTCCTCGGTCAGTGCGGGAAGCCGCGCGAGCCAGTCGGCGGCGCCTTCGTCCCCGTACGACTCGCCCAGCGCCCGCACCAGACGCTGCGGCGGTTCGAAACCCATACGTGCCTTGTTCCCTTTCAGAGCTGCTTCAGTGCGTCGCGTCGGACCCGTTCGTCCCACCGGCCCCGGTCCTCGCGGCCGTCCCGGTCTTCGCGCCGGTGCCTTCGGAGGCCCGTTCGGCGAGCCCGGGAAAGGCTACGCCGCTGCCCCGCCAGCGGACCGACCGCACCGCGGCCTCCCGCATCGCGTCGGCCGCCTCCCGCCTGAGCGGCCCCTCGGCGGCCCGGACGAGGTCGGAGTACACGCCCGCGACCCGGTCCTCCAGCACGGCCGCCAGCCGCACCGCCGCGGCCGGGTCCGGCACGGCGAACGGCAGAGCGTACGCGGCCTGTGCCGCCACCGGCTCACCGCCCAGTCCGCGCACGGTCCGCACCAGCGCGTCGCGCCGGGCCCGGTGCGCGTGGTGGGCCGCCACCGCCTCGGCCCGGCGGCCCTCGGCGACCCGGCCGCCGACCACCCCGTACCCGTACACCGCCGCGTGCTCGGCGGCCAGGGCCGCCTGCGCGGCCTTCCGTGTCCCGGCGCTCATGACGAGGTCTCCTTGGCCAGTTCGGTCAGCAGATAGGCGTGGGCCGCGCCCGCCGCCGCGATCGACGCCAGCAGCCGGGCCAGCTCCGGCGGGGCCTCCATGAGGGCCGCCAGGTGCGCGTCCGCGGCGCGGCGTTGGGCCGCGGCCAGTTCCGTGACGGCGGCCTTGGCGCCGGTCGCGCGCGAGCGCGTGAAGCCGAGCGCCTGCGCGCCGTCGGGGGTCAGCGCCTTCGCGTGGGCGCGCACGGCGTCCCGCAGCGGCGCGAGCCCGGCGGCGGTCGCCGGATGGGCCCTGATCACGTGCTCGTACCCGCCGAGCAGCTCCAGGCTGGTCCGTGCGGCCGTCGTACGGATCCGCTTCTCCGCCCGTGCCGCGGAGGCCTGCTCGGCCTCGGTCGCCGCCCCGGACCGGGCGGAGTCCTTCCCGCGCCCGGCGCCGTCACCGCAGCCGGCCAGCACCGCCCCGAGGGCGATGGCTCCCGTCGCGGTGAACACACCCCTGCGCGTCGTCCCCGTGCGCCGCACCTGTTCTCCTCCGGCCCTGACTTGACTGGATCTGTCCTGAAGTGATCACCGCAGGCGAGCGTACCCGCGGCCACGAGGCCGGCGGACGGCAACACCCCTCGGGACCGGATACCCTTTGACCTGACACGCGACGATCCCCACAACAGCACACGCGGCCGAGGAGTCACCCGGATGAGCACCACCCAGAGCGAGAGGCTGCGCGGGCTGCTCGAACCGCTCGTCAGCGCCGAACAGCTGGATCTCGAAGAGATCGAGGTGTCCCGGGTCGGCCGCCGCCGCGTGCTGCGGATCGTCGTGGACTCCGACGAGGGCGTCGAGCTGGACGCCTGCGCCGAGCTGAGCCGCGCGATCTCCGAGAAGCTCGACGAGACCGACGCGATGGGTGACGGCGAGTACAACCTCGAAGTCAGTTCCCCCGGTGCCGAGCGCCCGCTGACGGAGCACCGCCACTACGTGCGTGCCACGGGCCGCCTGGCCAAGCTCCACCTGCACGAGGGCGGCGAGCTGGTGGCCCGCATCCTCGCCGTGGACGAGAACGGCCTCGACCTCGAAGTGCCGGGCGTCAAGGGCCGCAAGCCCACGTCCCGCCGGGTCGCCTTCGACGAGATCGCCAAGGCGCGCGTGGAGATCGAATTCAGCCGCAAGGACAAGAAGGAAGAGGAGGCGTAGCCGTGGACATCGATGTGAAGCTCTTGAAGGGCTTGGCACAGGACAAGGAGATCCCCTTCGACGTGCTCGTCGAGGCGATCGAGTCGGCCCTCCTCATCGCCTACCACCGTACCGACGGGAGCTACCGCCGCGCGCGCGTGAAGCTCGACGAGCGCGGCCATGTGACGGTGTGGGCGAAGGAGGACCCGGCCGACCTGGAAGAGGGCCAGGAGCCGAAGGAGTTCGACGACACCCCGTCCGGCTTCGGCCGGATCGCCGCGACCACCGCCAAGCAGGTCATCCTGCAGCGGCTGCGCGACGCCGAGGACGACAAGACGTTCGGTGAGTACGCGGGCCACGAGGGCGACATCGTCATCGGCGTCGTCCAGCAGGGCAAGGACCCGAAGAACGTCCTGGTCGACATCGGCAAGCTGGAAGCGATCCTGCCGGTGCAGGAGCAGGTGCCGGGCGAGGAGTACACCCACGGCCTGCGGCTGCGTACGTACGTCGTACGGGTCGCCAAGGGCGTGCGCGGTCCCTCCGTGACGCTGTCGCGGACCCACCCCAACCTCGTGAAGAAGCTCTTCGCGCTGGAGGTGCCGGAGATCGCCGACGGTTCCGTCGAGATCTGCGCGATCGCCCGCGAGGCCGGTCACCGCACCAAGATCGCGGTCCGTTCGACCCGTTCCGGGCTGAACGCCAAGGGCGCCTGCATCGGCCCCATGGGCGGCCGGGTGCGCAACGTCATGGCCGAGCTGCACGGCGAGAAGATCGACATCGTGGACTGGTCGGACGACCCGGCCGAGATGGTGGCCAACGCGCTGTCGCCCGCACGGGTGAGCGAGGTCGAGGTCGTCGACCTCGGCGCCCGGTCCGCCCGGGTCACCGTGCCGGACTACCAGCTGTCGCTGGCGATCGGCAAGGAGGGGCAGAATGCCCGCCTGGCCGCCCGTCTCACCGGCTGGCGCATCGACATCCGCCCGGACACCGAGACCGACGCCGAGCGCGACGTCGCCGACCGGGAGCGCGCGGAGCGGGCCCGGGAGCGGTCCGAACGCCGCTGATCCGGTGCCCTGCGGGGCGCTGATCCGGTGGCCCGCGTGGACCACCGGGAATATTTCTCAGCGGCATGCCGCTGAGATCACGACAACATCCGTTCGATTTTTGCCCCAAAGGGGTGAGGTCGGTGTGGGGAGGTAGACTTAGCCGTGTCTGGCCGGACGCACGCCCGCGCTTGCCCTGAGCGAACCTGTGTGGGATGCCGGGAGCGGGCGGCCAAGAGCGAGCTGCTGCGCATCGTCGCGGACGAGGACATCTGTGTCCCCGATCCTCGCGGTACGCTGCCCGGCCGGGGTGCATATGTACACCCCGCCTCCGTCTGTCTGGACCTGGCGGTTCGCCGCCGGGCCTTCCCCCGGGCCTTCAAGGCCAAGGGGCCGTTCGACCCCGCCGCAGTGCAGCGGTTCGTCGAGCGGGTGACACCGTAAGAAATGAACGGCACGGGTCCCCGTGCGGTCAGGTACCTCGCGAGTTGGAAGTAGGTCGAGATTGCGATGAGCACTCGATGAGTACGCGATGAGTACGCCCATGAAGTAGCGACGGTCCGGCGGTAACCCGGACCTAAAAGGAGCGAAGTGGCTAAGGTCCGGGTATACGAACTCGCCAAGGAGTTCGGCGTCGAGAGCAAGGTCGTCATGGCCAAGCTCCAAGAACTCGGTGAATTCGTCCGTTCGGCGTCCTCGACGATCGAGGCGCCGGTTGTACGCAAGTTGACTGACGCACTGCAGGGGCCCGGCGGCAACGCCGGCAAGTCCGCTGCGAAGCCTGGCGCGCCCCGTAAGGCGACGCCCGCGAAGCCCGCAGCGCCCTCCCCGGCCGCTGCGGCACGTCCCGCTGCCCCGAAGCCCGGCGCCCCGGCCCCCAAGCCGGCCCCCGCCGCCCCGGTGAGCAGCACCCCCGCAGCGCCTTCCGCGCCGGCTGCCGGCCCGCGTCCGGGCCCGAAGCCCGCGCCCAAGCCCGCTCCGGTCACCCCGGTGCCCGCCGCCGAGTTCTCGGCCCCGGCTGCGGCGCAGCCCGCTGCCCCGCAGCAGGCCCCGCGTCCCGCGGGTGCCACCCCCGGGCCCCGTCCTGCCGGTGGCCATGCCCGCCCGGCCCCGGCCGGCGGTCAGCGTGACGGTGGCCAGCGTGACGGCGGCCGTGGCGGCGAGCGCGGCGGCGACCGCCCCGCACGTCCCGCGGGCCAGGGCGCACCGCGCCCCGGCGCGCGTCCGGCCGGTCCCCGTCCGGGCAACAACCCCTTCACCTCCGGTGGCTCGACGGGCATGGCCCGTCCGCAGGCGCCCCGTCCCGGCGGCGCCCCGCGTCCCGGTGGCGGCCAGGACCGTCCGGGCGCCCCGCGTCCGCAGGGCGGCCCCGGTGGCGCTCCCCGTCCCCAGGGTCAGGGCGGCGCCCGTCCGACCCCGGGCGGCATGCCCCGTCCGCAGGCTCCCCGTCCGGGCGGTGCCCCCGGTGGTAACCGTCCGAACCCGGGCATGATGCCGCAGCGTCCCGCTGCCGGCCCGCGTCCCGGTGGTGGCCCCGGCGGTGGCCGTGGTCCCGGTGGCGGCGGTCGTCCCGGCGGTGGCGGCGCGGGCCGTCCCGGCGGCGGTGGCTTCGCGGGCCGTCCGGCCGGTCCCGGTGGCGGTGGCGGCGGTTTCGCCGGCCGTCCCGGTGGCGGCGGTGGCGGTGCGGGTCGTCCCGGCGGTGGCGGCGGCTTCGGCGGTCGTCCCGGCTTCGGTGGACGTCCCGGCGGCCCCGGTGGCCGTGGTGGCACGCAGGGCGCGTTCGGTCGTCCCGGCGGTCCCGCGCGTCGTGGTCGCAAGTCGAAGCGGCAGAGGCGCCAGGAGTACGAGGCCATGCAGGCCCCGTCGGTGGGCGGCGTCATGCTGCCTCGCGGCAACGGACAGTCCGTCCGTCTGTCGCGCGGTGCCTCCCTCACCGACTTCGCGGAGAAGATCAACGCCAACCCGGCGTCGCTCGTCGCCGTGATGATGAACCTCGGCGAGATGGTCACGGCGACGCAGTCCGTCTCCGACGACACCCTCCGGCTGCTCGCGGACGAGATGAACTACGTCCTGGAGATCGTCAGCCCCGAGGAGGAGGACCGCGAGCTGCTCGAGTCCTTCGACATCGAGTTCGGCGAGGACGAGGGCGGCGAAGAGGCCCTCATCCCGCGTCCGCCGGTCGTCACCGTCATGGGTCACGTCGACCACGGAAAGACCCGACTGCTGGACGCGATCCGCAAGACGAACGTCGTCGCGGGCGAGGCCGGTGGCATCACGCAGCACATCGGTGCGTACCAGGTCTCCTCCGAGGTCAACGGCGAGGACCGGAAGATCACCTTCATCGACACCCCGGGTCACGAGGCGTTCACCGCCATGCGTGCCCGTGGTGCGAAGTCCACCGACATCGCGATCCTCGTGGTGGCGGCGAACGACGGTGTGATGCCCCAGACGATCGAGGCGCTGAACCACGCCAAGGCGGCCGACGTGCCGATCGTGGTCGCGGTCAACAAGATCGACGTCGAGGGCGCCGACCCGACCAAGGTGCGCGGTCAGCTCACCGAGTTCGGTCTGGTGGCCGAGGAGTACGGCGGCGACACGATGTTCGTCGACATCTCCGCCAAGCAGGGTCTGCACATCGACCAGCTGCTGGAGGCCGTGGTCCTGACCGCGGACGCCTCGCTCGACCTGCGGGCCAACCCGGAGCAGGACGCGCAGGGTATTGCGATCGAGTCCCACCTCGACCGCGGCCGCGGTGCCGTCTCGACGGTCCTCGTCCAGCGCGGAACGCTGCGCATCGGCGACACGATGGTGGTCGGCGACGCGTACGGCCGTGTCCGGGCGATGCTCGACGACAACGGCAACAACGTCGAGGAAGCGGGTCCGTCGACCCCCGTCCTCGTGCTCGGTCTCACCAACGTCCCGGGTGCCGGCGACAACTTCCTGGTGGTCGACGAGGACCGTACGGCCCGTCAGATCGCCGAGAAGCGTGCCGCCCGTGAGCGCAACGCCAACTTCGCCCGCAAGGGTGTCCGGTTCTCCCTGGAGAACCTGGACGAGGCGCTCAAGGCCGGTCTGGTCCAGGAGCTCAACCTCATCATCAAGGGCGACGCGTCCGGTTCGGTGGAGGCTCTCGAGTCCTCGCTGCTCCAGCTCGACGTCGGCGACGAGGTCGACATCCGGGTCCTGCACCGCGGTGTGGGTGCGGTCACCGAGTCGGACATCGACCTGGCGACCGGCTCCGACGCCATCGTCATCGGCTTCAACGTCCGCGCTGCCGGGCGTGCCCAGCAGATGGCGGAGCGCGAGGGCGTCGACGTCCGCTACTACTCGGTGATCTACCAGGCCATCGAGGAGATCGAGGCGGCCCTCAAGGGCATGCTCAAGCCGGAGTACGAAGAGGTCGAGCTCGGTACGGCGGAGATCCGCGAGATCTTCCGCTCGTCCAAGCTGGGCAACATCGCCGGTGTGCTGGTCCGCTCCGGCGAGGTCAAGCGCAACACCAAGGCGCGCCTGCTGCGCGATGGCAAGGTCATCGCGGAGAACCTCAACATCTCCGGTCTGCGCCGCTTCAAGGACGACGTCACCGAGATCCGCGAAGGCTTCGAGGGCGGTATCAACCTCGGAAACTTCAACGACATCAAGATCGACGACGTCATCGCGACGTACGAGATGCGCGAGAAGCCGCGAGGCTGATCCACGGGGAACTCCGGGGGACACCCCCCGGATCTCTCCTCAACAGTCGGGGCCGGTCGACGGGTCGTATTTCCGTCGATCGGCCCCGGCCGTTGCGTGTACGGTTCTGGTGTCCCTGCCAAGCACTGGCAGGGCGCGAACCCGAACCGGCGGGACATCCGGACATACATGTATGTGGGGACACTGTCCTTCGATCTGCTTCTCGGCGACGTACGGTCGTTGAAGGAGAAGCGCTCCGTCGTCCGCCCGATCGTCGCCGAGCTCCAGCGGAAATACGCGGTGAGCGCGGCGGAGGTGGGCGGTCAGGATCTCCATCGCAGGGCCGAGATCGGCCTTGCCGTGGTCTCCGGGGACACCGGACACCTCACAGATGTTCTGGACCGGTGCGAGCGACTGGTGGCCGCACGGCCGGAAGTGGAGTTGCTGTCCGTACGGCGGCGGCTGCACAGCGACGAAGACGATTGAGCAAGGCGAAGAAGGAGACGGACCAGTGGCCGACAACGCGCGGGCGAAAAAGCTGGCGGACCTCATCCAGGAGGTGGTCGCCGAGAAACTGCAGCGCGGTATCAAGGACCCGCGTCTGGGTACGCACGTGACGATCACGGACACCCGGGTCACCGGTGACCTGCGGGAGGCCACGGTCTTCTACACGGTCTACGGCGACGACGAGGAGCGGGCGAGCGCCGCGGCCGGCCTGGAGAGCGCCAAGGGCATCCTGCGCTCGGCGGTCGGAGCGGCGGCGGGGACGAAGTTCACCCCCACGCTGGCCTTCGTGGCGGACGCCCTGCCGGGCAACGCCAAGGCGATCGAGGACCTGCTCGACCGGGCGCGCGCCTCGGACGCCCGGGTCCGCGAGGCGTCCTCGGGCGCCACGTACGCCGGCGGTGCCGACCCGTACCGCAAGGCGGATGACGAGAACGACGAGGACACCGCCTCCGAATGACACCGCAGAAAACGCCGGACGGCCTTGTCATCGTCGACAAGCCGTCCGGCTTCACTTCGCACGACGTCGTCGCCAAGATGCGCGGCATCGCACGGACCCGCCGGGTCGGCCACGCCGGCACCCTGGACCCGATGGCGACGGGTGTTCTCGTGCTCGGCGTCGAGAAGGCCACCAAGCTGCTGGGCCATCTCGCACTGACCGAGAAGGAGTACCTGGGCACGATCCGGCTCGGCCAGAACACCATCACGGACGACGCGGAGGGCGAGATCACCTCGTCCACCGACGCCTCCGGGGTGACCCGTGAGGGCATCGACGCCGGGGTCGCGGCCCTGACCGGACCGATCATGCAGGTGCCGTCCAAGGTCAGCGCCATCAAGATCGACGGCAAGCGGTCCTACGCGCGGGTGCGTGGCGGCGAGGAGTTCGAGATCCCGGCCCGGCCGGTGACGATCTCGTCCTTCAACGTCTACGACGTACGCCCGGAGACCGCCGAGGACGGCACGCCGGTCGTCGACCTGGTCGTCTCGGTGGTCTGCTCCTCGGGTACGTACATCCGCGCGATCGCCCGGGACCTGGGCGCCGGGCTCGGCGTCGGCGGGCATCTGACCGCGCTGCGGCGCACCCGGGTCGGGCCCTACGGCCTGGACGCGGCGCGGACGCTCGACCAGCACCAGGAGGAGCTGACCGTGATGCCGGTGGCCGAGGCCGCCGCCTCGGCGTTCCCCCGCTGGGACGTGGACGAGAAGCGCGCCAAGCTGCTGCTGAACGGCGTACGGCTGGACATGCCGTCCTTCCCGCCGGGACCGGTCGGGGTCTTCGGACCCGACGGGCGCTTCCTGGTCCTCGTGGAGGAGCAGAAGGGCAAGGCCAGGAGCCTCGCCGTCTTCGCCTGAGAGCCTGTTCGCGGGACCCCGTCGTGGAGCGGGCGGGGCATTCCCGGCACCCGCTCCACGATCCCCCACCATGTTCTGTCCTCCGGACGCCATTAATTCACCCCTACGGGCAGGCGCTCGGAGTGAATCAGGGGTGCATTCGGGGGCGCTTTTACTCCGAGTGGCCCAGGCGCTGATCATCGGACCTAACGTTCGGACCATGGCAAGCGGGGACCGGGCAGCGCTGGTACGTATCTGCGATTCGGCCGGTCGGCCGCGAGGGACCGGGTTCGTCGCGGACGACCGGGGCACGGTGGTGACCAGCCATGAAGCGGTCGACGGCGGCACCCGGTTCGTGCTGCACGGCGCGGGCGGCCGCAGCCGCACCGTCGAGGCCGACGACATCACCGCACTGCCCGCGCTGGACCTCGCCCTGCTGCACACCGGGGGCCCCGCCGAACTGGGCGTGGAGCCCGTCCCGATCGCCCTGCGGGACCGGATCGACGCCGGTACGTACGTGACGATCGCCGCGCACGGCTGGCGCGAGGCCCGGGTGCTCGGCACCGCCCCCGTGACGTACACCGCGAACGGCCGCTGCCACCGGATCGGTGCGGCGCTGGAGCTGGCGCTCGGCACGGACGGCAGGGACGCGCTGCGGCTCGGCGGGACGGCCGTGGGCGGGCCGGTCGTCGACCCGGAGAGCGGCGCGGTCATCGCCGTGCTGGGCAGCACGCTGCGCGCCGGGCACACGGGCGCGGGGTTCGCCGTGCCGCTGAGCCCAATGGGCACCGAAGGTCCGCTCGACGCGCTGCTGCGGCGCAACGCGACCAGCGTGCCCGGGTACGGACGCGACCTGAACCTCGCGGGCGCCCTGCACCTCACCGCGACCTCGCTCGGCTCGGCGACCGGACCGGACGCCTCCCCCGATCCCGTCGAACGCCCGGACGTCATCGCGGAGTTCGCCGCCTTCGCGGCCCCGGACCGGTCCTCGTCCCCGCCGGACGGCCCCGCCGCCGTCCTCGCCCTCGTCGGAGCACCGGGCACCGGCCGCACCACCGAACTCGCCGCGCTCACCGCACGCCGGGCGCGCGGCCCGGTGCCCGCACCCACCCTCTGGCTGCGCGGCGCCGATCTGCTGGCCGGCGACACCTCGGTCGCCGACGCCGTCGCCCGTACGCTGCGCCGGGCCGGCCGGATCGTCACCGCCGCCGGAGCCGGGGGCGACATGTCGGCCGCCACCCCCGAGCGGGTGGCCCGGCTGGCCGAGGAGTCCGGGAGCCCGCTGCTCGTCCTGCTGGACGGCCCCGAGGAGATGCCCCCCGCCCTGGCCCACGAGTCGGCCCGGTGGACCGCCGCCACCGTCGCCTGGCTGCGGGGCAACGGGGTCCGGCTGGTGGTCGCCTGCGGGCCCGAGTACTGGGAGCGCGCCGGTGCGCTCTGCCCGCCCGGCGCGCTCCACCGCCCCGCCAGGCCGGCCGGCCGGCTGCCCCTGGCGGTCCGCCTCGGCGACCTCACCCCGGTCCAGGCGCAACGGGCCGCCGAGCGGTACGCCCTCCCGCCCGGAGCGCTCGCCCCCGGCCACGACCGGCACCCGCTCACCCTGCGCCTGCTCGCGGAGGTGCGGGCCGCACTGCCCGGGGACGTGGCCGGGCAGCCCGACACCGAAGAGGTCTTCGCCGCCCACCTGGACCTGATGTGTCTGCGCATCGCGGTCCGGATCGCGGCCGCGTCCGGCCGGGCGCCGGGGGGCGGCGCGGTCCGCAGGCTGGCCGCTCGGGTGGCGGGGCAGGTCCATGAGGCGGCGCGGCGCTGTCTGGGCCCCGGGCAGGGGGAGCTGGGCCGGGAAGCCTTCGAGGAGGTCTTCCCGTGGCGCACGGGCTGGGCGTCCGCCGTCCTCACCGAGGGCCTGCTCGTCCCGGCGGGCGCCGGGTACCGCTTCGCCCACGAGGAGCTGGGGGACTGGGTACAGGGCGCCCACCTGGACGTGGACGCGGCGCTGTACGCGCTGGTCCACCGGTGGCACGCGCGGGAGGAGCGGAACGGGCCGCCGGGGGCGGCGGCCGGTGAACCCCGGGTCCCGCGGCCCAGGCAGCCGGCGACCGGGCCGCGCACCCTGCCCGTACCCCGCCACCGCATCGGCCCGGTGATCCAGGCCCTGCTGCTCCTGGGACGCCGCCGGGGGCCCGCCGCGCTCTCCCACCAGCTGGCCGATCTCATCGCGGCGCTGGACCGGCTGTCCGGCCCGGCGGACACCGCCACCGGCCGCGACGGGGCGGGCGGCGCACCGGGGCACGACGCCCGCTGGTGGGCGGTCCGGCTGCTTGCCGAGACCCTGCTCCGGGTGCCCGACGCCCGTCCGCATCTCGGCGTGCTGCGGCTCCTGACCGGCCGGGTGGTACGCCGGGCAGCCGCGGGCGGGCCGGCGGGGCCGGGGACGTACGCCGCGTTCGGGCCCTGGTTCTGGCAGCGGCTCAGGCTCTCCGAGAAGGACCGGATCGACCTGTTCCGGCGGCTGGTCCCCGCCGACGGCCCGCCCCCCGGCGAACCCCGCGCCGAGGACGACCGCGCCTGCGGCACGTCCCCCGGCGACAGCGGCGAGCGGTTCCTGGACGCCGTGGCGCGGCGGCTCGTCGACCGGCCGCGCACCGTGCAGCCACTGCTCTGCGACTGGTTCACCGACGAGCGGCCGCTGCCCGCCGGGGACGGGGACACGCTGCGGCCGACCGTGGCGGCGGCGGCCCAGGCGCTCCTCTACGCACGCCGGGACCTGGCCGTCGACGATTTGACCGACGCGCTCGTCTCGACCCCCCACCCCAGGGCCGAGGAGCTGCTCGCCACGCTGGCCGAGGACGAGCCCGCCGCGCTGTGCCGGGCCGTTCACCGCTGGGCCCACGACGAGGACCGGGACGCCCACCGCACCGCCGCCGCTTCCTACGCGCTGGTCACCGCCGCCCACGCCACCCGCGACTTCGACCGTGGGCTGCTGCGCGGATCGGCCCTGGCCCTGCTGGCCCGCCCCGCGGACGCCGCCCTGCACGGGGCCGCGCTCACCCTCCTCGTACAGGACCCGGGGACCAGGGACCGTCACCTTCCGCAGGCGCTCCGGGCCTTCGTCGCGGGCGGGCCCGCGCCGTCCGCCGAGGCGCTCGCCGTCGCCCTGCCCTCCCACCCCGAGCCGGTGCTCGCCGCATACCGACAACGGCTCACCCGGCCCGACGACGGGGCGGGCGAGACGCTGTGCGCGCTGGCCGGGATCGACGCCCCCGCGCTCGCCCTGCACGCCGCCGGACTGGTGCGCGCCTACATCGACAGCCACCCGGACGACACCGTGCACGCGGCCTCGTACCTCGACCGGAGGCTGGAGCGCGGCCCTGCCGCCCGCGCCCTGCTGCTGCCCCTGGTGACCGGGCTGCTGCGGGACCGTCCCGTGCCGCCACCGGTACGCGGCGCGCTCGCCGGGGTGCTCGCCGCGCCGGGGAGCACCGCCTCCGCCCCGCTGCGGGAACAGCTGCTGGAGATCCTGCTGGACTTCGAGCAGGACGCCCACCGGGATCCGGCCGTGCTCGACGCGCTGCTGCGGGCCGCCGCGACCGGCTCCGGGACCCGCGCCCCCGCCCGTACCCGCGCCCTGGTCCACCGCACCGCGACCCTGCTGGCCCGGACCCCCGAGGGCGCGGCCCGCTTCGACCGCCGACTGGTCGAGCTCGCCCGTGACGTGCCCGGATTCGCCGCACTGGTCACCGGATGGCTGGCCGAGGCCCCACAGGAATGGGCGGAGCTCGTCGGCCCCGGCGCACGGCGGACGATGGAGGAGCTGGAGAGCCCGAAGACGATGCCGATGCGGGCCGCGCGGCGTGAGCATGGCAGTCTTAGACCTGCGTAAGAGACAAACCCACGTACACAGGTTCGGGCGAGGAGCGGTCAGAGTGCAGCGCTGGCGTGGCTTGGAGGACATCCCCCAGGACTGGGGACGCAGCGTCGTCACCATCGGCTCCTATGACGGGGTGCACCGCGGACACCAGCTGATCATCGGCCGGGCCGTGGAGCGCGCCCGCGAGCTGGGCGTGCCGTCGGTCGTGGTGACCTTCGACCCGCACCCCAGCGAGGTCGTACGGCCCGGCAGCCACCCGCCGCTGCTCGCCCCGCACCACCGGCGCGCCGAGCTGATGGCGGAGCTGGGGGTGGACGCGGTGCTGATCCTGCCGTTCACCGCCGAGTTCTCGAAGCTGGCACCGGCCGACTTCATCGTGAAGGTGCTCGTCGACAAGCTGCACGCGCAGCTGGTCATCGAGGGGCCGAACTTCCGCTTCGGCCACCGGGCGGCCGGCAACGTACAGCTGCTCACCGAGTTCGGCGAGACCTACGACTACCGCGTCGAGGTCATCGACCTGCGGGTGCGCGGCGAGGCGGGCGGTGGCGAGCCGTTCTCCTCCACCCTCACCCGGCGGCTGGTGGCCGAGGGAGACGTCGGCGGCGCCGCCGAGATCCTGGGCCGTCCGCACCGCGTCGAGGGCATCGTGGTCCGTGGCGCGCAGCGCGGCCGTGAGCTCGGCTTCCCCACGGCCAACGTGGAGACCCTGCCGCACACCGCGATCCCCGCCGACGGCGTCTACGCGGGCTGGCTGAACGTGAACGGCGAGGCGATGCCCGCCGCGATCTCGGTCGGCACGAACCCGCAGTTCGACGCCACGGAGCGGACGGTGGAGGCGTACGCGATCGACCGCGTCGGCCTCGATCTGTACGGGCTCCATGTCTCGGTGGACTTCCTCGCGTACGTGCGCGGGATGCTGAAGTTCGACTCGATCGACGAGCTGCTCGTCGCGATGGCCGCCGATGTGAAGCGGTGCAGCGAGCTGATCGCCGCGTACGAGCGCGGCTGAACCTCTTCCCGCACGGGAGGACGCGGGGCCGGGACCGTCGGGAAGACGATGGTCCCGGCCCCGCGCCGTGGCCCTGATCCGGACGAAGGACCCTACGCCCGTGCCTTCGCGGCGGCGGCTGCCCAGTGGCACGCCACCTGGGTCTCCTCGCCACCCGCGAGCACCGGCAGGTCCTTCGTGCGGCAGGCGTCCGCGACGCCCGCCCGTTCCGCCTCGCCCGAGGCCAGCACCTGGCAGCGGGCGTGGAACCGGCAGCCGGACGGCACCCTGGACGGGTCCGGCGCCTCACCGGTCAGGATCACCGGCTCCGCCCCGGACTCCGGCAGCACCGACAACAGCGCCTGGGTGTAAGGGTGCTGAGGAGCCGTCAGGATCTCTTCCACCTTGCCCGTCTCCACAATCCGCCCCAGATACATCACCGCGACCCGGTCCGCGATGTTCCACGCCAGCCCGAGGTCGTGCGTGACCACCAGCGCGGACAGGCCCAGCTCGTCCCGCAGCCGCAGCAGCAACGCCAGGATCTCGCCGCGCACCGAGGCGTCCAGCGAGGCCACCGGCTCGTCGGCCACGATCAGCTCCGGCTCCAGCACCAGCGCGCCCGCGATCACGACCCGCTGGCGCTGACCGCCGGACAGCTCGTGCGGATACCGCAGGAAGAATCGTTCCGGCGGACGCAGCCCGGCCCGGGACAACGCCCCGGCCACCGCCTCCCGCTCGTCCCCGGCGTACCCGTGGATCCGCAGCCCCTCGGCGACGGCGTCGTACACCGTGTGCCTCGGGTTGAGCGAACCGCTGGGGTCCTGGAGCACCAGCTGGACCCGCTTGCGGTACGTCTTCAGCGCCCGGCTCGCGTAGTCGAGCGGCTTGCCGTCGAAGGTGACCTGCCCGGACGTCGGCGGGACCAGGCCCAGCAGCGAACGGGCCAGCGTCGTCTTGCCGCAGCCCGACTCGCCGACCAGCGCGACGATCTCGCCGGGCCGGATGTCCAGATCGACGCTGTCCACGGCACGCGCCGGGGCGGCCCCGCGCCGGCCGGGGAAGGTGACGTGCAACCCCTGGGCGCTGAGCAGGGGAGGGGTGGGTGTCATGGTGTGCTCCTTGCTTCCTCGGCGCCCGGCAGGGCCTGGGCCGCGGCCGTCGCCGGCTCCACCAGCACGCAGGCGGCCCGCCGCCCCGGCCCCGCGTCCCGCAGCTCCTGGTCCTCGGTCGTGCAGGACTCCAGGGCCGCCGGGCAGCGCGGATGGAAGGTGCAGCCACCAGGCAGCGCCGAGGGGTCCGGCGGATCGCCGGGCAGCCCGCGGGGCGCGAACCGGGAGGCCGGGTCGCCGATGCGCGGGAACGCGCCGGACAGGGCCTTGCCGTACGGGTGATGCGCGTTCTCGTAGACCTCGGACGCCGGGCCCTCCTCGACGACCCGGCCCGCGTACATCACCGCGAGCCGGTCGCAGGTGTCCGAGAGCACCGCGAGGTCATGGCTGATCATGATCAGTCCGAGGTCCTGCTCGGACACCAGTTGCTCGATCAGCCGCAGGATCTGGGCCTGGATCATCACGTCGAGGGCCGTGGTCGGCTCGTCCGCGATGATCAGCCCCGGGTCGCAGGCCAGCGCCATCGCGATCATCACGCGCTGGCGCTGACCGCCGGAGAGCTCGTGCGGATAGGCGGAGGCACGGGCGGCGGGCAGCCCCACCTGCTCCAGCAGCTCGCCCGCCCGCTTCGCCGCCGCGGCCTGCGTCGCCTTCTTGTGCAGCAGGATCGGTTCTGCGATCTGGTCCCCGATGCGGTGCACCGCGTTGAGCGAGTGCATCGCGCCCTGGAAGACGATCGACGCCCCCGCCCAGCGCACCGCCCGGACCTGGCCCCACTTCATGGCGAGGACGTCCTCGCCGTTCAGCAGGATCCGGCCGGACACCTTCGTGCCGGCGGGCAGCAGCCGCAGCAGCGCGAGCGCCAGCGTCGACTTCCCGCAGCCCGACTCACCGGCGATGCCGAGCTTCTGCCCGGCGTCGACGCGGAGGTTCACACCACGGACGGCCTGCGCCCCGCCGGCGTACGTCACCGTGAGGTCCCGTACGTCGAGAAGTGGTGCCTTCTGGATGCTCGTCGTGCTCAACGGGCCACCCCCAGCTTGGGATTGAGGACGGACTCGATGGCGCGGCCGCACAGCGTGAACGCCAGGGCCACCAGGGCGATGGCGATGCCGGGCGGTGCCAGGTACCACCAGTCGCCCGCGCTGACCGCGCCCGCCTCACGGGCGTCCTGGAGCATGCCGCCCCAGGAGGTGGTGGTCGGGTCGCTGAGACCGAGGAAGGCCAGGGTGGCCTCGGTGAGGATCGCGCTGGAGATCACCAGCGTGGTCTGGGCCAGCACCAGCGGCATCACGTTCGGCAGCACGTGCCGGACCATGATGTGCCCGTGGCCGCCGCCCAGCGCGCGGGCGCGCTCGATGTACGGGCGGGACTCCACCGCGAGCGTCTGGGCCCGGACCAGCCGGGCCGTGGTCGGCCAGGTCGTGACCCCGATCGCGATGATGACCGTCCACATCGAGCGGTCCATCACCGTGGCGAGCGCGATCGCGAGGACCAGGGTCGGCATCACCAGGAACCAGTCGGTGATCCGCATCAGGACCGTCGCGTACCAGCCGTGGAAGTGGCCCGCGACGATGCCCACGACCGTACCGATGGCGACGCACAGGAACGCCGCGAGCAGGCCGACCGTCAGCGAGACCCTGGTGCCCCACACCAGTAGCGCCAGCACGCTGCGCCCGAACTGGTCGGTGCCGAGCGGGAATTCACCGCTCGGCGACTCCAGGGCACCACCGGGGGCGTCGGTGACGCTCTGCGAGTCGGCACCGACGAGCTGCGGCGCGAACACGGCGACGAGCGCGATCAGGACGAGCGCGCCCAGACCCCACAGTCCGCTGCGGTGGCCGCGGTACTCCCGCCAGAAGCGGGCGGCGGACCGGCGCTTGCGCGCGCGGGCCAGGGCGCGCGGATTCTGCGCGGGCTCCGCCTTCGTGGGCGTGGGCGTGGGCATGGATTCGGTCGTCATCGGCCCACCCGGGGATCGAGCAGCGGATAGAGCACATCGGCAAGGGTGTTCGCCAGGATCACCGCGGTGGCGAAGACGAAGAACAGCCCTTGCACCAGCGGGAGATCGGGCACGCTGAGCGCCTGGTAGAAGAGGCCGCCGAGGCCCGGCCAGGAGAACACCGTCTCGACCAGGATCTGTCCGGCGACCACATGCCCGAGGTTCACGAACATCAGGGTGAAGGTCGGCAGCATCGCGTTCGGCACGGCGTGCTTGCGGCGCACGACGTCGTCCCGCAGCCCCTTCGCGCGGGCCGTCGTCAGATAGTCGCTGCCCATCTCGTCGAGCAGCGAGGAGCGCATCACCAGGAGCGTCTGCGCGTATCCGACGGCGACCAGTGTGACCACCGGCAGGACCAGGTGGTGCGCCACGTCCAGGACGTAGGCGAAGCCGGTCTCGTTGCCCGACTCCAGGCCACCGGTCGGGAACATCCCCGGGATCGGGCCGATGCCCACCGAGAAGACGATGATCAGGAGCAGGCCCAGCCAGAACGACGGCACCGAGTAGAGCGTCAGCGCGAACGCGGTGTTGAACCGGTCGCTCCTGGAGCCGTTGCGCCAGGCGGTGCGGGTGCCGAGCCAGATCCCGACCGCGGTGTACAGGACGTACGACGTGCCGGTCAGTAGCAGCGTCGCCGGGAGCGCCTCGGTGATCTTGTCGATGACCGGCGCGTGGAACTGGAACGAGGTGCCGAAGTCGCCCGTGAGGGCGTCGCCGACGTAGCTCGTGAACTGCTGCCACATCGGCTGGTCGAGGCCGAACTGGCGCCGCAGCGACTGGAGTTGCTCCGCGGACACGGGTCGGCCGCCCGTCATCTGCTTCACCGGGTCGCTGGGAATGAGCCGGAAGAGGAAGAAGCTGGTGACCAGGACCGCGAACAGCGAGACCGCTGCTCCCGCGATCTTGGCCGCCACGTATTGGAGATAGGCCTTGGTGTTGCGCGCCCGTGGACCGCGGGCGGCCGACGGGCCGGCCGGAGCCGGGCCGTCGGTGTCCGCGTCCGCGATCTGCACGAGCGCCGGAGTGCTGTCAGCTGTCATGGGGAACTCTCGTTACTCGTGCTGCACGTGGAAGGGCCGGCCGGCGAGGTGAATGTTCCCCGGCCGACCCCTCCCGACCCTCGACCCGTCCGGGTGATTACTCGCGGTCGTCAGCCGTGTTGCGGCGGCGCCTCGCGATGAACAGCCCGCCACCGGCGAGCACCACGACCACCACGATGATGCCGATGACGACGCCGGTGGAGCTCGACCCGCCGGAGCTGTCCGAACCGCCGCCGGAAGCGGGAGCCGCCGACCACCAGCTCCAGTAACCGTCCTGGCCGTAGATGTTGCCGGCCGCCTCGGGCATGGTCGTGATCGACTTGATCTGGTCGGTGCGGTACGCCTCGACCGCGTTCGGGTACGCGATGACGCTCATGTACCCGGAGTCGTACAGCCACGACTGCATCTCGTTGACGATGCCGGCCCGCTTGGCCGGGTCGTACTCGGCGAGCTGCTTCTTGTAGAGCTCGTCGTACTTCTTGTCGCAGATGAAGTTGTCGGTGGCGGCGCTGTCCTTCGCCTTGACCGGCAGCGCGGCGCAGGTGTGGATGCCGAGGACGAAGTCGGGGTCCGGGTTCACGGACCAGCCGTCGAAGGCGAGGTCGTACTCACCGGCGTACCAGGGCACCGAGGCGTCGTCGAAGCACTCGACCTTCAGGCCGATGCCGAGCTTGCCCCACCACTCCTTGAGGTACTTGCCGATCGCCTTGTCGTTCGGGTCCGTGGCGTGGCACAGGATGCGCAGGTCGAGCGGCTTGCCGTCCTTGCCGACCCGCTGGTCGCCCTTGAGCTTGTAACCCGCCTCGTCGAGCAGCTCGGCCGCCTTGGCCGGGTCGTACGCCAGGCTCTGCTCGGCGGTCGGCTGCCAGTGGTACGCGGAGAAGCGCGGCGGGATGTAGCCCTGGCCCTCGACGGCGTGGCCCTGGAAGACCTTGTCGATGATGGTCTTGCGGTCGATGGACAGGAAGAGGGCCTGGCGCACCTTCTGGTCGAGAAGGGCCTTGTTGCCGTTGCCGAACTTCTTGCCGTCCTTGGTCTGCGCGCCCGGGTTGGTGGCCAGTGCGAAGAAGCGGCGGCCCGGACCCTCGTTGACCTTGACGTTCTTCTCGCCCTTGAGGGACGCGGCCTGAGCGGGCGTCAGCGCGGGGGAGCCGGCGACGAAGGAGACCTCGCCCTTGCGCAGCGCGGCGACCGCGGCGTCCTGGTCCTTGTACGTCTTGAAGACCAGCTCGTCGAACTTCGGCTTGCCGCGCCAGAAGTCCTTGTTGGCCTTGAGCTTCACGTACTGGTCGACCTTGTAGTCGGTCAGGACGAACGGCCCGTTGCCGACGATCGGGAACGCCTTGTCGTTGTTGAACTTGGCGAAGTCACCGACCTTCTCCCAGACGTGCTTCGGCACGATCGGCACATCGAGTGCCGCCATGGTGGCCTGCGGCTCCTTGAGCTCGATGACCAGCTGCGTGGGGCTGGGAGCCGTCACCTTCTTGAAGTTCGCGACGAAGTTGCCGTTGGCCTGCGCGGCGGCCTCGTCGGTCATGATCTTGTTGAACGTCCAGGCCGCGTCCTCGGCGGTGGCCTGCTGCCCGTCCGACCACTTGGAGTCGGACCGGATGGTGTACGTCCAGGTCAGCTTGTCCGCGGACGGCTCCCACTTGGTGGCGAGGCCCGGGATCGCGTGGTTGTCCTTGGGGTCGTAGTTGGTGAGGAAGTCGTACATGAGCCGGGAGATGCTGGTGCTCATGAGCCGCTGAGCGAGGAAGGGACTCAGCGAGTCGACGCTCTGTGCGACGGCGACGGTCAGTGTCGACTTCCCGGTCGACTTTCCGCTGTCGGCGGCCTGCGCCTGCTGCGGCGCGGCACCGAGCGGCACACCCGGGACGATGGAACCGGCGGCCAGCGCCAGGGCGGCGGCACCGGAGGCCAGGAGAACACGCAGACGTGAGCGTGGCTGGGCGGAGCGTGGTGGAACTCTTTCGACCATGGTCAGGGACCTCGCGTCATGACTCGCACGGAGAAGGCGGGTTGATCTGTGGTTCGCCAGCTGGTGAAGCGAAGGTTTATCAGCGGGGGTCGAGCTGCGTCAACGGTCATCGAAACCGCGTGTGGTCTGCGGGAATGCAAGGAGGGCCCGCACTGTGGAGACGGTGCGGGCCCTCATTGGTTTAGACCTCTGATGCCTTACTGTTGAGGCGCTGGCGGCGGCTGCTGCGGCCATCCGGCGGGCGGTACCGGACCCTGCAGTTCCGGCGGAACCGGCTGGCCGGGCTGCCCCTGCTGCCAGCCGTTCTGCTGCGGTCCGGCGGGGCCGGGCTGCGGCGGGTACGGCTGCGGAGGCTGCTGACCGCCGTACGGCTGCTGTTGCTGCTGGGGGTACGCCTGCTGTTGCTGCTGCGGGTACGCCTGCGGTTGCTGTGGCTGCTGCGGGGCGTACTGCTGCTGGCCGGGCATCGGCGGGGCGTACTGCGGCGGCGGGGTGGAGCCGTTCGCGGTCCAGAGCCCCTGCTGCTGCTGGGCACGGGCGAAGTCCTCGGCGACCATCGCGGAGAGATTGAAGTACGCCTCGCGGGTCTTGGGCCGCATCATGTCGAGGTCGACCTCGGCGCCGGCCGACAGGTGCTCGTCGAACGGTACGACGACCACGCCGCGGCAGCGCGTCTCGAAGTGCTGCACGATGTCATCGACCTTGATCATCTTGCCGGTCTCGCGGACCCCGGAGATGACGGTGATGGAGCGCTGCACGAGCTCCGCGTACCCGTGCGCGGAGAGCCAGTCCAGCGTGGTGGACGCGCTGGACGCGCCGTCGACCGACGGCGTCGAGATGATGATCAGCTGGTCGGCGAGGTCCAGCACCCCGCGCATCGCGCTGTAGAGCAGGCCGGTGCCCGAGTCGGTGAGGATGATCGGGTACTGCTTGCCCAGCACGTCGATCGCGCGCCGGTAGTCCTCGTCGTTGAACGTCGTGGAGACCGCCGGGTCCACGTCGTTGGCGATGATCTCCAGTCCGGAGGGCGCCTGCGAGGTGAACCGGCGGATGTCCATGTACGAGTTGAGGTACGGGATCGCCTGGACCAGGTCACGGATGGTGGCACCGGTCTCGCGGCGCACCCGGCGGCCGAGCGTGCCCGCGTCCGGGTTGGCGTCGATGGCGAGGATCTTGTCCTGCCGCTCGGTGGCCAGGGTCGAGCCGAGGGCGGTGGTCGTCGTGGTCTTGCCGACGCCGCCCTTGAGGCTGATGACCGCGATCCGGTAGCAGGACAGCACGGGCGTACGGATCAGCTCCAGCTTGCGCTGCCGCTCGGCCTCCTCCTTCTTGCCGCCCAGCTTGAAGCGGGAGGCGCCGGACGGAGTGCGGCTGCTCTTCGCCTTCTGCTTGCCCCGGACCAGCCGGTCGGAGGAGAGCTCCACGGCGGCCGTGTAGCCGAGCGGGGCGCCGGGCACGGAACGCTCGCGCTGGTCATGGGTGACCGGGGTCGGCCAGGCGGCCCCGGTGCGGGGGTCGACGGCCTGTCCCTGCTGGGGGTGCTGACCCTGCTGAGGCTGCTGACCCTGCTGGTGCTGGGCCTGCTGCTGAGGGGTGATCTGCGCGGGCAAGTGGGGCGTGGCCGGGGCCGGCGGCTGCGGGGCCTGGTTTCCCTGCGGGACCTGACTTCCCTGCGGGACCTGCGGCGGCAGGGGTGTGCCCGGCTGCGCGGGCCACTGAGCACCCTGCGCCGGCTGGGCTCCCTGGGGCGCCTGAGGCTGGTGCGGTGCCTGAGGCTGCTGTGACGCCTGCGGGAATCCGTAGCCGCCGCCCTGGGGCGGGGTCTGCTGAGCCGGGGGAGCGGGCTGCTGCGGGAATCCGTAACCGCCCTGGGGCGGCTGGGGTGCCTGCGGCGGCTGGGCCGCCCCGGTCTGCGGGAATCCGTAGCCGCCGGGTGCCTGGCCGGTCGGGCCCGGAGCGGGCCACTGCTGGGCCGGCTGGGGTGCGGCGGGCTGCGACGCGGCGGGCTGGAAGGCGGGCGGCAGCGGCGGCAGGGCGCCCTGCGGCGGCGCCGGGGTCCAGGGGCTCGGCGCGACGGGGGCGACGACACCCTGCGGCGCGTCGGCGGGCGGTACGTCCTGGGGGGCCGCGTCCGCGACGGCGGCGTCGGTGAGGGCAGGGGCGGCAGCGGAGTCCTGCGGCCCGTCCGCCGGGGCATCGGCCGAGTCCGCGCCGAGGTCCGGAGCGGCAGCATCGTCGGGCTCCTCGGCGGACGCGTCCGAAGACTGCGCGAAGGCGGAGGCAGAGCCGGAACCGGGCGCTTCACCCGTACCCGTACCGCCGTCACCGGCACCGGCACCGTCACCGGCACCGGTCTCCGCGGGGCCCGAGCCGGCGTCCGAGTCCGGCCCCGAGCCGCTCCCGGTGTCGTCCCCGTCCCCGGCCTCGTCCGCCGAGCGCCCCTCGATCTCCGCGATCTGCCGCTTCAGCGCGGCCGGCGAGAACCGCATCGTCGAGCCGCTCTCCACGTCCCCGCCCCCGAACGGGTCCGACACGACGCCGGAATCCCCCGTCCCGCCCGTGGGAACAGGCGCGGCGTCACCCGCCGATGACTGGACGGGAACCGGCGCCGGCATGGGTGCGGCCGGCGCGGGCGCGGGCGGTGCGGGAATGGGTGCGGGCGGCGCCGGCGTCCAGTCGGAGTCGAAACCGCCCCCGGGAGACGGCGGGGGCACGGACAGCGGCGTTCCGCTCGGCGGCGGAGGCGGCGCCAGATGCGTACCGGCGCCCCCCGACGAGTCCCCCGGCGCGTTCTGCGTGTACCAGGCGGGAGGGGTGTAGTCGATGGTGAACTCACCCGTCATCTCTGCGGGCTCCGCGTCGGACGACTCGTCGACGGGCTTGTTCCAGCCCCCGCGGATCTCGTCCCGATCGCCGTTCACTTTGCCTCCTGGTGTGGTCGAGCACCCTTGTGCCGTGGTGGGTGGGGGCGACCGTTTCCGTCTGTCCGACCGCCCGGCTCTCCCCCTGGGACACGCATTGCCTGCCCGCAGGTTCCTCTGCCGCGCCCGGACCCACCCTAATCGTCACGGGGCCCGCTCCGGCAGGGCGTACGGCACCGCAAGAACTGTCCCGTGCATCACGTACTCGCCCCGGGAGACCGAACGCGGCGGAACACACGGACCGAAGCCGTTGATTCGCGACATATCCGGAGGAGGTGAAGGGTGGTCGCCGTCACCGGGCAGCCACCCCTTCACCCGGCCCGTGCCTACGTGAGGTCGAACTCACCGTCCCGTGCGCCCAGTACGAAGGCACGCCACTCGGCCTCCGTGTACCGCAGCACGGTCTCCGGGTCCAACGACGAGCGCATGGCGACCGCACCGCCCGGCAGATGCGCGATCTCGACCCGTTCCTCGACGTCCTCGGTCCCCGGTGCGCTCAGCCACTTCACATCCGAGATGTCGAGAGCGTAGAGCTCTTCCTTTTCCTGCTGGGTGCCCATGCCGGCGTCCCTTCGATCGAGCGGTGTCGTTCCCCCGCCATCCTTCCGGAAGCGGCAGGTCCAGGGTCGCGAACGGAAGAGTTCAGCCCATCCGGTCAGTCCCCGTCCGGCCAGTTCCCGGCCAGTTCCCGGTCAGCCCGTCCGGTCAGTCCATCCGGCGAGCGGTGCCGAGCAGCCCGGTCTCTATGTCCGTCGGAGTCGTCATCACCCAATGGCGTTCGCCGCCCGCCACCCAGAGCGTGACACCGTCCGCCAGGGTGGGCAGTGCCTCGCTCTCGGCGCGGGCGAGCCCCAGGATCCGGCCGATCTGGTCCGCCTCCGCGGGCGAGACCCGCTGGACACCCACGAGCGTCGACGACCGCATCAACCGGGGCGCCACCGGGCTCAGATAGGGCAGCAGCGTCAGCACCGACTGCCAGGGCGAGGACACCACCCGGCCACGGGGCGGGCGCATCCCGCAGTCCCGCACCACCACCACCGGGCTGCCCACGGTCGCTCCGGTCGGCGGAACCCGGCCCACGTCATGCAGGGAGACGCATTCGAGACCGGCACCCGCGGCCTGCGCCAGGGTCGTCCACGCCTGGGTGCGCCCGGTCTCGACGGCCACCCGCGCCCCGGTGGCCGCCGCACGCAGCGCCAGCACCTGCGCCGTCCATAGGCCGCCGATCAGCAGGACGTCATACGGTGCCGGGCGGTGGAACCCGATCAGCTGCGGGTGCCCCTCGGCATCGGTGCCGATGATCACGCCGTCGTCCCCGACCGGCAATGGCAGCGCGCCCAGGTGCTCCGCGGCCAGCGTGTGCCCCGCGTGGCGCGGACCGCGCAGTCCCCGCCTCGGCTCGGTGCGATTCGTCACTGTGCGCCTCCCAGCGGGAGCGTCGCCAGCACACCCGGCAACTGCTCGCGGTCCAGCCGCACCAGACCGACCTTGGCGTGCCGTGCGGCTTGCTCCAATGTCCTTCGTACTCCGACCAGTTCCGTATCGGACCCGCCCGTGATCCGCACATGGCCGGACACCGAGACCTCGCCCTGGCGCGCACCGCTTCGCACCGTCAGGCTGAAGGTCGTCGCATACGCGGGGACCGAGGTCAGCAGCGAGACGAGGCGGGGAAGCGGGGTCGCCCCCCGGCCCAGCTCGGGCCAGCGGTCCACCGCGTAGGCGGTGTGCCAACGGTCGTCGCACCGCCAGACCCTCGTCGTCTCCGTCGTCCGCCGCTGCGCCGCGGCATCCGGGCGTCCGGCGCGGGCCGAGAGAATGGGATTTGCACAAGCGGACGTGGCCACGGCGGAGTTCAGCTCCTCCTGGTCCAGCACCACGGCCCGGAATCCCGCCCCGGTGATCCGGCTCGCCACATGGTCCGCGACCCGGACCAGACAACGCTGAGCCCCGCCGATACCGCCCCCGCGCGCCTCAACCGCCTCCCGGCACAGTTCCGGATCCAGCTTCACGGCCACCCAGGTCATCCGCAGCGCGGGCGCCCCGATCTGCTCCTGGAGCGGGGCGTAGGAGAGCCGCGCCGCCGACTGCTGCGGCAGGTGCTGGGCCGGAGCGGGGCGTACCTGCTGCACGAGCTGCGCGGACTCCAGCACGATGTCGTCCACCGAGAGGGCGTCGCCCAGCAGGGACAGCGGGAGCGCCCGCGCACCGCGCGCCTGGCGCAGCGATTCACCGCTGGCCTCGACCCGTACGACAGCCGTCAGGAACGTACCGTCGCCGACCATGCCCACTGTGCGGCGGTCCCGGTCGACGTAGATGTACGGGGCGAAGCCCGGCACGCTCTCCGCCACCGGCGCCAGCTGCGGCTCCGCATCCGCGTCGGACGCCACGGCCGCTCGCCGGCGGTCGCGGAGCGCGAGCGCCGTCGACAGCCAGTCCTGTACGGCCCGGCCCCGGCGACGTACCACCGCGAGCAGTACCAGCAGGCAGGCGACCGAGACCCCGGGCACCAGCCAGGGGCCGCCGAGCGCGAAGCCCACCGCGGCGAACGCCAGGGCCGCCTCGAAGAGCACCAACTGCCGCAGCACGGTGGCCGGGCGGCCGGTCCGCGAGATCGAGCGCAGGGTCGTCGCCGCGGGTGCGCTCGCCGACGGGGCGGGTGGTGCGACGGTGGGCTCATTGCCTCGTTGCCGTCGGGAACTTCCGGACGCTCGATGCGTCGATCGCCCCGTGCGTTCACGCGTCGCTGCACCCATCGCCGCGTTGCCCCCTATGTGTCCGTATGTACAGTTTTTTCACGGGTGTTGACCGGGCGATCACCCTACCTGAGCAGTAACGGCCGAGTACCAACAGGCGTGCCTGTGAACCCAGTCGGCGACAGAGGCCCACGGTGCGTATGGGAACCTGGTCACTCACTGGGGAAAAGGGGCAGCGGACAGATGGCATCACGGCGGGACGAACTCAACGCCTACACCTTCGCGAAGCGGAGGTTGATCGCACAGTTCCTGCAACCCAACCCGAGCGGTTCGGAGGAGGGCGCGCCGCGCCCCCTGCGCGCGGTGGTGCCCGGCACGATCGTCGGCGTCGTCGTCATCGCGGCGTTCGGAGCCTGGGGGATGTTCAAACCCGTGGCACCCCAGAAGTGGGACACCCCGTACGAGAACGTCATCATCGCCAGCAAATCCACCACGCGGTACGTGGTGTTGAAGACCGACGGCAAGACGCAGCTCCATCCGGTGCTGAACATGGCCTCAGCCAAGCTCCTGCTCGACCCGGACAAGGGCACGGTCATCAACGTCGACGAATCGGTCCTCGACGACGGCAAGATCCCGCACGGCGCCACGCTCGGCATCCCGTACGCCCCCGACCGGCTGCCGGACAAGGACGAAGCCGGCTCGAAGAAGCGATGGGCCGTCTGCGAGCGGCCCGGCGAGGGCGGCAGGGCCATCCAGAAGGCGGCGTTCGTCCTCGCGGAGCGCGACCAGAAGAAGACCGAGGGCGCGGACCGGCTGCACGGCGGTGAGCTGATGTACGTCGAGGGACCGGGACCGGACAGGACCCGCTACATCGTGGACGCCACGGGCAAGGCGTACAAGGTGAAGAAGGACGAACTGCTGTTGCGCGCCCTGCTCGATGACCGCCGCACTCCCCAGCGGGTCTCCGCCGCGTGGCTGGCCACTCTGCACACCGGGGACGCGGTCGACTTCCCGACCCTCCCCGATGCCCCCGGCACCGCCGCAGGTATCAAGGGGGAGCTGCCGGCCGAGATGAACCAGGTGGGCATGGTCCTCTCGGCGACGTCCGGCACCAGGACCCAGCAGTACGTGGTTCTGCGCGGCCGGGTCGCCCCTGTATCGGACTTCGTCGCGAAGCTCCTGCTCAACAGCCGGGACCTGGTCAGGCTCGGCCAGGACGGCCACGCGCGGCCGGTCAGCGCGGCGGCGTTCGTGCCCGGCGAGGCGTTCGGGCAGAACATGGACTGGCCCAAGAGCGAGCCGAAGCCCGTCAACTCCGCGAGCGCCGCGGCCGGCAGCCGCAACACCGTGTGCAATGTCCTGCGCGGCGTGGACACGAAGAACGGTGCCACCACACTCAGCACCTGGGCGGGCACCGGCTTCCCGGCAACGCTTCCCACTGGTTCCAGCAGCGCCTACGTCACCCCCGGATCAGGCCAGCTCTTCCGGCAGTTCAAGGGGTCGAGCGCCGACTCCGGCCCCCTCTTCCTGGTCACCGACACCGGTCTGCGCTACGCCATGCAGTCCAACGGCGACGGCGAGCAGGGCGACTCCGGCATCGGTGAATCGGGAACGAAGGAGGAGCGGGCGCAGCGGCAGCAGGAGGCGCAACAGGCGCAGAACCGGCTCGGATACAAGGACGTCGTGCCCGCTCCCGTCCCGGCCGCCTGGTCCTCGTTCCTGCCCACGGGACCACGCCTGTCGACCGGCGCGGCCCGCCAGCCGCAGGGCTCCTGAGGGGCGTGTCCACATGACGACGCACTCCTCTCCGTACCGGCGTCCGCTGACCCTCGCGGCCGCCACCGCCGTCTTCTTCGTCACGCTGCCGGTACTGCCCGCGGCGGCGGAGGACTCCACCCAGTGCACCTTCCCCTCGAAGAAGTACGCGGGCCGCCCCTGGTCGTTGCAGCGCGTCCTGATGGACGAACTGTGGAAGCAGTCCACCGGCAAGGGCGTTCGCGTGGCCGTCATCGACACGGGCGTGGACATCAAGAACCCCCAGCTCAAGGGGGCCGTGGACACCAGGATCGGCCGCAATTTCCTGGACAAGAACATCAAGGACGAGAACGGCAACAAGATCGAGCGCGGCAAGGAGAACGGCACCACCGACACCGTCGGTCACGGCACCAAGGTCGCCGGGATCATCGCCGCGCGCGAGGTGAAGGGCACCGGCTTCACCGGCCTGGCCCCGGACGCCACGATCATCCCGCTCCAGCAGAACGACGCCGAGGGCCACGGAACAGCCGAAACGCTGGCCGGCGCCATCCGCTACGCAGCTGACGTCGCCCACGCGGACGTGATCAACATCTCCCAGGACACGGCCAACGCCGTGGAGCCCGCGAGCGCCCTGAAACAGGCGGTGGACGCCGCCCTGGCCAAGGAGATCGTGATCGTCGCCTCCGCCGGCAACGACGGGCTCGGCGGCAACGTCAAGAAGACCTACCCGGCCTCGTACCCGGGTGTCCTGGCCGTGGCCGCGTCGGACCGCAACAACGAGCGGGCGGCCTTCTCCCAGTCCGGCGACTTCGTCGGCGTGGCCGCCCCCGGCGTGGACATGGTCTCGACGGTCCCCGGCGGCGGACACTGCGCCGACAACGGCACCAGCTTCTCGGCCCCGTACGTCGCGGGGGTCGCCGCTCTCATCAAGGCCAAGCACCAGGACTGGACGCAGGAACAGATCGTCGCCCAGATCCAGCAGACGGCGGAACGCTCGGTAGCGGGCCACGACCACCTGGTGGGCTGGGGCGTCGTCGACCCGGTGCGCGCCCTGACGGAGGACGACAAGCCCATCGAGCACCCGGTGGCGCACGAAGGCGTGAGCAAGGGCGAAGCACCGACACCGGCCCAACTCCACCTGGGCGAAACGGCGGACGAACGCAACGCACGCCTGGCGACCTACGTGGTGGTGGGCGGGGCGGTGCTGGTCGCCGCGATTGCGGGCGTCGCCGTGGCCGTGCGCGATGCCCGACGGAGGTCCACGCGCAGGCCGACCGGGAATCGCTCTGCCGAAGTTACGTGATGGATAAGAAGGTTGGCCCTGTCGTAGCCAGTGACTAGGGTTTGTGGAATGAGGTCGGACAGGTTCACGCGGATGCGATAGCAACGCGCGGAAGTCCGAGCAAACGGGGAAACGGGGAGGGCAGGATCGTGGCCGGTCCAGGCGACCTCCGGCGCGGTGTTGGCGCGCTGGAGAAGTTCAGAGGGCGTGTCAACACGCTGCTCGCCGAGCTTGAGGGCTCGGCGGCCGGCAAGTCGAAGATTGCGGAGCAGACGGTGTCACGCGCCGCCCTGAGCGGCCAGAACGCGTGCTTCGCGGAGGCGGACGGGCTGTACACGCAGTACAACCGCGTCCACGAGGCACTCGTCTCGCTCTCCAGGTCGCTCGGCGACCAGATCGAGTACTTGAACCTGGGCGTGCACGCGGCGGCCGTCGGCTTCGACAACGTGGACGACGATGTGCGGCGCCGCTTCTACGAGATCCAGGCGCGCCTGGACAAGGAGCAGGAGAAGGCGCACGGGGAGAAGCCCGAGCAGCCGCGCTCCGACGGTAAGACCGGCTCTGCCTATGACGACTTGGGGGACAGCTGATGAGCGACGACAAGAAGCCGGAACTGACCCCCAAGGAACAGCAGGCGCAGGACCAGCAGCGCGTCCAGAACCAGTTGATCGCCACCGATGTCAACCGGCAGGTCCAGGAAGTCATGGACTTGTTCCCCTTCGGGGGCTCGCGCGGCACCTCGGGACGGACTTCGTTCGAGGGCTTCGATCTCAACGCGATGATCGACCTGATCGAGCACTCCAACCCGGAGCATCTCGAACACGCGGGTGAGGCACTCCTGACGGCAAGGAGAGCCATCGCCAAGGCCGCGAACGAGCTGGGCGATTTCATCAAGGACGTCGACTGGGAGGGCGAGTCCGGAACCGCCTTCCGCGACTGGGGCACGGGCCTGGTCGCCCACGCCCTGAAGCTGGGCGATTTCGCGGAGACGGCCGGAATCCAGATCACGGTCGCCGGCACAGGGCTCGCCTCGGTGCGCAAGTCCCTGCCGCCGCGCGACACCCGCCTGGACCCGAAGCCCGTCGAGAAGATCGAGGCCCCGAAGCGGGTCGAGGGCAACCCGGAGTACGCCGCGGCGCTGAAGGTCGAGAAGGACCGCCAGGAGGCCATCAACCAGGCGAACAGGCTGGCGTCGTACTACGCGGTGTCGGAGGAGACGCTGGCGGCGCAGGCGCCGCCGCGGTTCGAGAAGAAGCTTGATGTTGCGATGCCGAAACCGCATGGTTTCAGGGAAAACGATGGACGCGGAGGATCGTCCACGAGCTCTGAGACATTGGGCAGCAACACACCGAAGGGCCACTCGGAGCGCGTTGTCACGGCTGATACCGGCACCCCAGACGGCACCGGCAACAGAGCTGCAATCGAGGCACTCGGAACTGCACCCGCGCCGGACACAAGCACTTCGACGGAGATCGACAGTGTGAAGGCCCCGCCAGCCCCCGTGACCCTTCCCGATACGCCCCCCGCGCCGCCGACTTCAAATCCCACGGGCCCGAGTACAGGCCCGAATCCGCCCATGGCGAATGAGTTTGTGAACCCTGTGGCCGGTGGCTCGCGACGTTCCATGCCGCCTACCGGGCTGCCCAGAACAATTGCGCAGCCCGGAAAGAGTGGCCCCACGAGCAGCGGACCTACGATGACTGGGCGCTCCGGCCCGCCGGTTGGGCGTCCGGCTCCCATTGGCGGTGGCCCGGGCTCAGGCACGCCTGGACGCCCTGGTGGAGGCGGGAGCCAGCCACCCGCCGCTGGTCGGAATAGCGTGACCGGTGGCAGGCCGCCCATGATGGGTAATCCTGCAAACACCTCCAAGTCCCCTGGCCCGCGTACTGGGCGCGCCCGGGCCATCGTAGGGGGGACCCCACAGCGCACCGTTCCGGGAACGGACTCGTCCGGAGGGACTCGCGGAGTTCCGCGCGGAACGGCTATCGGCACCGGACAGCGCGGAGTGATCGGAGCGGGCGGAACGAACACTGCGACTCGACCCGGCGGGCGGGGGACTCCCAGCTCGAAGGGCGTCGTGGGCACGCCTCGCAATGCTGCTGGATCCGGCTCGGGTGCAAGAGGCTTCACCACTGGGGGCACAGGCCTTGTACGTGGTCCCGCAGGGCGACGGGACTCCGACAACGAGGATCAGAACGGCGATACCCCGCGCCCTGACTACCTGACGGAAGACAGAGAGACGTGGGAGGCCGGACGGCGTGGAGCTGCACCACCGGTGATCGAGTAGGTACAGGGAAGGTTCGGAAGTCAGGATGACAGCAGGAATGGGCCAGACCCGGAAGCGCCGTATGTCTGTCGGATTGCGAGGGCGTCTGCTTGGCACGATGGCTGTGGTTGCTGCTTGGAGTGCAGGATTTGCGGGGGTCACCCCCTCTGCGGCAGCCGCGGACGTGCAATCGAAGCAGTGGTACCTCAGCGCCATGCGTGCGGAGGAGATGTGGAAGGTCACCACGGGCGAAGGCATCAAGATTGCTGTCATCGACTCTGGCGTCAACCCATCCACGCCATCACTGAAGGGGCAGGTTCTGAAGGGGTTTGACGCTACCGGGGCCGACGGTGATGAATACGACGACTATCGCGGGCATGGCACAACCATGGCTGAGTTGATCGCCGGAACGGGTAGAGGCGGGGGGCTGCAAGGGCTTGCCCCGGGCGCGAAGATTATCCCGATGCGTATCACTGATACTGAATTTCAGAATGGGCGTTCGGTGAATGCCTATGACACTGGAGACGCTATCCGCGCCGCAGCGGACAGTGATGCGCAAATCATCAGCATGTCATCTAGTAGTGATTTTTCGGATCGGCGGGAGAAAGAAGCGGCTGAATACGCGCAAAGCAAGGGGAAGCTGTTCTTTGCGGCAGTTGGAAACAATGCCAAAGAAGGCAACAAGGAGCAGTTCCCGGCTGCTTACCCGCAGGTGGTCGGCGTTGCTGCAACTGACAGCAGCGGCAAGGCTTCCGCATATTCCCAGCATGGGGGCGCTGTAGATATCGCCGCCCCGGGAGATGGGATTCCGAAGTGGTGCGATGCAAAGTTTCAGGGCTACTGCGACTCTAACGGCGGGACCAGCCAAGCCACTGCCATCACGTCAGCCGCCGCCGCCCTGATCTGGTCCGCCCACCCCGACTGGACGGCCAACCAGGTTCTCAACGTCCTCTTCGATACGGCTGGACGAGGCGACTGGGAGAAGGGCACTCTCAGCAACTACCTCGGACACGGCATCATCCGTCCGGCCGTCAACATCCTCAAGGGCAAGGGAAACCCCGGCGCCCCGGACATCAGCCCCCTCACCAAGGAAAAGACGTCCGGCTCCTCGGCCTCTCCTGCCGCCTCCGCACCAGGTTCGTCACAGCCTCCGAAGAAGGAAACGGCTGACGACGCCGTCGTGGCAGGCTCCAGCAAGGAGAAGGACGACGGCAGTCCGCTCGGCCTGATCATCGGCGGAGCGGTCGCGGTCATCGTGCTCGGCGGCGGAGCCTTCGTGCTCGTCCGTAAGCGCCGGACCGCCTGACCGACCTTGCTGAACCCACGTTCTTCACCCGTACCCACCGGCGAGCAAAGCCGGGCCGAACAAGAGCACCAGGAAGGAAGCCGAGATCATGGCTGATCAGAAGCTCTCAGATGCCGCACTCCTCAAGCTGGAGGGTGAGCTCTCCACGCGATTCGACTCAGTGAAGGGCCAGCTGAAGACGCTCCAGGGGACGATCGACAGCCTGGAAGGCCACTGGAAGGGCATCGGTGCCGGCGCCTTCAACGCGAAGCAGGAAGAGGTGAACCGGAAGATGGTCAGCATTGCCCATCGGCTGCTCAACTTCCAGGAGGCCATCAAGGCAGCGCGCACCATCAAGGGCAACACCGAGGACGAGATCAAGGCGGCTCTCCAGGGCGTCGACGTCGTGGGCGGATACTCGGGTGACGCCGGCGCTGAGGCCAGGACCTCGAACCTCAACAACTTCTGACCTCGACGCGCACGTTCCACGTACGAGGCCTTCATACCAAACCTAGATAACACGGGAGGACCGCATGTCGGGCAACAACGACGGCACGATGGTTGTCACTTACGCGAGCCTGGACCTCGCAGCCGGCGCCATCGACCGGCAGAGCAAGCAGCTCCAGGAGGACCTTGCGGCCATCAAGCGGATGATCGCCAATGTGTCCGAGCTCTGGGTGGGTGAGGCCAAGAGCGCCTACGACACCGCTCAGAAGGGCTGGGACAACGACGCCACGGCGATTCACAACGCCCTGAGCGAGATCTCGCGCAAGGTGCGCGAAGCCGGTACGTCGTACCACGCTGGCGACAAGCGGGCGAGGGCCAACTTCGAGTAGAACTCGGCAGATCACAGCTCAGGGTGGGCACGCACGGGAGGTGCCCACCCTGAGCTGTGTCTCGTGCAAACCGAGCCGAGCTGATCAAGTCCGGTTGCGACCCGACCTGATCAGCTCGGCCGATGGCACGTTCAGAACCTCTGGACCTTTTCACCGTCCGGCACCTGATAGCAGCCGGAGACGACCATCAGGCTGAGCTTCGGCGGGTCGTTCTTGGCCATCTGGACGACTTTGACGCTGTACTTCTTCTTGTCATTGTCGGCCGTGAGGTTGATGTTCTGGTCCTTGCTGGTGTCCGGCCCGTAGCCGACGACTTTCCAGCCGTGCTTGGGCAGCTCCGTCCTGAGTTGCTTCATTGCTTCGTCAAGATCGTTCGCAGACGCCGGATAGAAGCTCCAGGGGTGAAAGATCTGGAAGTACTTCTCCTGGTCCCTGCCCGAGCATTCCGTGACTCCGGGACGGCTGTCAGACGCCTTTCCCTTCACGCCGATCAGGTCGTAGAGCCCACTGGAAACCTGTTCCATCTTATCGGCGGCGGCGAGCGAGGTGCTTGTGCCCGAAAGCGGGATGTCGTCGGAACTATTGCTGTCAGCCATGCTGCATCCAGTGAGGGTCGCGAGGACGAGGGGCAGGAGGAGCGCCGGGGCGCTCAGTTTGCTCTTCAAGTTGAGGGGCCTTGATGCTTCGGACCGGTGTGTGCCGGTCGTGTCGTCAGGGGCTTCGAGGGGCGGTGCGCGCAGGCGTCGGCACCTCTACTTCACATGCGCCCAATAGTTCGGCGGTGGCTTCAACTTCACGGCGTCACTGTTGCCCGCCACGACTTGGCCCTGGTTCCACAGGCTGTCGGTCCCCTCTTTCCAGTAGTCGCTGTGGCCCTCGGTGTCCGTGGTCATCTGGTTGGCGCCGAAGCGTTCGTCGCTTGGGATGGTCCAGGGGCCGTCCCAGTCGGTTCCGCCATGGCCGTAGCGACCGATGTCGGGCACGGGATCTCCATTGGCCTCCTGGTTCCAGACGTGCCCCGATGGCACGTCCAGCTGCTCGGCCTTGGGCACCTGAACACCAGGGCTGCCCGCGAGGATCACGTCGTCCGCGTTCAGGTCACCCTGTCGGGCCGCGGAACCGATCAGGGTCGTTCCGTATGAGTGGCCGATCGCGGTTCGGTGCGGGTCCGAGTCGCCGGTGTGCGACGCGTCGAGCCCGTCCATGAACTGGTTGAAGGCCGGTGCTCCGTCGTTCGCGTAGTGGCTGAACGGCGAGTCCTTGACGATGTTCTGCGGGGCGTCGTACCCGAGCCAGGTAATCGTGGACACCGACTCACCATCGGCCGCGTCGTTGGCCACAGTCCAGACGTTGACCATCCGGTTGATGTCACCGCTGATGCCGCCCAAGTTCGACGTTGTACCCGGCACATATACAGCCTGGTGATCGGCTGTGTCCGGGTTCCCGTTGGCGACGATCGCCCGGCCGTTGCCTTCCGCGTCGAATCCGAGCAGGTACGCCTCGGGCAGGTCCTTGGTACCGGTTGCGTCGAAACGGTCCTGGATGCTCCGCATCCCCTTGAGGGACTTGTTGAGCTGCTCGTACCGGTCGCCGTACTTGTTGTGCCAGGCCATCCACTCGTCGGTGTGCACCCTGGACGGAATCGGACCGGCCTTGATCCACGTCCATTCGTTGGCAGGCGGCTTCGGGATGGAATCCAGTTCCAGCTGGAGCTCGCCCTGCTTCTCCGAGAGGACGACGCGATTCGCCTCGTCCCGAACCGCGGAAGGCAGCCCGTCGAGCGCCCCCACGGTGTCGGGGCGGAGGGAGAGCCACGCTGCCCGCTCCTCCGGGCTGAGCCCGTTCCACCACGATGCGTTGTCCTTCGGACTGCCGTCCTTCGGAGGCTCCGGCAGCGAGTCGAGGTAGCTCTTGCCCGCTTCGCGGACTCCGCCCATGTCCGACTGCGCGTCGGCCCAGTCCCGCTTGGAGACCCTCAGGTCGTCGTCGGCCTTCAGTGCACGCAGCTTCGGCGCCCACTTCTCGTCGGCATCCGTGGCTTCCTTCAGCGCGTCGGCGATCCGGTTGGCACAGGCCATCGCCCTGCCGTAGTGCGGGTTCGGGTGGATGTTCGCTGCCTGGCGCTCCAAGGCGTCGGACGTCGGGCTGCCCCCGGTGCTCCCGGTCACCGTGCCGCCGTCGGCGGTCTTCTCGTCGCCGGGCTTCTTGCCTGCCGGGTAGGTGACCGAGCCGTTCGCGTTCACTGTGCAGTGGCCCGCGCGGGCGTCCTCGATCGCCGCCTCCAGCCTCTGCTTGGCCACTGCCATGTCGAAGGCGAAACCATTGAGCGCGGTGCTCACCAGACCGCATTCGGTCTGCACGTAGTGGAAGTTCTTCGACAGTTCGCGAAGCTCTCGGGAGGCTGCGCTCGCCGCTTCGCCCTCTAGTTGGTTGCGGATCCCCGCGCAGATCTGGTTGTCGATCGTGTCCTTGGCCGCACTGGCCATGTCGCCGGTCGCCCGATAGCCGTCCGCGGCGCCCTCGTACTCCGACGGCTTGAAGGCTTTCAGTGTCGCAAGATCCATGATCGCGAATCACTTCTCTTTCGTGTGGCCGCCGACGGCTTCGGTGTCCTGGTACTTGAGCTGCAACTTGTCCAGCTCTTCCCTGACCGTCTGGTCGGACTTCGAAAGATCGTGCCCCGCACCCTCTAAGAGCCCACCTAACCCGTCGCAGCGACTGCTCACATCGCCGACATACTTTCGCCAGGATTCGTACAGATCCTTCTGTGCCGCCGCACTCCGGCACCCGCCGGTTTCACCCAGCCCCGCCTGTCCCTCGCTCAGCTTCGTCAACGCCTTGCCGACGCCGCCCATCAGGCCTTTTACGTCCTCGCCGGCCTTTACCCATGCCTTCTTGTTCGATTTCAGATCGCCCGGGCCCGAGGCTGATCCCGGCGCAGCGCCGCCCCCTTGATCGGCCGGATACTGATTCAGCTGCATCTGCGCGGAACCACGCGCCGCCGCATCGGATTTGAGGTGCTCCCACTCATCCCACGCCATCGGTGAACCTTCCCCGTTGTTCCGTTCCCGGGCAGTCCGGGACGGTCCGCCATGGTCTCTGGTTCCGAGGAACGAAATCAATGGCCGGGAATCAATTCAAATGGTGGCCGCCTGACGCAATTCAATCCGGTTGTCCGTGTTCCACCGATTACCGGACTCCGCGAATATCCACCAAATATCCCCCATTCGAGTGACAGTCGCACCGGCGGCCACGAACCGGCGCCAGCGGCAGGGCGGCAGGTCGGCACGGCGGCAGGGACGCAGGGCAAGCAGGGCAGCAGGGCGGCAGAAAGGCAGCAGGCAGGAAAGCGAGCGGGCACGAAAGCGAGAAGGCAGGGAACGCAGACGGGGCACGGCCGGTCGTGTCGACCGTCGCCGTGCCCCGCCTGCGTTCCCTGCCCGCGCCCCTACCGCGACCCGTCCATGAGCCCCGTCTGCACCAGCGGATTCCCGCGCCGCCGGGTGACGAAGACCCCGCGCCCCGGAGGCATCGGCCGCGGTCGTACGTTGCCGAGGACGTCGCCCTCGATGGGGTCGCCCGAGAGCATCAGGCCCTGCGCGCCCAGCTCCATGATGCGCTGCATGAACGACTCGTACAGAGCCCGGCCGGCCCCCGCCGTGCTGCGGGCGATGATGAACCGGACACCGACGTCACGTGAGAACGGCAGCATCTCCGTGAGCTTGGCCAGCGGGTTTCCGCTGGACGTGGAGACCAGGTCGTAGTCGTCGACGATCACGTACACCGTCGGGCCGCTCCACCAGCTGCGTTCGCGCAGTTCCTGCGCCGTGACGTCGGGCGACGGCGTACGACGCTTCATCAGGTCGTACAGCGCGTCCACGTGGTGCTCCATGTTGTTGGACATGGGCACGTACTCCGCCAGGTGCGTCGTGGGGGTGACGTCCAGGAGTGCTCGGCGGTTGTCGATGACGAAGAACTTGCAGGTGCTTCCGTCGTACCTCTCGCTCAGCTGCTTGATGAGCAGCCGCAGCAGGTTCGACTTGCCGGACTCGCTCTCGCCGAACACCAGGAAGAACGGGTCGCGCTCGAAGTCGAGGAAGACCGGCTCCAGGTTGTTCTCGTCGATGCCGAACGCGACGCCCCGCTCCGGATGCGCGTGGCCCGGGGGCAGTTCGTGCACCGGGAGCTCGCGGGGCAGCAGCCGGACCGCCGGGGCGGGCGCCGCGGTCCAGTGCCGGGCGACCTCCTGGTTCATGGCCGCCGTCGCCTCGGAGAGGTCGCTGTCGGAGTTGATGCCGTCGATCCGCGGTACCGCCGCCATGAAGTGCAGCTTCTCCGGGGTGAGACCACGGCCCGGCACCCCTGCGGGCACGTTGACCGCGGCCTTGCGGTCCAGTTCGGAGTCCATGACGTCGCCGAGCCGCAGTTCGAGCCGGTTCATCAGGTGGTCCTTGAGGGTGGCCCGGACCTCCATGGAACGCGACGCCGTGACGATCAGGTGGATGCCGTACCCGAGACCGCGCGCCGCGATGTCCAACGCCGCCGGTTCCAGTGCCTCGTAGTCCGTACGGAAGCTGCCCCAGCCGTCGATGATGAGGAAGACGTCGCCCCACGGCTGGTCCGTGGGCGAGATGTCGCCGCGCGCCCGCAGCCTGCGGAAGGTGGCGATGGAGTCGATGCCGGCGCTGCGGAAGTACTCCTCGCGCCGGGCCATGATCCCGTACACCTCGGAGACCGTACGCCGCACCCGCTCGGGGTCGAGCCGGGAGGCGATCCCGCCGACGTGCGGCAGGCCGGACACGGAGGCCATGCCGCCGCCACCGAAGTCGAGTCCGTAGAACTGGACCTCCTGCGGCGTGTGGGTGAGCGCGAAGCCCGCGATCAGGGTGCGCAGCAGCGTGGACTTGCCGGACTGCGGACCGCCGATGATCTGCATGTGACCCGCCGCACCGGAGAAGTCCCGGTAGAGCGTGTCGCGCCGCTGCTCGTACGGCTTGTCGACCACGCCGAGCGGTACGACGAGGCGCCCCGAGCCCTCGAACCCGGGCTGGGTCAGCCCACGGCCCTCCACCGGGGAGAGCCCCGGGAGCAGTTCGTCCAGCGACGGCGGGTTGTCCAGCGGGGGGAGCCACACCTGGTGGGCGGAGGCCCCGCGGCCCTCCAGCCGGCGCACGATCACATCGAGCACCGTGTCCGCCAGGGCGTCGTCCTCCGGCGTACGCGCGTCGGGCACCAGGGCATCGGGCTGCGGGCTCGGCTGCACGTACTGCACCGGCACCGGAGCCGCCGTGAACACCACCGGCCTGCGGTCCACCGGCAGGGGGCCGGAGGACACGGCCGGCTGGGCGCCCGAGCGGTACACCCCGGAGACGTACGCGGCCTTGAAGCGCACCATCTCGTCCGTGCCGTACTTCAGGTACCCGGAGCCGGGGACGTTGGGCAGGTGGTACGCGTCCGGCACACCCAGCGCCGCCCGCGACTCGCCTGCCGAGAACGTGCGCAGACCGATCCGGTACGACAGATAGGTCTCCAGACCGCGCAGCCGCCCCTCCTCCAGGCGCTGCGAGGCCAGCAGCAGATGGACGCCCAGCGAACGGCCGATGCGCCCGATCTGCACGAACATCTCGATGAAGTCGGGCTTGGCGGTGAGGAGTTCGCTGAACTCGTCGATGACCAGGACGAGCGAGGGGATGGGCTGCAGCGGGGCGCCCGCGGCACGCGCCTTCTCGTAGTCGTGGATGTTGGCGTAGTTGCCCGCGTCGCGCAGCATCTCCTGACGGCGGTTGAGCTCACCACTGATGGAGTCGCCCATGCGGTCGACCAGCGTCAGATCGTCCGCGAGGTTGGTGATCACCGCTGCGACGTGGGGCATCTGCGCCATGCCGGCGAAGGTGGCACCGCCCTTGAAGTCCGCGAGGACGAAGTTGAGCGTCTCCGAGGTGTGGGTGACGGCGAGGCCGAGCACGAGCGTGCGCAGCAGCTCGGACTTTCCGGAACCGGTGGCGCCGACGCACAGGCCGTGCGGCCCCATTCCCTCCTGCGCCGCTTCCTTGAGGTCCAGCATCACGGGGCTGCCGTCCTCGCCGACCCCGATCGGGACGCGCAGCCGTTCCGCCTGGGAGCGGGCCCGCCAGGTCCTGCTGACGTCGATCGAGGCGGCATCACCGAGGTTCAGCAGATCGGTGAATTCGAGATTGGCGAGAAGCGGCTCGTCGTCGTCCCCGCCCGTGGCCACATGGAGCGGCGCCAGCTGCCGGGCCAGCGCTTCGGCGGCCTCATGGCTGAGCAGGTCGGGAACGCCTTCGTAGACCAGTCCGTGCCCGGACTCCAGCTGGAGCAGCTGGGGGCGGACCACGACGGACAGGCCGCCGCGCGCCCCGTTGACCTCGCCCGGTACGACCTCGATGACCGTCACGCCCTGGAGGCCCTCGGCCGCGGCGAGCGCGGACACCGGCGACACGGACTGGCCGTCGAGCACGACGACGACATGCGGCTGGTCCATGAGTGGCTGGCCGTCGGGCTGGAAGCGCGGCCGGCCCTCCAGCCGGGACGCGAGCATCTCCTCCAGTTCCCCGGTGCTCGTGGTGATCAGCCGACGGACGCCTGCACCGTCGGTGAAGTCCGGGGCCTGGACGTGCGGAAGCCACTTCGTCCATTCCCAGCGCGGGGCGGCGTCCCGGTCCGTCGCAACGGCGATGACCAGGTCCTCGGGGGAGTGCAGCGAGGCGAGCGCGCCGACCATCGCACGGGCCGTGGAACGGACGGACTCCGCCTCGCCGCTGATCGTCAGGTGGTAGAAGGCCCGCAGCGAGACCGCCATGGGCAGGCCGTCCAGCGTGCTGTGGGTCGTCAGGAACTGCTGCATCGCCCCGGCGGTCAGCGGCTCCAGCTCGTCGACCGGCGCGGTGTCGGGCGCGATGAGCGGCGTGGCGAGTTCCTGGGTGCCCAGGCCGATGCGCACCTGCGCGAAGTCGGCGTCACCGACGCGGCGCTCCCAGACCCGGCTGCCCTCGGCGACGAGCGCCCACAACTGGTCCGGGGACGGGTGGAGATAGAACTGCGCGTCGCGCTGTTTCCGGGCCGTCTTCAGCACGGTACGTCTGGTCTGCGTCAGGTACTTCAGGTAGTCCCGCCGCATGTCGGCGAGCTGTCCCTGGGTTCCCCGCCGGAAGCGGACGATCATCGCGATGGCCATGGCGACCGTCGAGGCGATCATGATCATGCCCATGATCCGCATGATCGGGTTCGGGGTCATGAAGAAGAAGACCACGGAACCACCCATGCCGAGCATCGGCAGCAGCTGCATCATCACCCCCTCCTGCTGACCACGAGGAAGCTCGGGCGGAGGTTGCAACTGCACCTGCTCGTCCGGCACTTCGGAGGGCAGGGCCCGCGGTGGGCGCTTGACGACAATCTGGCTCACAGCTCACCAATTCCCTTGCCGGACAGAACTGTTCGTATCGGCGCCCCCGTGGCGACGGGCTCCATCCGCGGGAGGATCCTACTGGCGTATGGAATGACACCGGGAGCGGTAGGGTGTCGCAACGCGTGTAAGCATTCGCTAACTACCGCGAGGAAACGGCCGTTCGGGGCGCGAGAGCTGTCCCGTGGTCCCTGGCGGATCGGTGTGCGGCGTCGGATGCGGTGCATCGCAAAGGCGCAAGGACGCCCGATACCGGATGTATTCGGGTGTTCCGGCAACACGGCGAGGTGCCGTGGCTGTCGTCCCGCGCCCGCAGGGGATCACGGTACGGCCTCGGCGAGGTCCGCGATCCCCGGTTCGTCTCAGGAGAACGATGAGGGGGAGCAGCAGGTGACTATGACGGCCCAAACGGCGGCCACCGGACAAGGGCGGCCCGGTCCCGGAGTTCCGGCCGGCAACGGAACCGGCTTCTGCCGGGTCACGGTCGTCGCGCCCGACAGCCGCGTCGACGTGGCGCTGCCCGAGGACATCCCCGTCGCCGACCTGTACCCGGAGATCCTCCGGCTGTCGGGACAGAGCCCCGCCCAGGGCGCACCGGTCGGCTATCACCTGGTACGTCGCGACGGCACCGTCCTCGACAGCGGGCGCACCCTGGCCGGTCAGCGCATCCTCGACGGCGAACTGCTGTCCCTGCGCCCCTTCTCCGAGTCGCTGCCCCCCGCGGTCTTCGACGACGTCTCCGACGCGGTCGCCACCGCCGTCGCCCGCGACCGCACCCTCTGGGGCGACAGCCTCATGCGCGGTGCCGGGCTCTTCGCGGGGTCGCTGTTGCTGGTCCTGCTCGGTTTCGTGCTGTGGAACTCCGGCCCCCGGCACGACATGCACGGGCTGCCGGGCGCCCTTGCCGCGATCGTCGCCGTACTCTCCCTCGCGCTCGCCTGCGTACGTGCCCGCGTCTACGACGACCGGGGATCGGCCACGGCGCTGGGCATCGGCGCGCTCGCCAACGCCGCGGTCTCCGGCGCCGGGCTGCTGTCGCTCAGCGAGGGGCAGGGCATCGGCAGGCTCCAGTTCCTGCTCGCCTGCGCCGCCGTGCTGGTGGTCGCGGTGATTCTCATGATCGCCGCCCCTGTCGGGGACGGAATCTTCGTCGCGTTCGTGTTCGCCGCCGCCGTCGGCGTACTGGTGACCTTCGTCGCGATCATCGCCGGCCTGGAGCCCGCCGAGACCGCGGCGATGTGCGCGCCGCTCTCCGTGGGCGTGCTCGCCTTCCTGCCGGGTCTCTCCACCCGTTTCGCCCGCCTGCCCATCGGCTTCGAGCCGCCCCGCACCACTGCCGGTGACTACGGGACGTCCGAACCGGCCCCGCAGGGCCCGGTCGACGCCGACCGCATCGCCGCCCAGGCGCGGCGCGGCCACGAACTGCTCGTCGGCCTGGTCGGCGGATGCGCGCTGGTGGCCGTGGGAGCCGCCGCCGTCCTGGGATTCTCGGACAACATCTGGGGCCAGCTGCTGGCGCTCGCCACCGGGATCGCCATGCTGATGCGTTCCCACCTGTTCCGTTACACGGCCCAGGTCGGCTGCGCGCTGGCGGCCGGGCTCGGCGCACTCGTGCTCCTGGGCCTCGGCCTGTCCCTCAACCCGCCGATCGCCATGCTGCGCGACGCCGCCATGGGCGACAGCACGGCGCTCGACATCCGTACGATCTGGCTCGCCGCGGCCGTCGCGGGCGCCGCCGCTCTGATCACCGCCATCGGGCTGATCGTGCCGCGCAAGGGAGTGACCCCGTTCTGGGGACGCTTCCTGGAGATCGCCGAAGCGTGCGTGCTCCTGACGCTGATCCCCCTCTGCCTCGCCGTTTTCGACCTCTACCAGTCGATCCGCGCGCTCACCAGCTGACCGGGCGCACCCGCCCGGCCGACCCGCTGCGCCGGACTGGTACGCTGTGTGACGGCCGTTTGTGTACGCGCTCCCGGATCATCCTGGGATCTGCGCTCATCGGACCTTCGCCTCCGAGTCATGGAAGCTCCCCTGCGATCAAGACCAGGGGCACTCGTGGGCGCATCGAACATCAAAGAGGAGTACGCGTGCCGCTCGACGCCGCTACGAAGAAGCAGATCATGGCCGAGTTCGCCCAGAAGGAGGGTGACACCGGATCCCCCGAGGTCCAGGTCGCGATGCTCTCCCGCCGGATCTCGGACCTGACGGAGCACCTCAAGACGCACAAGCACGACCACCACTCCCGTCGTGGTCTGCTGATCCTGGTCGGCCAGCGTCGCCGCCTCCTTCAGTACCTGGCCAAGAAGGACATCCAGCGCTTCCGTGCCCTGGTCGACCGCCTCGGCATCCGCCGCGGTGCGGCCGGCGGCGCCAAGTAGTTCGCCGTGAAGGGAGCGGTTCCCACCACTGAGGGGGGCCGCTCCCTTTGCTGTACGTACGATTGTGCGTACGCGGGCAGCCACCGGCCGTGACGATGCACCCCGCACGGCCGGAAATGCCAAGCAGAACCGAATCTCAGTAACCTGGTCGGAGAACGACCGACAGACGAGCGAGAAGCAGACCTCCCCGCCGCCGGTCCTCGGTAGTGGCCCCCGGACTCATCGACCCGGGTGCTTCGATCGAAGACCGGCCCGCCGATGGAGGGCTTCTCCGCTACCGTCCCCCGCCACACGGGCGTGGGGGCGAGAAGACGATATGTATCGGAGAAAACGCTAGTGGAGAACGAGACCCACTACGCCGAGGCCGTTATCGACAACGGAACCTTCGGCACCCGCACCATCCGCTTCGAGACGGGCCGCCTGGCCAAGCAGGCCGCCGGCTCCGCCGTCGCGTACCTGGACGACGACACCATGGTGCTGTCGGCCACCACCGCTTCCAAGAAGCCCAAGGACCAGCTCGACTTCTTCCCCCTCACGGTGGACGTCGAGGAGCGGCAGTACGCCGCCGGCAAGATCCCCGGCTCCTTCTTCCGTCGTGAGGGCCGGCCCTCCGAGGACGCGATCCTCACCTGCCGCCTGATCGACCGCCCGCTGCGGCCCTCCTTCAAGAAGGGCCTGCGCAACGAGATCCAGATCGTCGAGACGATCATGGCGCTCAACCCCGACCACCTGTACGACGTGGTCGCGATCAACGCCGCCTCCTGCTCCACGCAGCTGGCCGGCCTGCCCTTCTCCGGCCCGGTCGGCGGCACCCGTGTCGCCCTGATCAAGGGCCAGTGGGTCGCCTTCCCAACGCACACCGAGCTTGAGGACGCCGTCTTCGACATGGTCGTCGCCGGTCGCGTCCTGGAGGACGGCGACGTCGCGATCATGATGGTCGAGGCCGAGGCCACCGAGAAGACCATCCAGCTCGTCAAGGACGGCGCCGAGGCCCCCACCGAGGAGGTCGTCGCCGCCGGTCTGGAAGCCGCGAAGCCCTTCATCAAGGTCCTCTGCAAGGCCCAGTCGGACCTCGCCGCCAAGGCCGCCAAGCCCACCGGCGACTTCCCGGTCTTCCTGGACTACCAGGACGACGTCTTCGAGGCGCTCGCCGCCGCCGTGACGTCCGAGCTGGCCCAGGCGCTCACCATCGCCGGCAAGCAGGACCGCGAGGCCGAGCTGGACCGCGTCAAGGAGATCGCCGCCGAGAAGCTCCTCCCGGCCTTCGAGGGCCGCGAGAAGGAGATCTCCGCCGCGTACCGCGCGCTGACCAAGAAGCTGGTCCGCGAGCGCGTCATCAAGGACAAGGTCCGCATCGACGGCCGCGGCGTCACGGACATCCGTACGCTCGCCGCCGAGGTCGAGGCCATCCCGCGGGTGCACGGCTCGGCCCTGTTCGAGCGTGGCGAGACCCAGATCCTGGGCGTCACCACCCTCAACATGCTCCGCATGGAGCAGCAGCTGGACACCCTCTCCCCGGTGACCCGCAAGCGCTACATGCACAACTACAACTTCCCGCCGTACTCCGTCGGTGAGACCGGCCGCGTGGGCTCGCCCAAGCGCCGCGAGATCGGCCACGGAGCGCTCGCCGAGCGCGCCATCGTGCCGGTGCTGCCGACGCGCGAGGAGTTCCCCTACGCGATCCGTCAGGTCTCCGAGGCGCTGGGCTCCAACGGCTCGACGTCCATGGGCTCGGTCTGCGCCTCCACCATGTCGCTGCTGAACGCCGGTGTGCCCCTCAAGGCCGCCGTCGCCGGTATCGCCATGGGTCTGATCTCCCAGGAGATCGACGGCAAGACCCACTACGTCGCCCTCACCGACATCCTCGGTGCGGAGGACGCCTTCGGTGACATGGACTTCAAGGTCGCCGGTACGAAGCAGTTCGTCACCGCGCTCCAGCTCGACACCAAGCTCGACGGCATCCCCGCCTCGGTCCTGGCCGCCGCGCTGAAGCAGGCCCGCGACGCCCGCCTCCACATCCTCGACGTGATGAACGAGGCCATCGACGTCCCGGACGAGATGTCCCCGAACGCCCCGCGGATCATCACCGTCAAGATCCCGGTGGACAAGATCGGTGAGGTCATCGGCCCCAAGGGCAAGATGATCAACCAGATCCAGGAGGACACCGGCGCCGACATCACGATCGAGGACGACGGCACCATCTACATCGGTGCCGCCGACGGACCGGCCGCCGAGGCCGCCCGCGCCACGATCAACTCGATCGCCAACCCGACCATGCCGGAGGTCGGCGAGCGCTACCTGGGTACGGTCGTCAAGACCACCACCTTCGGTGCCTTCGTCTCCCTCATGCCCGGCAAGGACGGCCTGCTGCACATCTCGCAGATCCGCAAGCTCGCCGGTGGCAAGCGCGTGGAGAACGTCGAGGACGTGCTCGGTGTCGGCACCAAGGTCCAGGTCGAGATCGCCGAGATCGACTCCCGCGGCAAGCTCTCCCTGATCCCGGTCATCGAGGGTGAAGAGGACGAGAAGAAGGACGACGCCGCCAAGTGACGTCCCGTAGTTCCGTGACGACGGCCCGCGCCTCCTCGAAGGCGCGGGCCGTCGCCCGTACCCAAACGCTTCTCAAGGGCACCAACGGCATCGGTACGGTCCGCCGCACCGTCCTGCCCGGCGGTCTTCGGGTGGTCACCGAGACCCTGCCCTCCGTACGCTCCGCCACCTTCGGCATCTGGGCCAACGTCGGATCACGCGACGAGACCCCCACGCTGAACGGCGCGACGCACTACCTCGAACACCTCCTCTTCAAGGGCACCGCCAAGCGCAGCGCCCTGGACATCTCCGCCGCGATCGACGCGGTCGGCGGCGAGATGAACGCCTTCACGGCGAAGGAGTACACCTGCTACTACGCGCGGGTCCTCGACACCGACCTGCCGCTGGCCATCGACATCGTCTGCGACATGCTGACCGGCTCGCTGATCACCGCCGAGGACGTCGACGCCGAGCGCGGCGTCATCCTCGAAGAGATCGCGATGACCGAGGACGACCCGGGCGACTGCGTGCACGACCTGTTCGCGCACACCATGCTCGGCGACACCCCCCTCGGCCGCCCGGTCCTCGGCACCGTCGACACCATCAACGCGCTCGACCGCGGCCGGATCGCCCGCTTCTACAAGAAGCACTACGACCCCACGCACCTGGTCGTCGCCGCCGCGGGCAACATCGACCACGCCACGGTCGTGCGCCAGGTCCGCAAGGCGTTCGAGCGGGCCGGCGCCCTGTCCCGCACCGACGCCGTCCCGGTCGCGCCGCGCGAGGGCGCCCGCACCCTGCGCACCGCGGGCCGGGTCGAGCTGCTGAACCGCAAGACCGAGCAGGCCCATGTCGTCCTCGGCGTCCCCGGCCTGGCCCGCACCGACGACCGCCGCTGGGCACTGGGCGTCCTCAACGCGGCCCTCGGCGGCGGCATGAGCTCACGCCTCTTCCAGGAGGTACGGGAGAAGCGCGGCCTCGCCTACAGCGTGTACTCGTACACCTCGGGCTTCGCCGACTGCGGCCTCTTCGGGGTGTACGCGGGCTGCCGGCCCAGCCAGGTCCACGACGTCCTCAAGATCTGCCGGGACGAACTCGACCGGGTGGCGTCCGACGGACTGACCGACGAGGAGATCGGCCGCGCCATCGGGCAGCTCTCCGGCTCCACCGTCCTCGGCCTGGAGGACACCGGCGCGCTGATGAACCGCATCGGCAAGAGCGAACTGTGCTGGGGCGACCAGATGTCGGTCGACGACATGCTGGCCCGGATGGCACAGGTCACCCCCGACGACGTGCGCGCGGTCGCGGGCGAGGTCCTCGGACACCGCCCCTCCCTCTCCGTCATCGGTCCGCTCAAGGACAAGCAGGCCGACCGCCTCGAAGAAGCGGTCTCCTAACCCCACCGTTAAGGAACCAGAGCAATGAGCAAGCTGCGCGTGGCCGTTCTCGGCGCCAAGGGCCGTATCGGATCCGAGGCGGTACGAGCCGTCGAGGCCGCCGACGACATGGAGCTGGTGGCCGCGCTGGGCCGTGGCGACAAGCTGGAGGCCCTCACGGAATCCGGCGCCCAGGCCGTCGTCGAGCTCACCACCCCCGCGTCGGTGATGGACAACCTCGACTTCTGCGTCCGGCACGGCATCCACGCCGTCGTCGGTACGACCGGCTGGACCGACGAACGGCTCGCGCAGCTGAACACCTGGCTGGCCGACTCCCCGGAGACCGGTGTGCTCATCGCGCCGAACTTCTCCATCGGCGCCGTCCTCACGATGAAGTTCGCGGAGCAGGCCGCCCGCTACTTCGAGTCCGTCGAGGTCGTCGAGCTGCACCACCCCAACAAGGTCGACGCCCCTTCGGGCACCGCCACCCGCACCGCCCAGCTGATCGCCGACGCCCGCCGCAAGGCCGGCTGCGCCCCGCAGCCGGACGCCACCGCCACGGCCCTGGACGGCGCCCGCGGCGCGGACGTGGACGGCGTCCCCGTCCATGCGATCCGGCTCCGCGGCCTCCTCGCGCACCAGGAAGTGCTGCTCGGCGGCGAGGGCGAGACGCTCACCATCCGCCACGACTCCCTGCACCACAGCAGCTTCATGCCGGGCATCCTGCTCGGTGTGCGCCGCGTGGTGACCACTCCCGGCCTCACGTTCGGCCTGGAACACTTCCTCGACCTGAACTGACTGAGCCCTGCCATGCGCGCAAAGATCACTTACTTCGTCACCGCTGCCGTCCTGGTCTTCTACTTCGCCCTGGTCGGCAGCCGTGGCGTGCTGCTCATCCGGCACGGCACGCTGCTGACGGTCGCCTTCGGGGTCGCGGTGCTGATCCTGCCGGTGATCGGCATCTGGTTCCTCTGGAAGAACACCCAGTTCGTGTCGCGGGCGAACGCGCTGGCCGCGGAGCTCGACGCGGAGGGCGGCCTGCCGGTCGACGAACTGGTCCGTACCCCGTCCGGCCGGATCGACCGCGACTCGGCCGACGCGGTGTTCGCCCGCCGACGCGAGGAGACCGAGGACTCCCCGGACGACTGGCGCTGCTGGTTCCGCCTCGCCGTCGCCTACCAGGACGCCAGGGACACCCCGAGGGCGCGCAAGGCCATGCAGCGCGCCATCGCCCTGCACACGAAGGACGCCCGTCCCAGCACCCCCTGAGGGGGCCGGGCGGGCGTCCCGCCATGCTGTCCGGGGGCCTCAGACCTGCCGGTACTCGTCCCCCCACGCCTCCACCGTGTCGGCGGCGCGGTCGAACGCCTCGCTCCGCGTCAGGAAGTCGGCGTTGTTGTCGGTGAGCAGCGGCGGAATCGGCTCGCCCCCCTGGCGTACGAGGATCAGCGCCTGTCCCTGGACCGTGCGCGGGAACCCGAGCCACTTCACCGGCTGCTGCACCGTACGGATGGCGGTGACCCGGTTCCACGGCACGGTGACGCTGGTGAAGAAGCCCACCCGGCGTACGCCGTGCCGGCTGACCCAGGCACCGACCCGCAGCAGGCGCAGCGCGCAGACGATGATCGCGAGGGCGAGTCCCAGACAGACGGCCGCGCCCGGCACCGCCCCGGCGAACGCGATGATCATTCCCGCGAGCAGCACGAAGGACGCGAGCAGCAGCAGGAAGGCCGCCGCCGCGACCCGCCAGGGGCCGGGGCGGTACGGGCGCCGCCAGCTGTCGTGGTCGTCGAACGGCAGCGCGATGTCCTCGGCGCTGGCGTCAAACGCGCGGTCGGCCGTCAGGAAGGGCAGGGGCACGACTGATCCTCACTCACAAACACGCTCGATTGCTGTGCCCGGTGAGGCTACCGAGGTGGTCGCCGACGCGACCACCCCAGGGGGCCGTACGAGTCAGTGCCCGTGGGCGGCCTCGGTCTGCTCGGCGTGCGCGGGGCTCTGGGCGGGGCTGAGCGCGGGCATGCCGAGGACCAGCGCGCCGACGAGACCGGCGACCACGGTCAGCCCGACGAGCGAACGGCTGGCCAGCTGGGAGACGGAGGCGCGCTCCCGGGGCGGGGGAGTGACGTTACTGCGGAATCGGTCGCTCTCGGCCACGAACGAGAACGGGACGGATTCACGCCGGCGGAACATGAGGAAGGTCTCCTTGAACTCTGTTACGGATGCTGCTATTGAGTCAGACGCTCGACAGGGCCGATCGGTGCCCCGAATCACCGAATTCGTCGAAGAAATCCCTGGACGGCCCTTCCGGCCCGGTTGTCAGTGGTGGCCCGTAGAGTGGGCGCCGCCCGAGCGACGCAACTGGAAGGACCCCGCCGGTGACCGAGACCCCCGAGCCCGCAAAGCCCAGCTTCCGCAGCGATGTCACCGTTGAGCTGGTGAAACACGCCGCGGGCGACTCCGACGTCCTGTTCGCGGCCCGTGTCTCCACGGCCGGTGAGCAGTCCCTGGAGGAGGTCACCAAGGACCCCGAGCGCTCCAAGGGACTCATCAACTACCTGATGCGTGACCGCCACGGCAGCCCGTTCGAGCACAACTCGATGACCTTCTTCATCAGCGCCCCGATCTTCGTGTTCCGCGAGTTCATGCGTCACCGCGTCGGCTGGTCGTACAACGAGGAATCGGGCCGCTACCGGGAGCTGGAGCCGGTCTTCTACGTCCCGGACGCCGCCCGCAAGCTCGTCCAGCAGGGCCGTCCCGGCAAGTACGAGTTCGTCGAGGGCACCCAGGCCCAGCAGGAGCTCACCGGCCGCGTCATGGAGGACTCCTACCGCCAGGCGTACGAGGCGTACCAGGAGATGCTCGCCGCGGGAGTGGCCCGAGAGGTCGCCCGCTCCGTCCTCCCCGTCGGTCTCTTCTCCTCGATGTACGCCACGTGCAACGCCCGCTCGCTGATGCACTTCCTCGGCCTGCGCACCCAGCACGAACTGGCGAAGGTGCCGTCCTTCCCGCAGCGCGAGATCGAGATGGTCGGCCAGCAGATGGAGGAGCACTGGGCCCGCCTCATGCCGCTCACCCATGCAGCCTTCAACAAGAACGGACGCGTAGCCCCGTAAGCGGTGTCCGTATTGCGGCGTTTCGTGAAGTTCATCTAGGCTGATCAAACGGACCCGGCACTGCTTGAACCCCCGAGCAGGCAGTGCCGGGCTCCTATCGCTTGTCCCCCCGAGGGGGCATTGGGCCCTGAGCAGCGAGTAGCGTGTTACCCATGGCTCCGATCTCCACTCCGCAGACCCCCTTCGGGCGGGTCCTCACCGCTATGGTCACGCCCTTCACGGCGGACGGCGCACTCGACCTCGACGGTGCCCAGCGGCTCGCCGTCCATCTGGTGGACGCAGGCAACGACGGCCTGGTCGTCAACGGCACCACCGGCGAGTCCCCGACCACCAGCGACGCGGAGAAAGACCAGCTCGTCAGGGCGGTACTGGAAGCCGTGGGAGACCGGGCCCACGTCGTCGCCGGCATCGGCACCAATGACACCCGGCACAGCATCGAGCTCGCCCGTACGGCCGAACGCTCCGGCGCCCACGGCCTCCTCGCCGTGACGCCGTACTACAACAAGCCGCCGCAGGAAGGCCTCTTCCGCCACTTCACGGCGATCGCCGACGCCACCGGCCTGCCGGTGATGCTCTACGACATCCCCGGCCGCAGCGGTGTACCGATCGACACGGAGACGCTGGTACGGCTCGCCGAGCACCCGCGCATCGTCGCCAACAAGGACGCCAAGGGCGACCTCGGCCGGGCGAGCTGGGCCATCGCCCGCTCCGGGCTCGCCTGGTACTCCGGCGACGACATGCTCAACCTCCCGCTGCTCTCGGTCGGCGCCGTCGGATTCGTCTCCGTCGTCGGCCACGTGGTCACCCCCGACCTGCGCGCCCTCATCGAGGCCCACGTCGGCGGCGACGTCCAGAAGGCCACGGAGATCCACCAGAAGCTCCTGCCGGTCTTCACCGGCATGTTCCGCACCCAGGGCGTGATCACCACCAAGGCCGCCCTGGCCCTCCAGGGCCTCCCCGCAGGCCCGCTGCGCCTCCCGCTGGTGGAGCTCACCGCGCAGGAAACGGCCCAGCTCAAGATCGATCTCGCCGCCGGCGGGGTAGAGCTGTAACCACAGACTTCACAACTGAATACGCGAAGAACACTCGCAAGAGCGAAGACACAGACAACAGCAAGTGCACGAATGACATGCGCGCCACGTGCCCAAGCGGTACGTGGCGTGCGTGGTAAGGAGAGTCTTTTGAGTCATCCGCATCCCGAACTCGGCACCCCGCCGAAGCTCCCGAAGGGCGGCCTCCGGGTCACTCCGCTCGGCGGCCTCGGCGAAATCGGCCGCAACATGACGGTCTTCGAGTACGGCGGCCGCCTGCTCATCGTCGACTGCGGAGTCCTCTTCCCCGAGGAGGAGCAGCCCGGGATCGACCTGATCCTGCCGGACTTCACCACGATCCGGGACCGTCTCGACGACATCGAGGGCATCGTCCTCACGCACGGCCACGAGGACCACATCGGTGGTGTCCCGTATCTGCTGCGCCTGAAGCCGGACATCCCCCTCATCGGCTCCAAGCTGACCCTCGCGCTGATCGAGGCGAAGCTCCAGGAGCACCGCATCCGTCCGTACACCCTCGAAGTGGCGGAGGGCCAGCGCGAGCGCATCGGCGTGTTCGACTGCGAGTTCATCGCGGTCAACCACTCCATCCCGGACGCCCTCGCGGTCGCCATCCGCACCCCCGCGGGCATGGCCGTCGCGACCGGCGACTTCAAGATGGACCAGCTCCCGCTGGACGGCCGGCTCACCGACCTGCACGCCTTCGCCCGGCTGAGCGAGGAGGGCATCGACCTCCTCCTCTCCGACTCGACGAACGCCGAGGTCCCGGGCTTCGTACCGCCCGAGCGGGACATCTCCAACGTCCTGCGCACGGTCTTCGCCAACGCCCAGAAGCGCATCATCGTGGCGAGCTTCGCCAGCCACGTCCACCGCATCCAGCAGATCCTCGACGCGGCACACGAGTACGGCCGCAGGGTCGCCTTCGTCGGCCGCTCGATGGTCCGCAACATGGGCATCGCCCGCGACCTCGGCTACCTGAGGGTCCCCGCCGGCCTGATCGTGGACGTCAAGACCCTCGACGACCTGCCGGACGACGAGGTCGTGCTGGTCTGCACGGGCTCCCAGGGCGAGCCGATGGCGGCCCTGTCCCGGATGGCCAACCGCGACCACCAGATCCGGATCGTCCCGGGCGACACGGTGATTCTCGCGTCGTCCCTGATCCCGGGCAACGAGAACGCGGTCTACCGCGTGATCAACGGCCTGACCCGCTGGGGCGCCAACGTCGTCCACAAGGGCAACGCGAAGGTCCACGTCTCGGGCCACGCCTCGGCCGGCGAGCTGCTGTACTTCTACAACATCTGCAAGCCGAAGAACCTGATGCCGGTCCACGGCGAATGGCGCCACCTGAGGGCCAACGCCGAACTGGGCGCGCTCACCGGAGTACCCAAGGACCACATCGTCATCGCCGAGGACGGCGTCGTCGTCGACCTCGTCGACGGCCGGGCCAAGATCGTCGGCAAGGTCCAGGCGGGTTACGTCTACGTGGACGGCCTCTCGGTCGGCGACGTCACCGAGACCTCGCTCAAGGACCGCCGGATCCTCGGCGAAGAGGGCATCATCTCCGTCTTCATCGTGGTCGACAGCTCCTCCGGCAAGATCACGGGCGGACCGGACATCCACGCCCGCGGTTCAGGCATCGACGACTCGGCGTTCAGCGCGGTCGTGCCGAAGATCGAGGAAGCGATCAACAGGTCCGCGCAGGACGGCGTGCTGGAGCCGCACCAGGTCCAGCAGCTCGTCCGCCGCACGGTGGGCAAGTGGGTCTCCGACACCTACCGCCGGCGCCCGATGATCCTTCCGGTCGTCGTCGAGGTCTGACGCAGACAGGCGCGAACTCCGGAGCGGGGCCCCCGATTTGCATCGGGGCGCCCCGCTCCAGTACGTTTACGGCTCCGCCTGACCGGGAAGCACCGGGCACACTCGTGTGCGCTGAGCACCCAGGACGGGGCGGGAATTCCGACTCAGAACTTCTGATAAAGTCGGATCCGCCGAAAGGCAAGGCCACTCCAAAGGCCACCGGAATTCAAATTCGGACCGGAAACGGAACGAAAAAGAGTCTGGTAAGGTTGGAACCGCCGGAAAGGGAAACGCGAAAGCGA
>NZ_JBIATE010000036.1:0-58782 GCF_042891445.1 Streptomyces sp. NPDC001890 | reverse complement strand
GGCAAGACCCGCAACCCGCCCACCAGCCGACGGGCGATGGCGGTAGACCAGACCGGGCGGGGCGGGGTTCTGCCGCGCTTCGAAGTAGCCGACGCTCGGGGGTGGTCAGCAGGTGGACGCGGCCGCTCCGGGCCGGTGACATCGCGGCCGGGGCGGCGGCCCGAGGGGCGGGGGTGGTCACCGCTCCCCCGGGCCGGTGTGCCGACTGTGGCCGGGCGGGGTCAGTCGTAGTAGGGGCCCGCCATGGTGGGGCCGTAGCTGTCGCCGGGCTGGCCGGCTGCCTGGGGGCCGCCTCCCGGAGTGGCCGAGGACGATGTACTCGCGCACGGGGTAATGGCCGGAGCAGTCCGGGCGGCAGGGTTCTTCTTCGTGGCCGAGGAAGTTTCCGCCGCAGGCGCAGGATTCGGACCACTCGGTGACGACCCGGCGGGGGGCGGGCGGCTCCAGCTCGGCGAGGGTGCGCTCGATACGCTGCCGTATCTCGGGGTACGGAGTCTCGGCGGCGCGGCGCAGCATGCGCTGACGCTTCTGGATGTAGGTCACGGCTATGGGCTCCTTGCGGGTGGGGGTGCTGGGGCAGCCCGGGGGGGGGCGGGTGAGTGGTCACCGCTCCCCCGGGCCGGTACGCCGACCATGACCAGGCGGACACCAAGAGTCGCAACCGCCCGGCGGCCCCGGCCCGGAACGGGGTGTCCGGGCCGGGGACGGCGGGGGCGTCAGTTGGCGATGGAGCGGTTCAGTACCGTTCCTCCGGGGCGGCGCGCCGATCACGGTTAGTCCTGCGGCCAGCATTCGAGGAGAATGTTCAGGGAGTTGATGATCCCGGCGCGTTCTCCGAGGCACTGGTCGAGGGTGCTTGCCGGGGGTGCCCAGATGGGGTTGATGCTCAGATGCCCGGCGTCGAGGAGTTCTTGGCGTACTGCGATGCTTCGGGCCGTCGTGTCGCTGATTTCCCTCAGGTTCCGCTCGGTGATCACCAGTTCCATGCGGATCTGGCGCAGCGGCCGGGCCAGAGGGTGCGTGCTGTCCAGGAGCGCGGGCAGGTTGAGGTCCGTCTGCCTGCGGATGAGTTCGTCCGCGCTGCTGGGGAGCAGGCGGTCGGGGTGGTGTTGAACGGCGGTCATGGGCGTAGCTCCTTGGGCTGGTTGTGGTGTGTGCGGGCGGCACGGGGATGGGGCGGGTGTCTGGGTGTGGGGTGCCGGGCCGCCCTGAGGGGGAGGGGCGGCCCGGCGGCCGGGGCTCGACCGCGCGAGGGGGTTGTGCGGGAGCGTCCTTCCGGCAGTGCCGATACTGCCCCGGGCGGGGCCAAGCCGGGCAAGCCGACGGATTCAGGGGCGGTGGCGGGCACTGGGCTGGGGGCGACCAGGCTGGGAACCCCTGTGCTGAGGGTGCCGGACCGTCGGTGGTGTGCGGTGAAACCGGGCACCCCGGGGGCGAGCGCTGCCCCCCCGGGGTGCCGGTGAGCCGTACCGTGCGGCGGCGGCCGGCAAGGCGGGCAACAAGAGAACGTGACGCCGGGCACGGCACCGGGCGTCACGTCCAGGCTGAAGGACGGCCCCCGGTACCGCGCACGGGGCGCAGGACCGGGGGCGGGGTGGCGAAGGATTGCTGTCAGGACGTGGTGAGGGCCAGGGCCCCCACGGCGGGCCAGTCGATGCTCGTGGCGCCGTCGGCGAGCTGCTCAAGGGCGGCCAGAACCTCGATCTGAGTGGTTCCGGGGTCGAAGAGAACATCGGCGTCGTCGGTGCTGAGTCCCAGCTCCGCCTGCGCAACCTCCGAGACCTTCAGGGCTTCGCCTTCTACCTTGTAGGCGACCGTCGTCCCGGAGGCGCTGCGGACGTCTGCCTGGAGGGTGTGGCCGGTGAAATGGGCGGCGTACCCCGCGACGCACAGTGTGGTGCCGCAGTGGGCGGGGGCCGTGAGGTCTGCATCCGGGCTGAGGGAAAGGGCCCCGCCCATCCACGCACTCTGGTCGTGCTGGTGAGGGCGCGCCTGGATCTGGTTGAGGATGCGGGCGGCGAGTTTGGGGTTCGGCACAGCGGCCTCCGGTCAACGGGTTTTGGGTTGGGTGGATTTGAGATTTGAGGTCCGGGGCAATGAGTGCGGCACAGCCGTCCACGCGCACCGGGCCTGGTGGGGGCACTCTGCGCGGTGGCGGTGCAAGACCCGCAACCTTGCGGCACTGCCGGATAGGAGGCCGGGGGCAGGTGTACCGGGGCCGTCGGTGAAGAAGGCGGCAACGACGTCGCCGGTGCGTACCTGGTGGGCGGGGACGACGGTGAGGTGGGTGTGGTCCATGCCGTCGGGCAGGGGACGGTAGCGGTCGGTGAGGGTGGGTGCGGGGCGTTCGGTGAGCACGAACTGGTCGGTGCTGCCGGGCATGGTAACGATGCGCTCAGACACAGTAGGGCCGCTTCCAGGGGGTCGCGGGCGGTGACGGGGCGCCAAGACCGACGGGGCCGGGAACGCCCCGGGGCGCCAGGGCCGGTGGGACCGGGGCCGGTGGCCGGGGCGTGTTTGCGAGAGGGGGCGCCGGGCCGCCTCTCCAGGGGGGTGGGGGGCGGCCCGGCGGCCGGGGACTCGACCGCACCGTGATGACGGGGGTGGTACGGGAGCGCCTACCGGCAGCACCGATACTGCCCCGGCCTGGGGCAAACCTTGCAAGTCGGGCGGATGGACCGGGATCGGGGCTGGATGCGGCGTACTACGTGAGGTTCCTGCGGCTGCGCTTGATTCTCGCGAACGCTGAGTGCTCCACTCCACGGCAAGTGGCGGAGGCGTAGGACGGCCCCGAACCCTCAGTGACTGCGGTGGAGTTCGGGGCTGGCGGCTGGAGACACGCGAAGTCTCAGTCTCGGCGATCGTCCTTCTTCAAACCGAACTTGATGCTCCAGCCCTTGCCACGCAGGGTTCGGGGTTTCCCTCTGCGGCGTGCTTCCCGGCCTGCGAGCTGCGCGGCGAAGAAGACAGGCCACATCGCAAGGATGAGTACCCACAACAGGGTGACCATGACATCAATGGCCTGGCGGGTGGTGGACACTGTGCTTTGCGCGCCCCACCCGCCTACGGCTGCTCGCATCGCGCGGTGTCCTACGGGTTCACCGGTCCTCCGGTGATACAGGCCCAGCAGAGCACGCCCGAGAGCAAGGTAGAGGACGGTGAGGGCCAGGAGTATGAGCATCATATTCATCGCTGTTCGGTTCTCCAGGGGAGTCGCATCGGCCGCACGTCGTGAGGGTAGTGCGGGGCGGGCGGGCAAAGCGGACAGCCTGCCGACGGCGCGGACCGGGGCCGGGGACCGGGGCGGTCGGCGGGAATGGGAGGCCCCGGCGCTGCGAGTGCGGGCCGGGACCAGGGGTGCAGCGGGATACTCGCTCCGCTACTTCGTGAGCGGGTCGGACGGCGCGTTCGTGGTGGGCTCGGGCGTCTTGTCGGGCTCGCCGGGCTGCGGTGTCCGGGTGGAGTAGTGCACACCTGCTGCGACGGCGACACAGCACATGGCTGCGAAGAGGAAGAGCCCGCTGAGCACGTAGACGTGGGCGAGGCCGAACACGATGGTGCTGGGCAGGTAATGGGCGGCGAGGATGAGTGGTTGCCGTGCGGCAGTCCGGTTGTTGCGGTTGGGCCACATCACGAGCGCGATGTAGAGGGCCGGGAGAAGGAGCAGAGCGAAGCCGGAAGCAGAGGCGAGGGTGAGGGTGACGGTGCTGAGCGTGTGGTCGAACATCAGGGTCCTTTCAAAAGGGGGAATTTGCAGGAGAGCCAGCCCGGGACGGTGCGCCACAGGAGCTGGGTGGTGACGGAACGTGGGGTGACGCGGTGTGGGCGGCCGGGGGGCGGGTGGTTGGTCACCGCTCCCCCGGCCGGTGTGCTGACCATGACCGGGTGCGGACCAAGCCCCGCAACCCGCCGGGCTGGCCGGCGGGGGCCGTTCGGAGGTACAAGGCGGGGGCCAGGGGGCCCGGGGGGGCCTGGCGGCCCGGATCGGGGCATGGCACCGGTCCCGTGCCCGGGAGCGTGGGGTGCCGGGGCGCGGGGCCGGTGACGGTGCGGGGGGTGTGGTTGAGGTGGGGTGTGCTGCGGGGCTGGATGCGGCCGGAGCTCGGGACGGGCCGTGAGGGGCGTCCGGTCCGGTGGTTCGTTCCGCAACGTGTGGCGCGGCTGGCACGCGGACGGCCCCGGCACCGCGAGTGCGGGGCCGGGGCCGGGCGGGAGAGGGTCGGGTGGATGCCCGCGCGCCGCTACTCCTTGGACTTCTCGTCGTTGCGTGCACGGGCCCACCGGACCAGGCGCGCCAGCGGCCTGATCATCAGGAGCAGGATCGCACCGGCGGCGAGCACTGCTCCGAAGAACGTGTGACCGGTCGCCAGGCGGGCGACGCCGGAGAGCAGCGTCGTGGCGGTGAAGACGTGGAACGCCGTCTGCCTGGTCCGCTCGGAGAAGCCGGGCTTGAGGGCCATGAACAGGGCCACGAGTGCGGCCACTTCTGTGACGGTGAAGAGCGTGAGGAGGATGTCGGACAAGGGAGGAACTCCTTACAGAAGTAGCCAGGTTCGGCCTCAATGACCGGTCACCGGGGCGGATGGTGGTGGTGCGGGCGGGGCGCGGGGTGGGCTGGGCTGGTTCGGGGAACGGTGGCCACGGCATCGGCTCATCGGTAGGAGTGGGCGTGTGCGGTCAGCGCGATGCGGGCACCGTTCAGCTGGCCGCGCGCGAGGTAATCGCCATGTTCGGTGCGCGTCGCCTGCTCGCGCTTCGATCCGATCCGGCGCAGCCAGGTGTGCAGGCCTGTGTCGTTCCTGCCGAGCCTGATGTGTACGTACAGCAGCGTGTCGGTGACCGGCTGGCAGATGAACACCCGTGGTTCATCGATGAGTTCGGCATGTACGCGCATGGCGGGTGTCGCCGCATCCGGCAGGGTGAAGTGGCGGTCCAGTGCCCACTTGCTCCGTGCATTCCAGCCGGTCGCCCACTCGGTCTGGGTCTTCTTTCCCGGTGAGGGGGGCAGGACGGCGACGTGGTCCTCCTGCGGGTGGCCGAGGTCGAGTTGGCAGAAGCTGGTGTCCTTGCGCTGGTGGCACGGGCCCGGGTCGGTGTTGTCGACCAGGGCCTGGATCGCGGTGGTCGGGATTCCGAGATCGGCGAGGCGCTCGGTCAGACGGTCGATCGCTTCGTTCGCCTGATGAAGCGGGGTGGGGTCGGAAACCATGGGGTCGGTCCTCTCAATGCGTGGTTGCCCCGCTGCACGCCATGGCTCGGTGGCTCGGGGTGGCAGTACGTTGACCCGGCATGGGGCAAGCGCGGCAACCTGCCGGTCCGACCCGGCAGGAAGCCGGGCGTGGAGCGGTGCGCAAGGCGGCGACCCGCTGGGGCTGCCCTGGGGCGCGGCCGGATGAAGTGGCCCGGCAGTGGGCGTGCGCGGACGGCCCCGCACGAGGGTGCGGGGCCGTTGGGCGCGCGGGCGTGACGGCCGTGGGTGTCTCGCCTATGCCTTCGTTGATGCCGCGGCCGTGTTCGCCTGCGCCTTCTCGGCTTCGTACTCGCGGCGCAGCTCGGCGAGCGTCAAGGGCCGGATTACGTTGTCGCGTTGGCGCTTGAGGATGGCGACGTCCTTGTGGTTGTCGGCTCGAAACGCCTGTTCTTCGCGTTCGGCTCTGGCGAAGCGCTCCGGGAAGACGTCGAGGAGGTGCCTCCATTGGCGTTGCCCTGCCCGGATGCAGGATCCGCCACAGTTGTTGTGGGGGAAGCCCAGTTCGTAGAGGCGTGGTGGTGTGAGGCCGTGGGCGCGGAGTTCCGCCAGGAGGTCCTCTTTGGGGCGATCCGGGCCGTCGAGCAGAGGGAACTCGACCCGCCATGGTGACCAGTTCCGGGTGATCGACGGGGCTCGGGGGCGGTCCTTCTTGGTGGGTTCGATCCCGACGTAGGCGATGGAGGTTTCGGGGGGTGCGTGTTCCGTCATCCAGTTCCTGCAGGGGATTTGCTTGAGGTACTTGGTGCAGGGTGCGAAGAGGTTGTTGCCCAGGAATCCGACGTCCCTGAAGAGTTGCCAGGGGTCACGTCCGTCTTCGACGATCACCAGCGGCACGTTGATCAGGGCAGACACATCGCTCGCGAACCTCCACAGGTCCGGGTCCTCAACCTGTGTATTGGCAATGAGGAGGGTCATGCGCGTGGGGCCGACTCGTTCGGCGATGGCGATAGCTGAGAGCGCCGAACCGGCTCCGCCGCTGAACTGGATGACGTGCTGGTCGGGGTCCTGGTACTGGACGGGTGGGGGTGCCGGGAAAAGGGCCAACTCCCCGTCGTCGGCAGACGCCACATCGGCGCCGGGCCTGTCCTCGATGCGGGCGGTGACGGTGTGGGGGCGCGGGCGGGGTGTGGTCACGGTCAGAGCTCCTGATCCGGTGGGTGACAGATGGGGCCGGGCCGCGCGGTGCGGGAGGGGATGGGGGTCCGCCTTCGTCGCGCGGCCCGGCCGGGCCGGTCGCTCACAGCGCACGGAAAGGGGGGTTCTGTGCGGGGCGTAACCGGCTGTGCCGACTCTCACCCGCGGGCGGGTAACCCCCACAACCCCCCGCCCCGGCAGACAGAACCGGCAGGCAAAGCAGAGAGGGGGCGGCGGCCGGAGCGCAGCCATCGACGGAGCGGGAGCAGCGGCGGGCGGTGGCCGCTGGACCGTGGGCACAAAACGGCCCCAGCACCGTGGGGATGGGTGCCGGGGCCGGGCGGTGAGGTGTAGGTCAGGAAGGGCTGGTCGCGTGGGTGGAGTCCGTGACGGGGGCGGGGGTGTAGAGGAACGTCTGCTTGCGGGGTACGGGGGGCAGGCCGGGGGTGAGGGTGATCAGGCCGGACGGGGTGCTGTGCGGGGCGGTTACCCGGAGTGGGCGGGGCGTGAACTCGCCGTAGGTGATGGCTGTTGCCTCGCTGTCGTGGGCGAGAGCGAGGATGCTGGCCACCGTGCCGTAGATGATCTTCCCGACGATGAGGTCGTTGTCGGCCAGGTGCTCGGCGGGAGCGATTCGCACGGTGGTGGGGTCGATTCCAGTGGCGAGCAGGTAGGGGTGCTCTGTGACGATGACGGGGAAGAACGGGACGTCGACGGGGGTCATGGATGCCTCCTACGGCACAACAAAGGATGGGTGGGGTGCCGGGCGCCCTCCGGGGGAAGGAGGGCACCCGGCTGCCGGGGGCTCGACCGCACTTGCAGGGTGCGGGAGCGTCCTTCCGGCAGTACCGATACTGCCCCGGGTGGGGCCAAGCCCCACAACCCCCACCCCGGGCGTGCGTGCGTGGGCCGGCCCCGAACCCCCGAGGCGGAACGCCGAAGGTTCGGGGCCGGTGGGTGTGATGCTGGTCAGTTGTCCGGGATGGTCAGCAGGTGGGCGCAGCCAGTCCAGGCCGGTGGTAGCGGCGCCGACGGGGTGCCTTGCCGGACGGGGAGGCTCGACGGCGGAGGGTGGGGCCGGGCTCTCGGCGTCCGGGGGCTGCTCGGCGGCGTCAGTGCACCTTGAAGCCGCCACGCGTCTTGGCGCGCTCCAGGTAGGCGATCCACCCGATCCAGTAGCCGATGCAGTCGCTCTCGTCCCCGAGTTCGGAGGCGAGCTGGGACTTGACCTCGTCTGCGCTGTGTGTCCGGTAGACCGCCAGCGCCGCTTCGATCTCCTGCGGGGTGACGAGCCACCCGTCGTTCGATCCGAGCTTGTGCACAGCGATTCCGGGAGCGTGTTCCGGATGCCAGGCGAGGTGGGCGTCGAGTTCCTTGGCGTAGATGGCAGCCGCCGCCTTGATGGGGAGTCCGTCAGCCGCCTCGGGGTTCACCTTCTTCTCGGCGGCCTCGACGTCTTCCCACGTCACGCCGTCCGGCAGTTCGGGGAAGCTGGGCTTCTGGTATTCGGTGGCGAGCATGCCCAGCTCGTGCATGACAGTTCGGTAGGCGCCCATGCCGCGGATGTTGAGACGGAAGTATGAGGTGTGGGCCGTTTGCAGGTCCTCGTGCGCCTCGTGAACCTTCTGCTGGGCGGCCCGGTATCCGGGGTGCGAAACCGCCAGGCTGTGCATCTCCGCGCCCGCCTCGATGACCGTCGTGGTGAGCGCGGTGGAGCGGCCCTCCTGCTTTATCCGTGCCCTCGCGGTGTCCCGGCGCCGTTTGGCCGCCTGGTACTCGGCCAAGACGTGAGGGAGTTCGTCACGTTCGCGTACTGCCGTATCGAATGCGGCGCGCGCCTTTTGGTACGTGGCTTCCTCTTCATCCGTCATCGGGTTGTTGATGTACATGTCGTAACCCATGCAGGTCTCCTCAGGGAACGTGATGTCGGCCGCACGCGGCCGCAGGATGCGGGGGTAGTTGCGCGCGGCGGCCCAAAGACCCAGGTCAGTGGCAGCGGAGTGCCGGGACTGCTGGGCGGGGCTGGTGAGAACGACTCTGCCGAAGTAGCGAGTTAGCACCGCAAGAGCCGACTGCGCCGTGACGGTGACCGGTTCGGGCCGGCAGGCCAGACCGGACTGGGCCCCGGCACCGCGAGCGCAGTGCCGGGGCCGAAAGAATGAGAGCGGGACACCTGGGGGGTGCGGGTCAGGGGCGGTCAGGGACGATGCGCACCGCCGAGGAGGCGTAGCGGGGCGTATGTGTGCCCCAGGGCGAGGTGGAGCAGGGCGGTCATGTCTGGTCTCGGTACCAGGTGAGAAAGCCTTCGGCATGGGGTTGGTCAAGGTGCACCGTCACCTTGCCGTGGTTGTCGAGGTCCGTCGTGACGCCGTCGGCCTGTTCGGCTTCGGTGGTGGAGCCTGGCCATCGGGCGATCAAGGAGAGCAGGGTTCCCGCTGCCGGACCTGTAGCGGTCAGTTTGAGGACGACAGTGAGCGCATTGTTGTCCAGGTCGAGGCCGACCACGTCACAGGGGACGGCGACACGCAGCCGGTCGAATAGGTTCCGACAGTCGGGCACGGTCACGCCGAAGGCATCAACGTTCGTCTGGGCCCGCTTGGTGCGCTCGTAGAAGGAATCGATCAGTCTCTGTGCGCTGGCGCGCAGTTCACGCTCGGCGATCTCCTCGACCGTTCCGACGGTGCGGTCCGCCGTGCCGGGCCGGGCGAGGGGATGAAAGCCGATCTCGCGCTCGGCTCCGTCATCGTCGAGGAGGACGAGGATGGTCAGGTTGGCAACCGTGTGGAGGTGGATCGTCCACTGGTGCGGCAGTGGCATGGGCGAAGTGGTCATTGAGACTCCAGGGTGGCGGTTGTGCGGGCAGGTCATCGGCGGTCGGAGGCTGGTCCTCAGGACTGGAGAATGTCGCCGGTCTGCGGTGGGAGTCGGACGGGCCGCGGTCCGTACTGTGGCGCGGCGGCCGGCAAGACGGGCAAGGCGATGGGGCGGGCTCCTCAGACGCGTGTCAGGCCCGTGCCCGCGATCTCACGAACACGGACCTGACGGAGTGCTGTGCAGGGGGGTGTTACTTCGTGAACGGGTCGGACGCTGCGTTCGTGGTGGGCTCGGGCGTCCTGTCGGACTGCGGTGTCCGGGGGGAAGAGTGCACACCTGCTGCAATGACGACACAGCACACGGCTACGAAGAGAAGGAGCATGAGCAGAGTGAAGCCGGAGGCAAAGGCGAGGGCGAGGGCGAAGGTGCTGAGCGCGTCGTCGAACATCAGGGGTCCTTTCAGAAGGGATTTGCAGGAGGGCCAGCCCGGGGCGGGGCGGTTCGCCACGAGAGCTGCTGGGCTGGGTGGTGACAGAACGTGGGGTGACACGGCGTGGGCGGCCGGGGGGCAGGTGGGTCGTCACCGCTCCCCCAGCCGACCGGTGTGCGTGCTGACCATGACCGGGCGAAGACCAAGCCCCACAACCCGACAGGCGGGGGCCAGGGGCCTGGTGGCGGGCGGCTACTGCGGGATCGCGTCCCAGTCGATACGGGGGACGCCATCGGCGAGTTGGCCGAGCGCGGCGAGCGCAGTGGATGCCTTGGTGCAGGCGGCGAAGAGCCATCCGGCGTCGATGTCGGTCAGGTCCAGTACCCGCTGGGCGACCACCCAGACGGGCAGTGGCTCGCTGCCGGGCTTGTAGGCGAAGGTCTGGGTTGCACGGCTGCCGTGGGAGTCGGACGGGTCGTTGATGACTTCGAGGGTGTGGCCGGTGAAGTGGGCGGCGTATCCGGCGACACACAGGGTCGTCCGGCACAGGGGGTCGGCGTCGTGGGGCGCGGTATCGGGGTCGAGCAGGGTGATTCCGCCGAGCCAGGCGGTGGGGTTGTAGTGGTGGGGGCGGGTGAGGATCTCGGTCCGGATGCGGGCTGCGAGCTCGGGGTTCGGCATGTTCGGTTTCTCTTTTCGTCGGGTGGGTGCGCCGACAGTGCCCTGTGAGGGGTCTAGCCGCGCACGCCCGGCCCCCGCGGCGGTGGGCGCGCCGCCCGCCGCCTGCCACGGCGGGAGCGGTGGCAGGCGGTCCTCTGGGCTCGCGGGGCTCGGCGGTCAGGGCGGGGGCGGCGGGGTCGGCCGGCCGGGTGCTGGGGTGAGTGCGGGGTGAGTGCGGGGTGTGGGCGGGTTCGTGGATGACGCGGATACGGCGCTTGCGCCCGGACTGCTTGGTGCGCTTGCCCCGGGCCCGGACCCGAGCGGCGAAACCACGGCCGGGGCGGGTATGCCGACGGCCCGCCCCCAGCGATCGGAAGCGGGCCGGGGCTACCGGGGCGGAGCGGGGCGGGCCGGTCCGGTCGTGGTGGGTTAAAGGGCCCTGCGGGTGTGCACGATCGCTTCGCGAAAGGCGGACCGGGTCGGGTCGTGGGCCCAGATCGGCAGGTCGTAGTCATGCTTGATCCACCAGTCGGTGGCCGCGTCCACCGCCCTGAGGGTCTGCTCGGCGAGCTGCGGTGGCAGCTCTTCATAGGCTTCCCGGTCCGCCCTTTCCGGGCCGGTGATCACGCCCGCGCCGTACAGCAGGTAGTCGAGCGGCTCCCCGCGCCAGACGCTGGCCAGCGTCCACAGCACCGCGTTCGGCTCCAGGGGAAAGTTCTGGCCGTTGCCGTGGATGTGCACGGTGAGGGAACGGTGCCAGCGGGCAGCCTCGGTGATCCCGCCGAGCTCGTCATACAGCCAGTCGGCCTGAACATCCGAGTCGGTGGGCAGGATCAGACGCTTGTGCTGGGGGCGGTCCGTGGTGTCGACGGGGTGATCGATGACCGGCTTGACGACCAGGGCAGTGAATCCAGGCATCAACAGACTTCCTTTCCATCAAAATTCATTGGGGCTTGGCAGGGGCGTTGCGGCAGGGGCCGGTGACGGAGTTCGGGCCGGGCCCGGGGCTCAGGCGGGGAGGGCTGCGGCCTGCGTGCGGGCGAACGCGGCGGCGTTGAGGTCGTAGGCGTGCCACTTGTGTTCGCCCGCGCGGCGGGCACCGCGGGCCCTGGCGAGATACTCGCCGTGACTGCGAATCCAGAATGCGCGGGTCTTCATCTCCTGGGCGGTGCGGGCGGCGGCGCGCTCGGTTTCGGCCTTGCGCTCGTCGACCTCGTGCTGTATGCGTCGCAGGGCGGCGGCGTGGCTCGCTCGCCGGGAGCGCTCGGCGTCGGCGAACCGTTTCGGGTCGTGCCCGAACCGTTCCTCGTTGGACGCTGTGTCGGTGAGGTGACGGCCGCCGTAGAGGTAGTACCGCTGGAGGGTCAGACGGTCCGACATGACGTGCTCGGTGACGATTTCCAGCAGGGCAGCCCCGCGCAGGAGTGCGGTGTCCAGGGTGTGGATGATCGGCGCGAGCTGGGCTTCGGCGTCACCGGCGATCAGCAGGCCGTCCCCGCCGTAGAGGACCTCGGTGCTGCGGACGGTCGTGGTGCCGTTCTAGCAGTGCACGACGCGGATGAACTTCATGCCGGGGACGTCATAGGCGATGGCGGTATGCAGGTGGGTGCGTCCGGGAGTGGTCTTTGAGAGAGTGATGGCCATAGCTTTCCTCGGGTCGAAGGAGAGGGAACTTCCACGCCGGCCCCCGGGGGGCGGGGTGGTGGTCACCGCGCCCCCCGGGCCGGTACGCCGACATTGGCCGGGTGAAGGCCAAGGCGCGCAACCCGCCGGGCCCCGGCCGGCCCTGCAGGGAGCTGTGTGCGGGCGCCGGGGCGGAGGGGGTGTGGCGGTCAGCGGTGCTTGTTCCTGAACTGCTTGCCGTCGCAGGAGTGTTCACCGGCGTGGACTCGCTCGCGGGTGGTGACGGTGAACTTCCGGGTGGGCAGGTCGTAGACCACCCACGGGGCGTGGGTGTGGGAGGCGGTGGTGTAGGGCTGGTACTGCCAGTCGTTCCGTGTCCCGTACAGGTCGTGGAAGTGCGGGAACTGCCCGGCGTCGACGAGGCCGTTCAGGGCGTCGGCCAGGTTCTGCCACAGGACATCAGTGCCAGGCGCGCTAGGCACGGTGGTGGAGTACATGAGCGGCTTGCGGAGTTGGGCGTTGTCCTCGGCGGGCCGGGGGTCGGTCACCCATGCGGTGATGGCCTCGACGCATGCGGGAAGCTGGTCGGCCGGGAGCGTGATCAGTTCCCGCTCGGTGCCGGTGCCGTCGCAGGTGAGCACGTGCCAGTGGTCGCCGGTCATGGGTGCCCGGGTGACGGTGATCTCCTCCTCGCCGTCGTCGCTGGCCTCGTTGTAGAGGTAGAGCACGGCGTAGGGGTCGCCCGGCTTGTTCGGGCTGTCTGGGCGGGTCTGGTCGTGTGCGATGACCAGCCAGGTGTTCCCGGCGTCGTCGTCGTGGTGGGTGGTGATGCCCTGTTCGGCCAGGGCGCGCTTCGCGCTGGTCTCGGCGGTGGGGCGGTCGTCTGCTTTGCTGGTGGGGTCCGGCTCGCTGCCGTCGTTGGGCAGGGTCAGGATGTGCTCGGGCATGGGCGGGGCCTCATTTCTAAGGGGTGCGGGCGGTAACGGGAACGGCGCGCGCCGAAGGCCGGAGGGCTCGGGGGCGAGGGGCCGGGCGGGTACGCCGTGAAAGGGAGGACGTGCTGCCGGGCCGCCCCAGGGGGTGAGGGGCGGCCCAGCAGCCGGCGGCTCGACCACACATGAGAGGGGGTGGTGCGGGAGCATCCCTTCCGACGGCATTGAGACTGCCCTGGGTAGGGCCAAGCCGCGCAAGACCCAGCCACCCCCGGGGTGAGGGCGGCCGGGGCCGGGTGCAGGGCGGGGCCGGTGCGGGGTTGTGTCGTGTGGTCCGGGCGTGGCACGGCCCCCGACTCTTGCCGTGCGGGCGGGAGTTCGGGGGCCGGGGTGCCGGGTGGGTGGTCAGCCGATCGTGAGGCGGGCGCGGATCCGGTTTACGCCGGTGGCGTTGCGGGTGCGGCGGTTGTGCTCTGCTCGGCGGGCCTGGGCGCGGCGGTGGGTGGTGTAGGGCAGGGTGAAGTCGCGGACCGTTGTCGTGGCGCTGGCGCTGGCGGTGTCGCGTTCGGCGCGGTCGGCCGGGGCGTACGCTTCGACGACTTCGTCGAAGATCAGACGGGCTATGTGCTGCGGGCAGCCGTTCAGGAGGGGGTCGGCGTCCGGGCCCTGTTCCTCGAACGCGGTGATCGCGGTCTCGACAAAGGGTCGGTGCGTGAGGCTGGGGCGGCTTCCTCGCGCAGGCTTTCCAGGATGTCGGGGCGGGTACAGACGTAGCCGCTGGGTGTCACCTTCATGAAGTCCTCCACTGGGTCAGAGCAGAACGGGCGCTGGCGTGACGGGGCCACCGGGAAGAGGCGGCCTGAGGGAGCGGGAGGTGTGGTCACCGCTCCCCCGGGCCGGTGGGCCGAGCATCGCCCGGGACGGGGCAACAGACGCAACCGCAGGAAGGCGTGGTCCGGGTCCAGGAGAACCCCCGGCCCAGGCCGACCGGCGGCCGGACGGACAGCCAGCACGCAGGACAGCCCGCCCCGGAAGGCCGGGGCGGGCTGCCGGCAGGACACGGGCAGCGGTGAAGCGATGCTGAATGTCCGGGCGTCTGTCAGGTGAGGGCGGCTGCGGCCAGGACCAGCGCGCCGAGGGAGGCGAACAGGTGGGCGGGGCCGTACCCGTAGCCGGCCTTCAGGCCGTGGGCGCGGGCGTTGGCCAGGTGCCCCATCCCCTGGATGCTGTTGTCGTCGTCCATGTCGCCGTACTTCGCTTCCGCAGCCTCGATCACGGCGCCGATGACATCGGACAGGTCTGCGGCGGTGCGCGTCTCCCACCGTCCGGGGAGCTGCACGACCGTCCCGAACGTGTCGGGCACCCACGTGGCCAGCTGCACGCGGACGGTCTCGATCAACGCGCTCTCGTTGACGGTGCGCCGGTCGCCGCCGGAGCCGCCGTACGGGCCCAGCTCGAACCGGCCCTCGTAGCCGTCCCTGAGGTGGGCGCGGGCGGCGATGAGCGAGTACAGGGCACCCAGCAGGTAGGCGTCACCGCGCCCGAGAGCGGCATACATGGTCTCGGTGTGGGCGTTGATCAGGTGCGCGATGCCCCACGGTTCGGCGTAGCCGCCCCTCTCCACGCCGTAGAAGCGGACGTACTCGGTGATCTCGCCGAGGAACTGGGCGATGCTCTCGGCTGGCTCGGCGGCGATCGTCTCCGGGCCGGGGACCTTGATCCCCACCTCGGCCGTCACCCAGGTGCGAAGCTGCACCCGGATCGCTTCGGCCAGCGCTCCGGTGTCCAGGACCGGCTGCGGGTGCGGGTAGGTACTCCTTCCGGCGGCGATCGCGTCGGCGGTGTAGGTGCTGTCGGACTCGGGAAGGGACATGCGGGGCTCCATTTCAGTGCCGGACTGGTGCGGTCCGAGAGAGCGGGGATGGGTGGGCACCCCCCGGACCGGTGTGCCGCACCATGACCGGAAGCCCGGCAACGGCCGCAACCATGCCGCGCGCCGGGAAGCCAAAAGCCCCCACCGGGGCGGGTAGGGGGTGCGGTTATGCGTGTTCCCAGTGGGGACGAGTGAGTGAGATCAAGTAAGTGATGGCGGCGTCGACTCCGGAGGCGAGCGGGATGTACGTCGCGCAGGTCCGGCACCGCTGGGCGGCGGGCATGGGGCGGCCCCGGCACCGCGAATGCGGAACCGGGGCCAGGGGTTGGGTGGTGCGGGGCGCGGGTCAGTCCGGTCCTAGCCGGTTGGGAGAGAGGTCAGGTGAGTGGACCGAAGAGCGCGGCAATCTCGTGGTTGGTGAGTGGTTCGTTGCTTTGCGCGAGCGCGTGGACGTATGAGCGGGATCGGGCGAGTTGCCACGGCGGCCCGCACACCATCTGCGTCAGCTCACGCGTGGTGTGGCGCAGTAGGGCCTCCAGGACGATGTCGACTGATTGTTTTTCGCCCTCGTCGAGTGCGGTCGGATCGGCTTCGATGTCGGTGGGCTTCACCTCGTACTGCCGGGATCGCCGAGTGTGCAGCTCAGTTGCGACGGGTCCGCTCGCCCATGCGACGAAGTGCTCTGGGAAGAGCGGACGGGATTCCCATGCGAGGTGGTATCCGTAAGCGAGGTAGCAGAGCCTCTGCAAGCGCGTGATGGACATCGGGCCGGTCTGCCGGAGAATGTAAACGCCTGTGTCACGAACGGTCGCCATATCGGTTCCTCTCTGCTCTCGCAGGCTGTCCAGTATGAACCTGGGGTGCGGGGTCAGGGTTGGCAGGTGGGTCAGAACTCGCGGCTGTCGTAGTCGGGATGGGCGGCCCGACGACGTACAGGCTGATCGTCGCCGGTCACACCAGCCACGAGGATGCGGCGGTGTTCTCCGGCGGGCCGCAGAGCGGCAGGGGGTGAGAACAGGTGCCGGGCCGCCCTGCAAAAGAGGTGGGGCGGCCCCGCGGTCGAAGAGTCGGCCGCAGTTGGGGCGCTCGACCACACAGTGAGTCTGTGGGTCAGCCAGAGGTATCGCAGTTCAGTCGTGCGAGCATTGCAGCGTTTGTCGTCACGGAACGTTCGCCATGCGGCGCATCTGGCGTGAGGGCAGGTCGGAATGGGGCGCAGGCCTCGGGTGCCCACAGGCAGCAGGACAACTGGGCGACGGTGTCACGGGCCTATTACTGCCGGAGAAGGTCCTGTCGGTCTTGAAGGCGTTCCTGAGTCCGGATCCAGCGGACGCACTCGCAGTCCCCGCAGTCGGCGCAGAACTCGTCTGTGCTGACGGTGTCGCTGAGGTAGCTCCAGGACATCCTCTCCGCAGTAACAGCGTGGTACTGGGCCGGCCGGGCAATGATGCGGGCGGCTTGACGGGCGCGCATACGGGCGAGGATCTGCATGCCCGCCGGGCGCTCCCACGTATGGCAGCCTGCCGACGGGTTCCGCCGCTGCGTGTGCTCGCGCTCCTCGGCGCCGCACCAGCGGCACCCGGACGGACCGGTCGGGCCGTGGGGGTGGCAGTCGTCCTGGGGCTGAGTGAGGTCGTCAATGACTGGATTGCAGATGACGAGGTTCAATGGGGGCTCCGTGGGGTGGGTGGTCCGCAGAGGTACAGGCCGTACAAGGTCGGTCGGTGCCGGGGGCGGGGGGCCAGGGCGGGCGCCTGTCAGAACGGAACGCCGTCGCTGTTCCGCTTCGCGGAGATGGTCGCGTCTCGGGCCCTGGTGATTCGGTCGTTGGCGTGGTGATTGGGGTTGTCGGTGCGGCGGCGTACGCCGTCCTCGGGGTCGGGCTCCCACTCGCTGCGGTTGTAGACGACTCCGCCGACGACAAGATCCTCGCCGACTTCTTCTTCAGTCAGCGCCTGGTACTCCGCGAGAGACATGACGGGCGAGGGGTGTTCGGTGTGGGACACGGTCAGTGCCTTTCGTGGCAGAGGGATGGCCGGGCCCGGGAAGGCGGGGTGGGGGCACTCCTCGGGGGGCCGGTGATCCCGACTGTGGGCGGGGGCGGGCCAAGACCCGCAACCCGAAACCAGCACCCCGCACCGCGGTCGCTGGCAGGGCGACGGGCGCGGGCCTGGCAGTTTGCCGGGCCTGCGGGGCGCGGCGGGCAAGTGCGGCAACCCGGCCGCAACGGGCGCGCCGGGCGGCCCGGGGCGGGGCCGGGGGCATGCCACCGGCCGCGTGCTCCGGAACGGTGGTGTTCCGGAGCGCGGGGCCGGTCACGGTGTGGGGGTCGCCGTGCTCGTCCTGCGTCGGGGAGTCGTCCTCACTCGGCGTCCTGCTCGTCCTCATCGGGGCCATCCTGGGCGGCCAGTTCGGCGGTCGTCTCGATGTCGACTTCGCCGGTGCCGTGGTAGACGATCGTGGCGCCGTCGGCGTCGGTCTCGGAGTAGGACGGCAGCGCATCGTCGTCGTCCGGGTCGGCGGTTCCGTAGGTGCGCCGGGTGCAGTCGGGCGCCGTGCAGCGCCAGACCCTCTCCCCCTCGACGTCGACCGGCTCCGTGGCGGTCGAGCAGACCGGGCAGGAGGGCACGGACCATTCCTCCCACCGCCAAAGGCCGCCGATGCGGTAGCGGCCGTCGGCGTCGGGCTCGATGAGGCGTGCTGGGCGGCCCGGTCCTGTGGGCGTGGGCAGGTGGGGGTCGGAGTCGATGACCAGAGCATCGCCCAGCCAGCGGACGGTGAGATGGCGGCCGGCGTGGGTGGTGGGGAGGTCGGAAGCGATCTGCTCTGCCGTGTCCCGGGTGACGCTGATGGTCTGCCACGGGCCCCAGGCGCGGGGGACGGGGAGCGCCTCATAAGGGCCGTGCTCGCCGTCGTCGAGGGTGAACAGGTCCGGGAGCGGCGGAACCGAGTCCAGGGGCGGGTACTTTGCTGCGGTGTCGGCGGGGACGATCGCGACCGGGGTGCTACGGAAGGCGATGACACAGTCCGCATAGTCGTCGGCGGGTTCCAGACACAGGTACCGGTCCGTGGCGGCACCGTAGGCGCTGGTGTCCTCGCACTCCTCGCACGGCTCCGGGCAGGTGCCGAGGGGGCGGGGGTGCGCGGTGAAAGCCTCGGGGGTGTGCTCGGCGTAGCGGATACCAGGGCCGTCGGTGAAGAAGGCGACAACGACGTCGCCGGTGCCGACCTGGTGGGCGGGGACGACGGTGAGGTGGGTGTGGTCCATGCCGTCGGGCAGTGGCCGGTAGCGGTCGGTGAGGGTGGGTGCGGGGCGTTCGGTGAGCACGAACTGGTCGGTGCTGCCGGGCAGGGTCACGATGCGCTCAGACACGGTAGGGCCTCTTCCAAGCGGTCGTAGGCGGGCGGGCGCCGGGGCCGGTGGGCCGGGGCGTGTCGTGAGGGGGATGCCGGGCCGCCCCCGGGGGGTAGGGGGCGGCCCGGCGACCGGGGGCTCGACCACACGGTGAGGGGGTGGTGCGGGAGCGCCTACCGGCAGGACCAACATTGCCCAGAACAGGTCCAAGCCCCACAACCCCGCGGGCGGACGTGCGGCGGCCTCGAACCCGGGCGAGATGCCGGAGGTTCGGGGCCGGGACATTCGGGGTGGTGTGATCGGCGGGGTGTCAGGGGGCCAGGTCGGCCAGGAGGGCGGTCGCGTTGTCCGCGTAGACGTGGTTCGGGTCGAGGGAGCGGCTGGTCTTGACGGCGGTGTCGACGGCCAGGTTCACCAGGTCCTGAACGGTGGGAATCAGGTCGTCGCCGTCGCACTCGGTGAACAGGCAGTGCCGGGCGTCCTCGTGGGGTTCGTACGCGCCGTCCGAGGCGAGCAGAAGGCGGCAGGGGCCGGTGATCTTTCGGGTGACGGTCTCGATCGCGGGGTGGCCGTACCGGCGCTGCCTGTCCTCGTCGGTGGCGTCGGAGCCGAGGAACGAGGTGATGTGGTTCCGGTTGCCGCCGTACGGATAGTAGACGCGGCGCTTGTTGTGGTCTTCGGTGAGGCGCACCGCGATCCCGCGCTCCATCAGGTAGGCCCGGGAGTCGCCGCACCAGGCGACCGTGAGGGGCTGGTCGGGGGCCTTGACGGCGACCACGGCCGCGGCCTTGTGCTCGCTGCCGTAGTGAGCGGCGTCCTCCCGGTGGAGGTTGTAGACGTACCGCAGGCCGGCCTCGGCGTCGCCCCGGCGGGCGGCGGCGTCGGCGATCTGCCGGGCGGCGCCGAGGGCCCACTGGTGGGTCTCCGCTCGGCGGCCGAGGCCGTCCAGGAGGACGTACGCGCGGGTGCCGTTGATGGTGCGGACGGCGGTGGCGTCGCACTGGCCGGGGTCGGTTCCGGTGTGCTGGGCGGTGGTGTAGGTGCGCATGAGTCGGGCTCCGATCAGCGGGTTGATGGTGAGTGGGGCCGCCCCGGGGTGGGGTGGTGGTCACCCGCTTCCCCGCAGCTGGTGCTTCGTACTGTGGCCGGGCGCGAGGCAAGAACCGCAACCGCAGCCGGTTCTCGGCCGAGCTCGGTGAGCAGCCGGGGCCCTTGGCTCGCGGGCGGTGCGTCAAGGGGCTCAGGAGCCGGAGTGGGTGTGGAGTTCGGGACGGGGGGTCAGTAGGGGTGAGGGTGGGTCTCGCTGTCGGCCATGGTCTCGAATTCCTGCCATGCCAGCGGGTGCTTGTACGCGCGGTGCGGTTCACCGGCCAGAACGTGTGCGGCGTTGCGGTAGGCGGTTTCGCGAGCGCGCCTGACGCGTTCGGTGACCTGTTCGGGTGTGGCATGGAGGGATGCCGTCTCTCGGACGAAGTCGGCCGCTTCGTCGGCGACTTCGTCCGGTGTGGCGTCGTTCATCACAAAGTCGTCGACGACGGTGGAGTAAATGGCGAGTCGGCCGTCGGGCTGGAGCACGATCTGTCGCATGGATGACTGGTTTCCCTTTCGCAGTCCAGATCGGTGTCGAACGCGCCAACGGCCCGACCCGGCCCCCGCCGCTGCCTGACGCAGGGCGGCGGCGGGACTGGGACACCACGCGAAGCGGCCCGCCCCGGGTGGGCGGGCCGTCAGCAGCTGATGCAATGGCATATGAGCCATGGCAGCGTTGCACAGGGCGAGGCGCAGAAAATTACGCCACGGTGTTGCGGCCGGGTGTCGCAGTCCTCTCCAGGTGCTCCCGGTACTCGCGGCGAAAACGGTTAAGGTGCAAGGTCGCTGCCTTGGTGCCGCTGAGCGTGTTCACCTGGAGAACGAATTCCGCGCCCTGGATCATCGGGACACTCATCCCCGACAGCACGTAACGGATGAGAGGACGCTTGCGCCGAACTGAGTTCTCCAGAGCATGACGCAGCTGGACAAGATGCTCTGCCTGGCAATCGTGAGGCGTGGTCAGACGCATCAAGGCCTCGTACTCGCCCTGCGTCACCTGGATCTCGAACACCTGCGAATCGTTCATAATCACTCTCCTGCGCATCGTCGGGCCCGCTAGGACCAGGCCCCGGTGGATGTCGGCCCCGGTCAGGACAGACCGTCACACCGGCTGGGGTTAGACCCGCAAGCACCCGCCGGCCGCAGGCTCGCGCAGGGCGGAAATGCATATCGGGCTTCGGCGGGGCGGGGTGGCCTGGAAGGGGCGGGATGGGGCGGCCACCGCTCGCCCGGGTCGGTGCGCCGGCCCGGGGCGGGGCAAGAGGCGCAACCGCGTTTTGGCCAGGCTCTGCCACAGGACGTCAGCGCTGGCAGTGGTGGGCGGGGTGGTGATGGCCACGATGATGCTCCGCATCCTGCAGGAGGCGGGCGAGGGCCCAGCGGTTTGGGGCGGGAGGTTGGTCGCCGCTCCGCCCGCGGCCCGGTCGGTGCGCGGCCCGGTTGGGGTGCGGGTGTGCGGGCGGCCCGCCCCGCGGGTGCGGGACGGGCCGAGGAAGCACAGTGGTCAGGATGTGGTGGGCGGGTGGATGTGGAGGGCTTCGAGGCCGCGGCGGTCGACCTGCCAGTTGGCTGTCCGGAAGGCGTCCGCGATCGCATTGGCGGTCTTCTTCCGCTGCCTGGCGGTGGCGTCCAGGGGCGCGGCAATGTCGATGCTGAGCCAGCCCGGCCGCCATATCACGGGGACGGGCGGGGTCGGGCCGGGCACCTCCGCGTGAAGGTGGGCGTGGGTGGTCGGGGAGGTGAAGCCCTGGAACCACAGGTACTGGGCGGCGCGGATCTCTGCGGGGGCGTCGGCGGGGATGTCTCGGATGACGCCGTGGTGGACGTGGAGGAGGCGTCCACGTCCACCGGAGGGGCGGGCGTTGTGTTCTGCGGCGTCGTACCCAGCGTTCCGGAGCCAGGAGAGGGCGGAGCGGGCCCGGGAGGGGCGTGCGTGGGGAAGGGTGACGGTGACGCAGTCGCCGCCGCAGCATTCGGGGTCGGTCGTGACGGTGAAGTCATCGGCGTGGTCGGGGCGGTGGGGGTCGTGGAGCGTGTGGCCTGCGTCGAGGAGGAGTTCGGTGACGTTCTCGATGGTGGCATCGGGTGAGACCAGACGGGGTGGGGTGGCGTCGACCTGGTAGACGGGGCCGTCGGGATCGATACCGAGGGTCTCGACGAACCAGTCGTCGAGGATGGTGACCGTCTCAGCGCCGGGCCAGTCGAGTCCGAGCGCGAGCAGTCGGCGTGCCAGGACGGCAATGCGCTGCCCGTCAGGGGTGGTGGGGTCGAACTTGCGGGTCAGGGGCATGGCAAGACTCCAGTCGAGGTGGGGTGGGGCACCGGGGCCGGTCTGTGACTACCGCGCCCCGGGGCCGGTGCGCTGACCATGACCGTGTGGGCGCCAATGGCCGCAACCCACCCCGGCCGGCTGCGGCGGGCGGACGGGATGGGCTGGGGCCGGGCCGCGGAGGTGCGTGCCGGGGCTGGCCCGGGTAGTGGCGAGCCCAGTGGGGCGTGGCGTGCCGGGATCTTGGTCAGTCGTCGGTGTGCTGGCAGTTCAGACATTGCCGGGTCCAGGTGGGGTTGCGGAAGGGAGGGTGGCCGGGGCCGAATCCGCAGGTTGCGCAGGGCGGGTAGGCGATGACGAGACCGCTGGTGCCGGTGTGGTTGTGGCCGCCGTGGCGGTAGACGATGGTGCCATCGGTCCATTTCGGGCTTTCCATGGCGGCTTGTCCGGTGTGTTCGATGGTGTTGCGGAGGTGGGAGCGCAGGTTGTCGCCGGAGATGATGCGGTGGTGGGTGGGGAGGGTGGCGTCCAGGATGTCGGCGGGCTGGACGCGGTAGGCGGGGGCGTCGGCGCGGTCGGCGTCGGTGAGGCGCAAGTCAGGGCCGGGTGTGTAGTGGGGGTGGGGGGTGAAGGGAGGTGTGTGGGTAGGGGTGTTTTCCCGTTCGATGTGGTGGACGGAGCGGTGCCAGGGCAGGGGGTCGTCGGGGAAGGCGTCGAGGTCGACGTAGAGGTGGTTGTGGGGGTCGGCGGGGTGGATGCGGGTTGCAGTGGGGCAAGGGAGGAACTTGCTGATCACGGCGAGGAGTGCTTCGGGGAGGGTGCGGTAGCGGTCGCCCGATTCCCCGCCGTGGATGTCGCGGATCACGTAGGGGTAGGCGGCAGCGACGGGGGTGGGGGTGAACACCGTGTTGGGGGCGCCGGATTGGTTGGTGGGGACGGCGGTGAGTCGGTAGGGGCTGGCGAGTATGCGGGCGTAGTTGGGGTTGTTTAGGGTCTGCAGGACGTCGTGGGCGGTGACGGTGCGGTGGCCGGTGGCGGTGGCGGCGATGTAGTGGGGGTGGGTGATATCGGCGGGGGTGGCGTCGCTGAACCAGGGCATGGTGGCTCCTTTACCGGTGCGGTGTGGTGGGCAGCGCCGGGCCGCCCCAGGGGGGCGGCCCGGCGGCCGGGAGCTCGACCGCGCGAGGGGGTTGTGCGGGAGCGTCTTCCGGCAGTGCCGATACTGCCCGGGGTGGGGCCAAGCCGCGCAAGCCGGCGAAGGCAGGCGGCCGGCTCAGTGCTCCGGGGCCCGCACGGCGAGTGTTCCGCCGGCCTCGTCCCGGCGGCCGAGCAAGCGCACCGCCCAGCATCCACGAGGCTGTTCCCGCCCACAGAGACGGTCGTGCCGCGGCGGAAGGCACCACTCTGGGCTTCTACCCGAGCGACGCGGACCACGAGCACGTCCAGGCAGCCGTCTCCCTGCTGCGCGACTGCGGGTTCAACCGGGGCAGTATTGGTCGAAGCAGGGACGTAGAAGGCCGCGGCACGGTCGGGCAGGGGAAGAAACGGGTTGACGGCGGCAAGGGACATGACCTGGCAGCCGGACGGACGCGCGGCAGGCCCGAACGCGGGGCGGGAGCCAGGGGTTCAGGGCCGGTGGGGGTGGCGCTGGTCAGTTGTCCGCGATGGTCAGGAGGTAGCGCAGCCGGTCCAGGCCGCTGGCATTGCGGACGCGGCGCTCATGCTCTGCCCGGCGACCAGACGGGAATGGAGGGCGACGATGCCAGTGGGCAATTCCACGCGGACGGCAGGCGGCCCCGCCTGCGGGGGTGCAGAACGGGGCCGGAAGCCGGGGCGAGGGCCGGGGCGGGTCAGGTGTGGTGGCGGGCGATGTGCTCGTTGCGCAGCACACGGGCCAGGATCTCGTCCGGGATGAAGAGGATCTGGCCGTGGTCGGTGCAGTGGGCGGCGTAGTCGGTCAGTTGGCCACTGTGGATGGGCGTGAGCGGACCGACCGTCGGATGCACGGGCGCGGGTCCGGGTGACGGGGTGGGCGTGGGGTGCGCGTTGCGGACCATGCGGCCTTCGTCGTCCTCGTGCGGGGTGGAGCGGAAGCCGTGCCGGGCGTACCAGGCGGCCAGGGCCTCGGTCGGCAAGCCGCCGGTATCCTTGGGCCACTCCTCTAGGTTCATCGTGGTGGCGCCACAGGAGAGCGCGATGTCCGAGTCAGGGCTACCGTGGATCACGCCGTTCAGCAGCCGGGAGGCCAGGCCGCGGCCACGGTAGTCGGGGTGCACGGCAATATCCATGATCCATAGCACATGACCGCAGTCGACGATGTCCACGAACGCGATCAACAAGTCGCCGTCGTGGAGCAGTAGCCAGGCTTCGTTGGCATCGTCGTCAGCCTTGCGGGTGAGGGTGTAGGTGTCCGGGGTAGGCGCGGTATCCATGGGGTTGTCCTGTGGAGAGATGGCGTGGGAGAGGCGCCGGGGCGCGGTGTGTTGCGCTGTCGCGGGGCAGCATCAAGCAGTCGCGTTGTCGAAACCGAGCAGCAGCGCGCGGCGCTGGCCTGGCGTCATCCTGGTAACGAGGAAGTCGCGCAGCGGTGCATCAAGTGCGTTCATGCGGTTGCTCCTGATTCCTTCTGCATGGGAGGTACGGCCGTGGTGGCCGCCGCGCCGGACGGGTCCTCGCCGCCTGGGGCACGGTGAGACCGGAGAGGACAGTCACCGCAACTGGACGGTGTTTCGGAAACAGTCACGGCGCGGCCCCTGAATCTCCCAACAGGGCGTGAGGTTCGGGGGCCGGGGCGTCGTGGTGGGCGGTTATGCGTGTTCCCAGTGGGGGCGGGTGAGTTCGATCAGGTAGGTGAAGGCGGCGTCGTTTCCGGCGGCGAACTGGACGGCTGGGAGTTGCCTCCAGTGGGTGAGGAACTCGCCGAGGGTTAGTGCGGTGTGGGGAGCATCGTTCGGACAGCGGCCGTCGTCCAGGGGCACCAGGGACTCGTCTTCGTGACGAGGCCATTGATAGGTAGTCAGTATCTCGGCCTGACTCCAGTTGTTCGGGTTCGCGCGGACCTTGATCACGTCAGCGCCGGGGGCGAGCTCCTTGACGGTGTTGAGAGCGGCCTGGCTCTCGCTGACGAAGGGCTTTACGGTCGGATGCGGCATGGTGGCTCCTGGTACGGGTAGAGGTCTTGCCGACGTGGGCGGTGACGGCAAACGGACGGTGAATGGTGGGGGCACTGCTTCCCCGGAAGGTGCTTCGCAGAGTGGCCGGGTGTGGGTCAAGGTCCGCAACCCTGCGTTTGCCGGGCCGACTGCGCCCCCGGACTTCCGCGTTGCCGGGGTGGTGAGCGTTGCGCGGCGGCCGGTAGGACGGGCAAGCGGGGCTGAGCTGGGGCTGGACGTGGGCGGGACATAAAGCAGGACGGGACGGGACGGGCCGGCTCTCCGCCGCAACCCAGGGTGGGCGCCTGCGTCGGTAGCAGTCGCGGGCGGGCGTACGCGGGCGGCCCCGCACGCGGGGCGCGTTGCGGGACCTGGGCGGGGCTGTCGGCGGTGTCGATGGATGGTGCGCGCCCAACGGGTGAAGATCTCGACCGCGTTGTCCCGGTGCTGGATCCGACGCCACCCGTCCGCAAGAGGACCGCCACTCTTGTCGACATCGGCGTAGCAGCTGCCTGGCAGGGTGATCACATGGGTGAGGTGGTCGTAGACAGTACGCGGGTTGTCGGCATCGGTCTGCGGCTCCAACCTCAGCCGCAAGCGTCCGTGGTCGCTGGTTTCGATGATCTGGGTCATGGTCAGTCCCTCTCTGTGGACGGGGTGATGTTGCTCCCGCGGAGCAGGGCTCGGAGCTCCTGCGCTGGCCGGTGGGCAGAGAGGCTCGGCCGCACATCGGGGGCTGGTGCGGGAGCATCGGGCCAAGACCGACGGTGCAGGGCGCGGGGTCAACACACGCAACCCCCGTCACGACAGCGGGCGATGCGACGCCGGCACAGGTGCCCACGTCGGCGGCGGCCGGGGAGTCCCCGGCCGCCGGGCCACAGCAGGATCTCCGAGCGCCATTCTCACCTGGACCGGACCTCGGCCGGCTGGGCCAAGGCTCCGCATGGCTGGTTGCTGGGGCGGACGTGCGTCGACCCCGAACCCAGGGCGGGTGCCGCAAGGTTCAGGGCCGGCGTGCTTGACGGTTCAGTGTGCGGCAAGGCCCAGCTAGGCTTGGTCGGTTTGGTCAGGGACGGCCCGTCGGCCACGTGCGTTGGCCACCTTGGCCACCGCATGGCGCACCGCGGTCCGGCGGGATTCGGTCGAAACGGCCACCGGTGCTGTGTGTCGGTCCGTCTCCATCACCGACCAGCGCACCAGGCCGGCGCCGATGTCCTCGCGAAGCACAGCGTACGTGGTGCGTCCTTCCTTGTGGTGTTCAGCAGGCACGCTTGCGGGGAAGTCCTCGGGAATCGTGAACCAGTAGCCCTCATGCGCAAACACGTCACGCGTCGTCGTGCCCGGGTGTACCGGATGCCGGTCGGGCAGTGTGCGCACGTACACTGGCTCACCGGTGTCGTTGTCTGATCCGGTGGTCAGGTGCGCGGTCGTGGTGTCGTTGACGCGATCCGGGTTCGGTTGGATGGTCGGCCGGTCGGTGTCCCACAGGTGCACGCCATTGAGGCGCAGGGAGCGGGCCATCGCCGGAGAAATCATGCCTGCTTCGGTCACTGTCTTGCGTCCCCAAGGGGTTGCCTCGATGATGTCCGCCCGCCACAGTCCGTAGTCCGGGTGGTCCGGGTGCGACCGGCAAACTGGCAGGGCATCGACCTCCTCACGGATGAAGTCCTGAGAGGGGACGTCGCCGGAGATCGTGAAGTAGTGGATCCGGTTGCGTACGTAGCGGCCCTTGCCCTCGTCGTACCGGGAGGCGGTCCTTGAGGCGCGCATGGCCGCGTAGACCTCGCCGACGTGGTTGAACGCAAGGTGATCGGGCGCGTCGGGGTGGTCCGTGCTCCCGTTGCAGCCGGGGTGCAGGTGCAGGGACTGCCCTGCCTGGTTCATCGCGTACAGGTAGATGGCCATCGGGTGTGGCCTCCGTTCACAGTGCTGGGAAGGGGGCAATTGCGGCAGGGGTCTGCGCGGGTCAGTGGGGGGAGCGCGGCACGCCCCCGCCGCGTGGGGTTGATGCGCTGACCATGGCCGAGTGGGCGCCAACGGCCGCAACACGGCACGCCTCCGTTACGGAACGTGCCGGGCATGGGCGGCCCCCGGCACCGCACTGATGGCGGGGCCGGGGGCCGGGAGAGTGCGGGGCGGCGCGGCGGGACGCCGCCGACGGAGGCTTGCCAGGGTCGCTCGGGAACGATGCGCACCTTGCGGTGGCTCGTCGCACGCCGCAGGCGGTCACGAACTCGGCGACGGCCCGCCGCGGCGGGATGCAGGACGAGCCGTCGCCTGCGGGGTCCAGTTGTCTGTAACGCGGTGCCGGCAGAAGACCGCCTCGGCCCCACACGGGGGTGCTGACTCGGGACAGAGAAGTCGGTGCTGGCATGCTCCAGGGGCGGTCGGCCCTTGAGCCCAGGGGGCGGACCCAAGGTCTTATGCCGTAGCGGTGATAGGGCGCAGGGTGCCCCAGGAGAACCAGCGCCCAGAGACTGCGGCTCGCTGTCCGGTGTCAAGGATTACGTAGATGTGATCGCCGTAATCGTTGTCCGGCCAATCAGTTGGCGCCGGGCCGTAGTAATGAACGCGGCCAGTGAGGCTTCCGCCGGTACGGCAGCTGATGGCAGAAGTGCCGATCGGGGCGTCCTCCTGACGGTAGATGCCGCGTTCCGTCACAGGGAGCAATGCCCAGTGCTTGGCCCGTCGGATGAGAGAGTTGGCCTTGGCTGGATTGATGGAGGCGTCGCGGACAGCCCTTGCCGGGCTGTAGCGCTGTGGGCGGCTACCGCCGAGATCGGCGTGATTCCCGCACACGTCGTAACCGGTTGACCGTAACCGGGGCGTTGGCCAAAGCACGGGCATCGTTGAGTAGGGCGTTGAGCAGTTGGTAGTAGCGAGAAAGGCGGAGGCCAAGGATTTCACGGATGTAGCGCTCCTTGTGCCGCCGGTTGGTCCAGGAGCGGCCCTCGGCATCGAGGATCTTGCGATGTAGCAAGGTCAGGTCTGGCGGTGGGTTTCCCAGGGTGGTGTCACCGCTGCTGGTTGTAGCAGGGGGTGTGTGATGGGCGTGGCTGTCGCCAACGATGGGGCCTTGCTCTGTCATTTCACGGTTCCGTTCCAAACAGCGTATGGGTTGGCCAGGCCGAGAATGCGGGTGCCTGGGCTAGCTGGACGCGGCCCGGCTTGCCAGTCGAGCCCGGCACACGAAGGGAGTTCGTGGCGGCGTTCTGGCCGAAGCCACCATCGAGCAGCGGGCAGCTAGGACCGCAACCCTCCTTGCAGCGGGCGCGACGGGGTGGCCCGTGGACAGTCGGTGTCATGAGCAGGGACGCGCGGGCCTGGCCGGGAGTGGAAGCCGGGAGCTGGGCGGGGCACGGCGCGGGCGACCAGTGGGCGCCGTCGCAGGAAAGCCCGCCGTTCACGCTCGGGACGCAGCCGTGCGGAGCAAGGCGATGGTCACCGATCACCGGGCGGGCGCCAACGACCGCGACCCGCCCCGGCCCCGCACACGGGGTGCGAGGCCGGGGCGGGTTGGCGGCTAGTTGACGCTGTCGGCGTCTGTGGATTCCAGGACGCTGAGAACGTGGACCTGCCAAAGGGTGGTTCCGTGGCCGCGGAAACGGGTTCGGCCGGCGTCCCAGCCGCAGGAGCAGCGCAGCACGGCGCGCTCGTCGGTGTATTGCCAGTCCGGGATGTGCGGGTCGTTCAGCTCGCTCCACAGGGCGGCGGCGTGATTGGGACAGGCATAGCCGACTGCTCTGGAGTGCAGCCATCCGGGGTGCGGGGACGCGATGTTCAACTGGTGGAAGCAGCCTGGGATGGTGCACAAGCGGGCCAGAGTCCCTTCCTGCTCCCATCGGTGCAGGGCGTTCACTGTGGCGTCGGCGTGGGCCAGCCACTGGGATCGGGGGTGTTCCCTCGCGGGACCGGGCACGATGAACGCTTTCGACCCGGCTGCCATGGCCATGGCCTCGGCAAGGTGCTGGCGCAGCCCTTCAGCAGGTTGCGGGGCGTTGGGTGCGATCCTGCCCATCTGTACGGGGTGCGGGTCGCTGCTGGTACGCGGTTCGACGTGGGTGCGGCCGCGGTTGTAGTGCGGTACGGGATCCTCGTCTTCAAGGAAGTGCTGCTCGTCGGGGTCTTGGTCGTACCAGTCGTCGCGTTTGGGGTACGGGGTGCCGTCGGCCAGTGTGTCGGTTCGGGTGTTCAGGCTGTGCATCTCGTCCGTGGTCATGTCATCGACGGCACGCCACTTTCCCGGGGTCACTTCGTACGCCTCGGCCTGCGGGACGTGCTGGAACGCCTCGTCCAGTTCGTTCAGGAGGGCGACGAAGGGAGTCTGCCACTCGTCGGGCATCGACTGGAGCAAGGTGCGGGGGATCACTAGGTAGTTGGCGTACGACAGACCGAAGTGCTTGTGGATCTCTTCGGTTCGAGTGTCGGGCATGGTCAGGTCTCCTTGGTGGGGTTGCCCGGGTGGTGGTGGGCTCGGGCTACCGGTGTGTGTGGTGGGGGCTTCGCCGCGCGACGTCGGTGTTCCGTCCTCCGCCCCTGCCGTCCGTGGGTTCAGCACGGGTCGAATGGTTGTTGGCCGAGAGAAAGGGGTGCCGGGCCGCCCCAGAGGGGGGTGGGGACGGCCCGGCGGCTGGGGAGGGCTCGACCACACCGTGGTGACGGGGATGGTGCGGGAGCATTCCTACCGGCACCACTGATACTGCCCCAGACAAGGTCAAGCCCCGCAACACCCGGCGGGCGGCGGGCTGCGATCTGGAACCTGGGCCTGGTGGCCAAGGGCTCGGGGCCCGTGGCCAGTAGGTGGGAGGGCCTGCCAGTTGGGTGTCCGGCTTGGGGAACGCTATTGAGGTGCTGTGGGGTGAGCAGAAAGCGGCCTGGAGCATGGCAGGAAGGCGGGTGGCGGCGTGACGTGGCTCGGTCGGATCCGCGTACGGCGTGGACCAGCCCCGAACCCGGTCCGCGGATCCGGGGCCGGAGCCGGTGGCCCTGCGTGGGTCCGGGGCGGGCCGCTCCCCCGGGCGCAGGAAGGCCCCGGCACTCGAACGGGGAACCGGGGCCAAAGAGAGGGGCTCGGGAACACGGAGCATCCCCCTCGGAGGGGGCTGCTCCCCGGGATGGATCAGCTGGGCTCGGCTTCTTCGATGAGACGCTCATAGGTGTCGTCGGCGTGGTTGCTGAGCACGTTGTAGGCGGTGTCGGGGTCGGGGCACTTGTCGGCAAGAGAACTGATCGTGTCGAGGTAGCCGGTCAGGAAGCTCTGCTGCTGGTGCGGGGGCAAGGTCAGGGCGTGGCTGATGTCCCGTTCGATCTGCTGGCGGGCAAGAGCGGAGGGGGTGTTGGTGGGGCGGGTCATGGTGTTCGTCCTGTCTTGGCGTGTCAACGGGGCCGGGCTGCCCGCTGCTGCGGGGCACGGGAAGCGGTGACAGGACGGTGGTCCGGGGCAGAGCTAGTCAGGCAACCGGTGGATGGGGCGGGGCCGCGACGGTTGGTTGCCCTCGCAGAGGGCGCGGGTGAGGCCCCGAACCCAGGGACATGGAGTCCTGGGTGCGGGGCCGGGGCGGGGTAGGGCAGGTCGTTGTAAGGGTCCGCGAGTGTGGGGGTGTAGTTGTCGTCGGTCCGGTCGGCTATGTGAGGGCTGGCGTTGCCGTGTCCGGGGACGTGCTGGCCGTTGGCCGGGCGGTAGTGGTTGTTCGGGTCAGAAGGGCGGTTCCTCGTTGCGGTTGTCGGGGTTCGGGCCGGGGGTGTCCCAGGGGCTGGTGGGCGGGGCCGGGGTGTGACGGCGGCGGATGCGCGGCCGCCAGCCGGGCAAGGGGCCCCAACGTGACATCAGGCGGGACAAGGCAAGCAAGGGATGGGGGCGGGATGCATGTGCCGGCAACGCGGCCGTACGGGACGGGCGCGTCCCTCCGGCAGTAACGACACTGCGGCGGGCGGGCCCAAGACACGCAAGGCGGGCCGCCCCTCCACTGCTGTGGGGGCGGCCGGGGCCGCACTCGCGTCTACGCACCGTGGTGTTGGGGCGGATGGACGTTCCGGCGAGAGGGGTGCGGCGAGCGGGCTGCTCGGCTCGGGCAAAGAGGGGGGCGGCCCCGGACCCTCGGCCAAGTAGTTCGGGGGCCAGAGGAGGTGGTCATGGTCGGTGGAAGACCTGAGCGACCAGGTGTAGGGCGGGCTTCCAGTCGGGTGCGGTGCTTACGCAGATCTGGCCGTCCTCGCCCGGCTCATGCCACCGGGCGCCATCGGCGATCTGGGAGACCTTGGCCTCGTACTCGGGACCGTCGACCGGGCGGACGGTGACGCGCTGGCCTTCGCGAACGCGTGCGGGGTCGATCGGCCTGCCGGTGAGCCACGGCAGCACGTTGTCCCGGTAGTAGGTCAGTCCGCCTGCGGCGTCGATCACCCGCGTGCCGATCAGGCACCGGTAGCAGGTACCCCACCAGACGGACTGACGCTGGCAGGAGCGGCATTCGGCCGTGTGCGCATCAACGGACGCGGCGAGTTGGGCGAACGACTCTGCGAGCTGGACGCGGGTGGGGCGCAGTTCCTCGTCAAGCCGGACCAAATGGTGCGGGTCGGCGTTCCGCGTCGTCTTCTGTCCGTGGCGCTGGAGAACAACGGCCGGGCGACGCCCGTCGGGGCCTTAGGTGGTGCGCACGACGCTGGCAGGGGTGCGCTCGGCATCTCGCGGCTCGAACACCTGCTGGCCAGGTCCGTATGTGAAGCAGGACGCCATGTGGAAGTTCTGCGGGCGGGTGGTCACGTGGTCATCTCCAGTGTGCCGGCTGTGCGGCAGGGGCAGGCAGGGCTGGTGGTAGGGGTCGGCGTCCCGGCGCTTGGCGCGCGGGGCATGACCGGCTGCGCCGACTCTCACCCGCGGGCGGGTTACCCTCACAACCCCACCCGGCCGGGGGGCCGAGGTACGCCTGCGCGGTCGGCGACCGCCTTCCGGGCAGGCGCATAGGACAGCCCCGGCCCCGCGAGCGCGGAGCCGGGGCCGAAGCGGGCGGCGGGGCCCGTCGGGGTGGTCAGGGACTGCTCATGGGAGCAGCTTGGGTGCACCCTGGGCCAGCCACTTCGATCCGGTGAGTCGCTCGGGCGTGTCCGGGAAAGCGAGATAGAACTCCAGGACCGCCAGGAGACGGGCCGCCAGGTCGTGGAAGGGGAACACAGAGCGACGCAGTGTGCCGTCGGCCGAGACTCCGGTGATCCGGTCCTCGGCCAGTGCGTACGAGTGTGTGAGGGCGACTTCGATGCTCTCGCCTGCAGCGTGCAGCGCTGGGCAGACTTGCAGGGCGTAGGCGGCGCAGAGCGGGTGGAGCGGGGGTTCCAGGTAGTACGGGGCGTTGGCCTCACCGATGAACACCAGTTGGGCCGTAGGTTCGATTCCCTGCGTGCAGAGACCGCACCGCCGCTGGGCCATGAACTGCCGCTGCCGTACGGGGCACTGTTCCCCGAACCTTGCTGTGCCGTTCCCTGGTGTGCATGGGCAGGTGATGTGCCCGCCCAGTTCGGTGTCTCGGGTCACGAGGATCGAGCCGTCGTCGTCGGGCTCATACCAGGCGACGTTGCCAGGGACCGGGCGTCCGGCGCTGTTGCGGGGCAGGAGGGCAACAGAGGGTGGCATGGGAATTTCTCGCCACGAGGGGATCATCGATCGCTCCAAAGGAGAAGAGAGATAGGAGAAAGGTGGATCTGGTGGGAGCGGCTGGCGGGTGGGCTGGCATTCGGGGCTGTTCAGCGCTCCGCGGTACGGCGTGAACGGGGGCGGGGTGGTGGTCACCGCCTCCCCTGGAAACCGGTGGTGCGTACCGTGGCCCGGGGCGGGGCAAGACCCGCAACCCGGAACAGGAACTCGGGCAGCCGGTGAAGGCGCGTGCGCAAGGGGCCGTGGGGGCCGGGGGCTCGACTGCACGTTGGGGGTGCGCGAGCGTCCTGCCTGCAGTGCTGACGCTGCCCTGGGTGGGGTCGAGCCGTGCAAGGCCGGCTCTGTCCCTCGTTACGGGGGTGACTGGCGCCGGTATGGGGCGGCGCGCCACGGGCCGGGGTGTGGATGTGGCTGCGACGGGGTGGTCTCGTGCGGGCGGCGGGCGGCGCGGGGTGGAAGAAGGACATCGGCGTCCATCGCGCGGCCCGGCCGGGCCCGTCGCCCAACACGCGCAAGGGGTTTCGTGCGGGGGCGTTCCCGGCCGTTGCGACTGTGGTAGGTGGCCGGTCAGCCCCGCACTCCGCAAGCCCCTGCCCTGGTAGGCCTGGCGGCCGGGACGCGCCCGCCCGCGAAGGCCGGCGGGCGCGTGACAGCGTCTTTTGAAGCACGGGCACAAGACGGCTCTCGCGCCGCGAACACGGAACCGGGGCCTCGAAGCGCCGGACGGTGCCAGGAGGGCAGGCCGCCTTGCCTTTGCCCTATGCCGTGTCCGGTGTACGGCGGCAGTGCATCCGGCCCGGCAAGTGCGGCCGCCCGGCGACTGCCGGGCGGCCAGGGCCTCGTCTACGTCGCGGACCCGGTCTCATCGGGATCGGCCGGGGCGAGTGCCGAGACGGAGGCGTACGGCGCCTTGTCCATGGGGTAGATGAGAAAGCTGGTGTCCTCGCAGATGCCGTCCAAACTCATGCCCTTCCGCTGCTGTTGTGGTTGTGCGCTTCCTCGGCGTGAACCCGCATCGAGGCGGCGAGGAGGCGGAACGGATCGTCCGTGTGCCACAGGGCGAGGTGCAGCAGGGCGGCCGCGGCGTCACGGGCGCGGATCTGGTGCTCGTCAGGGACAGGGTGGGGGGTGAATGCCTCGCGTTCGGCGAGCAGGAGCAGCAGCAGTCGCCCGGCGCCGTGTCCCGGGGCGGCCTCGTCCAGGAGGTGGGCCAGGCTGGTGAGGCCGTCACGGGCGGCGGCGGCAACGGCCGGGGAGCTGCCCCGCGCGTTGTTGTCGAGCAGTCCGCTGGCTCGCAGTCCGGCGAGCACGGCGTCGGCGCGGCGTGCCTCGTTGTTGGGCAGGGGCCAGGGCAGGGCCTTGATCAGGCGTTGGGCGGCGGCGCGGGACTCGGCGAGAGGTCTCATCGTCAGGTGCTTCCTGTTGGGTCAGGGACGGGAGGGGCGATCGCCCCTCCCCCACCCCGTGAGGGCGGCGATCCATACCGTGGAGCGTCTGCCGGTAAGGCTGGCAAGGGACCTGGCACAACGGACAGAGTGCCGGGGAACGGGCCTTGTGCGGCGCGAAAGAACGCAGGACGGCCGCTTCCTCTCCACCCCCGGACGCGCAGGGTGGCAACGCGGATCGGCCCGCCCCGGTGGTGCGGGGCGGGCCGGGCGGCGGTGCGTGGTGCGGGTCAGTCTCGCGACTCGGAGACCGGTGACTTGGTGAGGTTCTTGCGGGCTTGCTGACGGCGCAGCATCAGCAAGCTGCACACTGTCAGGGCGGCGCACCAAGTGGTGTGTCCGTACTCGTCTCGCATGAAGGCGGACACGGTCGTTGCGATAAGGACCCAGGTCATGACTGTCTGTGACTGTGTACCGGTCAGCTGACCGAACATTGCCAGTAGCACGGGCAGGACGAGTGCCGCGAACAGGAAAGCTTCCAGTAGCTGGACCCAGTTCATGATGTGTGACTCCTTCAACCAACAGCGCGGCGAGTGATGTGGCGCACTGTGGGGCGGGAGTCGGTAAGCAGTGCAAGCGCCGCGGCGGGGGCGGGTCGGCGAGGGCACCTTGGGGAGCGGAGGGAGGCAGGTCAGTTCGAGTTCTGTTGGTCCGCGGGGGTGTCAACGGTGTACACCGGCCCGAGGGGTTCGGTGTGTCTCCCGGTCTGCAGGGCCAGCCCGTGGCGGCCGTACGCTTCGCTGGCGATATCAACGTCACGGGCGCCGCGGGGCGCGGTCACGAGGTAGGTGAATGCAGTGTGGGCGATGCCGTACGCAGTGACGCGGTAGGTGATGAGTCCGGGGTTGTCGGCGTGATCGCTCTCAGTGTTCGTCGTCCGGCTTCGCAGGCCCATAGACCTCTCGATCTCCTCCGCCTCCGCGTCCTCGTCCTGGGCGCAGGGCTCGCACGGGTCGATCTCTGAGCACTCCGGCGGGCGGTTGTCGTGCGGGCAGGCCATGCCGTCATCCGGTTCGTCGTCGGTGATCCGGGCGGCCTGGTCAGGGATTTCGCTCTGTTCGCGAGTGTTGGTGGTGGGGGCGTTCAGCTCATGGGTCGGGTTGGAGGCGCGCTGAGCGGGGGTGTGGTGCGCGGTGGTCGTGTCCGCGAGTTGCTCGGGCATCAGGGTTCCTTTCGGTGCGGCGCGGCGAGTGCCGAGGGCGTAGTTGCACGGTCGGGCGATGGGAGGCTAGGGGTGCAACAGCGAGGCGCGTGGGCGGGGGACTGATCGTTCGTGGGCGCGGCAAGCGCAGGCCGGGAGGTGCGGGGGAGGAGGGATGCGACGGTTCTCCGAGTCCGGCCTCACACACCGGAGAACAGCGACAGCTGGCCCCGCTCCGCGCAAGCGGATCGAGCGTGGTCGTTGACCTCGATGGTGTGCTGCATCGAGTTTCGGTATTCGTTGTGGCAGACGTACCAGAGGCACAGGGTGCAGGTTGACCAGATGTAGGTGTCCGGGTCTTTGGGGCGTGATGGCGGGTATGGGCCGATGCTGGTACGGATGTTGCTGGTGTCGGCGTAGAACGTGAGTCGCTTGCCTTCGCAGCAGCGGTCCGGCGGTGTGGCGGCTGCGGTGCACTGCGCGCAGCGGGCGGCGTGGTCCTTCCACTCCGAGTAGGCGGAGTCGATATCCATGGCGGGTGTTGCTCCTTGGGGTAGCTACTTGCTCGCTGATATGTGGCTGCATAGGTCGCGCGGAGACTGGCGAATGGTGTTCAGGCAAGTGGTCGTCTGAGCGCAGCGGGGCGGGCCTGTGGGCGGGGCGAGTGGCCGCCGCCCCCGGATCAACCGTGGCCCAGCGCCGGGCAAGGGGCGCAACCGTGTGGAGTCCGTGTGGCTCTGAGCTGTGCCCGCCCCTCGTGTCGCCACTTGGTGTTCGCAGGCGGCGTCAAGGGAGCGGCTGAGACCATGGGAAGGGCGGTTCGTCGTGGCAGACCACGGCATCGGGAAGGGGCGGAAGTCGGAAGAACCGGGGCGTTGGAGGTGGATGCCTTGGGGCGGGCCAACGGGCCCGGCTGCAGCAGAAGGTCCCCGGCACCACGAGGGTGCCGGGGACCGAGGGCCGAGAGCCTGCAGGGGACCAGAGGGGTTAGAGGGGGTCGGCGATCGAGTCGAGGTGGGGCCAGTTCCGCATGTCTCGGGCGCCGTCGCAGGTGAGGAGCTCGACGACTTCGCCATCGTCCAGGTGGCCGCCTGTCCAGCCTTGGGGGGCCGGTGTGCCCTGCCACCAGGTGAGGGCCAGGGCGTGGGCCTTGGGCTGGGAGGGAGCTCTGACGAGGAACCGGTATGTGGCGCCGCTGTTGGTCTGCATCCAGAAGCGGTAGACCCGGCGGGGGCCAGGTACGCCTCGGTCTCCTCCGGCCGTGAATGCGGCCTTGATTTCGTGGCGGCAGGTGGGGATGTGCAGGCCAGTGTGGTCGTCGCGTTCGCGGTAATGGATGAGCCGGAGCTCGTCCAGGTCGTCCAGGTCGACGTCGCGATTCCGGCTGCGCTCGTCGGCAGGGAAGGGGCGGGCCACGCCGGCGCGGTCTTCCTTCATCTCGGGGCGGACGGTGACGGTGCCGGTGTACGGGTCGTAGGCGTGGACGGTGTAGCGGGTGGTGAGTCCGGTGCGTTCCTCGACGGTCGCTGCCATGCCGATGTGGCCAGGGGGGTCGGTGGGTGCGGAGACGGGGTGGTCGGTCCAGGTGCAGCCGGGGTACATGTCCGGCGGAGAGGTCAGCGGGGTGTTCACGGGTGGGGTGTCCTTCCGGGAGGTCGTGGCGTGGCAGGGCGCCTGACGCGGTGGGGTAACCATCGGGGTGCGGCGGGCAAGCGTGGCAACAGGTGCTCAGGCTGGTGATGCGGGTCGGTCCCTGTCGCCGCGCTGGGCGGGCGGGAACTGGGTTCAGGCGTGGGGCCCCCGGGGCCGGTGGGCCGTGCGGTGGCTTGTCCAGTGCCAAGCCCCGAAGCCATGAACAACACCCTTGGGCGCGACGGGCAGCCTGGCGGGGCTGGAACGGGCGGGGCGCAGGGCGCGGTGGCCGGCTGCCAGATGAGCAGGGCGGTGGTGGATCACGTCGGGCAGCGCGGAGTAGGACCCGGCGGGCCCCATGTTGTGCTCGCGCAGATAGGCGTTGAGTGGACTGTCTTGCATCTCCTGGCCGGTCTCAGAGCGCTTCGTGCCGTCTCGGTAGAGGATGTAGCCCACAGGGGTCCCTTTCGCTTGGGTTGGCTCGGTGGATCTTCGAGGCCGCTGTGGTGCGGCGGGGACGACCACCACCGCGGGATGCGCTACTGCCGCAACTTCTGTACGCCGCAATCGGTGTTGCGCTGGGATCGGCCCGACGTCTCGGCCGCAGTACGGACCACAACGATGTGAGCCCTCGCGCCGGTGGGCGGAGCGAGGGCTCACACATTTCAGGGTGGGACGGCGGGGCTAAGCCTCCATCTCGTGCGGGCAGTCGCGGCATCCGCCGCGGTCGTCGGAACCAGGAACGGGTTAGGGCTGCGGGTCGGGGGTGGTGTTGATGAGGGCGTCCCTGAAGTCACGCAGGGCTCGGACGGCCGCGCCTTCTGCGTCGTCCGGCCAGATCGGATCGTGGTCGCGGGCCGTGTCGAAGTCCCCGTTCTCGTCCAGGAGCTCAAGGGCCGCCGCGACGGTGGTGATGGCGGCCGGATAGTCGGTCACGGGGCCGATGAGGGCGTCCGGGTCTGGGGCAGGCAGGACCGGGGAGCGGTACGCGGGATCGTCGGTGACCAAGGCGCCCAGGACGCCGACGGCCAGGGCCCAGGCGGGTCCGCTCGCGGCACGGTCTGCGGGGATTAGGGCAAGGGCGGCATCGGCGATGTCGCTGTGGTGGTGGGAGCGGCCGATGCGGGTCTCGGCGGTGATACTCCCCCCGAGGTGCAGTACGCCATCGAGAGTGCCCGGCTCGTGATCGGGGGCGGGCTGCCAGGACCATGTGGCCGTCGTGGTGGCGAGGCGTTCCAGCGCGGTGTGCCAGCGAGGTCCTGTGTAGCCGACGGCGTGCAGGAGGATCGCGCCGTTGTCGGGGTTGAAGGTGATGGTGCCGCTGATCGGGCTGTTGCGGACGCGGCGGTCCTGCTCGAAGAACAGCAGGCCGGTGGCCTGGTCGGCGTGTGTGCGCATGGAAAGGGGTGGCTTGGCGGCCATGAGCGCGGTGTAGAGGCCGTTGAAGGTGCCGCTGGCGGTAAGTGTGTGGTGGAGGTCGTTGGGGGTGAACATGCGGGGTCCTTCCGGAGTTGAGAACCTGCCGGACGGTGAGTCGGACGGCGGGTGCGGCTCTGCGGTGAGGCGGGGCTGCGGGATGGACTTTGGGCGAGGCGTGGGTTAGCCGCGCAACCCGTCGCGGCCGGGCACCGGAGGCGAGGCGGGCACGCATGGCGCGGGGACGGGTGGGTCGATGCGGTGGCGTGGAGCGGGCGCACGGCGAGGCCCGCCCCCTGGAATGTGCCGAGTGGGGGCGGGTCTTGGGGGAGCTGCCGGGGCGGCGCGGGCCTAGCGGATGGCCGACCAGTTGACCTGGTCAGCGCCAGCGGCGAGTTGCTCGAACGCGGCGAACACTGCCCTGTTGCTGGGGAAGCCGAACAGTTTGTCGGTGTCGGTGGGAGTCAGGCCCAGCAGACGGTCCGCGATCTCCCAGACGGTGCCGGACTCGTTGTCCGTGGACGCTTCGAATTCCGGCTCTCGGTCTTCGTCGTTGCCGCTGACGCGCTCGATGGCGTAGCCCGAGAGGTAGACCACGATGCCGGGTACGTTCAGCGTGACCCCGTGAAGGGGTGCGCGCGCTTCGAGACGGTTGGTGCCAAGGAGCACCTCGTCGATTACGAGCAGGTTCGTGCGCTGCTTGATGGTGCGCAGGACTTTCTGGACCAGGTCACGGTTCACGGTCGCTCATCTTCCCTTTGGTGGGTTGACTGGTTGTTGGATGTCGCCGTGACCATGGCGGGTGCGGCTGTTAGCTGCGCAAGATGCTCTACGGAATCGCGCACGGCCCGCCCTTGAGGGCGGGCCGTGCGCGTCGGGCGAGAGGTTTCAGGCGGCTGCGGTCTGCGGTTGCGGCTCGGCGGCGTGGTTTTGGGAGGTGTGTTCTGCCTCGAACGCGACGCCGTCCCCTGTTCCGGAGGCGGGGCAGGGGACGGCTCGTGGTGCGAGGTCAGTGGGCCGGGCCCGTGGTCTCCTTGAAGATGAGGCCGCCGGTGGACTTCTGCCAGGAGAGAGCGGCCTCTGTGTCCTCCGCAGTGGCATGCTCCTGGTGGCGGCGGCCGTGTCGGTCGGCGAGGGAAACCATCCAGGCGACGAGTGCGGCCGAGTCGGCGGCGTAGTTGCCCGTGGCGAAGTCGAAGACTTCTTCGGCGTACGGAGGCTGCTCCCGCTGCCGCCAGTGTGCGCCGAGAGATCCGTGCTCTCCGATCGGGTGATGGTTGGAGACCTCCGCTCCGTAGCGGTCGGTGCCCGACCATGTGACCTCGGAGTCGTCGGCGAAGGTGTAGCACGCGTAGGTTCCTGCCCTGTCGCCCCAGCCTGCGCAGGCGATGCCTTCGGTAGCCAGCCGCCGGTACACGGAGCGGGCGACGATCTGCCGGACGACGACCTCGTTCCTCTTGTCCACGGGCGCGGTCCAGCACTCACGCCCGGTGTAGCGGAACTCTGCGGTGCCGGTGTCACCGTTGTACTCGACCCACGGGAGTGGGTCCGACTTGCTGCGCGGCTCGTAGGCGACGGGGATGCCGGGGCCGAATCCGGCCATCACACGCAGCATGGGCGGGCGGTCCTGCGCGTCGCCGGGGTGCTGGCGGTGGGCCTGGTATGCCTTGTCTCGGGCGGTGATCAGCCCGCGGGTGTAGTTCTGGTTCTGGCGCTTGGTCATGGTGGTGTGCCTCTCACATCCGGCTCGGTGGTCCGGGGCGGCTGTAGGCCCCGGTGAGCGGCACAGTGACCGAGCACCTGGTTAGGGCCGCAACCGGCGGCGGACTGCCGCAACGGCGGGCAGCCCGCCCCGGGACTGAGTCGGGTGCGAGCGACTGCGAAGCTGGATGGGAGAGGCGTCTGACGTGCTTGTGCTAGTTAGGCGCTGGAGTCGGGGCGCTTGGGGTAGGGCTTCAGTTCCGGGTATCTGAGAGTGATCCGGTCGCGCTCACGCTGATTCTGGCCCAGCCGGAATACGTACCGGTGGGCGCCGCGGTGGCGAAGGTTTCGGGCGCCGACCGCGCGCAGGGCATCTCGTAGCCAGAGGGCCGGGTTGCACTCGGCCCGGGGTGCCGGAGCTCCGAGGGACATGAGCTTGGCTTCGACGTACTCGTGACCTTGTTCCTGTTTTCTCACCTTTTGTGCTGCATGGTCGGAAGCGCGCTGGTTCGCACAATCCTGAGTGGCTTTCTGCCGCAACCCGCACGCGCCTCCCTAGTTTTCCGGGGAGGCACTTACGGGTTGAGCACCCGAAGATCAGAGGTCGCCGGGTGCGTCCGGATGGATGGGGCATGGCCCGAACCTGGACCCCTGGCTGGCGGGGTGGACGTGGCGGCGGCCCGAGAGACTGCAGGCGGTCTTCCGGTCCTCGTTGCAGAACTCCACGCACGTGCAGTCCTGAATCTCGTCGAGGGTAGAGCCGGAAGACTCGGCCGCGTCCTCGACACGGGGAAGGCACCGGTGGCGGTCGGCCAGGAGGTCGAGACGGGCCAGCGTCCAGCCCTTCCCGTCGTGCCCCGCCTGGGTGGTGGTGGATTCGCACTTCTTGCAGTGGAGACCTTCGGCCACGGCATTGTTGCTGCTGAGAGCGGTGTTGACGACCTCGAAGTTGTCCCTCGGGAGTGCTTCGGGTTCGGCCAGGCTCGCGGCCTCAGCACCGCCGGTAAGGAACTCCATCAGCTCCAGTGGCAGAGCAACGTCGTGCCCGCGCTGGTGGACACTGCAGATGGCCGCGGCTACGAGGTTGGTTGCCGTGTCGCGGAGACGCCCGACTTCGCCGGTGAGTCGAGCAATCCGGGCGTCGCACTGCTCATGCTCTGATTCCTTTCCGTCCCACGGTGCCGGAAGGCACTCAGGTCCGCCGTCGGTGAGGATCTCGTCCATCCGTTCCCAGAGCGCGCGCACCTGGTGGCTGGTGAGCAGTTCCTGAATGGCCTCGATCATCAAGGTGTGGAGCTCGTCCGTGCCCAACTCCTCAAGGTCGATCTGCATACTCACGCTGTTCCTCCTGGTCATAGAGGTTCCGTGAGTTGGGCCTCGGTGTTTAGTCGGTAACGCGATAGGGATGGCCGACCTGCGGATAGTCGCCGTCAGCGGTGACGTTGTGCGGCCAGCGGCAGGCGACGGTTTCCATGTGCTCGCCGGGGTGCTCTTCGCAGCGGACCCGGTTCTCCGGAGGGATCTTGGGAAGCGGAATCGGGATGACCACGGTCCGCACGGACCCAAGTTCGGCTTCGTCGTCTGCGTGCAGCTCAAGGGCGGCGGCGAGTGCGGTGTTGCGAATGCTGAGGCTCTGAGTCTCGCCGTCATGGTGTGTGACCAGGGCGGTTTCCCCATAGCTGATCCAGCCGGCGTCATCCCTGGTCGGCTCGACGGTGACGGAGACGGCTACCTTCCCGGTGGCTTCACGCTCCTGGAGTGTCTCTTCTGCGGCGACTGCGAGCCTGCTGACGTCCATGCCTAATTCTCCTGGGTTCCACGAAGCAATGTTGCATATATTCTACACACAGGAAGTGGAATATATGCAACATGACCAAAGCTCGGCTACGGTGTGGCCATGCCTAACGCGTCCCCCGGCTCCGATGCCGACCCTGCTGTCGTGGCCCGCCGGCAGGCGTTCGGGCAGCGGCTGCGTGAGCTTCGCGCTGAGGTCGGCCGGACTCAGGCCAGCATTGCCGCGGAAGCGGGGATGGATAGAGCCTTCTACGTGAATGTGGAGAGCGGGAAGAACAACATCTCGCTGGACAAGATCTTTTCCCTCTCTGACGCCCTGGAAGTGGACGTGGGCGAGTTGTTCCGTGGCCTCAGCTCTCGGGCAGACGTGTAGGACTGCTCACCGTGGGCACCCTGGACGCCGATGGCGGGGAATCCGCAGGGGGATGCCCGCTTTCGCGACCTCCAGCTGCGGGTTCATGCGATGGCGGCCCGGTGCCGCGGTGGTGCAACAGCCCTTCTGCGAATCCGTCATCGACAGGACTGGCCAGCTCGGCCGCCGCACGCCAGTAGGCTGGCTGCTGCCCGTTGACGGGCTACATCTTTCCGACTCCAGGAAGTGCTGCCGTGAGTGATCAGCCCCGTCTCGCTGAATCCGGCGACGACGCCGTCGCCCTGCGGGAGACGAGTCGGAACTATCTCCAGATGGTGGCGCAGTCCTGTGGCGAGGAGTGCGACGTTCTGTGGGCCTGGAACGAGTTCGGTCTGTGGGTTCCGCCCGAGGATCCGTCGGCTGCGTTCGAGGAGATGCAGTGGATCTTCGGCGACTGCAGTCCCGAGGACCCCGCTACCGTCGAGATCCTTTGGAAGCACTGGGACGATGCCGCGCCGGCCTGGTTCCGCATGCACATCATGGAGGCGTACACCGACCGGACTCGGCCGGCGATGCGCGGCACCTGGGCGAACCCAGGGACCGGCCTGGTGGAGCTTGCTGACGTGGTCGCGGTGCGGCCTTCCATCGAGGGTTTGCCGCTGAGCTGCACGGGGACCGCGAGCTCGAATTTCCGGCCCTCTCCGCTACGTCCGGCCGCAGACCCGGAGGACCTGCTGCCCGAGGTCACGATGACCCAGGCCGAGGCAGAGCTGATGGTCAGCCTCTACCTCCACCTGGAGAGCCACCGTGTCGGTCCGCTGTGGACCACGATCGACGCGCAGGCAGCTGCGACCCGCGACCGGCTCCTCGACATCGTCAACAGCGCAGGCGCCGCAGGCTCCAGGACCGACATCAACATCACGGTCGCCGTCCGCGACACCTCCGTGAGTCAGTGCCCGCACCACGTCTTCGCCCCGGCGCCGGCCTACACCGACGTAGACGAGACACGCACGGTGGGTCTGCATGAGGTCGCGCACGCCCACAAGGACGGGACCGTCGGCCTGGAGGAGCACGGGCACGCGTATCTGCGTGCGGTGCTGACATGCGTGGCCCTGTACGGCGGGAGCGTCCACCTGGCCACCGTCCCGCTCGACGGCTCGGCCGTTCCGGTGGCCACCGAGTCCCTTTACCGGGTCCACTATGACTGGCGGTGCGAGCTCGTGGAGGACGCGGAGGAGCGGCAGATCCGCAACCTCAACGACATGATCGCCACCCGCGACGGCGGCCGCTGACCGCCCCGGACAGTCTGTCTGACGCAAGCCGCTACGCGTCGCCCTTGGCACGGATCTTCCTGACGAGTTCGGCATCGCCGCGCATCACCCCGGGGACCCTGGCGTCAGCTTCGGTCTGTCCGTGCTCCTCGCCGCACGGACACACGCTCCATCCGTCGGTCTCGATGTGACCCGCGACCTGCTCGATGATGTCGGCGGCTTCGTCCAGCAGCCCGAGCGGAAGTCCCGCGCTGTCGCTCGCCGAGTCCGCGCCGATCGCGAGGCCGATCTCGAAGATCAGGTCGGTTGCGTGCTGCACGGTGCGGGAATCGCCGTTGCTCGAGGCGTACTTGACGGCCTGGGCCAGGGCCATGAGCGGGCGGGAGCAGACCCAGCGCGGCATGAAGACCGTCCGGTCATCGACACGGACCGGCCGTACGCCGTGGACGGTGTGGGCGCCGTCGGTGTCTACCGCGCTGGCCTGGGCGATCTGCTCCGCCACGGCGGAGGGCTCGATGTAGCGCAGGGCTGAGCGCGGCTGGATCCCGAGCCGGTCCGCCACCATCGCCACGTTGTGAGCGAGGACGTTGGTCACCGCCACGGAGACAACGTCCAGCCCTCGGGTTAGGAGCTCGGCCTCGGTCTGGGTCGCGAGAGCCTTGAACGCCTTGGTGTTCCTGATATCTGCCACGGTGACCAGCGTAGAGCCCTCGCGGGCGGGCTCTCGCCGGGTGAACAGTGCGGCCCGGCCCGCCGCGGGTTCACCCCTGGGGCTGGCCGGCGTAGGTCTGCGCCTGTTTTCGCCACAGGGTGGCGTACTCGCCGTCGGCAGCGAGGAGGGAGTCGTGGGTGCCCTCCTCCAGGAGGCGTCCGCCGTCCAGGACGATGATGCGGTCAGCGGCGCGGGTGGAGCCGAGGCGGTGGGTGATCAGGATGACGGTGCGGTCCTCGCTCAGGGTCCGGATGCGGTCGTAGACGGCTTCCTCCGCGCGGGGGTCGAGGGCGGAGGTCGGCTCGTCGCAGATCAGGACGGGGGCGTCCTTACGGTGGAAGGCCCGGGCGCCGGCCAGGCGCTGCCATTGCCCGCCGGACAGGTCGCGTCCGCCCCACTGGGAGGGGGCGAGGTTGGTATCGAGGCCGTCGGACAGGCAGGCGATGACGTCGTCGGCGCCGGAGGCGCGGGCTGCGGCCATCACGGTCTCGTCGTCACCCTCGCCCTGGCCGAGGTTGATGTTGTCGCGGGCGGATACCTGCCAGCGGGCGATGTCCTGGGGCAGCAGCGCGAGACGCGACCAGACCTGTTCGGGGTCGGCTGCGGCCAGGTCCACGTCGTCCCAGGTGACGGTGCCGGCGGTGGGGGTGTAGAGGCCGGCGAGGAGTTTGGCGAGGGTGGACTTGCCCGCGCCGTTGGCGCCCACGATCGCCAGGACCTCGCCGCGGCGCACGGTGACACTGATGTCCTCCAGCACGGGCAGCTCGCTGCCGGGATAGCAGAAGGTGACGCTATGCGCGGCGATGACGGCCGGGCGATTGGGCACCGGCACGGGTGTGGTGGGGAGCTGGGAGCGATGCTCGGCGTCGGTGAGGAAGATGGACCAGTCGCCGAGGTAGAGACCGGTCTTGTAGGTGGAGTTGATGCCAGTGACCAGCTGGCCCAGGAGCAGGCGGCAAGTCTGGACGGCGATGAACGCGGTACCCGCCGCAGCCGCCGGGATGTGGCCGCCGAGCACGAGGACGAGCAGGGCGCCGTAGACGACCAGGGCGGCGCCTCCGGCCATCGTGTCGCCGAGGAGCTGGTAGCGGGCGGTAGTGCGGCCGATGCGGGCGGCGTGCGCGGTGAGCCGGTCGGTGACGACGGTGAACTGCCCAAGGAGCCAGCTGCGCATGGTGTTGGCCCGCACGTCGAGGGCGGTTGCGCGGCTGGCGGTGCAGTAGATGAAGTTGTGGCGCAGGCGGCGGTCGGCCAGGGTGTGCCGCTCGGCGAGGTGGGCTGCGCGCGCGCCGCGGACGGCAGCCGCGCCCCGCGGGATCACGGCGAGCAGCAGGAGCGGGAGCAGGAAGGGGTGGAGGGCGGTGAGGATGCCGGCGGCGGCGAGCAGGCCGAGGAGGGCCGCGGTCAGGGCGGCGAGGGCGTCGATCATCAGGTGGGCGTCCTTGGAGGCCCGGTTGGCGGCTTCGCTGTGGTTGCACCAGGCCGGGTCGTCGTAGGAGGCGAGCGGGACGCGGGTGGCCGCGTTGAGGTACCGCAGTTCGGCGATCGCATCGACGCGCGGGCCGATGCGGGCGGTGACGGCCAGGGTGGTGGCGGCGACCAGGGAGCGGCCCACGGCGGCGCCGGTGACCAGGACGAGAGAGGGCAGCGCCGTCTGAATGCGCTCGGCGGTCGGCCCACCGGCGAGCAGGGGTTGGAGGGCGCCGCGGGTGGCGTAGAGGCCGATCGCGGTGATGACGCCGGTGGCCAGCTGCAGAACGGCGGTGAGCAGGACGGCACGGCGGTCGGCGTCCCAGGCCAGGCGGAGCGCGGTCGCGGCCAGGTCGGGCAGGCGCCGGGCGATGGTGGTGAAGTCGTCGGCGAGCGCGTTGTCGTGGCGCTCGGCACTGACCGTGTACTGCGGGATGGGCTCCCCGCCGTGGGGGCGGCGGCGCGGCCACGGCAGGTGAAGCCGTCGCCGCCCCGGGGCGGAGGTCGTGAGGGTCTCGCGGGTGGCGCTGCGGTGCGCGGTGTCTGTCACATCCTGGGCAACGCCTCACCCATACGGGTGGTTGTGGTGGCGAAGGGTGGCGAGTTTCAGTTCGAGCGTTCCACCTGGAGGGCGGGTACGTAGGGCCAGACGCGGTCGGTCTCGTCCTGACCGATGATCGCGGTGCCGGCTTCGATCCAGGCGTGGGCCCCTTGGGGGATGAAGCGGGCTCCGATCACCCAGCGCACGCGGTGCCCGGTGAGTGCGGCCGCGAAGTGTGTGGCCAGGGATTCCTCCAGGCAGGCGGTGCGGCCGGGCCAGAGACGGGCGGCGCGGCGTACGGCGGTGAAGGCGGCTTCCGCTTCCTGGGGCAGGGCGGCGCGTCCCGGCAGGCGGGTCGCCGCGCGGGCTCCCGCGATGGCGGAGCAGGAGGAGCGTGGCGAACAGGACGACGTACCCGGCCAGTTGCTGGGGGCCACTGACGGAGACCGGGGTGGCGAACCGGATCTCGGTGCGGCCGGGCGGTGCTGCGGGAGCCGTGGAGTGGAGGAGGTCGGTGCGTTCCAGGTCGGCGGCGAGGGCGGTGAGGTCGGTGCGGACTTGGGCGGGGTCGGCGCCCTTGCTGCGCCAGTAGGCGGTGAGGTCGTCGATGGCCGTGGCCGCGGTCGCGCCGTCGGTGATCTTCTGCCACAGGCGGGCGCCGACCGGATCGAGAAAGCGCCACCGCCCGCGTCCGGCGCGGATGTCCATCAGGGCAATGCCATCGGGGCTGGGTGCAGTGTAGACGCCGGGACGCGTACTCACGGGGTGACCTCCTGTGCGGGGGCGGTGGTCTGCTCCCACCACGTGCTGCGGTCGATGGGCAGCGTGGCGAGCCACAGCTCGGTCACGATCAGGGCATGCAGCGCGGCCAGAGGGGCGCCTTCACCGCGGGCGGCGCTGTCCAGGGAGGCCAGCGCCCTCGTAGCATCGAGGAGGCCGGCCCGGGCGAGGAGGGAGTGGGCGAGGATGCGGCGCAGGGCCGGGGCGTTGGCGCGCAGTCCGGCAAACAGGCTGCTGGTGAAGGCGGTCTTGGTGCGCCGGTGCAGCAGGTAGTCGGGGACGTGGCCGGTGAAGGCTGCGCGGGCCAGGGGCTTGAAGTCGCCGGGCTGGGTGCGTGCGTAGCCGGGGATCGCGTGGCAGGCGTCCACGACGAGGTTGTCCAGGAGCGGGGCGTGGACGGGCAGGCCCCACTGCCGGCGGCTGATCTGGTCGAAGGTGGCGTGGCCGTCGCCCATCAGCTCCAGGGCGAGCCGCTCGTGGAGGGCGCCGGGGGTGGTGCCCGGCGGGGCGGTCTGGGCGCGGGCGGTGACCAGGTCGGCGACCGCCGCGCGGCCGGCGCGGGTGAGCCAGGCCGTGGCGGTGCCGCTCCCGCACCAGGCGAGCATCTGCGCCGCCGACGTCCCGGGACCGGACTGGGCGGTGTGATCGTCCCCGGCGTTGAGCGTGTCGGCCAGTGCGGCGAGGCCTGGGGGTAGGTGGTGCGCTGCGTGCGGGCGGCCTGCCCGAGCACCGGCCACAGGGCGGCGCGGCGTGTGCGGGCGAACGCCGCGGTGCGATGCAGCGCCTGCGTGCGGTGCCCGGCCCGGAGACTAGCGTCCGTCGCGCCACCCGTGATGGCGTTCAGCTGGTCGGCCGCCTCCTCTTGCGTCAGGTTCTGGGCCAGCCGGGCGCGCTTGAGCGCCGAGTCCGTACCTGTCGAACCGGTCACCGATCCCCCAGGGTGGGTGTTCTTCGAACGACGGACAGACCGCCGCCGCTCCTGTCCTGCACCGTGCCCCCCAAGCCGCGATCTTGTCTCGTCCAGTGAGCGATGCTGCCACCCTGCCGCAACAGAGAACAGCCCCCCGCAGGCTGTCCAGCGCAACGCGCTGCTTGCCGGATACCGGGGTGGCTTTGAGAGACATGCGCTCGGAATGAGCGGCGCCCTGTGCACGAGTACATCAACGAGCGGATGCATGACTCGCCTCACTGGATCGCCTCCCCGCGAACGGTACGAGTCGGTCGATGCTCAGAGGCGATTCACAGAAGGCTGGTTCTACGAACCGGGAGAGTCTGTCGCAGCAGTTCACGGCACACTTCACCTGTGGGTCGACGAGCTGAGTCACAGGCGCGTAGGTATGAGGGTCTCCCTCGACCGCTATGCTCGACGTAGCGCACCTCGCTTGTGCGCGCCGACCTGGGCCCACCCCCGGAATACCGGTGAACCGTGCTGCCGCGCGGGTGCGAGCGACGACCGGTGCCCTCTTCCAAACCGTGCACCCTGGCCATGCTCGTGGTGGGACGAACTGCAACGCCAGGACGCGATGAAGGAGAAGCGATGGCCCCGTCCTCCCGCAACACCACCAACCAAGAGCGGATCGCCCGCGCGCTGAATCGCTCGACCGGCTGTGGCTACCAGAAGGCGCTGCAGCGAGTAAAGGCCGCGGCCGACGCGGGCAAGCTGCCCGCGAAGCTTGACCAGGCCGGCCGCGAAGAAGCCGTGCGGATGCTCACCGAGAACCACATCCAGCCCGTTCCGATCCCGGTCGCTGTGGCGAGCGGCCCGTCCTCGCACACGCAGCCCCCTGTAGTGGCGCGCGGGCTCGTCCGCGGAGGCGTGGACAAGACCGTGGCGGCGTTCGACGTCGGCGCCCTGGCCCAGCAGGGACATCAGGTGGTTCCGGTCGACCTGCCGGAGTCGCTCACCGAACTGATGGTCGAGACGCACCAGGCGATGGAGGCGCACCGGAACTTGCGGCAGAAGGAGCGAGTCGTCGACGTCATGCGGGCGCAGCGGGACCAGGCTCTGAACTCGTTCCTCCTGCCCACTGTGCCGCAGGAACTGGCTAAGCAGGTGAAACTGTTGCTGGAGCAGACCCGTCGGCTGCCGCAGAGCGACGAGCCGGAGTGAACCGCCGTCGGCTGACCACGCTCAGGCGCTCGGTATGCACTCGGGTCCGGTGAGGATCACATTCAGCACCTCTCCAGACCCCTCAACGAGTTGCGGTCACCGGCGCATTACTCAGAAGTGATTCGTGGCCGGTGACGGTGCGCCCTCGCGCCAGGGCACAGAGCCTTGAGAATCCACCCGCACCGCAGCGCTCCGGGGCCAGGCGTCAGACGCGTTGGCCTGGCTGAGGTCTCCCTTGCCCCCTAGGCTGGTCCTGGAGCATCTGCTGCGATCAGTCGACTGTTCTCCACCACCAGCCGCTGGTTGACGTTGCGCAGTGCCTGCATGGCGCTTTCCGCTCTGCGGGCTGCTGCGAGTGCGGCGTCTCATTGCTCGCGCAATTCCTCCAGCTCCGTGTCGCGCAGCGCGCGGGCGTTCAGGCCGTCGCGGAGGCGGGCACCCAGGTTGTTGGCGCGTAGAGTGCGTAGCTCGGTCTGGACTTCGTGAATCGTTCGTTGTAGGGCGGCGTTCTGTTCCAGGAGCATGCGGTTCTCGACTTCGAGGGCTGCCACCTTGCGGGCGGCCGCTGCTGTCGCCGCCCGAGGCCGGTCCTCGTCAACTGCGCCACCGACATTGCGATGAAAGTCGCTCGAACCGTGACGGTCGCCGCCGTGGAGGTCGCCACCCCGTACCTCAAGGACGGGGCGCGCCGCTTCAAGGAGAAGCTGCGACGCAGGCCCAAGGACACCCCGGCCGCCGAGATGGTGCAGGAGGCTGCCCCCGAGCTGCCGACTGAGTCTGGTCTCCGGCCGGTGACCGCTGCCCTCAACGGCCGCGACCAAGTGGACCTCGTCCTGCGTGCCGACCAGGGTGACACCAACGTGCAGGCCGCTCTGGAGCGGATCAACACGCGGGCGTCCGAGACATACGGCATCGCCGCGCACTACTCCGCTGGACTGCCCGCGGTAGACGTTGTCGGCGAGGCCATGCGCCAGGTCCTGGCAGCAGCTGCGCCCGGCTACGTCGCTGCAGCCCTCGAGCGCCTCGTCTTCGACGACGAGCTCGGCCTGACCCCCGTGCAGCAGATGCGCCTGCGGGATCGCGCCGCGGAGCTCGACTCCGGCGTGGTCGAAGACCTCACCGACGCGAACGCCCCGCTCGCGTAGCCCGGACGCTCCGGGCGAGAGTGGCCGTTGCGTATACGGCCCCCGATCGTGCGTTTCCCGGCCGGGGGCCGTCTCCGTCCTGTGAGCTACTGGTCACTTCGCGGCAGCTTCGGGAGGACTGGGTACAGACGGGTGACCGCAGTGCCGTGGTTCGGGTGCTCATGTCCGCCAGGGCCCTCGGTCGGCGAGATGGGAGAGCCGGTGGCGGAGGCCGTCGTCGGCTCCGGCCTATGGCCTTGCGGGCTGTATCCAGTACTCATGGCACTGCCTCTCAAGTGGATCAGGTTACGGAGTGCGGGCTCAGAAGCGGGCGTACCGGATGTCGATGCAGTCCGAGCACATGGGGATCGAGTCGTCATCGGGGGCTATGTCGAGGACAGACCCGCAGCCGCCTTCACAGTCGATCAAGTGCTTGAAGACGGTGCCGCACGAGAAGCACAGGGGCGTCGCCCCGGGCTGGCCTGCCGCGGTCACCGCGTCCGGCACGAGGGCGCATACCCCGCACTCCGGACAGTCGACTACCGGCGGATCGCCGCCGTCCTGGAAATCAGAATGCTCGTCCTGGCCCAGGATGATCCATGCGTAGTTGACGGCGGCGGACTCCGGATTGTCCGGCCACACCTGATGGCAGAACAGGCAGCTAGGACCCTCGTCCTTGCTGTCGTAGGCGACCATGGCCCACTGCTCGCAGTCCGGGCACTTCACCGTCACGTCGGCGACCTTGGCCAGGTCGCTCCGGAGGTTGTTCATGCGCTGCTTGACCAGCGTCTCAATGCCCTTGAGCTGCAAGCGGAACGAGTCCATGTCTCTCTCGACGCCCCGGGCTTCGGCGGGGTCGAGTCCTGGGATGAGGTGCTGGTGGATGAACGTGATCAGGAATTCGAGCACCCTTGCCGCGCGGGACTCGATGGCGTACGCGTTGTGCGTCAGGCCGTAGTGCTGGAGGGCGTTGCGGCTCTCCCCGAGCTCCTTGATGCGCTTCCGGTCATTTGCATCGAGGTCCAGGCGGGCGATGTTGCGCAGGCGGTCGAAGGCGTCCAGGGTGCCGCAGCTCTTGAACTTGCCGCTCTCCCAGGTCTCGTGGGATGCCTCGGCCGGGTTCTGGAAGATGAGGCTGAAGTGTTCCTGCGCGAGCCGGGCCTTGAGCAGTACCTCGGTGGCCGCCTGGAGGTGGAGCACCGTGTACTTGAGGTCGCGGGCGCCGGGCGGCTTCTCGCCTTCGGTCAGGTGCTGGAAGACGCTTACCAGGTAGTCCATGCCGTTGGACACGGGAGTGTAGGACACGTCCGGCCGCTGGGACGGGCGTTGTGCCTTCTTCTCGCTCTGGGCGGGCACCGGCGTCGGCGCCGGGGCCTGCTCGGCGCCGCCCTCGGGCTCGTCGGGGTGCTGCGCGTCAGTCTGGTCGGTCATCGGGTTCCCTCCCCTAGGTACCGGCTATTCCAGGGAGAATCGTCGCCCCTCGCAGGTCAGTCAAATGGTTGCATCAGCGAGCGGGCAGCGGGGATGAAGAAGGCGCCCGGGGCCGTGCGGTCTGCCGGGTCAGTGGGCGTCGATGCCGCTCGCCCGCCCGGCTGCGGCGATGACGGCGGCCTCATCGGTGTCACGGTGCCGGGCGTTGAGGCGGGGGCCGTCGGCCAGATCGATCCGGACCGTGGCCAGGCGGAGGTTGCGCTGCCAAGGGCCCTGCAGCAGTCCGACGCCCTGGTCCTTCGAGACGGGGCGGAGGTGGAGGCTCCAGTTCGAGTGGTGTGGAGGGCAAGGAATGCGGGGCCGTCCTGTTGCGCGGGGTGTCTGGCCGCTGGCCGGGCACAGGCCGGCGGACCAACAGTGCGGAAGCGGTGACCTAGCGCCACAGCTCCGCCCTTTCACCGGCACGGGGACTCCCGTGGCGGCGCGGCGGTGCTCACCGCAGCGTCGTCGGCGGGTGGATCTCCACTCAGGACCCGCGCGAGTCCGCCGCGCTCGCCATCAACCGGTAGGGCGACCAGGTGTGGCAGGAACACGGACACCACGCCCGGTGGGCAGCCGCTGACGCCCGCCCCATAGCGCCTCTCTCACGCACCGGCGGCACCTGGTCGAAGAGAGCATCCAGCCCGGCAACCTGGCCGTGGCGGCGCGGTTTCTGCGGGCCCACCTCCGCGGTCTCGGCACCATCCCCATCGCGCTGGCGACCGCGCACATGGAAGAGAGCCTCGGCTACGAGCAGCACCAGCTTGCCGCTGTTCGCGACGTCCTTCGCGCCGAGGGCATCGCCGCCCTCACCGTCTTCGCGGGCTTGCCCACGGACCTTCGGAACGACCTGCACCAGCTGTCACGCCCCGCCGGCTCGGCCGCAGCCGCCGTCAAGCGTTTGGCGGTGGTGGTTGCGAATCTGCTCGCGGCCAGGCAGGGCGGATGGGAGCGCGTGGTCACCCGCCGCGGCTCTGTGGACCTGGTGGAGGGTTCCGCGGGTGAGGTCGTTCAGTCGCTCAGGGCCCGGCCCTGGGTGTGTTGCCGCCGGGGCGCTGGCCAGGGTTGGGCGGGTGCTGGTGTCGAGGGCGTTGAGGGGTGGGCTGCTCTCCTGTCGTCGCGGGCAGCGTGCTGGCCATGCGCAGGATCGTGCTCATGTTGGTCGAGAGTTGGCCTATCGCCTTGACGACTTGGGCGACGCGTTGCGGGTCCAGTGCGGTGAAGGCGGTGGGGCTGTCGACCGGATCGAGTGCGGCGAGCGTCTCGTTCAGGTGGAGCAGAGTGCGCGTCCCGGGAGCAGCTGCTTCTACTGTTCGGGTGCGGTCCGGTTCGGCCGCGTTGTCTGGGGTGGCCCAATCCTGTACGGCCCGGGCCCGGGCGGCTGCGGTGGCTGCGGCGGTGAGGTGGCCTTGCTGGTTGAGCTTGACGAGGCGGGCTTGGTCGTCTTCGGTGTCGGGTTGGTCCCGGCTGGGGATGACCGCGGCGGCGGAGGCCAGGAGCGGCTGCGCGCGGATGACGCTGGCGTAGACCTCTGCGGCGTGTTGCGCTGCGGCGCCCATCCAGCTGTATCCCTCGGCACGGACGCGGGCGGTGAGCAGGTCCAGGACGTCCTGGGCCCGCTCGGCTGCGTCTGGGAGTTCGGGGCCGCAGGCGGCGAGCCGGTTCCAGTCGTCGGTGAGGACTTCCTCCGTTGCGTTGTCGTACGGGAAGAGGAGGTCGGCCCGGTTGTAGGCGGCACTGGTGCTTTGGGCCTGGGTGCTGATCTCGTCCGCGGCGCGCCGGGAGATCCCGGTTCGCGTGGCCACTTCGGTCAGCACGTCCTGGTCGGGCAGGGCCTCGGTGTCGGAGGTGATCAGGATTCCCCAGGCCCGGCCGGCCTGTTGTGCGCTGTCGAGGGACAGCGGGGTGTGGTCGCGCGGCATCCACCGGATGAGCCACTCGGCCTGGGCGTGCGCGAGGGCCTGGGCCTGTTCGGCTGGTGTGCCGTTCAGGAGGCCGTTGACCTGTACGTCGAAGCGGGCTGAGTCGAGGAGTTGCCCTGGCGCTACCGGGCCGTCGGGATACTCGATGACCTGGCGGGTGCGAGAGCGGTCCGTGGTGAACCACTCGATGGCCTTCTGGACGTTGTCTTCGGGGCGCCGGGCGGCGTCACCGCCCGGCGGCCGCCCATGGACCTCATCAGCAGTCACGGATGGCTCCCTTGGGTGTGCCCGCCCCGGTCACGCGACGTTCGCCTGTTGCGCGCCGTACGGGGTGGGGCCTGGCACGGACTGATCGTGATAGCGGTGTGCCTCGCGGGTGGCTTGATGGAACTGCTGGCGGCTCTGGTCGATGAGCGCGCGCGGGTCGAGCGTCTTCTGTGCGGCCGCTTGGACGGCTGTGCTGGCGTCGCGTGCGGTGCGGCGCACCGTCATGGTGACAAGGTGGCCGGCCCCTTGGCTGGCCTCGGGTACTCGCTCCGTGCGCGCGGCGTAGCCGATGTTGCTGAGCTCCTCGAACTTCAGTGGCGGGGCGCCGTCGTATCGGGCCAGTTGGTGGGCCTGGTTGGTCAGGAGCCAGGGGTCCTGGGCGGCATTCGGTGGCAGTGACTGGATGGCCTTGAAGAGGTACCGGTACTCGGGTTTGGTGAAGTCCTGTTCGGCCAAGGACCGGATGGGGCCGTCCCGGTGCAGCTGGCTTGGATTCTGCATGAGGGAGATCAGTACGCGGCGCTCGGTTGGCTGGGAGGTGTAGCTCGGTCCCTCGCTCTGTTCGGGTGCGGGCTCGACGGTCCGGTCGGGTGTGCTGTAGCCGGCGAGGGTGCGGGGCGCCGCGTCGAGGCGTTCGGCGAGTTGGTCAAGGGCGTACTCGTTGGTGCTGAGTTCGAGTGCTATCCGGCCCAGGGATGCATCGGACAGTCCGTAGTCGCGGACGCGTCCTGCCAGGTCCTCGACGGCGGCGGGAATGCTCGGCTCAAGGATGAAGGTGACCGCGTACTCGGCGGCGTTGTCGGGGTTGGGGCTGTAGTCCGGAGCGCTCGCCCTGGCGAGGTACATGCCGATGCGCTGGTTCGCATTGGCGTCCAGGCGTGCCTTGGCCTCCGGGTCGCCGGTGGAGCGGTGGTGGTCGTTGTAGACCAGCCGCGTGGTGATGTGCTGGATCATCGCCGCGGCTCGCTGCTCCGGCGTGAGCTGGGGGTCTCTGGCTGCCGGCAGCGCGATCGCTGGGTCGGGCCCGGTGACCAGTGCATCCCAGATCTCGGCGGTCGAGGGGTCACCGAAGTCCTGGGGTTGGAGCCAGTAGGGCGATGCGTCGGGGGACGAGGGGATGTACCAGAACTGTTGAGCGCGGTCCGGGTTGTTGAGGATGGCGCCGATTACCGCCAGTTCCTTCATCAGCGCGTCGCTTTCGTTGCCGCGTCCGCGGGACAACTCGAAGGGGACATTTTCAGTCGTGGAGGGGTGCTGAGCTGCGCGGGTCGTGACGTAGGCGTCGTGTCGTGCGTGCTCTGTGTTGGCCGGCCAGCTGGGCTGTGCCATTTCGCGGACGGCGCTGTGGACGGCAGCCCAGTACGCCGAGTCGTTCAGTGCCGACTGCGCGCTGAGATCGCCCACTGCAGCCCGCTGTTGGTAGGGGACCGCCATTCTGGCCATGACGGCATCCGCGATGACCGTCGCGCGATCGGCGTTGGGGAAGGCTTGCAAGCGTTGCTCGATGTCACTGAGTCCGCCGGACAGGAGTGCCGTGTAGGCGGCGCCGGCCCATTCGCTCTTGAAGTGGTCGGGGAGGAGCCAGTACTGGGGGTCCGGACGGTTCCAGTCGACGAGTTGGTTTACCGCGGAGCTGTCGCGCAGGAGGCTGCTGAGGACGTTGAGCTCGTGCTGCGGGGCCCCGTACTGGTCATTGTTCACGCGGCCCCCGCTTCGGGCTTGGCGGGCGGTACTTCGGCGAGCCCGGTGTCCGCGTCGGGAGGTGCGGCTGTGGGCAGGGTTGCCGCGGTCGCGGCCCGGTAGCGCTCGGCATGGAGGTCGAGTTGGGCAGATGCGGATTCGTCGAGGGCCACCCATGCCAGTTCGTTTGCCCGCCACCAACGGTCCATGTAGCGTACCGGGCTGCCTTCGAACTGCCCGAGGACGTCAGCTTTGCCATCCGCGAGGAGTTGCTCCATGGCCGCGATGGGCATCGGCGCATTCAGAACCCGCTGCTGCGCCGAGTCCTTGAGGAGCTCCATGCGTTCGGCCCAGGTGACCGTGGTATTTCCGGGCTCGGCCATGGTCGGCTCCGTTTCGGATGAGGACAGTGGACTCCTGGCAGGCTGCGTCGTGATCCACCGGTCAACAAGCCGAAACCGGGCTGCGGTCCAAGGGGTGAGTGCGAGGGGCGCGGATTCTTCGTTCCGCATCCCATCCGGCGGGAACTGGTCATTCGCCAGGCGTGTGCGGTATGGCGTCGCTCAGGGCTGGGGCACGAGCGAGTGTAGGTTCTCGCGGCCCGTGTCATCTGCCGGGCCTGTGACCTGGGCGTTCTCGCGGCGTCTCACGCGATGTCGGCCGCCGCGTTCTCAGAATCCGTGCCATTTCCTCAGCTCACCTGTTCGATGCGAGCCGCTGACCTGCGACATGACACCGGGTTGAGACTGCGGCGAAGAAAATGACACGGGATTCGAGAACCTACAACGAGGGGGTTGCGGGCCTGCGGTTTGACAGCCGGCGCGGAAGGTGTGCTTAACTAGTTGTGAGACCAGCCATCTCACAAGCTCAGCCGACGAGCTGAGCATTCGTAATCCTGCGCCTTCATGGGTAGGTATGGCTGGTCTTTCTTTTTTTGTCCCGCGCCACCCGTCCATACGACGCCGGCGGCGACGTGCTCCAGGACTGGGTGGTTCTGCCGGACAGCCGCCGGATCCCCGGCAACCGGATCGTGAGGGGCCAAGCCGCCCGTGCCATCGCCGAGGAACTGACCGCCCGGGTCGCGGCCCGAGGAATCGATGTCTCCCGGATGGAGACGGGCGGCAACCCAATCTACACCGCCACCCCCGCCCCGCAGGACAGCCAGGCCCTCTTTGCCGCAGCCCTCGAAACCCTGGCCGACCCTGGTCTCACCCTCGAGACGTACCTCACCGGCCGTTACGCCCTCTTCCAGGCCCCGCAGACGAAGAAGGGCTCCGACGCGGTGAACCGGACCTTCATCGTCGCGGTCGGCGCGCTAGCCCTGGGCGATACCGCGGCCGCCCTGCCTGCCGACATCGACCTGCGGTGTTACGTGCTCGGCCAGGCCGCCGCCTGCTGCCCGTAGTCCGGTTTAGACCGTGTCCTATGTGGTGAGTCGGACCAGTCGTTTGTAGCAGCAGAGGGTGGCGGCGAGGCCTAGGAAGGCCAGGTAGTTGCGGGGGTGGCGTTCGTAGCGGTGGTTGAGTCGGCGGTAGCCGGTCAGCCACGACATGGTGCGTTCGATGACCCACCTTCGGCGTCCGAGCCGTTCGCTGGATTCGATTCCTTTGCGGGCTATGCGGACGCCGATACGTTTTCCGCGGAGCCATTTCCGCAGGTCGGGGATATCGTATGCCTTGTCGGCGTGAAGCTTGCCGGGTTTGTAGTGCCAGCCGCGGTGGGGGTCGTGTCTCGTTTGGAGACCGGCCACCATGGGCTTCAGGCCGTGGCTGTCGTGGGTGTTGGCGGCGGAGATGCCGACGACCAGGGGCAGTCCGGTCGCGTCCGACAGGACGTGCATCTTGGAACCCGGTTTACCCCGGTCCACGGGGCTCGGGCCTGTGAGTTCGCCCCCTTTTTGGCCCGTACGTGGGCGGAGTCCAGGACCACGCGGGTCACGTCGAGCAAGCCGCACTCGTCGATGCGGTCGAGCACCGCCTCGTGCAACCGGCCCCAGACACCAGCCCTGGACCAGATGACGAAACGCCGGTGAGCAGTCGACTTCGAGACCCCGAAACACGGCGGCAGAGCCCGCCAGGCACACCCGCTCACCAGCACATAGACGATCGCCGCGAACAGCGTCTCATCAGGCGTGTCCTGCGTCCCGCCGCCCTGCGGACGCACCCTCGACGGCGGGATCAACGGCTTCGCGATCTCCCACAGCCCGTCCGGAACAATCCAACTCCACGTATCCCGCCCCATGAACAGCCCAACGAGCGATCACCACATAGGACACGGTCTTAGAAGTCATCTCATTTGGTGAGTCTGCGGTAGCAGATGAGGGTGCAGGCGATGCTGGTGAAGGCGAGGAAGTGGTCGGCTTTGCGTTCGTAGCGGCGGTGGAGGCGGCGGCATCCGGCGAGCCAGGCCATGGTGCGTTCGATGGTCCAGCGGTGGCGGCCCAGCCGTTGCGAGGACTCGACTCCTTTGCGGGCGATGCGGTGGGTAATGCCGCGCTCGCGTAACCATCGCCGCAGTTGGGTGTAGTCGTAGCCCTTGTCGGCGTGGAGCTTTGCGGGCCTGCGCCGACGTGGGCCCCGCCGGGATCTGATGGGCGGTATGCCCTTCACGAGCGGGATCAGGGCCTGGCTGTCGTGGACGTTGGCGCCGGAGATGCCGACGGACAGGGGCAGACCGGTCCGCTCGGTGATCAGATGGATCTTCGACCCGTACTTGCCCCGGTCGACAGACATCCGATGCGGTTGATCTGTCAAGCGGCCCCGGTGAGAACGGGTTCGGTGGGAGTAGGGAAGGCCGCTGATTCGTCGTAGTCGGTTCGGCTGGTGAGGCAGTGATGGAGACATCCCAGGAAGCGGTTGAAGAGATTTCTCTGTGCGGCGGTGTGCCGGTCGCCGGTTTCTTTTCGGCGGTCGTAGTGGGCTCTGGCGCCGGGTGAGGCGGTCAGGGCGGCGAAGGCCCAGACGTAGCCGACGGCGGCCAGGCGCTGGTTCTTGACCCGGCGGGCCATGACCGCCACGCTCTTGCCGGACGCCCGGGTGACCGGCGCGGCCCCGGCGTAGGCTTTGAGGCCCTTGGCGTCGGTGAAACGGGATCGGTCGTCGCCGATCTCGGCGAGCACCCGGGCTCCGGTGAGTGACCCGAGCCCTGGAAAGCTGGTGATGATCTGTGCGTCCGGGTGCTTGTCGAAAGACTCCACCGCTGCTGCGGCGAGGTCGTCTGCGCTGGTGCAGGCAATCTCCAGTTTGCGCACCAGCGTGACGGTCTGGCGGCCCATTGCCTCCTCCACCAGCGGCAGTTGACGCATGTGGGGGCGTCGGAAGAACTCGCGCAACCGCTCGGCCTCCGCGTCGATGCCGCGCTGGCGGCCAGCCTTCTTCAGCAGTGCCCGTAACTGGGTGCGGGTCAGCTTGGCGGCCTGCCCCGGAGTGGGGGCGGCAGCCAGAATGACCAGGGCCGCGGGGACGCACAGCCCCTCGCGAGTGCTGAAGGCCTCCAGGGCGGCGGGGAAGTATTCGTGCAGATGGGAGCGGAGTTTGTTGCCGGCCTGGGTCCGGTCCCAGACGGCGTCCTGCTGGGCGCGGGCCAGGACCCCAATGGCTTGGGCCAGTTCGGAATCACGCGGCAACTGCCGGTGGGCCGAGGCGTCGGTCCGCAACACGTTGGCCAGGACCATGGCGTCCAGGTGGTCAGATTTGCGGCGGGCGACCGCGCGGCGGTCGCGGTAGCG
>NZ_JBIATE010000035.1:0-65823 GCF_042891445.1 Streptomyces sp. NPDC001890 | reverse complement strand
GGCGACCTGGCCGGCAGAGGTGTACTGCGTGAAGACGGGGGAGGGGATGGTCACATGCTCTCCTTGCGGCTCGAAAAGGGCGGACTGGCCGTTGGCGTCAGGCGGCAGTGTGGTGGGCCAGCAGGTGGTGCGGGTCGCGCTCGCCCGTGTCGGGCTCGACGTCGGTATGGATGACGGCGGCCACCAGTTTCGGGACGGCGTGCAGGAGTGCGTGCTCGGCCTCGACCGCGATGCGGTGCCCGGCCCGGACGCTGAGATGGCCGTCGATGACGATGTCCGCCTCTGCGCGCAGGCGGTGGCCGATCCAGCGCAGCCGCAGCCCGCCGACCTCCCGCACGCCGGGTACCTGGCGCAGGGCGGTCTCGGCGGCGTCGACGAGGGCGGGATCGACGGCGTCCATCACGCGGCGGAAGACCTCCCGGGCCGCGTCGCGCAGGACCAGCAGGATCGCCGCGGTGATCAGCAGCCCGACCACGGGGTCGGCGAGCCGCCAGCCCAGCGCGGCGCCGCCGGCGCTGAGGAGGACGGCCAGCGAGGTGTATCCGTCGGTGCGGGCGTGCAGGCCGTCGGCGACCAGCGCGGCCGACCCGATCTGGCGGCCGACCCTGATGCGGTAACGGGCCACCCACTCGTTCCCGATGAACCCGGTCACGGCCGCGGCCGCGACCACCCACAGGTGCTGCATCTCGCGCGGGTCGACCAGCCGGTCGATGGCGGTCCAGGCGGCGAAGACGGCGGAGGCGGCGATGGTGGCCACGATGACGATGCCCGCCAGGTCCTCGGCACGGCCGTACCCGTAGGTGAAGCGGCGGGTCGCGGCGCGGCGGCCCAGAAGGAAGGCGATGCCCAGCGGTACGGCGGTCAGCGCGTCGGCGGCGTTGTGCACGGTGTCGCCCAGCAGCGCGACCGAACCGGAGATCACGACGATCACCGCCTGCGCGACGGCGGTGACGCCGAGAACGGCGAGGGAGACCCACAGCGCGCGCATCCCGCGTGCCGACGCCTCCAGTGCCGCGTCCAGTTTGTCGGCCGACTCGTGGGAGTGCGGCACCAGAAGATGCCCGGCCCGATGCCGCAGACGGGCGAGCCGCCCGCTTCCCTGACCGGGGGTGTGGTCGTGAGGGTGGTGCCCGTCGGGGTGGCCGGGGCCGTGGTCGTGGCTCACGTTTCCTCCTCGTGCGAGTGCGAGTGCGAGTGCGAGTGCGCGGGCGCGGGCAGGGCGAAGCCGCCCCCGGCTGGACACGAGAGCAGCGCACCTCCATTATGTGCGTATGAGCGCACGCACGCACCTATCAACTGCGCAAGATGCGCACCCGCACAACCCCGGCGAGGAGCAGTTTTCCCTCGCCGCCGAGATCCTCGCCCTCCTCGCCGACCGCACCCGACTCACCCTGCTGCACGCCCTCGCCCAGCAGGAAGCGGACGTCACCACACTCACCGAGGCATGCGGCGCCCAGCGCCCCGCCGTCAGCCAGCATCTGGCCCGCCTGCGACTGAGCGGCCTGGTCCGCACCCGCAAGGAAGGCCGCCGCGTCATCTACACCCTGGCCGACGGACACCTGCGCCGCGTCGTGGACGAAGCACTGAACCTGGCCGACCACCAGCTCACCAACCGCCCCGCGCACGACTGACTGCACGGCCGTCCCGATGACCGACCCACCGACCACACAGAGCATCAGGCATCCTCGTCGGAGCAGAGCACAGATGCTGCTCCGGCGCCTGTCCGGCTGTTTCTCAAGACACATGACCGACATCGCAGCCGGCCCCTTCGGACAGCACCCCCCTCACGCCGCGCGGCAACCCCCACGAGCGCCGCAGCACCAGGGGCCACGCTCACGCCGGCCGGCGGGGCGGACGCGCGCGTGGTCGCAGCTCGCGTCGGCGGGGAGGCCGATCCAGACATCCGCGCCGCCGTCGGGGTGGTTGGCCGCCAGGTGCGGGGTCTCCTCACCGGCGGAGGTGAGGCCTGCCGCCTTCGTGGTCCTGGCCGTGGTCCCGGATGATGCCGGAGGCGAACTCCTCCAGGACGGTGCGCCGGTGGGCGGGTGGGTGTTCGCCGCACAGCCAGTCGGCCCGTACCCGCCAGGGCTCCGGGCAGCTTCGCGGATCGTCTTCCCACAGCTTCCTGGCTGCCCCGATGTCCACTCCCGGGGATCAACCTCACTCAGCCCTCCCGGGCACGGCCGGCCGACGGGGCGGCAACCCCGGCCGACGATGTCCTTGTCACCATCGGCCACGTATGACGTTCCAGGGCCGCCGTGTCATGGCCAGTGAGTTGCCCGTGGTCACCGTACTGTTCTCCTGCTGGAAGGACGGTGCGAGCCCCGCCATGGCTTCGATCGATGCCTTGGGACGTACGCACTCGTCCGTCAGGCCGTCGCAACGGTCCGGTGAAGCCGAGGCAGCCCGATCCGGGGAACGCCGGGGAGGGCGACGAGCGACCCCGGCAACGGGAAGGGGCGCGCCAGGACCACCGGGCGGTGCTGGTCCGTTCGGCAAGGCCAGAGGGAAGGGTGATGACCATGGAACTGTTCCTGCCGATCCCGCTCGCCGAGTGGCGGGACACCAAGGAGACGCTCCACCGCTTCGCGCAGATCGTCGGGAAGATCCGTCTCGCTGCCAGCGCACGGCGCAACCACTGGTGGAATGTTCCGTTCCACCTTTCGGGGCGAGGTATCACGACGCGCCCGATGGGGCAGGTCGACGGCAACCCGATCTTCACGATGGACTTCGACTTCGTCGCGCATCGGCTGGTCGTCTCGACGCTGGACGGCCGGGAGATCTCCTTTCCGCTCGCCGGCCAGTCCGTTGCTTCGTTCCACGACGCGGTCATGGAGTCACTGGCAGCGTTGGGCATCCAGGTGCGGCTGGACGTGCCCAGGCCCTTCGACCTGCCCGACTCCGGCCGGCCGTTCGCCGAGGACACCGAGCATGCGACATACGAGCCCGCGCACGCCAACCGCTACTGGCGGGTCCTCAGCCAGGTGGCGTCGGTGCTGGAGGAATTCGCCGCGGGGTATTCGGGAAAGGTGAGCCCGGTGCACCACTTCTGGCACACCTTCGACATCGCGCACACCCGGTTCTCCGAGCGTCACATCGAGCAGCCTCAGCAGCTGGACCCCGTCACCCGGGAGGCGTACTCCCGGGAAGTGATCAGCTTCGGCTTCTGGTTCGGGGACGACACCTTCCCCGCCCCCGCGTTCTACTCCTACACCGCTCCGGAGCCGCCGCACCTGGCCGACGAGCCGCTGGAGCCCGCGGCGGCGCACTGGGCCGCCCGGAACGACAGCCACCTGGCAGTACTGCCGTACGACGAAGTCCGTGCCGAGGACGACCCGCGTGGCGCCGTACTCTCCTTCTACGAGAGCGCGTACCGGGCCGGTGCCCAGCGCGCCGGATGGCCGATCGACCCGCTCGCATGCCCGGGCGGGGTGACGGATCCGAAACTGCGATCCCACGGACCCCACCCGGCTTCCGGCTGAGGCCCACAGCAACACCGAACCCCATTCGACATGGCCACCTGGCTACCACCCGGTCAGATGTCGCTGCGCACCGGCTTGCCCCTGAGCAGACCCGTCGCCCGGCCCTGCACTTGCCGGTGTTGTACACCGCGACGGTCCGGGTCGCCGATCGACCCGGACCGGTTCTCCTACCTGGCTGCGGCCCGACGTGGTCGTGGAGAGCAGGCCGACACCGGCACCGGTGGGTCGGCGAACGCCCTCTGCCAGGCGACGCCGTCATTCAAGGTCCACGGCAGAATCGGATGCCTTGCACTCGCCCTTGCCGACGAAATCGAGATCAATCGCGAGGGCGGCCCACTGCTGGTGCCGTGACCGTAAACGACCACCGGGTGGTGCCAACTGGGCTTGCTGGGCCTGGATGTGACGACACGTCCGATCGATACGAGCAGGCGCGACGGCAAGGCTGATCAGGGTTCGCAGGCTGACTGAACAGGAGGGGCAGAAGGCCCGGTTCGGCGACGACGGCGATGCGGCCGCCGCGGAACAAGGCCGCCCGCAGAGGCCACTCCCCGGGCGGGACCGGCGCCCGGCCGAGACGTTCGCGTACGGCCTCGTCCTGCAGCCGCGCCGCTCACCCTCCTCGTCGGGCACCTGACCTCCGCCGGCGCTTCGCGCCGAGGCCACCAGAGGGTGTGCTCGGCGAGCTGCAGGCGATTGCCATGGGCAACGCCGTGGGCGATCAGCGAGAACCCAGCAGGCGAAGATCGTCCGGTTCGTGACCGTGCGGGCCCACCAAGACCGCGTGAACAGATCAACTCCAGTAAGCTGACCGCGTTTTAGGAAGTGGCAAGCCGCGAATCGACTGCGCGCGATGGCGGGAAGCACGTGATGCAGCTGACGTTCGCGGTCCTCGACGGAGCTCTGATGAACCTGTTCATTCGCCGTTCAGCAAGCTCCGCCCCACGATCGTTTCGGGGGGTTGGAGCCGCGCGAGGGCCTGCCGGGCGACCGTCGACGCATGTGGGGATCGCGGCGTCGGGGCATTGGCCGAATCGGGCGATTCACCGGGCCGTGACGTGGCCTGGCAGCCGCTCGTACACGGCCGGCGCTCTTCCATCGCACGAACGGCCCACGCACCACTGACTTGCCGCATTGCCCTTCCTGTCCGCCAGTTCTCCGGAGACCGCGCACACCCTCTGCGGGGGAGTGAACCGCTGCGCTGTTCTTCGAAGGCTCGATCTACCCCTAGGACCACCCTCCGTGACCTTGTCCTCAAAAATCGCCATTGCCTTTGGCGTCTTGTCTCTCCTCCTAGCAGTCTGGGCGCTGCTCCTGGCACGCTCGCGCCGCAAGCACATACGACAGGGCAGAGAGTTGTCCGCGGAGGCGCAGGCCGCCGATTCCCGCGTGCAGGCTGCCGAGGGCCGTACCCGGACCGAGGTGCAGAAAAGGCAGGCCGCAGAGTCGCGCACGCAGGAACTCACCACCCGCGAGGCGGAGATTCTCGACGAAGTGCGTCACCTCGTCTCCGATCGGCTCCCCGCTCTCGCGCTGCACCTGATCAGCTCTCATCACCCCGTCCCCGGACTCCTGCACAAGAACCTCGCGGGATCCGAGGCCGCCCAGCTCCTGGACGCCCTGCCCGAAGCGGTTTCCGGCATCGTCCTCAAGGAAAGGCGCCGCATCGACGCCGCTGCCCGGGCCGCTCTGCGTGGTGCGACTCAGGAGTCCCAGGCCCTCTCCTACCGGCTGCAGACGAATATCGTGGGTCTGCAGCACGAGTTCAGTGCGCCGCCCCGTCTGACGCAGAGTCTGCTCGAATCCGACCACATCAATGAGCAGAACCTGCGCCTCACGCAGAGGTCCGCCATCGTGTGCGGCGGCTGGCCGGGTCACGTCCGTAAGGACACCTACGTGAGCGAGGTCGTCAGTGGCGCCTCCTCGCGTCTGCGCGGCTTCGACCGCATCAACATCGTTTCCCGGCTGGGCCTTTCCAACATCGGAGTGGTCGGGCGCGCTGCCGAGCCGGTCGCTGTGGTCTGCGCCGAGCTGATGGCGAACGCGCTGGAGCACTCCCGTGACGACCTCATGGTGGACGTCGGTTTGATCCAGACCGGCAACGGAAGTGTGTGCATCACGATCGACGACGCCGGCAAGGGCATGACTGCAGAAGCGCTCGCCCGCGGCCGAAGTCTGATATCGGGTGAACAGCAGGAGGTGCTGCTCCTCGAACTCGGCGATCCGCCGTCCATGGGCTTCGCCGCCATCGGCCGTCTCGTCGCCGACTACGGCCTCCATGTCTCCATCGACACTTCCTCTCCCTATGGCGGGGTGCGCGCTGTGGTGTCCGTTCCCGACAACTTGTTGACCTCGATCGACGAAAACGCCACACCTCCGTCGGTCATGGCTCCCCAACCTGCCGTGGCGCCACAGGCCCACAAGCGGCCGGCCGCTGCCGACTCGCCCGCACACCCGCCCGCGCCGACCGGTGCGTCCGCGCTGCCGCAGCGCCGCCGCCGTTTCTCAGCGACAGCCACCAATGACGAGACCGCCGCTGCGCCCCGCCCCTTGAACCCGGAAGACACCGGTGCCATGTGGAGCGATTTCCAAAGCGGCCTCACCGGCGACCGGTCCGTCACCGATTCGGAGTCAACACTGTGACCATGCCTGAAACCCACGAAGAGACCGGCCCGTCCGCCTGGGTCCTGAAGCCCATCACCGAGATCCGTGGTGTCCGGCACGCCCTGACGATGACTCTCGACGGGATGGTCCAGGCCATCTCCGAGAATCTCACCAAGGACGAGGCAGACGGCATCGGTGCGATGACTGCCGCGCTGCACTCCGCCTCCCGCGCCGCGACCAACGCCGTTCTGGGAGTCCCTCGAAGCACTCCGCTCAAGACCGTCACCTCGCACAACGACCGGGGTATCTACATGGTCATGCCGGTCGGAGAAGGAACCAACACGCTGATCGCGGCAGCGGGCGACGAGGACATGCCCATGGGCGTGGTCGCGGCCACCATGGCCCGCCAGGCGATGAAACTCGGGGAACAGATAATGTCCGTTCCCGCTCGTACCAGCGACGGGGCGTCATGAGCCGCGGCCAGGAACAGCGACGGCTGCTGCCGGCCTACCTGGCCACCGGGACCAACCCCGGCGCCGGCCTCTCGGGCACCCTCGATTCGCTGGCCGCTCTGCGCGCCAGTGGTCTGCCCCTCGCGAGGTACCACACAGCGGTGCACCAGCGCGTGATCGAGCTCCTCACCGACGGGTCGCTCAGCGTCGTCGAACTGGCCGGCTATCTCGGCCTCCCGGTCAGCGTGACCCTGGTGCTCGCCGAACAACTCGTCAGTGACGGTCAGTTAAAGGCCACCGTCCCGATTCCGGACGCCCTGCGCGCGTCGAACGATGGCCGACCGTCGAAAGAAGTCCTGGAAGAGGTTCTGAGTGGACTCCACGCTCTCCTTGCCGCCTAGCTCGCCTCCTGTCTACCTGCCCGAGGGAGAACACCGAAGGATCAAGATCCTCGTTGCCGGCCCGCTCGGTATCGGCAAGACAACCGTGGTCAAGTCGCTGTCGCAGATCCCGACACTGCACACCGACGAAGTCATGACGAACGCGGCGGTCGCCACCGACGACCTCAGCCACGACGTCCTGCGTGACAAGACCACCACCACGGTCGCCATCGACTTCGGCCGCCTGACGCTGCCGGGCGACAAGATCGTTCTGTACCTGTACGGAACTCCGGGGCAGCGCCGCTTCCTTCCGCTGTGGGAAGGCATCGCCTTCGGAGCGCTCGGCGCCCTCGTCCTGGTCGACACCCGGCGCCTCAAGGACTCCTGGGAAGTGATGGAACTCATCGAGGAGCGCGGTTTGCCGTACGCCGTCGCTGTCAATGTCTTCCCCGACTCACCCAAGTACGACTTGGAGCTCATCCGCTCGAAGCTCGACCTCGCCCCGGAGACACCACTGGTCACCTGTGACGCACGAGAGAAGAACAGCGGCCTGCACGCGCTCGCCCAACTGACCGCCCATTCCATATCCGTTGCCGGAGTCAAAGCCTCGTGACGCTCACACCAGCCGAAGCCCCCGTGTCCCTGCACGGGGCCGAACACGCCGCGAACCCGCAGCGCAGCTATGAACTGCTGCGCAAGCAGGGACCGGTCGGCGTAGCCGAGGTGGCCCCCGGTGTCGTGGTCAACCTGGTCACCGACTACCGAGCCGCCCTCGACCTCCTCCAGGACACCGATACATGGACCAAGGACACCCGGGGCTGGCTGCCGCAGGTGCCGGAGGACAGCCCGATCCGGCCCCTGGTGGAGTGGCGGCCGAGTCTGTTCTTCGCCGACGGCGAGGCACACGCACACCTGCGACGTGTGATCACGGACAGCTTCAGTCTCCTGGATCCCCATGACGTGCGCGCCCTGACATTCCGCTTCGCCGACACGCTGCTCCGGGAATTCGCCGATACCGGGACTGTCGACCTCGTTCCCCAGTACGCGCAGCAACTGCCCCTGATGGTCTTCAACGCTCTGTTCGGCATGCCGGACGAGGACGGCCCGCGGCTCGTGTGGGCGCTCGGGGCGATGATGGACAGCGATCCGGAGAGACAGGCACTGGGCGGGCAGGCTTTCGGCGCCTACCTCGAAAACCTCTACGGGACCAAGGCGGCACAGCGCGGCCATGATCTGACCTCCTGGTTCATCGATCACCCCAACGGGCTGAGCCAGGAAGAGGCCGTCAACCAGATCCTCATCACCCTCGGGGCCGGGAACGAGCCACTGTGCAACCTCATCGCCAACACGCTCGTCCGCCTGCTCAGCGACGACCGCTACTTCGGCACCCTGACCACCGGGAGCCTGCCCATCCAGCACGCCATCGATGACGCGCTGTGGCACGACGCCCCGCTGGCCAACTACAGCGTCCACTTCCCCAGGAAGGACGTGACCTTCCACGGCGCCCGCATTGCTGCGGGTTCGCCCGTCATGGTCTCGTACGCCGCCGCCAACACCTGCCCCCACTCGGGCATCCCGTCGGACGGCTACCGCTCCGGGAACAAGGCCCACCTGGCCTTCGCCGCAGGACCCCATACATGTCCTGCCCGTGACGTCGCCACACTGATCGCCACCGCCGCCATCGAGAGGCTCCTGACCTACCTGCCGGACATCGAACTGGACGTTCCCGCAGACAGACTGACCTACCGCCCCGGGGCTGTTCACCGGACGCTCACCGCGCTCCCGGCCCGATTCACCCCCCTGACCCCCGACGCCAACGGGGCCACCCCCTGGAGCCGGAGCCCTTCCCGCCCCGAGCGGGACATTCCAATCTCTTCGACAGCAGGCGGCACCGAGGCGTAGAAGCCGTATCACCTGCCGTCGATCGTCACGTAACGGTGGTGCCGTCCGGGAGCCGGCCGGCACCACCGCTACGACGCCAGGGAGGAGACGCGGGTCCGTTGACCCGTCCTCTGCAAGAACGGAACCGTGACGACGGTTCCCGAGCGAAAGAGGATCAATCGCCGGTGACACAAACCCTTCCCACAGGACTGCCCGACCTCGCTTCCCTACGACAGAAGGTGGGCGCGGCTCTGACCGGATTCCTTGAGACCAAGGAACGCGCTGCGCCGGGAATCGAGCTGCTCTACCTGACCACCACCCTGCGCGGACTCCTGACCGGCGGAAAACGACTGCGTTCCCTGCTGTGCCTGTACGGATGGCAGGCCGCCGGAGCGACAGGCGACATGACTGCCGCCATTCGCGCTGCCGCCAGCCTCGAACTCTTCCAGGTGTTCGCCCTGGTGCACGACGACGTGATGGACGACAGCGACATCCGCCGCGGCCGGCCGTCCGCCCACCGTGCACTGGCCACCGCGTACACCGACAGCGGCGGTCCGGGCAGCCGGGCCGAGGCGCACGGTCTGGGCGCGGCCGTCCTCCTCGGCGACCTGGCCCTGGTGTGGTCCGATGAACTCCTGAGAACGGCGGACCTCAGCCCGGGGCGACTGGCGCAGGTGCTGCCCCTGGTGGCCGAAATGCGGAGCGAGGTCATGTACGGCCAGCTCCTGGACCTCCAGACCACCGGTCGCCTCACCGGTGATGTGGATACCGCACTGCACGTTATTCGATACAAGACGGCTAAATACACCATAGAACGGCCCCTGCACATAGGGGCGGCAGCGGCCGGAGCGACCCAGTGCGTTCTCGATGCCTGCACCGGGTTCGGAATCCCACTAGGAGAAGCGTTTCAGCTGCGGGACGACCTGCTCGGGGTCTTCGGCGACCCTGCCAGAACAGGCAAACCAGTGCTGGACGACCTGCGCGAGGGCAAGGCCACCGTCCTGATGGCGCTCGCGGTCCAGCGAGCCTCCACGGCCGAACTGAAGACACTGCGCGAGCTCGTCGGGCGGAGCGACCTCAACGAGGAACACGCAGCCGCGGTCCGCACGATCCTGAACTCCACCGGCGCCCGGCAGACCGTGGAGGAAATGATCGCCACACGACGGGCCGCCGCCCTCGCCGCCCTGGACGACGCCCCCTTCCCAGAAGGTGCCACGGCCTCCCTGCGCCGGCTCGCCCTGGACGCGACGGCCAGGCAGACATAAGGCGTCGCCGCACTCAGTCAGTCAGAACCCCGAAGAGGAAGTCGCCCCATGAGCATCAGCACGCCCATCGGCACGTCCTACGCCGAACGAGCCACCAGCCTGGTAGTCAGGGTGGACCAGGACAGCTGGGGAAGCGTCCGTCCCTCCCTGTACGAGACGGCCCGCGTCCTCTCGGCGGCGCCGTGGCTGCCCGAGGAACCACGCCGGATCACGTACCTGCTGGAACAGCAGGCGCCCGACGGAAGCTGGGGGGAGGGACCGCTGCCCTACCGGCTGCTGCCGACACTCAGCGGGGTGGAGGCAGCACTGGCCGTCCTGCGAAGGGGCACCGCGTCCGCAGAGGTCACCGGTCGGCTCACGGCCGCGGTGAACAGAGGTCTGGACGCACTGCGATCACTGCCGTCAGCGGGCCCGTGGCCGGACACGGCTGCCGCGGAAATACTCGTACCCAGCCTGGTGGCCAAGATCAACGAGAAGCTGGACTCCCTGATCACCGGCGTTGACATACCCGGTCCCGGTGGCCCCCGACTGCCGGTCCCGGGCGGCTTCCACGCATCGGCACCCGCTTCCGTGGCCAGGCGGTACGAGTCGGCGGGCAGCCTGCCCGTCAAGTTCCACCACACGTTCGAAGGCATGGACAGCTACATACCGCCGTCTCTCGTCCCTGACGTCGACGGTCTGCTGGGCAGTTCACCCGCCGCCACCGCGGCACGGGCAGCGCGGTCACCCGCCGCTACCGCTCAGGCCGTCGACGAACTCACCGCGGTGGCCCGGCGCTACGACGGTCTCTTCCCCGAGGCCGCGCCCCTCCGCGTGGTCGAACGACTATGGGTCTCCGCCGCGCTGGCGCGCGCCAACCTGCCCGCTGCCGCTCTTCCCACGGTCCGGGGGTGGGCCGAGGAGATCTACGATCCGCGAGGCGTGCGCGGTGCGCCCGGCCTCATGACCGATGCCGACGACACCGCCATGGCGGTGCTGGTCGCCTCGCTCGTCGGCCTGCCGCACGACCCGGCACCGCTGGACCTGTTCCACAACGGCAGCCACTACGACTGCTACATCGGCGAGGACACCGGATCGGTCACCGCGAACGCCCACGCCCTCCAAGCCCTCGTGAGCCACGTGCGGCGCCGCCCGGCGGCGGAGCACACATACGGCCCCCGGGCGGCGAAGCTCTGCGACTGGCTGATCGGCCAGCAGCAACGCGAAGGACACTGGACCGACAAGTGGCATGCCTCCCCCTACTACGCCACCGCGCGAAGCGTCACCGCGCTCGCACAGTACGGCGGCCACCACGCGTCCGAGGCCGTCCGGAGCGCCGCCGCGTGGACCACTGACACCCAGCGCGCCGACGGCTCCTGGGGCATATGGGGCAGCACCGTCGAAGAAACCGCGTACGCCGTCAAAATCCTGCTGAGCGCCGCCACATCGACACCGCAGCCGCAGCACACCCGGGCACTGGACCTAGCTGAAACGTATCTGCACACCGCCTCGCACCCCAGTCACCAGCACCCCGCCCTGTGGCACGACAAGACCTTGTACGCGCCCACCGAGGTGATCGAAGCGGAGGTGCTCGCCGCGCGGGAATTGCTGCGGGCACGTCGCGCAGCCGCAGGTACAGAAGGAGTTGCGGCCGCATGTACAGAAACAGATGTGGAAAGGACGGACGCGTGACTCCTGACATAGATGTGACTGCCGACATGGACCTTCCGCCGACCGCTCCGGGGCGGCTGCCGCTGGTCGGACACGTTGTGCCCCTGCTCAAGGACCGCCTGGAGTTCGTCGAACGCCTGCGCACATACGGGCCGATCGTCCGTATGTCGGTCGGCCTCAAGAAGGTGACCGTGGTCAACTCCCATGAGCTGATCCACGAGATGCTCACCAGCAAGTCCGGCTCCTTCTCCAAGGGGTTGCTGGGCGAGAAGCTCAAGCTTTTCGGTCAGTCGGCCCTGCCGGTCGCGGAGGGCGAGCCCCACTTGCGCCGGCGCCGGCTGCTCCAGCCCGCCTTCCACCGCGAACGGATCAGCGGGTACGTCGACACGATGCGGGAAACGGTGGAACCCTCCATCACGGGCTGGCGTGAGAGCGAAGTGCTCGACCTGAAGACCGAGATGGGGCTCATGGCCCAGGACGTGGCCATGTCGGTGCTGTGCTCCTTCCGCGCGGAGCAAGAGCGGGCGCGCGCGATCCTCGACGCCGTCGACACGGTCTTCACAGCCGCCATCTGGCGCACCATGGTGCCCGTGTCCTCGCTGGAACGGCTGCCCACCCGCAGCAACAGTCGGCTCAAGGCCGCCCGCAACCTGCTGCGCAGCGAAGTGGCGGACATCATCGCAGAGCGCCGGGCGGCCCCCGACGCCCACGACGACCTCGTGACACTGCTCCTGGAGGCCCGGGACGAAACCGGTGCGCCACTGCCCGACAACGAGATCCTGTCGGAGATCATCGGACTGCTGGCCGCGGGCTCCGAGACGACGGGAGTCATGCTGGCCTGGCTGTTCCACGAGCTGGGCCGCGACCCCGAACTGGAGCGCAGGCTGCACGAAGAGGTCGACTCCGTGGTCGGAGAGGGCCCGATCACCGCCGAGCACGTCCCCCGACTCGCCTTCACCCGCAGACTGGTCAGCGAGACCCTGCGCCTGCACCACGCCGGCTGGCTGGTGACCCGGCAGGCCACCAAGCCCGTGCGCCTCGGGCAGGTCACACTGCCGGCGGGGGAGCAGGTGCTGTGGAGCCCCTACGCACTGCACCGGGACCCGGCCCTGTACCCCGACCCGCTGCGCTTCGATCCCGACCGCTGGCTGCCGGAGCGCCCCCAGCCGCCGAGAGGAGCCTTCATCCCTTTCGGGTCAGGGAAACGCATGTGCATCGGCGACGCGTTCGCCTGGACGGAGGGGATCGTCATCACGGCGTTCATCGCGTCCCGCTGGCGGCTGCGGCCCCTTCCCGGCGCCACCGTGGAGCCGGTCGGGCTGCTCACCGTGCACCCGTCGGACCCCCGTATGGTCGCCGAAACCAGGCAGCGGGCCGTAGCGGAGCCAGCCGCATGAGCCACCCCCGCGGCTCGGACGCGCGTACCCTGCCGATGCCCGACCTCCGAGGCTCCTTCCCCGGCCCCTTCGCCACCAGCCCGTATGCCGACGCCATCGAGGAGCACACCACCCACTGGCTCCGGACCTTCCCCCTGATCGGTTCACCCGGGGAAGCGAAGGCCCTCTGCAACATCACGGCCCAGGGCGTAGCTCGTGTCCTGCCCACGACGGACCGGGACGGCGTGTTCCTCTGCGCCGATCTCTTTCTGTGGCTCACCGCGTTCGACGACGTACACGGCGAGGCCGAAGGAGGCCGTGACACCGCGCGTCTGGTCCGCCGCATCAGTCACTGTGTCCACCTGCTGGCCGGTCACGACGAGCCGACGGCCGATGACGACGCCTGCACCGCCGCCCTGCGGGAACTCCTGCACCGGTTCCGGGAACGGGCCACGCCCACGCAGTATCTACGGCTCACCGCGCACCTGCGGGACAACCTCTTCGGCATCCTCTGGGAGGCCCATCACCTCGACAGACCCGACCAGGTCACCCTGAGCGACTATTACGCGATGCGCCCCCACACGGTCTTCGTCCGAACCGTCATGACGACCGCGGAAGCCGTGCTCGGCTACGAACTCACCGAGGATCAGCGAGCCTCGGCAGCAGTGCAGGAGCTGGAAAAGGCCGTTGCCCACCTTGCCGGGTGGATCAACGACCTTGCCTCGTACACGAAGGAGACCGATCGCGGTGGCCAGACTCCTCTGAGCCTGCCGACACTGCTGATCCGACACCGCGAGTGCGACCTCGAAGGGGCGTTCCGCCTGGCCTCCCGCATGTGTGAGGACCAAGCCTCCACCGCACGCCATCGACTCACCGAACTCGCCGCCACCGGCAAGAACGCACTCACGGATCACGCTCACGCCATGGAAGCCGTCGCAGCCTCCTACGTGTGGCACATAGGGCACGCCCGCTACCGGTGTTAGCCGCGCTGCCGCGCGTCACACTTCGTTTTGCCATGGTCCGGGCACCGTATTGAGCGCCGGTCGGTCCGGCCGGGACTTCGCGAGAACTGGCTGTCCCGGCCGGCGAGCACGGCGGTCGCGCGGTTCATCGTGACCCGGCTGCCGCTGTGCTGTGCCGGCTCCGGAGCCCTGGCTCGGACACCAGCCGCAAAGCAGGTCGCGGGTAGCCGGACGGGCCCCGTTTCCCTGTCTTGGGCGTCGTCGTCGGTCTGATCGAGTCATCAAGTCATCGAGGCCAAAGGGGCGGGCGTGCGGCAAGAGCGTTCGCCGGAGGAGCTGTTGGCGAACTGGACGCCGGTAGACGGTGACTGGGACCTGGTGGCGAACAAGAGCGGGGCGACCGGGCTCGGCTTCAGCCTGTTGCTGAAGTTCTTCGAGCTGGAAGGCCGGTTCCCCCTTTCGTGACACGGGGGAGGACGTACGGATCACCCTGCTCGCGGCGCTGGCTCGTCCCGGCAGGCGGAGATCACCGACGCTCTGGTCGACCTGTTGGTCGCTCCGGTCCACAAGACCGACGCTCGCGCCGGGCGGCGGGTGGATTAGCAGCTGACGGCCGAGTCGAAGAAGGTCCGCGGCAAGGAGGGCATCCTCTTCAAGCTGGCGACGGCCGCCGTCGACAAGCCCGACGAGGTCGTACGCCGGGCCCTGTACCCGGTGGTCGCGAAACCCTGAAAGCTACCGGCGGGTCACTTGTCCCCTGATGTCCGAGGTGGGAGTCCGGGGCGAAAACCGCCGCTGTCTTTCGCTCTCCTGCTGTGACCACAGCGAGGCGGGCGGGCCGGGCGCTGAATTGCAGGGCCGACCGGGCGCGCGTCACCCTGATGGTTGAGGGCAGGTGCTGACGTGCACACCAGCGACGAGATCTACCACCGGGTGCTCTGGGAACCGCGTTTCGACCCCGAGCGGTTCGTGATGGGGATCGCCGAGCGCGGGGCCCCGCCGAAGCGGGTCCTGCTCGGCGACTTCGTACCGGGCGGGGAGATCCCCTGGCACCGGGTGGTGTTCTTCGAGGCGGACGGCCAGGTCGTCTGGGACCGCGCCTGCGGCATCGACCGACTCGACGAGACCCTCGTCGGGCAGGTCGGTCCGGTGCCGGCTCCGGCACCCGGCGACGTCCTCGCCGTCCCGTCGACGAACCGCACCGCCGTCGCCTGGCTGCCGCCGGCGAAGTTGTGGCCGCCGATCCAGCACATTCGCCGCGCACACGACCGGCAGATCCGCCGCTGGCCGCCGCACGTCAACGTGCTCTTCGGTTTCGTCCCCGAGGCCGAGTTCGCCCGGGCCCTGCCGCTGGTCGCCGCAGCGCTCGCCGAGACGCCGCCGTTCACCGCCCGCCTGGCGGGCGTCCACTGGTTCGGACACCGCGAGGACGCCACCGTCTGGCTCGACCCGGCCGCCGCCGACCACGAGCCCTGGGCACGGCTGCGGGAGTCCCTGGAGCTCCGCTTCCCGCTCTGCGGATCGCACTCGCACGGCTACACCCCGCACCTGTCCCTCGGGCGTACCCCGGACCCGCACTTTCTCGCCCGCAAGGCGGAGTCCCTCCTCGGCCCCATGACGGCCCTGGTCGACGAGCTGGTCCTGCTCTCCCGGCGCGGCGACGAGCCGATGCGGGTCCGGGCCCGCGTCCTGCTCGGCAGCGGCGACGTACGTCAACCGGAGAATCCGGCCCTTCCGGGCAACCCTCCGCTACCACCCGGCTAGTACTCCAGCCGGACTTCTTCATCGGCGCTGGTCAGCGGCTTGGGTGTGGGGAGTGCAGCGGGCTGGAAGGTAGGTGGGCGGCCTGATCGACGGCTGCCTCACCGCCACCGGTCTGACCCGACTCCATCCTGAAAACCTCAGTAACAGCGAGATGACATTAGCCGTTCGGCCCCTGTAACTCGCTTCGTCACAGGGTGGGGTCATGAGTGATGAGAGTACGAAGGCGGCGATCGAGGTCATCGGTTTGCGTAAACGCTTCGGGTCACAGCCGGCTCTGGACGGGATGACGTTCACCGTGCGGCCCGGACGGGTGACCGGATTCGTCGGCCCGAACGGCGCGGGCAAATCCACCACCATGCGCGTCATCCTGGGCCTGGACTCGGTTGAGGAGGGAAAGGCCCTGGTCGGCGGGGTGCCGTACCGCACCCTGCGGCGTCCGCTTCGGCATCTGGGGGCACTCCTCGACGCCTCCGCGCTGCAGCCGAGCCGCACTGCCCGTAACCACCTGCTGTGGCTGGCCCACTCACAGGGCGTGCCGGCCCGGCGGGTGGACGAGGTCATCGAGCAGGCCGGCCTGGGCACGGCGGCCCGGCGCAAGGCCGGCGGCTTCTCGCTGGGCATGCGCCAACGCCTGGGGATCGCGGCGGCACTGCTCGGTGACCCGCCGGTCGTCATGCTGGACGAGCCGTTCAACGGCCTCGACCCCGACGGCATCGTGTGGATGCGCGGCTTCCTGTCGTCGCTGGCCGGGCAGGGCCGCGCCGTCCTGGTTTCCAGTCACCTGATGAGCGAACTCGAAGACACCGCGGACCATCTCGTGGTGATCGGCCGCGGCCGGGTCGTCGCGGACACCGGCGTCTCCGAGCTGCTCGCCGAGGCGTCCGGCGGCCGGGTCACCCTGCGTACCTCCGAGACTCCGCGCGCCGCCCAGGTCCTGCAGGGCGCGGGCGCCACCGTTCTCACGACCGGCCCCGGCACCCTCGGCGTCACGGGCCTGCCCGACGAGGAGATCGTGGCCCTGCTCGCCAGGAACGCGGTGCCGTTCTCCCAGGTGTCCAGGCACCGGGCGACGCTCGAAGAGGCGTACATGGAGCTCACCCGGGACGCGGTGGAGTACCGGGGCATCCCGGCGGGGGAGGCCACGCGATGACCGCCACCCTCACCCCTCGCCCCCCGACCACGAGGCGCGCCGAGCGGGGCGGCTTCCTCAGGACGCTGCACGCCGAGTGGACGAAGTTCCGTACGGTACGCGGCTGGGTCCTCGCCATGGCGGGGGCGCTCCTGGCGACGATCGTGGTCGGCCTGCTCGGCACGGCCGCCCCCGCCCCCGACGGTCGGGGCGCCGACTCCGCCTCGTACCCGAAGGGCCCCGGCGGCGAGGCCGTCAACGACAGCTTCTACTTCGTCCACAAGGCGCTCACCGGCGACGGCACCCTCACCGTTCCCCTGCGGTCGCTGACCGGTACGGCCGACACCGGGACCGGCCAGAAGGCCCAGGGCGCCCAGCCCTGGGCGAAGGCCGGGATCATCGTGAAGGAAAGCCTCACCCAGGGATCCCCGTACGCGGCGGTCACGGCCACCGGCGGCCACGGCGTCCGCATGCAGTACGACTACACGCACGACACGGCGGGCCCTTCCGGCAAGGTCACCCCGAAGTCCCCGCGCTGGCTGCGCCTGGTCCGCTCCGGTGACAGTCTCACCGGGTTCACCTCCACCGACGGCTCCGACTGGACCGAGGTCGGCCATGCGAAGCTGCCGGGGCTCGGGCGCACCGTGCAGGCCGGGCTCTTCGCGACGTCACCGGAGGCGAAGCAGGACACCCCGGCGGGCACGGGCTTCAGCCCCGCCGTGGCCACCGGCACCTTCGGCCGTCCCGGCCTCACCGGCGGCTGGTCCCGGAGCCCGTGGAGCGGCACACAGGTGGGAGGCGACGCGGGCACCTCCGGCAGCTACTCGAACACCACCGAGGGCGGCTTCACCCAGACCGACGACGGCGGGTTCGCCGTGACCGGGGCCGGTGACATCGCCCCGGTCGTCGGCGGGCCCGTCATGGGCGTCGGCTTCTCCGTCGAGAACTTCCTCGTCGGCACCTTCGCCGGGCTGATCGTGGTGATCGCCGTGGGCACGGTGTTCATCACCGGCGAGTACCGGCGCGGTCTGCTGCGTACCACCATGGCGGCAACTCCCCTTCGGGGCCGGGTGCTTGGTGCCAAGGCGCTGGTGGCCGGGGGCGTCGCGTCCGCCATCGGCGTGGTCGCCGCCGCGATCACCATTCCCATCGGGGAACGCAGCGCGCGCGGCAGGGGCTTCCATGTCTTCCCCGTCACGCCGGCGACCGAAGTGCGCGTCATGGTCGGCACCGGCCTGCTCTGCGCCGCCGCCGCAGTGCTCGCTCTCGGCATCGGTGCCCTGCTGCGGCGCAGCGGCACGGCGGTCGCCCTGGTCATCGCGTCGATCGTGCTGCCCTTCCTGCTCGCCACCTCCGGCGTACTGCCCCCGGGCGTCTCGGAGTGGCTGCTGCGGGTGACCCCGGCTGCGGGCTTCGCCATCCAGCAGACCCTGCCGCGGTACGCGCAGGTGCTCAGCGTGTACGAGCCGTCGACCGGCTACTACCCGCTGGCGCCCTGGGCCGGCCTCGCCGTGCTGTGCGGATACGCCACGCTCGCCTTCGGCCTGGCCGTGGTGCGGCTGCGCGGGAGGGACGTATGAGTCTCCTGAGCGGTGCACGACTCACGAGCACGGCCGACGGCGCGTGGCGAGGGGAGTTCGGCCGGGCCCTGCACGCGGAGTGGACAAAGCTGCGCACCGCAGGGGAAACAGGCAGGCTGCTCCTGCTTGCCGTCGCCCTGACCGTGGCCGTCGGCTGCGGCACGGCCAGGGCCGTGAAGTGCCCGGACGTGGGGTGCGGCCAGGACGCCGTCAAGCTTGCCCTGACCGGCGTCACTGTCGGGCAGGCGGTCATCGCTGTCCTCGCGGTGCTGGCCGTCAGCGGCGAGTACGGCACCGGGATGATCCGCACCACGCTCATGGCAGTGCCGAACCGGATCACGGTCCTTGCCGCCAAGGCGACGGTTGTCACCACGGTCGTCGTCGCCTCCGGGACGGCTGCCGTCCTGGCCTCCCTCCTCGCCGGCCGCCACATCCTGCCCGGCAACGGATTCACTGAGGCGCACGGCTATGCCCCGCTCTCCCTGGCCGACGGCCCGACCTTGCGGGCGGCCGTGGGCTCGGTCCTCTACCTCGTCCTGATCGCCCTGATCGGCCTCGGCGTGGCGACGGCGGTACGGGACGCGGCGAGCGCCATCGGGATCGTGCTCGGGCTGCTCTACCTCTTCCCGATGGTCACCCGGGTGGTCAGCGACCCGGAGTGGCAGCGCCACCTCCAGCAGATCTCGCCCATGACCGCCGGACTCGCGGTCCAAGCCACCGTCCGTCTGCACGAGTTGCCCATCGGTCCATGGGCCGGCCTGGGCGTGCTCGCCACGTGGGCCGCGGCCGCGCTGTTGGTCGGCAGCCTGCTGCTGCACAGGCGCGACGCGTAGCCGGATCGGGCCGTCCGCGAGCACGGTGGCTTCGGGTACCTCCCCGCCCGCCCGGTGCCTCACCCGGTCAACGATCCGCCGACCGGGAGCGACGCCGGGCGGCCGGGTCCTCAGGATGCCGCCCCGGGCCACCGTCCGCCGCCCACCGTCCGCCGCCCACCGTCCGCCGCCGACCGGGCGGCTTCCGCCTCGGGCACGGTGCGGGGGCCGGGCACCATGGACGCCGTGGGTGGCCAAGAGGATTCGACGTACTTCGCGAGGTGCTGGCGTACCAGCGCCTCCGGCACTGCGTCCAGGTCGATCGAGTCCCGGGTGCCCTGGGCCGTGATCGACGCAAAAGCGCGCCGGCTCACCGGCCGGACGACGCCCACCCGGCGCAGGTGACCCCGTGGACGCTCAGGTCACGCCGCTCTTGGAGCGGATTGACGCACGCGAACGCGAACGCTTCGGCGATGCGGAGCAGATCCGCGCGCAGATGGACGAGCTCACCGCGCGTCTGCGTGAACTCGACGAGGAAATCGGCAACCCGGCGGTGACCCGTAAGACCCTCCTCGCCCTTCCTCCGGCGACCCCGGATCCGACCGAGAAGCCTCCCGTCCTGCCGAACCACCCGGCCTACCAGCAGATCCTCAACGCCTTCGCCGAGGCTCCTGGGCCGAAGTGCGCCCGCGACCTGTGCCAGGTCCTGGACCGAGGCACGCCGGGCGGGCTCACTCGGCCGAGAGGGCCTGACCCTGCGGCTCACCAGCTCCCTCCCGCTTCAGTGCCGCTGGATGCTGCAGGTGTACTCCGCGCCCGCGACGCCTGTCCGGCAGGCTCGGGTCAGGAAACCGGGCCGGCCGCGATGGCGTAGCCGATCGCGGCGGCTGCGTCGGCGACACCCGCCAGGGATGCCTTGTCGTTCAAAGCCGTGACCACATCCTGAGTCAGTGGGCGGAGGGCATACACGTGGCGTACCGCGTCGATGTCGACCGGGATCTCGTAGTAGTCCTCGGCGAACTTCTGGATTGCCTCCGGCGATGGGTCGACCAGCAACTGGAACAGCCAGCCCGAGCCGTCAGGGTCGGCGCTGTCCTCGGGGAAGTCGATCTCGCCCGCCTGCCAGTGCCCGCTTCCCGCCTCGCGCCACATGCAGGCCGTCACCCGGGGCATTCCGTCGTCGGTGAAGGCAGGCTCTTCGACGTATCTGCGGAACACCTCGGGGACCGAGTCCACGACGCCCGGCCAGGGCTCGTCGTCGACATACGGGCTCATCGCCGACTCGTGGTCGAAGCCTCGGGCATACGCACCCGCCGGAGAGAAGACGACGTCGAACTCGTCCCCCGAGCCGTTGCGCATGGAGGCGATCTCCTCCGTCTCGGACCAAGCCCGGCTGAATGAGTAGTAGCGCTCGCCGTCCGGGTTCAGCACGGCCTCCAGCATGGCCATCGACCGACACCGGTCCCGCAGCGTCGGGATGTCAGGAAGCGCCTCGACAACATCGTGAACGGTCATGGCGCCCATCCAAGCGCACGCCACTGACACCCACCTGGGTGCGGTCCGTGGCCGGAACCCACCGAACGCGAGGAGAAGAACAGCGTCGCCACCGCCGAACAACCCCGGCTGCTCAGGGCTGCGCCTCGGGCCCGGTGACGACGAAGGCCTCGCCGTTCCAGCGCACGACCAGCTCCCGCACTCCGTCCGGCCGCCCGGAACAGCTCGACCCGGCCCACCATGCTCCCGCCGCGCTCCGCCCAGTACGGGTGGGCGCTGATCAGGCAGGACAGCCGGATCAGCGCCCACCGCAGCTCTGCCACCTCGACCGCGGGGCGCAGAGCGAGCCGGTTGCAGACGCGGATCTGCCGGCGCTTGAGGTCGATCAGGTCTGTTCTGCGACATTGAACCCTGACCGTTTGCCACTGCGGATTGATCGATGGCCCGCGATGCAGGATGCGCCCGCGTCGGCGGAGAACTGGAGCGGTTCGAGACCGACGTGCCGTCAGGGTTCGTCCGCGCATGGGGAACTGCACCCCGACCAGGAACGGGCGCTGAACGCCGCTGTCGCCCGGCATCAGGAGCACGGCCACCGGCCGGCGCGACGTGCGACCGCCGAGGCGCCGGGCTGTCGCCCGGACGGCCGGGCCGCACCGTCAGGAATCGGTCGGCCCTTCCGTGATCGTGAAGGGGGCGGAGAAGTTACCGGAGTCGCCGAAGAGGACGATCCTGTAGTCGTTCCCGGGAGGAACGTCCGGCACGACCACTTCCTGTCTCCCCTTCAGGATGTCGAAGCCCTCGTCAAGCATGGGGCCGGTCCTGTCGCCTTTCCTCAAGTAGATCGCGCCCTTGGGGTTGGTGATGTGCTGTGGCGGGTCGGCAGTGTCCCAGGTGACCTCAACCGTCTGGCCGGCCGTCCAGACCGACTTCGCGGTGGGAGAGGTCACGGGCGGTACGAACACGTCCAGCCGAGAGGTTCGAGAGGCGGTGTGAGCCGCGGCCGGATTCGTCGCCTGCACCTGCGTCGAAGCGAGCAGGCTCGGCGCAGCCACGAGGGACCATGCCGCCATGCCCACGGCTGCCCTCTTCCAGATCTTCATGACCGCAAGTCTGTCCGCACCATCCAGGACGGTGCGGACAGAGCGGTGATCCTTCCCTCGAAAGAGGGTGCCGGACCGCACCGGGGACGGGACCGATCCCGCCGGACGCCGATTCCGATCGAAGGCCGGATCGTCACTCAATGTATGCACTTCACGGAAAGTGAGCCAGATTCCGTTCTCGTGCACAAAGCCATGTGGTCGAAGGTTGCGGTATGAGCGGATCTGACTGGGCCGCTGGCTCTCAGTGGCAGGATCGCTCCATGACTGATGACTTGCTGGTGGCCCGAGCGTGGAGTCTCTGGGAGCAGATGGCGACTGTGCCTGTGTCGCTCCCGACGAACGGCGGTGTCGCGATAGCTGTTTCGCCTGGTTCGCGGCTGTGCCCGCCCTCCTGGGCAGGAGTCGTAAGGCTGGGCGACGCTGCGCTGATCACGGTGCCGGACGCGGCGCAGGCGAGCCTGTTCGGTCGCGTACTGGCGGAAGTGAAGGTGGAGTGCCTCGTGCGCGCCAGCACGTTGCGGTCGAGGATGCCGGTGCTTGAGGTGCTCGGCCCTGCCGTCTTGGCGTACCTCTCGAAGGACGACTTCCGCCCCGTGTCGCATGGGGCAGCCGTTACGACCCTTCCCTCGGGCCATGAGGACCTTCTTGCCTTGGCCGAGTCGGTCGGCTCGGACGACGCTGCAGAGAGTGGCATCGACGATATCGACTCACCGGCCTTCGTCGTGCGTGATGCCCAGGAGATCCTGGCCGTTGCGGGATATCAGACGTGGCCCGCGTCGACGGCGCATCTGTGTGTACTGACTGCTCCGCAATGGAGAGATCGGGGTTTGGCGCGGCAGGTGGCCTCCGCTGCGGTGGCCCACGCGCTGGACGCTGGCCTTTTGCCCCAGTGGCGTGCGCGCCCTGAGGCATCCCGGCGGGTCGCGGCCGCGCTCGGGTTCCGTGAGATCGGTGACCAGTTGAGTGTTCGCCTGACGCAAGCCAGCGAGGGTGGCTATTCGGGATCTTGACCTTTCTGCGGCGGAATCGTCTTCGTCAGACGGGTCAGGGGAACGAAACCGTCGGTGGTTTTGAGTTCCCGCGGGGTGGGACCCGCAGGTGTTGGTATGCCCGCGAGCCGTTCAGCCAGGGCGGTGACCGCTTCACGTTCATCTTCGAGCGCCGTACGTTCGCCGTCGGTCAGATCGAGCTGTTCGAGCATCGTGTTGATGCCGTCCTTCACGGCCAAGAGCTGTCCCTTGGCGGACCGGCTCCGTACGGCAGAAGGAAGAGCAGATGTTGACGGATCTCAGCAGCGGTCCAGGCTCTGAGAGGCTCCAAATGTTGATGAAGAAGTGGTTCTGGCTCAACTTCTGTGGAGCATCCACGCTGCGTGACTGTTGATCTCCATAGCGGCTCTCGCTCGATCGTCCTGAAATGCCCCATGGCTGCCTTGTCGTGCCCGAGAGTTCGGGGCCGTGAACGAAGTGCTGCTGCGTCTGGAAGAGCTCCTGTTCCTGTCGGACCCTGAAGTCGCCTTGCCCGCCGTGCTGATCACCCTCCATGACCGCCTCGCCCGCCTTCAATACCGCTCCTTGAGGGGCGAGGCACGAATCGGTCTCAGTCCGGCAAGGTTGCCAGTGCTTCGCGCAGCTCATCGGTTGAGTACCCAGTACGTAGGGAAATCTCCCGGGGACTGTGAGCATGGAGGACCCAGCGCGCAGCGGGGGCCCACCACTGCGCGACGCTCGCGGGAACGGTGACCGTCATGTGGGCGGGCGTCGTTCGAGTGTGGTTGTCTCCGTCGTGGGCAAGAGCTGGTGCGGCGTCCGATTCGGGGAGCGTCGTTGAGAAGACGAGTGTCAATCGGTGAGCTTCCCCATGCTCTTTGGACTGGCGACGAGCGCTCCTGAGCCGCGACAACAGATCTTCCAGGGCTTCGGCATCGCATCCGAAGCCCTGCAGTCTCTCGGCCGGGAATTCAGTGAGTTCGCGTGTCAGGAAATAAAGCCTTGTGAACTCCGACTGGGAGAGATTGACGCTGCGGCTGGTTTGCTCGGACATACCGTTCCTTTTACTCCAGGTCCTCGAAGTAGGAGTATCCCTCCTTGGGGGTGAACACTGTGCCCCCGTCACCGTCCACGATGACCACGGCCTCCTTGTCCGGGTCCCAGAAGGCTTCTCGACCATTTCGCAGTCCGTATTTCGGTTCAATGTTGGGTATGCGTTCGTTGATCACTCCGTCGACGTAGAACTTCAGAGCCTTGGGGTCGACTCCTCGCACGTAGTGCGTTCCGTTGCCGTCGGGGCGGAGCGCTTCACCGTTGGCGTGGTCCGCGATCTTCTCCGACTCGGGTTCGAGGTCGTAGGGAGCCAGTCCGAGCGGGTCGGTCAGCCGGATCGGGTTTCGAGGGTACGCATGGTGGTTGTCCGAAGGGGTGAGACCGAGCGGGTCCGGGGTGAGGAATCGAGCCGTTTCTGGGTCGTAGTACCGGAAGTAGTTGTAGTGAAGGCCGCTCTCGGGGTCGGCGTACTGGCCTGGGAAGCGGAGGGGGCAGGTCTCCAGGTCGGAGGGGGCGGGGACAGTGATTCCCCAGAGGGTGGTCCGGTGCTGCCACGTCACCTCACCGTCCGGGGTGAGTAGTTCGGTGGGCGTCCCCGTGGCATCCGTGACGACGACACGGAAGCGTGGGGTTCCCACTTCGCCGACCGTCTGGGTCAGGGGGCGGTGAGTCTCCGGGGCGTGGTCCCAGGTACAGGTCGCACCGTCCTGGGCGGTTTGTTCCGCGAGGCGGGTCGTATCCCAGGTGAGGGTGAGAGTCGCGCCCTTCGGGTCGGTCTTGCCGATGCGGCGGCCCAGGGGGTCGTAGAAGTACGTCCACGTCTCGCCGTCCGGCGTCACGACCTGCGTGAGCTTGTCCTCGGCACTCCACGTGTAGGCCCACGTCCGGGTCTGACCGCTGAGCAGCTTGCGGGTCTTACGGATCAGGCGGCCTGCGGCGTCGTGTTCGTACACGGTGCGGCCGGCCTTGCGGACCAGGGTTCCGGTGAACTCCCTCTCGCCAGAGGTTTCCTGGCCTGGCGCCGAGGCGTGGGTTTGGTTCCCGGCCGCGTCGTAGGCGTAGCGCTCGGTCCAGCCGTGCGCTTGTACACCCGTGACCCGGCCGACCGGGTCCAGGGTGAAGTGGCGAGTACCGGAAGTCAGTTCGCGAATCTGAGTGACGTAGCCGTCGGGCCGGTAGGCGTAGGTGCGGTGTTGGATGAGGTCATCGGTGGCGGAAGTAACCGTCTGTACAGTGATTCGGCCGGTGTCATCCCAGCGTTGACTGAGGGTGACACCGCCGACGGCACGCTGTGTCTCGTGACCGGTGGCGTCGTGGGTGAATGCAAGGGTGTTGCCCGCCGTCGTGAGGGTCAAGGGTCGGTCCGCGGCGTCGTACGTCCATGTCGATGCCAGCCCTGACGGCGTCGTGCGAGTCAAACGGTTGCCCACCGCGTCGTAGGTGGAGGTGATCGTGCGGCCATTGACCGTCTCCGCCAGGACTCGGCCCAGGGGGTCCCGCTCCAGGGTCAGGACCGCGTCGCCGTTGGAGGCGCGGGCGAGGGCCCCTCGCGTACCGTAGGTGAAGGTCGTCAGTTCGTCCGTCGTCTCGTCCTGCTGGGTGAGTACCCGCCCCATCGCGTCATGTGTGTACCGAAGCGTCTGGCCAAGCGCATTCGTCCGGGCGGTGAGGCGGCCCGTCGCGTCGCGCTCGTAGGAGCGGGTCACCCCGTTGAAGTCCGTCTCAGCCGCCAGGCGGCCGGCTGCGTCGTACTCATAGCGCCATTCATGCCCCTGGGGATTGGTGACGGTCACCAGGCGCAATTCGGTGTCGTAGGCGAAGGCGTAGTGGGCGCCGTCGGGGTCGGTGCGGGTGGCAGGCAGGTCGAAGTGGGTGTAGGTGTACTCGGTGGTATGACCGGCCTGGTCGGTGTGTTTGGCGAGGTTGCCCTCGCAGTCCCATTTCCATTCCTCGCGGGTGCCGTCAGGGTGCTTGCGCCAGGCGGGCTTACCCTCGATGGTCCAGCCGAAATGGGTGGTGCGGCCGAGCGGGTCGGTGAGGGCGGTGATGCGGCCATGGGGGCCGCGGCGGACGTGGGTGGTGTGTCCCAGGGGGTCAGTGACCGTCACCGGGAGCCCTGCCGCGCCCGTCGTCACTGTCGTCGTGCGCCCGAGCACGTCCGTGACCGAGGTGAGGTGGCCCGCCTCGTCGTACGTCCAGTGCGTAGTAGCGCCCGTCGGGTCCGTGGTGGAGGTGCGTGCGCCGCGGCCATCGTAGGTGTGGCGCCATTCCACACCATCGGGCTCGCGGATCTCCAGCGGGAGGCTGTTCTCGTCGTAGACCGCCTCGGCGCTGCTTCCGTCCGGACGCTCGATGCGGGTGAGGTTGCCGTACTCGTCGTAGGTGTACCGCGTCGTGTGGCCGAGTGCATCGGTGACGGCGAGAGGGAGGCGGTTGGTCTCGTCCCATTCGGTGCGGGTGGTGTGACCAAGCGGGTCGGTCACCTCGACGACCTTGTGAGCCTCGTTGAGGACGTACGTGGTGACGTTGCCCTGGGAGTCGGTGTAGCGGGTGGTGCGGCGGGCATCGTCGTAGTGGAAGCGGCCCGAGAGGATACCGGTCGGCCCTACGGTGCGCAGGACGCGACCGCGGTGGTCGTAGACGTAGGCGAACGCGGTGCCGTTGCGATCCTTCCAGGATGTGATGCGGTGCTCGTCGTAACGGTAGAGCTGCGGCTTGCCGGTGGAGTTGACTACCTCGATCAGGTCGCCGCTGTCGTCGTAGGTGAAGGAGACCAGCCGCGCGCTGTGCTCATGTTGCTCGCCGTGCAGGAGACGCAGGGCCGTGACGCGATGCAGGGCCGTGTCGGTGTCGACGGCGATGCGGTAGCCGCCCGAGTGGGTGATCCGGGTGGGTGCGCCGTGCTTGTCGTACACGAAGTCGATGCGGTCGCCCTCACCGCTGCGGTCGGTGATCGCGTGGAGCGCCAGTTCCGAGCCTCCCACCGGGAGCCGGGCGAAGTGCAGGCGGCGGTTCTCCTCCGGGACAGTGAGCGTGAAGGTACCGTCCGGTTTGCCGTCCCAGCGCAGCGGCCAGCGCGGGCCGGAGACGGGCAGCGTGGGGGTCTCCGGTTCTGGTACCGGGTATCGCAGCACCATGCCGTCGGCCGCGATGTAGACGAGTCCGGCGTCGTCCAGTTCCAGGCGCTGGTCGAGGGTGGCCGCCCAGGTGGGACCGAACCAACCGCCGCACGGGTGTCCGGAGACGTAGTGCCGCTCCAGTACCAGCGGCAGGGCGCCGGGCAGACTGGCGTCCGTGGCGGACATGAACATCTCGCCGGTTGCAACGTCGACCGGCTCGCCCTCTCCGCACTTCTCCTTGGTGCACTTGTCGTGCTTGTTCGGCTCGCCGTCGGCACGCTCAGCGGCGCTGCCGTCGCGACGCAGCGCCCGCTCGCGGCTCGCCAGCCGCTGCGCGGCAGTCTTGGCGGTCGAGGCGCCCTTCCGCAGGGCGCCCCCGCCGCCGGTGGCGAGGGCGAGCAGTAGATCCGGGGTGAGCTGGCCGGCGGCACGGCTGGGGTTCCGCTGCCACTCATCCCAGTTGGTGACGGCCTTGGCGAACTCCGTGGGGTGGTTCGCGGCGTACGCGGCCCCGTCGATCATGCTCGCCAGTTGCAGGCTGGCGCCACCTGGGCCGTCTTCAGCCAGGTACTCGAACTGCTTCCACATGCCCTTGGCGCTGTCGCCCATGCCGCCGAAGAAGTCCCCGACGCCCTTCTTGAAGCGGTTCCAGCCCTCGGGCGCGTTGGGGGCCTTCTCGGCCGCCTTGGCGAGCTTGGCCTTGGAGTCGTCGACGACGCCTTGCAGCTCGCTCTCCAGCTTGTCGAGCCGGCTATAGCAAGAGTCCAGCCCGGTGATGGGATCGTTGTCCGGCGGCCGCACGGGCAGCGTATCGTCCCCGCGGTCGACAGCGGCGTTGTAGGCCCTGACGTTCTCCCAGTACTTCTTCGACGCAGCCCTTACCTCGTCCGCATCTTCGATGATCGGCTCGACCCGCTTCTGCACGGAACGCAGCTTGTCGGCGTAGGCGTCCAGAGCGCCGGCCGCGGAGGTGAAGTACTTGCGTGCCGACTCCAACTCCCTTGGCAGACGCTTGCTCGCGTCCTGGAAGCTATCGGCCGCGGCACCGGTCCACGGCAGCAGGGACAAGTCGGTCAGCTTGTCGTAGCCGTCCTTGAACGCGCCTGCATAGACACGGAGCTTGACGACGAGGTTGTCGATCTTCTCGGGTTTGCCCGGTATGACATCATCGGGCTTGGCGTGCGGGGGTATGCGCTCAGAAGCGCCGCCCTCCATGGCGTCCTTTTGTGTCATGCGACAGGGCCCTTTCCACCGCCGTCGACCACCCAGCCTTCACCGCCTTCACCGGCCACGCGGTAACGAGGATTGCTGGGTGGATCGCCCGTGACGGCCGTACCGTCACCACTGCCGCTACCACCGTCGAGCCACGGCTCCTGGTAGATCTCGGGAGGCGGATCGAAATGAGGCCGGTCTCCGTTCTTCCACGCACGCAGGGCGTGTTCACCGAAGGGGAGTTTGGCGATGTTGTCCTCGGTCGGCGCGAAGTTCTCGAGCTGCAGCAGGTCCGCCATCATGTAGGCTGCTATGGCCTGCCGCAGGCCTTCGACGATGGAGTCGGCGTGCTCGGCGAGCCGCCCCATGCCGAAACCCCACTCGGACAGCACGTCCTTGGCCGGCTTCTCGATGTCGACGGTGGCCGCGTTCTGGATGCCCTGGGCCATGGACTTCCAGTCCTGCTTGATCTTGTGCGCCGCGACGACGGACTCCTCCATCGGCTTCATGATCTTGCGCACCTCGGCGATCTGGATCCTGTAACCGTCCCCCGGCTCAGGCCCATCCGCTCCGCCCCCTGCCATGTCTACTCCCCCTCCGCCTCTGTCAATTCCTCCAGCATCGCGGCCTCCAACAAGAACGGGTTCGGCCCCAACAGGTCCACCAGCGCCCGCACCCCTTCAGGCAACAGCTCTACCAGGTCCTCGGCCGTGGTCGACGCCCAGTCGCATGCTCCCGCGAACAGAGCCAGCCCCTCCCAGGAGGTGAAAACCGGCACTACCGGACCATCCACCGTCTCGGACACGAAAAAACCGGGGCTCTCCGGCCGTTGGAAGTACAGTCGTGCGGCACGCAGTTGAGCCAGCCGTTCCGCCGGAGACATCCGCGCCATCGCCTCGTCGCGGACCATGTCACGCAACGACATCCCTGTTCCCCCTCTTCCACCCGAGCCCTGAGCTGGATGAAACACGGGAAGGATCATCGCATGTCCATCGGCATCGCGGCTGGTCGGGAGAGCAATGAAACCGACTGGAACGGTCCTGTGACACACGCCGACACCACAGCCGACTCCCTCGTGTCACCGTTCGTCGATCTGGACGCCGTTGCGGACGGGCACTGCGCGGAGGTGGGATGGAGCACACCGCGCTGATCCTTCGGGTCGGCCGCCGCTCCCGGGGCGGCGCCGGTAGAGGACAGGCTTGTTCCGGTTCGCCGCGCTTCGCGGTCACTATTCGCTGACGATCCCCCGACGTACGCCGCAGACAGGCTCGGGTCACCCTTCGTGAGAGTGTGGCCTGATGCTGCAGATTCAGGAGGGGGAGGACGGTCATGCCTAGGAGCGCACCGCTTCAGCTGACACGCACCCACCGGATACTCATCGGTCTCGTGGTCGCCGGAGCGGTTCTCATCGCCGCGATCGGGTTCGCGGGTTCGTACGCGGCGGTGCGCGAACTCGCCCTCCAGAAGGGCTTCGGGAACTTCTCGCTGGTCTTCCCGATCGGCATCGACGCGGGTATCTGTGTCCTGCTCGCCCTGGACCTGCTGCTGACCTGGATGCGCATCCCGTTCCCGCTGCTGCGCCAGACCGCCTGGCTGCTGACCGCCGCGACGATCGCCTTCAACGGCGCCGCGGCCTGGCCCGACCCGCTCGGCGTCGGCATGCACGCCGTCATCCCCGTGCTGTTCGTGGTCTCCGTCGAGGCCGCCCGCCACGCGGTCGGCCGGATCGCCGACATCACGGCCGACAAGCACATGGAGGGCGTCCGCCTCACCCGCTGGCTGCTCTCCCCCGTACCGACGTTCAAGCTGTGGCGCCGGATGAAGCTCTGGGAGCTCCGCAGTTACGAGCAGGTCATCAAGCTCGAACAGGACCGGCTGATCTACCAGGCCCGCCTCCAGGCCCGCTTCGGCCGCAACTGGCGCCGCAAGGCCCCCGTCGAGTCCCTGATGCCCCTGCGCCTGGCGAAGTACGGCGTCCCGCTGGCCGAGACCGCCCCGGCCGGACTGGCCGCCGCGGGCACCGAACCCGCCCTGCTCCCCCCGGCCCCCGCCCCGGCCCAGGCCGCCCGGGTCCCGAAGCAGAGGCAGAACCCCGTCCTTGAGAGCCCTGCCGCGCAGAAGATGGAATTTACGCAGCTGCGTGCCGGAGAACCGCATCCGTCATTCCAGGTGCCTTTGGTAGCCGCGGTACGGCCGCACGAGCCAACACCGGAGGATGCCAGGGCCGGCGGACGTCTCGCGGACGCCTACCGGGCCTGGATCGGCGCCTATGGTTCCGAGCCGACGAGTGCGCAGTTCGCTCTCTGGCTCCAGGACAGGTACGGCATCGCCACCGCCGCCGGAGACCCGCTGTCCGACGAGCAGCTCCGGCCCCTGCTGCAGGTGCTCAAGCAGCGCGGCGCGCCCGCACCCGACGGCGGGTCCGGCCCCGGTGCTTCCCAGGACGCATCCGAAGGAGAGACATGGACCGACTACTTCTACAACGCCTGGCTGACGTACGCGGCGGAACGGGGCTCGCGACCCGACGCAGCCTCCCTTGCCGAGTACGTGTACCGGCGCGACGGCATTCTGGGAGCCACCGGGCAGCCCATCACCGCAGACGAACTGCGTGACTACGTTGCCTGGTTCCAGGAGCAGGAGCAGGAACGGGACGACGACCCCGCGGTCGATCCGGCATCGGCGGCAGCGGACCAGACCGCCGAGACGGCCCCCGGCCACGAGGGCGACGAGAGCCGCGATGAGGACTCCCTCCCGAGCAGCCCCGACGACGACCTGGAGGAGCAGCTTGGTACGCCACCGTGGTTCGACGTCGGCCAGCAGGATCAAACGCGGCCGACGGAACGGCGCGCCGTACACGCGTCCGCCGGCGGCCGCAGCGCTGTGCAGGCGCGAGTCCCGAAGCCCCGTGATGAGGACGAGCACGACGCGGAAGAGTCGGCCCCGAACCTCAGTGGGAGCAACGCCAAGCAAGAAGCCGAGCAGCAGGACGGCTCCCACCTGACAGGCCCGGCGCGGGTGGAATTTTACTACCGACAGTTGTCACCGGAGGAGCAGCAGCTTTCGGTGAAGTCTCTCGCTCCGGTCCTGGCGAAGCGCTGCGGCTACCAGGAGAGCACGGTGCGGAAGTACCTGGGGCCGATCAAGCGGGCTGCCGGCGTGTGACGTTCCGTCGCGTGGAACGCGGGCAAGCTGTGCGGAGCTGACCGGCGCGTGCCCCATGGCGCGGTACCTGAAGAGGGCTCCCGGTGACCTCGGGGGCCCTCTCCGGTTTACGGGGGATCAGCGCTCCGGGTTTCGCGGCGGGCGCTCCCGGAACCGCCAGGTGGTGAACAGGCCCGCCCCCGTGACACTCACGGTGGAGAGCGCGGTCGCGCCGCCCAACGCGTACACCAGCAGGGAAAGCGCTGTCAGGGCCAATAGCGCGGCCAGGTCCAGCAATCGGCCGCGCACGGGGCCGCGTTCGTCGTGCTCGTTCTCGTCCATGCCGGTCAGTGCAGCAGTGATGTGGGGCGGGGGCGAGGAACGGGAATACGGGCGAACGGACTCGTACACACCGTGTACGACACGGAACACGGGGGGTGTTTCGGAAAACACCGTCTGCGTTCCTAGCTGTTCTCTAATGTTCGGCGCGGCGGTCAGGTGTGCGCCCTACCATGACTGCCATGCGTCACGAGGGGGACTATGGAAGCGCAGATCGACGGCTCGACGGGGTCGGCGGAAGAGGCGTACCGGACCGAACTGGCTGCCTTCGCCCGCGAGCTGAAAGACCTGCAACTGGCCTGTGACATCACCTACCGCGAGTTCGGGCCCCGCTCCCCCTCGGTCGTGCTGTCGCCGTCGGGGGTCAGTCAAACTCTGCGGGGAAAGCGGCTGCCCAGCAGGGACTTCCTGCTTGCCCTCGTCAAGGTCCTTTACGAAGTGCAGGACGGAAAACAGGTGGGCCATAACGACCCCCGCCTGCGGAAATGGGAGGACCGACGCAAGCGCCTCAACCTCCTGCGCGATCGGGCCCAGCAGTCCGGCGCACGCGTGTCTGACCCCGACACCTTTATGAACGAGTCGGCCGCCACGGACACCGGATTCGTTTCCCCGCCAGGTGGCGCGACGCTGCTCGAACTGGAGTCGGCCAAGTCCGACCTCCGAGATATCCTCAACAACCTCCAGGAACACGAGCAACAAGTGCGTGGCGAGTTCCGCCAGGTCCTTGACGAGCAGACCAGGGTGGCAGCAGAGCTGACCCGTCTCACATCACTCCTCGAACGGGAACGGGACGATAAGGAGAGGTTGGAACGGGAGGTCGAGTCGCTGAAACGGCAGCGCGCGGAACTCGGCAGACAACTGGACGATCTGCGGGCCCAGTTCGCGGAAATCGACGCGGATAAGGTCGCTCTGCTGAAAGAAGAGAGCGACCTCAACGACCGGCGGGCCATGCTCAACTTCGACTGGGCCCGCTACGAGGAGTTCTTGCGGCAGCGAGTGGACGCCGAGGTGATCCGGCTGCGCGGCGAACTGGCTCGGACTCGCACGGACCCTAACGAAACCGCCTAGTGATCTGAGTCAGAGATTCGTCGGCAGTAGGCGGCGACTTTGTCGAGGATCTCGTCGGCTGTCTTCGTCCAGACGAATGGTCTGGGGTGCTCGTTCCAGTCGGCGAGCCAGGACCGGATGTCGCGTTCGAGGGCCTGGACGGAGCGGTGGACGCCGCGCTTGAGCTTCTTCTGCGTCAGCTCGGCGAACCACCGCTCGACCAGGTTCAGCCAGGACGCGCTGGTCGGCGTGAAGTGCAGGTGAAAGCGTGGGTGGGCCAGCAGCCACCGCTTGATGTCGGGCGTCTTGTGGGTCGCGTAGTTGTCCAGGATCAGATGAACCTGCAGATCAGCCGGGACTTCCTTGTCGACCTTCGCGAGGAACTTCTTGAACTCCGCTGCCCGGTGGCGGCGGTGGAGCGAGCCGATGACCTTGCCGGTGGCGACCTCGAGGGCGGCGAAGAGGGTGGTCGTGCCGGCCCGGACGTAGTCGTGGCTGCGGCGCTCGGGAACGCCGGGCATCATCGGCAGGACCGGCTGGGACCGGTCCAGGGCCTGGATCTGCGACTTCTCGTCCACGCAGAGAACGAGAGCTTTCTCCGGCGGATCGAGGTAGAGGCCGACGACGTCGCGGACCTTGTCGATGAACAAAGGGTCGGTGGACAGCTTGAAGGTCTGCGACCGGTGTGGTGCCAGGGTGAACGCCCGCCAGATCCGCGAGACCGTCGACTGCGACATCCCCGTGGCCGCGGCCATCGACCGGGTCGACCAGTGGGTCGCGTTCTTCGGCGTCTCCTCGAGCGTCTTGACGATGACCCGCTCGACATCCGCATCGGTGATCTTCCGGGGGACGCCGGGCCGCGGGTCGTCGCACAAGCCGTCCAGGCCCCGCTCGATGAAGCGCCGCCGCCAGGTGCGGACCGTGTCCGGTGCGATCCGCAGCCGACGGGACACCTCCATGATCGAGTGTCCATCGGCGCACTCCAGCACGATCCGCGACCGCTGGGCCAGAGCCTGAGCCGTCGTCCGGCGACGCACCCAGCCCTCCAGCACAGCCCGCTGGGCCTCGGTCACCGACAACGGCGGAATCTTCGGACCCGGACGACTCATACCCAACCAACGACGAATCTCCGACTCAGATCACTAGGGCCTCTCTGATGGATCAACGGGCGGACCAAATGAAGATGCCAGCGATGTGGAGTCCAGCTCGGAAGACCGTGGCGGTCTTCTCGTAGCGGGTGGCCGGGCCGCGCCAGTTCTTCAGTGGTTGATGCAGCGTTCGACGGTGTTGCGTCGCTTGTATGCCTCGCGGTCGAAAACGGGCGGGCGGCCACCGCGGCGGCCCTTGCGCTTGCGGTTGGCGGTCTGGTCGGCAGCCTGCGGGATCACCGTCCGGATGTTGCGCCTGCGCAGGTGCTCTCGGATGGCTCGTTACGAGTAGGCCCGGTCCGCCAGGACCACGAGGGGCCGAGTGCGCGGTCGGCCGATCGCTCTGGGCATGGTTTCCGGTCCTGGTCCTCGTCCTGGTGCTCCTGGTGGTCCTGGTTTCAGTCCCAGCGGTCCTGGTTGATGAATCTGCTGAAGCCCCGCCAGGAATTGGGTCCCATCGCGCCGTCGATGGGACCGGTGTAGCCGTGCACGGCGGCCAGTCGTTGGACCGCGGCCCAGGTGTTCGGTCCGGGTACGCCGTCCACGGGCCCGGTGTAGCCCCAGTCACGCATGTTCCGCTGGAGCGCGGCGTAGGTGTTGGGGCCCGGGATCCCGTCGATCGGGCCGGTGTAACCGGACTCGATCCGCAGCCAGTTCTGTGTCCGCTGCCACATCACGGGACCGGGAACACCGTCCTGCTCCGTCGACGTCTTCGGCAACCCACCGCCACCGCCCAGGTAGTTCAGCGGGTTGACCCGGGTACCCCCCGGGGTGATCAGATGCCAGTGCACATGCGGCCCGGTGGAACTTCCGGAACCCGGGGCACCGGCCGCACCGCCGGAGCGCCCGACGATGTCCCCCTTGCCGACCGAGGTGCCGTCGGGCAGCAGGAACTCCGACAGATGCATGTACTGCGTCCGGTACCCGTCGCTGTGGGTGATGGTCACCGTGTGACCGCCTGTGCCGTTGTACGGGATGTTGATGACGACGCCGGCACCTGCGGCCGGCAGGGCGGTGCCGACCCCCATCCCGTAGTCGATTCCACCCAGGGAGCCGCGGTCGAGGTGCTCCTGCCAGCTGCCGGTGATCTGGTAGGCGCTGAACGGGTTGTAGATGTCCAGAGCCCGCGCGGTGCCCGCCGAGAACAGCACGCCGCCGGCGGCCAGACCGAACGTGCTGACCGAGCCGCGCAGCAGCGTGCGCCGGCTCATTCCGGTCCGTGACCGGTTCTTCCGTCCGTCGTCGGCCTCATGGTTCTCGCACACAGCAACTCCCTTGTAAATACTGCGATTTGACCTGTCATGAAGCGCGGCTCACGGTAGCCTACGCGCATAGATTTTGATACGAGCATGACATTCCGCTGTCGTGAAACCCCGCCCCCACCGGAGGAGACATGCGCAGGAGAACCCTGATCCGCGGAGCCGTGGCGACAGCCCTGACCCCGGTCGGAATCATCACGGCCACCAGCGCCGTGGCCACCCCCGGGCCGGCCCCCGCCGAGGCCGACGAACTGCGGGGCGTTGACGTCTCGAACTACCAGGCCGGCATCGACTACGCCCGCGCCGCCGCCGAGGGCCTGCATTTCGTCATCGCCAAGGCCGGGGGGTGCCAGCTCGCCGAGGGCCCCTACACCTCGTCCTCCTATCCCGGTCATGTCGACGGGGCCCGCGCCGCGGGCCTGCGGGTGGGTCATTACTGGCTGTCGGGAGACTTCCTCGCCCCCACCGCCGCCGCCGACTACTTCGTGGACCATCTGCACGACTACCGCGCCGGCGACGTGCTCGCGCTGGACGTCGAGGTACTCGACGACTCCACCCGCCTGTGGGACGACACGGACGTGTCCGCCTGGTTCAACCGGGTGCGGGAACGGGTCGGCACGTACGTGCCCTGGTTCTACATCAGTACGAGCGCGCTGCGCTCCGGCACCTGGAGCCGTACCATCGCCGCCGGCGCCCACCTCTGGGCGGCATCCTGGGGCGCCAACGACGGCACCTGGCCCGGCCCGCCCGACCTCGGTGGCCGCTACCCCGACTGGGCCGTCCACCAGTACGCTTCCGTGGGCTCCGTCGGCGGCATCTCTCCCGTCGATCTCGACCTCGCCCGCCGCTGGGCATTCGACCCGACCGAGCCGACCGACCCGCCCTTGCCCGGGGACGACCCCTTGCCGAAGACGTCGACGGAGCAGGACGGTGTTCCCGGTCCCGTGATGTGGCAACGGACACAGAACTGGCTGCGGATCGAGTCCGGTTACACCGGCCCGATCGACGGGATCCCGGGCCCCAACACCTACGCCGCGCTCCAGCGGAACATGCGTGACTGGGGCTACACCGGGCCCGTGGACGGCGTACCCGGACCGAACACCTGGGCCGCGGTCCAACGACTGGCCGCCGTGCACGGCTACACCGGTCCCATCGACGGCGCGATGGGACCCAATTCCTGGCGGGGCTTCAGCAGATTCATCAACCAGGACCGCTGGGACTGAAACCCGGGGGCCGACAGTACCGACAGCAAAGAAAATCCCCGGGGCCGGACGGCGGCACTCGACCGCCTGGCCACCCGCCGGTGGTGGGGGCCAGTTCTCCGGCTTGGCACCCACCAGCCTGTACGAACCAGACGGTCCCTCTTTGCAACGGAGGCTTGCCAGAACCACCCTCTGCCGACCACCACCAGGACAGCACACCACGAACAGCACGAGTGTCGGGGTGTTCGTTGCCGAACAGGCGCTTGTACTCGGCGAGGACGTGTTCGAGCAGGTTGATGGCTTCGTTGGTGCGCCCTGGGTCACCCCTGAATCGGGGGCGCCGCCCGCCGGGCACCGGACCGACGACGAGCACGACCAGGAGCACGGAGTCGGCACCGCGCCCGCGACTGCTGACCGCCGAGCGGACCGAGCATGGTGCGCTCCTGAGCGCTGCTGACGCCGAGCAGCTACCCGCGCGAAAAGGCCGGCGGAATGCTTGGGCCTGGGATCTCCTGCGTCATCCCTCGCACGATCCCTTGCGGTATCTCCTGCACTGTCTACTGCCCCCTCTCCCCGTGGCGTCGGGTGTTTGTGCAGGTCACCATGGCTGTAGAGGCGTGGTCGGGGTGCTGACATCCCCTCTGTGCACCCTCTGCCGCTCGAACTGCCGAAATGGAGAGGGCGGGGGCGGGGCGGGCGGAACGCCTCGGGGATCGGCAGCCGGCCAGTCCCTCGTGCGTCGGCGGGGCCGCGCGCCCTCGGACTCGCCTGCTGCCTCATCACTCACCGACAGATTCGCTTCCTGTGTTAGCTGTTGTGAGTAGGCTGCAGGTATGACTGAGCCGGCGGCCGGCAGGCCCGGGCTGCGCAAGCCGCGAGATTTGCATGATGTCCACGAGTTCCTGGACCAGGTGCGGCTCCGCCCGGGAATGTGGGTTCGCCGCGGCTCTCTTCAGCATCTGGACTCCATGCTTGTCGGCTACGCAGTGGCCTGCGAGATCCACGACAGCGATGAGAGTTTCGACTTCTGGAACAGCGGCCCCTTCTCCCAGTGGTTGTGGAAGCGGATGAACATGGCGTACCCCAGCAACCTGGGCTGGGCTGTCGAAATCGAACGGGCAGCTGAGTCGGTGGGTACGCCACCGATGGAGATGTTCTTCTCCCTCTTGGACGAGTTCCGCGCTGAGCGAGGTAGACCGCAGAGCACGCAGGAGAAGTAGCACCCCCTGCGCCGTAACCAGTTGCGCAGATGATGCGACCAGAGGCGCGCCCCCGACCCCGGCGAGCGGGACGCCCTGTGCGCCTCGGGGATCGGCGGCCGGCCAGTCCCACTCGCGCGTCGGCGGGGCCGGCGTCGTCCCGGACGCGGCCTGCTTTTCCGCTCGCTCCGCATACTCGGCCTGGGGCGGCCGGCCCTCGATGTCATGACATACCGACGAGAACCCGTAGTCACGCACCTGTGCCTCCACGACCACGTGATCACCCGGGGGTGGTGCGTTGATCACTTGAGGGTGCCTTCGTTTGTGGGGTAGTGGTCGGGGCAGAGGTGAACCAGCAACTGGGGGATACCCGGTTCCCATGCTGTACTCAGCTTGGAGGCGATCGGAGAGTGAGTGACCAGATGATCGGGCGTTTCCACCGCTCGGTGGCAGCGAGCCCGCCGTCCTGTGCCGATCCCGTCTTCGCCGAGTCGATGGATGCACGCCTGTGGAGGTGAGCGCGTGAGCTCTGAGGGGTTTCAGCACGTCAAAGTCGGCGACATCGATATTGCCTACGTTGAATCCGGCCAGGGTGAACCGCTGGTTCTGTTGCATGGCGGGGAGAGCCATAGGGGGCAGTTTGATGCCTTCCGCCCCCTGTTAGGCGCTGGAATCCTGGCCATCAGCTTCGACCAGCGTGACACCGGCGACACACTCAACGGGCCCGAGCCGTACGACATCGTTCGGCAAGCCGCTGACTGCGCCGACCTCCTTGCCGCGCTGGGATTTGAGCGCGCGCATGTTATGGGAGTGTCGTACGGCGGAGCGATCGCCATGCAACTGGCGATCCACTACCCCCAGCGGGTCGCGTCTCTCATACTGTCAGGCGCCACACCGAGCTGGACCATGACCGAGAGCCTTGGTGACCGCATCGCCGCCATGGAGCCGGACGCGCGGGCGCAGTTCGCGCTGGACCTGCTCCTCACACCCGAGGGGCAGACGAACGACCCGCAGCTCGTCGCCGACGCCAAGCGCGCCATGCGGGGGCGTCCCGTAGACGCCGACGCACGCCGCATGACAGCGATTCAGAACCACGACTGCACTGCCCGGCTGCATGAAATCACGGCTCCTACTCTCGTGCTGCATGGCGCGGAGGACCCCATCGTCCGCGCTCAGGTCGCCGAACTCATGGCATCGGAGATCCCTGGCGCACGTCTGGTGATCCTGCCGCGTACTCGGCACGGCATCACCTTCGAGGCCCGTGAGCAGGCCGCACGCCTGGCGCGCGACTTCGTGCTGAGCCATGCCGTGGGTACGGTCAGCACCGAAAACGGAGGCTGACAGGAGCGGTCACTGCGCGGTCGGACGTCGTTGCGTTTGGCGGAAGCCGAGTTGGCGCTGTATCGGCCTTGCGCGGCCTCCCGACGAGCCTCACGGAGCACGGACCACTCGGCAAAGAGGCGGATGCCCCGGCCGCGGGCCGCCCGCAGGTGAGCCCCCAACCGTCACGGTCGTCGCTGAAGCGCGCACACGCCGTCCCTGGGCGGCACGCGAGCGGCTGACTGCGAAAGTGCCCCGCCCGCGACCGATCGGCGGCAGTCGCGGGCGGGAGATCAGGGCCTGCGCTGCGGGTACGTTTGAGGCTGGGCAGAGACGGGCAGGGCGCATGGACTCTTGTGCAGGCTTTGTCACGTTGGTGGGGCGTTGATCGGTCGAGGGTGTGTCAGGGCGTGTGGGGTCGGGCGGGGGCCTGGGCCACGCTGCGGTGGGCGGGGCGGTGGCGCCGGTGATCTGGTCCCGGATCACGAAGCGGACGGTCATCTCGTTGCGGTGGTCGGGGCGGTCATCCGGTGCCGGCGTGGCCGGAAGTGGGGTGAGATGCCGCTGAACGCGGACAGGAATCTCTGGGCTCCTCCGACGCTGCGGAAGCCTTTCATGGCGCGTTCGCGCTGCCTCGTTGGCTGGTGGGAGTTCTCGGCCCGGTTGTTCAGGCCCTTGTGGGACCGGTGCTCGACCGAGGGCATCACCTCGCGGTGGGCCGCCCCGTAGGCCGGGTACCGGTGCCCCTTGTACGACGGCGGCGTACTGCCCACGGACAACCCCCTCCACCGTGATCAACCCGAAGGTCATCCCACTCCGTCAGCCAACGTGACAGCGCCTGATCCGGTGTTCGCGGGTGGCTCGTTCCAGGTGGACCAGAGAGGTGTGGCCGCCGTCGACCAGGTGCTCGGCCGGCAGCAGCCCGCGACGCGCCAGGCGGGTGTGGATGCCAGGCAAGGCCTGGCCGTCGTTCGTGGCGGCCGAGGGGGCGGCCACGTCCGTGATCACGTTGGCGCTGCCGGAGGCACGCGTCTCGGTGACATGCGCGGCGAATCCCTTCCAGCTGATGATGTGCCCGTGGCGGACGTAACGCGCCGTGGTGTCGTAGGGCGAGACGATGGCCGAGGAGGAGGGCGGCAGGCCGCCGTCGTCGGAGGTGCGCCGCCGTGGGCGGCCTGCCGCGTCGCGGTAGTAGTTCTGCACGACGATCTGCCGCAGCGCCTCGGCCTGTGGGCCGGGCTGGTAGCCCGGTCCGTGCCGGTGGAGGCGTTCCAGCAGTCGGCAGGCGTCGTCGCCAGCGGCGAGGATCCTGGTTTTGGGCCGGGTGGGGTTCTTGCCCGGACGGACCGGACGGCCGTAGCGGCGCCCCAGTCCTCGTCGACCGGGCCGGTCAGCAGGTGCGAAGCGGTGTGGGCCACTTCTTCAATTCGGGCAGGGTGAGGGCCGAATGGGCCGGTCGTCCCTCCGTGGAGGGCAAGGCGCTGAGCTTGCGCAGCATGGCATTGCGCTGCTCCAGGGCCCGGGCGGTGGTCGGGAAGAGTGCGGCGTCGCCCTCGCCGACCTGCTCCTGGTTCAGGGTTACGAACCCGCGGGTGCTGCGTTCGTAGGCAGCGAAGCCCACGGTGTGGTCCCGGTCGGCCAGGGAATCGGCGAGCATGTACGCGCCGACGAGCGCGAGGCTGGAGCCCTGTCCGGTGAGGAACGAGGGTGCGTACGCGGCGTCGCCCACCAGCGCGACCCTGCCGCTGGACCAGCGGGGCATGCGAATCTGGCTGACCTCGTCGAAGAACAGGTCATCCGCGTCGCGCATGGCGGCGAGCATGCCCGGGACCTCCCATTCCGCGTCGGCGAAGACCGTGGCGACCAGGTCCCGTTGGGCTTCCGGGTTCCGGAATGCGTCGACCGGCGGTTTCGGGTGGGCGAAGTTCAGGAAGGCGTGCACCTCGTCGTTGTCCTCCACAGCGTAGAGTGCCGCGGCTCTGCCCAGGGTGTTCCACATCATGAGTTCGCGGGACAGCCCGAAGGTGTTGCGCATGGTGAACCCGGCGAAGCAGTAGCCGAGGTATCGGTGGAACTGTGCTTCGGGGCCGAACAGGAACTCGCGGGTACGTGAGTGCAGACCGTCCGCACCGAACACCATGTCGAACGTACGCCTGCTGCCCCCGCGGAAGGTGACGTCGACCCCGTGGCCGGACTGGTCGAGGGTGTCGATGGAGTCGTTGAACAAGAACTCCACGTCGTCACGGACCGCCGTGTGGAGAGCATCGGTCAGGTCCCCGCGCCGCACCTCGATGTCCCGTCCCGCGACACCGCCTGTGACGGTGTGCGGGTCGAGCGAGGCCACCTCGCTGCCGTCCCCGCCGAGGAAGGTCAGCCGCCGCAGGTCGATGTGCGCGTCCTTCAGTCGAGGCAGGATTCCCATCCTTCGGACGACCTCGAGTGCGGTGCCGCGTATGTCGACGGGGTAACCACCGCCACGGAGTCCGTCCGCCTTCTCGACCACCGTGACCGCGAATCCGTAGCGGTTCAGCCAGAACGCGAGGGCGGGTCCCGCGATGCTGGCCCCGGATATCAGGGCCTTGCGCCTCGGAGTGGTGCGGATATCTGTCAACGGATCAATGCGGGTCATTCCTTGGCTCCTTTGCTCATGGTGCGGGTGACGAGGAGGGACAGCGCCGTGACGGCGCCGGCTATGACGAAGCCGGTGACGAAGGCCGATTCGGCCGGGACGTCGGACCCGGTAGGGGTACCGGCGGTGAGGATCGCGCCACTGACCTGCACACCCACGGCGTAGCCGAGCACACGTGTCACCAGGACCAGGCTGGTGGCGATGCCGGTGTCACCTTGATGGACGGATGTGGCGGTGCCGGTCACCAACGCCGTGACGCACAGGCCGTTGGCAAGCGCGATCATCATCTTGCCGATGACGAGATGCCAGACCTCGGTGTGCACGACTGCCAGGACGATCAGAGCGGCGGCCATGATGACGATCCCGGCGGTGACCACGGCCCGCGAGCCGAAACGCCGCGCCCCGATCCCACCGATCGGCCCGGCCAGCGACGCGGCCACGGCGCCGGGCAGCAGGAACAAGCCGATCTCGGTGGCGCCGGCCCCGAATCCGTACTCGGCGGCGGGTACCGCGAACAGTTGCGGGACGAGATAGACCGCCACCGAGGTACCGACGCAGATCACGAACGTCAGCACGCACGACTTCCACACCGCAGGCTGTGCAAGCATGCGCAGATCGACCATCGGCGAGGTCGCACGACGCTCAACGGCTGTCCATCCGAACACGAAGGCGGCCAGAATCACGATGAGGGCGCCGAGCACGAGTGGCTGCGACCCGATGTCGGGTGCAAGCGCGAGCACGAGCATGAGCGTGACCAGCGTCCCGCTCAGGAGAACCAGGCCGGGCCAGTCGACCCCGGCGCCGTCCGAACGGCTCGGCGGATCATGCGGCATCATCCTGTTCACCAAGATGGTGGCCCCGATGACCGCGATCGTCGGCAGCGCGAACATCCAGTGTCGGGAAAGTCCTTCGGCCACGGGCCCGGCCGACAGCGTTCCGGCCATCCCGCCCCCCACGAACAGCCCGCTGACCACCCCGATGGCCACCTTCGATTCTCCTGCCGGGAGATGTTCGCGCACCAGGATGAACGACAGGGGCAGCGCGCCCACCATCGCACCCTGCAGTACCTGACCGAGCAGCAGCACCGGCAGATTCGGCGCGAGGGCCGACACCAGACCACCGGCACAGACCACCGCCATCAGCCGGATCAGGACCCGTTTTCCGCCGTAGCGGTCGCCTAACTTTCCGGCGACCGGCGTGACGAGCGCGCCGGTGATGAGCAGCATGATGCTGAGCAACGCCCCTTCGGCGGGACTCATGCCCAGCTCGCGTTGCAGGAGCGGGAGCGTCGGTGTCACCACCGACTCCAAGGCGCCGGTGGCGACTGCCAGCATGCCGAGGGCTCCGACAGACGCCTTACCGATGCGGGCGGGGGAAACGAGAGTTGCGGTCATGGATGTCCTTTCCGTCATTGCCGGGCAAGGAAGAAGTCGGCCGTGCCCGTAGCGCTGCCGCCTTGCCGGGCCCGGCGTGGGCGTGGCGGCGATTCACGCGGGACGTGGTGCGCGGTGTGCTTGGTGCGTTGTGGACAGGTCCGAGGTCGTCCGGCCGGGTGAGCCCGGGGGAGCGGTACCCGAGGCGGCGCATGCGTGGCTCCCCCGGGCGGAGCGGGTGCAGGAGTGCGGCACCCGCTGAGCCAGTACTACACTACACCGTGCAGTGTAGAACGGTTAGTATGTGCCCATGCCGACCACGAAGAAGCCGACCACGAAGGCACTGCGCGAAGGGTCCACACGGAAGCGGGCCGCCATCCTCTCGGCGGCCCGGGAACTGTTCCTCACTGACGGCTTCGACCGGTCCAGCGTCGACGCGGTCGCCACCCGGGCCGAGGTGTCCAAGCGGACGGTCTACGACTACTTCGGCGACAAGCAGACGCTGCTGCAGGCCGTCGTCGACGCCATCGGCCAGTCAATGATCACCACGATCCGGCGCACCATCGACGACACCCTCAGCGATCTCACTGAGGCCGCCGACCTCGAGGACGCCCTGGTCACGTTCTCGATGCGCATTTCGACCGACATGCTCGACTCGGCGGAGTACGCAACGCTGCAACGACTGGTCCGGGCGGAATCCGGCCATCTGCCGCACCAGGGCTACAACTCCATGGCCGACACCCCCGACGAGGCACTTGCCGAGCGGTTCGCCGCCTTCGCAGCCGCCGGGCTGCTCGACATCCCCGACCCCCGACTCGCGGCCGACCAGTTCATCGCGCTGACCTTCGGCGTCGCGCTGGACAGGCTCGGTTCCGCGAATGCCGCGGAGGACACCCGCGTCCGGCCACTCGTCGTCGAGGGAGTGCGGACCTTTCTCCGGGCATACCGAACCATGTAGAGCCGGGGCAGCACGAAGGAACAGTGCGCCGTCAGCCCATGTTTCCTCCCACCTCTCCTCCGTTTCCGCAGCAGCCATTGGACGCCCGAAGAAGGCGAGAAAGGGGCGTTGTCACGTTGGTGCGGTGTTGATCGATTGAGGGTGCGTCAGGGTGTGTAGGGGTCGGGTGGGGGCCTGGCTTACGCTGCGGTGGGCTGGTCTGTGGTGCCGGTGATCTCGTCCCAGATGGCGAAGCGGGTGGTCATCTCGGTGCGGTATTGGGTGGCGGTCATCAGGTGGCGGCGTGGTCGGAAGTGCGGTCAGATGCCGCTGAACGCGGACAGGAACCGCTGGGCCCCGCCGGTACTGCGGAAGCCCTTCATCGCGCGTTCGCGCTGCCTCGTCGGCTGATGACTGTTCTCGGCCCGGTTGTTCAGGCCCTTGTGGGCGCGGTGTTCCACGGAGGGTGTGATCTCGCGGTGGGCCGTGCCGTAGGAGCGGACCTTGTCGGTGACGATCACCCTCGGCACCGAGCAGGTCTTCTTGAGCAGTGTGTGGAAGAACCGCCTGGCCGCAGCGGTGTCCCGCCGGTCCTGGACCACAATGTCGAGCACGTTGCCATCGGCGTCGCCGGCCCGCCACAGGTACTTCAGCTCACCGTTGATCCTGAGGAAGACCTCGTCCGGGTGCCACTTGTCGCCCGGCTGCACACGCCGGCGGCGCAGGCCTGCCCGAACTTCGTACACCAGCGGCGGACCGTCTCGTGGGAGACGAGCACGCCGCGTTCGAGCATCAGCTCCTAGACCTCGCGGAACGACGGCGGGAAACGGAAATACAGCCACACGCAGTGCGCGATGATCTCCACCGGGTACCGGTGCCCCTTGTACGACGGCGCGCGCTGTCCACGGACGACCCCTCCCAGCACGACCGACCAGAAGATCATCCCAGGCCGGTCGGTCAACGTGACAGTGCCCTGCTGAGGTCTTCGAGCGGGCGGAGACTGTGATTCTCATGCCGGCCGACGAGGCTGCGATCGACGCGGTCCTGGGGCGCGGCACCCCGGACTTCGCCGCACGCGTCACCGGACACGCCTCCAGCAGCGCCGCGATCCGGGCCTCAAGGGCTCGTCGTTGCTCGTGGACTGCGGCAAGGGAACGGGCGAGCGACGGGACCACGACATCGAGGGTGCCGGCCCCGGGGACGACGACGGTCTGTTCGTCGAGAGCATCGAAGACGTCGTCGATCAGCCGTTGGGCCATGCGCGGAGCCTCGGGACGGATGGCCTCGACGAGCTTGCGGCGGCCGGCCTTTCGCAGGGCGGCCGGGGAGCCGTAACGCTTCAGGAGCCAGGTCACCGCCTGGTGGTCCGGAGCTTGTCCAGGACAGCCCTCAACTCCGGTTCGCTGTTGGGCAGCGGCTTGTCGAAGTCCTTCTTCCCGGCCGGGGTCAGCCCGTGGCCGTGATGTGTGCTCTTGCCGACGTCCAGGCCGAGGAAGACGCCCACCCCGCTGATGTCGATCACCGTGCCCCCACATGGTTCGATGCGGTGCCGGCCTCGGCGGTGGGACCGTTCGCGCGCATCCACGTCATGGAGACCTGCCACCCGAACACTGCTGGGCATTGCGCCCGGCCGGGCAAGCGGCCGGGCCTCTGATCAGCGTCTCCGACGGCACCCCTCGGACCCGGTGACACCACCCCCCAGGTCATCAACTTCGACAGGGGGCAACAGTCATACCGGGCCCGGAGGCCAGCGGCCCTCTTGCAGGACCCCGAAAAAGACAACGGGGGTGACGGCCAAGGGACTCCCGATCGGGTGCCTTGCAGGTCTCCACGCCGGTTCAGGCCGTGCGGGGGCGGAGTAGCCGCGCAGGACGGCGGTGAGGATGTCGGTGAGCCGCGGTGCGACGTCGACGACGGCTTGGGCGAGTTCGGGGGTGTCCTCGTAGAAGCGGCGCAGTTCGGTTCCGGGTGCGGCCATCTGCCAGAGCGCGCCGGCCATGGCGGTGGCGATCGTGTTGCCGGCCTGGTGGGGGGTGAGGGGGAGGATCGCGTCAGTGCCGAGCCGACGGCTCCGGCCTCGGCGAGGGCGACGGTCTTGAAGGTGCGGACGGCGTCGAGGGAGACGCCGCGTTCGAGGTTGAGCGGGGTGTGGGCGAGGAGGTCGCAGACTGATCGCGGCACTGTTCCACGAAGGCTCGCCCCGCGCCCCTTCGAGCACCGGCTCCTGTGGCAGTGCGGTCGAACGCAAGCAGCTTCTGCTGGACCTCGAAGAACCGGCCGAGACACGGGCCGGACGACTGCTCTGGCCGCGCCTCCCTTTCCGCGCGGCGCCGCGCGGCGCCGCCGGTGCCGCATCCCCTCCGAAGTCCGGTACCGGTATCCCGGCCGGTAGAAGGTGCCGTCGCGGAGCATCGCGAAGAGGACATCGGCTCGTCGTCTCGCGAGGCAGAGGAGGGCCTGGGTGTGGTGCTCCCACGTCGGCATGGGCCGCCCGGATCGTCCGCCTCGTCCTCGATCAGATCGCTGTGGACGGCTCCATCACCAAGGCCCCCGGAGGCGGCGAGGCGGCCAGGCGCTAACCGGTCGACCGCGGCAAAAAAGGCCTCAAACGCTCGGGCATGACGGAAGGGTACGGGATTCCCCCGGGCGGCCGTGTCCTGGCGGTGCCAACCGCCAAGACTCCCCGCTGCTCGCCCCACCCCTGGACCGTCTGGACGACCTGGGGCGTTCTCAGGGATGGAGCAGGTCCGGCCAGTTCTGCGGGACACGGTCGGCCGGTCCCGGGGTCGGCTGGGCGGCCGGGTGGTTGGTTGGCGGGGCCAGTTCGGGTCCGGACTCGTACAGGACGTCGGTGGCGTAGTTCCAGTACCACTCCTCACCCGGCTCGAAGCTTTGTACCACGGGATGCCCGGAGGACTTCCAGTGGGCGGTGGCGTGCTGGGCCGGTGACGAGTCGCAGCAGCCGATGTGGCCGCACTGCGCGCAGCGCCGGAGGTGGAACCACCAGCCCCCCACTGCGTCGCAGTCCGCGCAGCCGGTACTGCTGGGCGGGACGCTCGCCGCGATGCCGTCGATGTCGGTCATACGGACTCCTCGGTGGTTGTGGTTTCGGCCTCGGGGGCGGTCAGCGGCAACAGCACCTGGAATCGCGTGTCGCCCGGTACGGACTCGACCTGGAGGTTGCCGTGGTGTTTGTTGACGACGATCCGCCAGCAGATGTCGAGGCCGAGGCCGGTGCCCTCCCCGACGGGCTTGGTGGTGAAGAAGGGGTCGAAGATGCGGCTGCGGATGTCCTCGGGGATGCCGGGGCCGGTGTCGCGGAACTCCACGAGCAGTCGGTCGCCCTGCTTGGCCGTGCGGACCGTCAGGGTGCCGTTGTGGTCCGTGCTGCCGATGGCGGCCACCGCGTTGTCGATGAGGTTGGTCCACACTTGGTTGAGTTCCGCCGGGTAGGCGGGTATTTCGGGGAGGGAGCGGTCGTAGTCCTTGACCACCCTCACCCGAGGGCCGATCTTGCCGGACAGCATCAGCAGCGTGCTGTCGAGGAGTTCGTGGACGTCGACGTCCTGGTGAGGGGCGCGGTCGAGCTGCGCGTACTGCTTGGCAGCCTCCACCAGGCGCGAGATGCGGGTGGTGGAGTCGTCGATCTCGTTCATCAGCAGCTCGGTCTCGACCGTGTAGTTGAGCCAGCCGATCGCCCCCGGCAGGATGCCTTCGCCCACGGTCGCCGCGACCTGGTCCAGCCAGTCGGTGTCCAGCCCGGCCTGGACGAAGGCCGGCGCGACCCGCCAGCCGTCCGGGATGCCGTGATCCTCCAGCCAGCCGGCGAGCTCGTCCTCCCGGTCGGACGCCTCCAGAGGGGTCAGCATGGGGGCCTTGGCGACGCGTTCGGCGGTGCGTTCCTGGATCTCGATGAGCTCGGCGAGGGCCACTCGGGAGTAGCGGCCCTGGGCGATGACCGCCAGTTTGTTCCGCATCCTGCCGACCCGCTCACGCAGCGCCGCGGTGGCGCGGACGGCGGCCGCGGCCGGATTGTTGAGCTCGTGGGTGAGCCCGGCGGACAACGATCCGAGCGCCAGCAGGCGTTCCCGCTGGCCAATGGCCCGCTGGGTGTTCTTGGAGCCGAAGAAGAGCCCCTCCAGCAGGTGCGTCGGCATCGGGAACCACTCCCGCATGACGTCCGCGAACGACTGTGCGGGCAGTACGAAGAACCGGGTGGGTTCGGTCACCCGCATGGAGTTGATGTACGTCTGCGGGACCTGGTCGCCCAGATATGCCTGCATGGCCCCCGCGTACACGCCGCGCTGCGAGGTCCGGCTGACCTCCACATCGTCGCCGCCGACCCGGCGGGACAGTACGACGGTTCCCTCGACCATCACGTAGAAGCAGGTCGCCGGGTCGCCCTCGGTGTACACCGGGCCGGGTTCGAACCGTTCCATCCGTCCCTCGGAGCACAGCCGTCCGAGCTGCTCCGGGGAGAGCTTCTCGAAGAGGAACAGCGAGCCGATCTCGTGCCGGTCGCAGGCCATGACCTGTGCGCTCATGACCGCTCCAGGAAACGGTGGACGAGCATCACGGCCATGGCGCCCTCTCCTACAGCGGACGCGACGCGCTTCGCGGACCGGGCGCGCGCGTCGCCCGCCACGAACACACCCGGGACGCTGGTCTCCAGGTAGTAGGGCGGCCGGTCCAGTGCCCATTCGGCAGGGGGGCGCCCGTCCGGCGTCAGATCCGGTCCGGCGAGGATGAAGCCGTTCTCGTCGCGCAGCACAGTCCCGCCGAGCCAGTCGGTCAGCGGGGCGGCACCGATGAAGACGAACATCCACTGGGCATCGACGACTTCGGTGGCGCCGGTCACGGTATCCCGCAGAGTCAGCCGTTCCAGGTGCTCCTCGCCGTGCGCCTCCTCGACGACGGTCCGGGGCCGCACGGTGATGTTCGGGGCCTCGTCGATCTGCTGGATCAGGTAGTACGACATCGACGTTGTCAGGGACTCCCCGCGCACCAGCATGGTCACCGACTTCGCGCCCCGAGCCAGGAACACCGCAGCCTGCCCGGCGGAATTCGCGCCGCCGACGACGTACACGTCCTGGCCCTCACAGGACGACGCCTCGGTGAGGGACGAGCCGTAGTACACCCCGCGGCCGGTCAGCTCGTCGCATCCCGGCGCCCCCAGCTGCCGGTACGACACGCCGGTCGCCAGGATGACGCTGTGCGCGGCGACCGCTGAGCCGTCGGAGAAGAGCACGACGCGCGCCGGACCGTTCACCTCCAGCCCCGTGACCTCGCGAGCGGTGAGGATCTCGGCACCGAAGCGGCCCGCCTGGCGGCGGGCACGATCGGTCAGCTGCGCACCGGACACGCCGTCCGGGAAGCCGAGGTAGTTCTCGATGCGGGAACTCTGGCCGGCCTGTCCGCCGGTCGCCGACCGCTCGACCAGTACGGTCCGCAGCCCCTCGGAGGCCCCGTACACCGCCGAGCCCAGTCCGGCCGGGCCGCCGCCGATGATGACGAGGTCGTAGAACGCGGCGGTCGGCGTGGTCGCGAGCCCCACGTGGTCGGCCAGCTCGGTCGCCTCCGGTTCGAGCAGCGCGGTACCGTCCGGCGCGATCACCAGGGGGAGCCGTCGGCCGTCGGCCCCGGCCGCATCCAGAAGCCTCTGTCCCTCCGGTTCGTCGGAGGAGTACCAGCGGTACGGCACCTGGTTGCGGGCCAGGAATTCGCGCACCCGCGAGGAGGGGGCGGACCAGCGGTGCCCGACCACCTTGGTGGCGGGTACCGGCCGGTAGTCGCTGGACCGCCAGGCCGTGAGGAGATCGTCCAGGACCGGGTAGAGCTTCTCCTCGGGCGGGTCCCAAGGCTTGAGGAGATAGTGATCGAGGTCGACGACGTTGATCGCGTCGATCGCAGCGCCGGTGTCGGCGTAGGCGGTCAGCAGCACGCGCCGCGCCCCCGGGTACACGCCGAGCGCCTGTTCGAGGAACTCGATGCCGTTCATCTGCGGCATCCGGTAGTCGGCGAGGATCACAGCCACCAGGTCGCCGCGAAGCTTCAGCTCGCGCAGCGCCTCCAGCGCGGATTCGCCGGACTCGGCGCGTACGATCCGGTAGCCGCCGTAGCGGCGCCGCAGGTCGCGGGCGATGGCGCGGGAGACCCCCGGGTCGTCGTCCACTGTCAGGATGACGGTCCGCGTTGCGTCGGTGGCCTGTGCCATACTCCTCCGCCCTACGCACTCCCGACGGTCGGCACGACGAGCTGTCCGAGCACGCTCCCAACCATCGTATGTTCGATCGAGCCGGACCGCTTCGGCTGCTACGGCCCGTGCGGCCTGGGTGACCTGACGGTGGCAGAGCGCTGCCGAGCCAGAGCACCACCTGGTGTGCCGCCTCAGAGCTCAGCAGCACGAGTACGTCATGGGGGCGCCGTCTGGCCGGGCACGGCCCGCGTGCGCCGCACACCAAGACGTCGCAGGCTGGGGACATGACCCAGCAGTACGCGACGAGAGGTGGCCGATGAAGTTCGCAGTGATCGGCGGTACGGGCCCGATCGGATCGCAGGTCGGGAAGAAGCTGAACGCGGCAGGGCACGCGGCCGTGCCGCCGGAGTTCGTCGCCGCGGCCCTGTCGTGGACCACTGAGGGTGACGTCGTTCGTCCGCCCATCGCCCCGATCCAGCCGATCGCCGCCCAGGACGTCCCCGTCGCCGTCGCCGAAGTCGCCGCGTGTACCCCCTGAACGGCACTCTCAACGTCGGCGGGCCCGACGTCTTCCTTCTCGACGACCTCGGACGGATCACCCTTGACGCCTGTCCCGATGGTCGCAGCGCTGTCATCGCCGGCCCCGCGGGCACCGCCAGCGTGTCCGCCGCTGTCAGCGGCGACGTTCTCACCACCAAGGGCGACGCCTGTATCGCCCGCACGCACTGCACGGACTGGCTCTCCTGACCAGCCCGCCTATCGGAGGAGGCCTCACCCATGGCGAACAATGAACCGACGGCGGGCGGCGCCGGGAGCCGGCCACGCTCGGAAGCGTGGAAGACGGCGCTCACCGTGCTGCAGTCGGCGAAACCGCCGTCCGTTCCGGAGGGGGCGGAGGCGATGACGGTTCTCGTCGAATTCCCTCCCGGCGATCCCGGCACCCCTCCCCACCGGCACTCGGGACCCGCCTTCGGCTACATGCTGGAGGGGGAGATGCTCTTCGAGCTGGAAGGCGAGCCCGAGCGGGTGATCAGGGCCGGGGAGACGTTCTGGGAGCCAGGTGGCGATGTCATCCATTACCAGGACGGCAACAACAGGACGGACTCCTGGAGCCGATTCCTCGTCACCATGTTGTGTGCGCCCGGTCAGCCCATGCTCACTCTGGTCGACGACGAGGAACTTGCCCGACGCCAACACCTGCGAGCTCCAAGGGCTTGAACGAGACCGCAGTGCTCTCCCTCGTAGGGCGGCCCTTGACTCTAGATCTTGAACACGTCCATGCGGCTCGGGTCAGGGTAGTTGATGTCGAGCGGAAGGTGTTCTCGTAAGCGATCGGTGAGGACCGTGCACAGGGTCAGCGGCGCCCTGTCCACGAAGTGCAGGGCCCAGGGCGGGGACAGGGTCGAGCTGCCGAACAACGAGCCGTGGGCCCGCACCCCGTGGATCGGGTCACTGAACACGTCCACCTGAGCGAGGGGAGACGAATACGCAGGCGATCTGGCTCTTGCTCATGGGATCGTCCGGATCCGCCCTGTTCAATTGGCGTCATGAGCAACGGCATCACACTCGTCCTCAGCGCATCAGGCAAGACCGGCCGGCGGATTGTCCCCCGGCTCAGGCTGCGCGGCGCACCGGTCCGCGCCGCCTCCCGATCGAGCCCGACCCGGTTCGACTGGTCCGCCCCCGGCGGCTGAGACGCGGCCCTGCGAGGCATCGCCGTCGCCTACGTGGTGGCCCCGAGCGTGCCGGGCCCGGTTCACGAGTTTGTGGCCCGGGCCGAGTCCGCCGGGGTGCAGCGGCTGGTCCTGCTCTCCGGGCGCGGCGCCGACGCCGCGGCTGCGGTGTTGACCGAACCCGGTCGGCACGCCGGACGGGTCCACGAGCTGAGCGGCCCGCGTGCGCTCACCTTCGGTGAGGCCGTTGAGCTCATCTCTCGGGCGTCCGGGCGGCCTCTCACCTACCGGCAGATTTCCCCCGACGAGTACGCCGGGACGCTGGTTGATGAGGGCTTCGGCGAGGACGACGCCCACCACCTGGCCGAGATGTTCGTGCTGATGGAACGTGGCCTGATCGCGGCGACGACGGATGACCTCGCCACTGTGCTGGGGCGGGCGCCCCGGACCTTCGAGGAGTACGTCGTGCGGGCCGCGGCGGCGGGAGCCTGGCGGCGATGAACGTCCCACGGCCCCGACCTGTTTCCGAACGAGTCGACGCCTTCTTCAGCAACATCGGAGCCAGTCCCCACAGCTATCGGAGGGACCGTGATGAGCACCGATGCCAGTTCGCTGACCGCCCAGGACCTGGAGCTTCTCCGACGCCCCTTGCACGGGTTCCTGTCCGTGGCCGGGGGCCACTTCCGCCACAACCTCGGCCGGTGTGGTTCGAGGTCACCGCCGCGGACACGATCCGAACTCGACCGGCAGGCGCTGGGCAATCTGCTCCAAACTCCATGCCGTCGTCCAGCGTCGGTCCCCGCAATGCGGTTTGTTCCGTCCCTTCCACGTCGGGCCGGCCGGACCCACTGGCTGACCGTCGGCGTCGGTGATGTCCCCGGACAACCGTGCCTGGACATAGTCACGCAGCCGCTGACTGCGGACGAGCTTGGCGGCCTTCGGCCGCCGGGCACGGCGTTCGGCGTGCCACTGCGCAGTCGAAGCCCGGTAGTCCACCTTGTAGGTGCGGGTGGACGCGTTACGGCGCAGCTCGAGTGCGGTCGGGTCGAGTGCGGACAACGCTCTCGCGGAGTCCTTCAACGCAAGCTTCAAACGCGAGATGCTCCAGGGCCGAAAGAGCTGGCCGGATGAGCGCCAGGCCCGACTCGACGCCTTCCGATGGCTCCACCGCTACAACACTCGACGCCGGCACTCCCGCCTCGGACACCGCAGCCCCAACACTACGAAGCCGCACTCGAAGCACCACCAACTACGCTGTCATCAGCCGCATAACCCGTGTTCAGGATTCGAGGTCAAGGCCCGAATACGAGACCAACCACTACCTCGCCACCGCGAAACCCCAGGTCAAAACCACAATTTGACTCTACCGAACCCGGGGCGGTTCAAGCCGCGGGTTCAAGACGCTGACCGGCCGGTGCGGTGGCCATCGCGGCCTTGCCGTGGACGAACTGGGTTGTTCCGCAGGTGGTGTCCCGGGTGGGGCTTGTACCGACACTGCTGACCGATCTGGTTCGACCGGCCGCGCACGCGGTGATGGATCCGGCAGCGCGTGGTCGCCTTCGTCTGTGCGCCATATCGCCGGCTCGAGAAATGTGACGCACACCCCTAGGCGCCTACCCATTGGTAACCTTATGGTTCCCCTCGCGCCATCGTCACCGAAGATCATGCTCCTGACAGTTCACCGTTCAGGCCGTGCAGCGTACGGACGCGAGAGGACCCCCACCGATGACCAGACGCCCCTGGGTGCACCGGATAGCCGCCACCGCTGTCTCCGTAGCCGCGCTCACGGCGCTGACCGCCCCGGCCGAGGCCGCGGCGAGCAGCACCTCCGCAGGCGCCGAAAAGGTCGACTACGCCACCTGGCAGATGGACTGCCAGTCGGTAATGGGCCAGGCCCTGCCGTACCTGAAGGCCCGCATCGCCGCCGCCGAGCCCGGTGAAAAGCAGGCGATCGTTTTCGACATCGACAACACCACGCTGGAGACCGACTTCGGCTTCAGCTACCCGCAGCCGCCCAACAAGCCGGTGCTGGACGTCGCCAAGTACGCCCAGGAGCACGGCGTCTCGCTGTTCTTCGTCACCGCCCGCCCGGGCATCATCTACTGGCCCACCGAGTACAACCTCGAACACGACGGCTACGACGTCTCCGGCCTCTACGTCCGCGGCCTGATCGACCTCTTCAAGGACGTCGCCGCGTACAAGACCGCCCAGCGCGCCGACATCGAGAGCAAGGGCTACACAATCATCGCGAACATCGGCAACAGCGCCACCGACGTGTCGGGTGGCCACGCCGAGAAAACGTACAAGCTGCCGGACTACAACGGGCAGTTGTCCTGACCCGACGCCGTCTACACCACCGCGCGGCCCCGTCGGCATCGACGCCATCAGAGGCAAAGCAGCCCCGGAACGTTCAGCGGGCCAGGCGGCCCAGCAGCGAAGGCGACGATGCCGACCAGTGCCGCGAAGGCCAGGACCCCGAGGTCGAGGCCAAGGTGTGCCTGGGTGCCGATGAGTGGCTTTGTTCACGACTCGCGGCCCTGCCTCACCTTCCGCGCAGTGGACACGGTGAGTAACAGTTGCATGTGCTCGAGTCCCAGCCCGGTCCAGGCTTCGTCCAACCGCGGTGAAGGGCACGCCCGCTGTGACTGGCTGGAACCCGGTGTCGCTGACCGTGATGCGTCGTGTCGGCGGCGCCCGCCACCCGTGACGGCCGGTTCCCGCAGCTTTGCAGGCATGCGGGTCTTCGTCACCGATACGGTCTTTGGCCGACCGTGGCCCCGTCGGCCGGGGGTACCGGCCGACGGGAGTACCTCAGACGCTTGCGGCGAGCCAGCCGATGGTCTCGGTGGTGTGCTTCCCGTCGCTCTTGGTGGCACCGGCGTACACCTCGTTCATGCGGATCAGGAAGCCGCTGGTGGTGACGTCGTGGATGCGGATACCGGGCGTCTCCGGACCGTTGAAGGTCTGGGTCATGGGGAGAACAACGACGCTGGAACCGGGCGGGAACGGGGTGGGGAACGTGACACGGGTGAAGGTCGACGTGTTGCCGCCTGTCGTCTCGATCGCGTTGTCGGACTTCAGCTCGATCTTGCCGGTCTGAATGAAGCTCATCACTGACTTCCTGCTCTTGAGGGTTGCTCGGCCGACGACGCCGGCCGAGCAAGGCATGTCCGGCGACCGGCCATGTATGCCGAAGTCCTACGGATGAGTGATCGCGTTCCAGCCACAGCCCGAGCGCGCCGCACCGCGGCTGGACAAGACCGTGGTCGGCGCGGACTTGGACAAGGTCACCTGTCACTCACCGTGTCCGCTGCACGGAAGCCGGCTCTGTCGCCATTTCGGGGGTGGCGGCTGGTTGATCACGGTGAGAGCAGGATGCGGCGTCGTAGGAGATCGAAGTTGGCTCGGCCGTATATCTGTCTCTTCAGCAGCTTGATCCTGGTGACGTTTCCTTCGACTGCTCCCGATACGTACGTAGATCGTGTCCTATGTGGTGAGTCGGATGAGCCTTTTGTAGCAGCAGAGGGCGGCGGCGAGGCCGAGGAAGGCCAGGTAGTTGCGGGGGGTGCCTCTATGTCTTTCGTCAAACGAGGCGTGGGGTTCGGGGTTCGTAGAAGGTGCCGTCGCGGAGCATCGCGAACAGCACGCTGATGCGATGGCGGGCGAGGCGGAGGAGAGCCTGGGTACGGGTCTTCCCGCGGGCCCGGCATCGGTCGTAGTAGGTGCGGGAGGCGGGATCGTGCAGGGCGGCGAAGGCCGAGAGAAACATGGCCCGTTTGAGCTGCCGGGTTCCGCCTCTGGGTGCGTGTTCGCCGTGGATCGAGGTCCCCGACGACTTCGTCGTTGGGGCGAGCCCGGCGTAGGAAGCGAGGTGGGCGGCGCTGGGGAAGCTGGTGCCATCGCCGACGGTGACCAGCAGGACGGCGGCGGTCCTGACCGCGACCCCTGGCATCGAGGTCAGGACCGTGGAAAGAGGGTGTGCCTCCAGCAGGGCCCGGATCTGGGCTTCCAGAGCCCGGCGCTGGTCATGGATGGCCGCGAGCGAGCGGGCCAGGGACGGCACCACGACATCCAGGGTGCCGGTCCCGGGCACCACGACGGTCTGCTCGTCGAGCGCGTCGAAGACCTCGTCGATCAGCCGGGCGGCCATGCGCGGGGCCTTGGGCCAAATCACTTCGACGAGCCTGTGGCGACCGGCTTTCCGCAGCGCGGCCGGAGAGCCGTATCGCTCGAGGAGCCAGGTGACCGCCTGGTGGTCCAGGCGGGGGCCAAGGACACGTTCGAGGCTGGGGTGGAACTGGGTGAGCAGGCCGCGTATGCGATTGCTGGTGCGGGTGGCCTCGGCCGCGAGGTCCTGGTCGAAGCCGACGAGGACCGTGAGCTCGGCGGTGATCTCGTCGGTCAGCTCCAGCGAGCGCAGGGTGTGTGGCATGGTGCGGGCGGCGTCCGCGATCACCGCCGCATCCTTGGCGTCGGTCTTGGCTTCGCCCGGGTAGAGGTCGGCGATGCGCCGCATCGCCAGGCCGGGCAGGTAGGCGACCTTGCAGCCGGCGTCCCGGGCGACCGTCAGGGGCAGGGCTCCGATCGAGGCGGGCTGGTCCACGATTACCAGCACGGTGCCGAACTTTGCGGCCAGCTTGTCGAACACGGCCCGCAGTTTCGGCTCGCTGTTGGGCAGTTGCTTGTCGAAGATCTTCTTGCCGGCCGGGGTCAGCCCGTGGCCGTGGTGGGCGCTCTTGCCGACGTCCAGGCCGAGGAACACGCCCACGTCACCGATGTCGTACAACCCATCCTCCCGAGCAGGGTTCGTGCGGTGCTGGCCAAGGCGTTGGCGTCGTTCGCGCGCATCCACGTTATGCAGACCTGCCGCCCGCAAACAGCCGGACATTGCACCCGGCCAGGCGGTAGTCGGACCTCTCATCAGCGTCTCCAACGGCGCCTCTCGGGCCCGGTGACACCACCCCCCCAGGTCATCGCTCGACAGGGGGACACAGTCATGCCGGGCCCGGAGGCCAGCGGCCCTCTTGCAGGGCCGCGAAACACATAATGGGGGGCTGGCCATACCGTCGACAGACCTGTTACCCGGATGGTGCGGCAGGTTTCGGACAACGAGGCTGAATGCATACGGATCCACCAAGCACAAGGGAACTCTCTGTGTTCAGCTTCAAGTCGCCGCGCCGCCGTACCGCCCGCATCGCTGCAGTCGGCGCTCTCGCGGCCGCGGCCTGCGCCACTGTCATGGCCGGCAGCGCCTCAGCCATCGTCAACGGGTCGGACTCCACCGAGAGCTACCCGTTCATGGCGACCATCCCGGAGTCGGCCCCGGACCAGGGTCTGATCGACGGGAACTGTGGGGCGTCGCTGATTGATCGACAGTGGGTGCTCACGGCGGCTCACTGCCTGAAGGTCGAGGGCATCAAGCTGGACGGCATCGTGCGGGTCGGCAGCGACCACCGCAAGTCCGGCGGCACGGTCCGGAAGATCGACCGGACCTTCGTCCATCCCGGCTATGTGAACGGCGACAACAAGGCCGCCAACAAGAACGACATCGCGCTGATACGCCTGGACCGCCCGGTCGCCCAGCAGCCCATCAAGATCGCCGAGCAGGCAGGACGGCCCGGCACGCCGACCCGGCTCCTGGGCTTCGGCACCACCGTCGACACCGAGTTCAAGTTCCCGGACCGGCTTCAGGAGCTGAACACCCGCAGGGGCGCCGAGTCCGAGTGCGCGCCCGGCTACGCGGACCGGACCCGGCTGTGCACGATCACCACCGTGCCCAAGGCCATGGCGTGCTTCGGGGACTCCGGCGGACCGCAGGTCCAAAAGGGCCGAGACGGCCGCTGGGAGCTGATGGGCGTCACCTCGGGGCCCGGCGCCCCGAAGGTGCCGTGCTCGCAGGGCCCCGGCCTCTACACCAGCGCGCCCGCCTACGCGGGCTGGATCGACAAGACCATGAAGACCAACAGCGCTCCGTCGACTGCGGCCAAGGGCTCCGATCTCGCCGAGACCGGCACGGACGACAACACCTCGGCGATTGCCGGCGTGGCCGCCGCGCTGATCGTCGCCGGTGGCGGCACTGCCGTCGCGGTACGCCGCCGCAAGACCCGCCACGTCGCCTGAGCGACACCGCTGCAACCCAAAGGCGACCCCCTTTGCCACGGGCCGCCGCCCTTCGCCGGGTCTTGCCCGCATCCCCGCTCCGAACCCCCGAGAAGCGCATCGCGCCCCGTGCCCCGCCCACCTTGCTCAGGGGAGGGGAGGGGAGGGGAGGGGAGGGGCACGGGGTACCGAGCAGAACCCGACCGGCCCTCAAGGTCAATAACCCGACGCCGGAAACGGGCACTCATCCGAGAGTCCTTCCTCGGTGAGTGACGGGAAGAGAGCTCTGAAGGCACAAGGTCACGAGATGATCGCGCCATGACTGAGATCGTCTTGATGTCCGACCCGAGGGTTGCAGCCGTGCCTGTTCAGGAGTGTGGTGAACGGCTCGTCGATGTGCGGCGGGACAACCCTCTCCTGGTTGATGAGCGGGAGTGGCAGGACTCCGCCGGTGCCTTCGCCCACCTACGGGAAGGAGTGCTCGATCGGCTCCTCAAGGCTCAGGCGCAGTTGCCTCAAGGGATGCGGCTGCTGTTTGTCGAGGGGTATCGCCCACCGTCCCTTCAACGCCGCTACTTCGACGAATACGCAACGCAGCTGCGGGCCGATCACCCGGAATGGTCTGCTGAGCAGGTCCGCTCGGCAGCCAGCCGCTATGTGTCCCCGCCTGAGATCGCACCCCACAGCGCCGGCGCAGCCGTTGACTTGACGCTCGGAGACGCCAACGGCTGTGAACTCGACATGGGCACCCACATGGATGCGACTCCGGAAGAGAGCGCGGGCGCCTGTTACACCCAGGCCGACAACATCAGCGACCAGGCCCGCTCTAACCGAGACATCTTGGGTACGGCACTTACCGCTGGTGGCCTGGTCAACTACCCCACAGAGTGGTGGCACTGGTCATACGGAGACCGCTACTGGGCCTTGCAGACCGGAGCGGCAGTCGCCCACTTCGGGCCCATGGAACTCGAGTGACTGCGGACTTCGCAAAGACCCAGGATCAGAAGTAGTCGCACCCCGGGGCAGGCCAGAGTGAGCTTGTTCCGCTTTGACGGACAGCATCGGTGTGGTGGTCAGGCCGCGAAGGTGGCCTCGTAGTCGGCGGGTGTGCGGTAGCCGAGACTGCTGTGCAGCCGCTGCAAGTTGTACCAGCTCTCGATCCACTCGAATATCGCGGTGCGGGCGGCGGCCCGGCTGGGCCAGAAACGGGTGTCGATCAGCTCGTTCTTCAGGGTGGCGTGCTTGGCGCGGGTGCGCTCGGCGAACCGGTGGCCTGTCGGCCAGGGAGAACTGGACGACTTGCTTTCGGGCGCGGGCTCCGGCCCAGGGCCGGCGGCCTCAGAAACGAGGGCTTGGAGGCAGTGGCGGTGCTGGGCGACAGCTCGTTCGGCGGCCTCGCTCAGGTTGTGTCAGAGGTGCCACCGGTCCGCGACCTGGACCGCCTGCGGCGCTCCGGCGGTGGCGCCCTCGGCGAAGAACGGCGCGCGGTCCCGGCAGACGACCTCCACGCCGGGCCGCTGGGCGAGCCACGCGGCCAGACTTGATGCTTCCCGGTCGGGGAGCAGGTCGATCGGGCGGCGGGTCTCGACATCGACCAGGACGGTGCCGTAGTAGCGGCCCTTGCGGGTGGCGTACTCGTCGACGCCGACCACCCGCGGCACCGGCACCTCCGGCTCGGGCAGCGCGTCGACCAGGCGCAATACCGTGCTCCGGCTGACGGCCACGCCGAGGACGGCAGCCAGTCGGGCACCGGCCCGGCCGGCCAGGGCGAGACCGAGTGCGGCCAAGGTAGAACGCAGTCGCTCGGTGCGCTGGCCATGCCTGCGGGTGAGGCCGGGTATCTGTTCCGCGAAGGTCCGGCGGGGGCACATGCTGTTCCCGCACCGGAACCGCCGAACCCGTATCTGGAGTACGACGCTTCGTCCAGCGCTCGGCACGTCAGCGGGAAACCGCAGGTAGGAGCTGTGAACCCGGGTCGACCAGACCTCGCACGCCGGGCAGGCGGCGCCGACCGTGGTGCACTGCGCGTCAACACGCACTATCTCGATGTCCACGTCTACCGACAGCACCGCGATGTCCGCGATCGACGGGAAGAACAGCTCTTTCAACCGGAGTGCAACCGCTTCCACGGCCCGTAACTTCAGCCCAACATGCGCGGCGACAGCTGATTTTCGGGCGACTTCCCATGCTGTCCCGAGTCGTCAGTCCTCACTCAGTGTGGCCGCTGCACGGAACCTGTGCCAGAACCCGCTCCGGTCCAAGCCCGCCATCGACGCCGACCGGGCCGGCCGCTGCACCGAGTCCGTCCGCGACATCGCCGAGGACTTCACCGTCCTCGCCGAAGCCCTCATGCACGGCACCTACGGCTCCGCACCGACCACCGAACTCCTCCACATCATCATCGGGCTCGAAGACCTTGTGCAGCAGGCAATCGCGGCCCTCGTCGTACGCCAGCGCTCCCAGGGCAAACCGCTCAGCGACCTCGCCCCCATGCTGAACCGCACCGAGGACCGACTGCGCAAGAAATACGACCCGCAGACCGTCGACCAGACCCTGGCAACCCGCCGCCGGCCCATGCGCGCAACCCCCAGCACTCAGTCCCCCGAGAGCGAAGTGCCCACGGCGAAGAACCTGCTGCGCCGGCCCCGCCAGCGCCTGGCCTGCGCACTCACCCTCATGTGGACCCGGTCCGGTATCTCCCAACGAGCGCTCGCCGAGCGCATGAACGTCGACCCGTCCTACGTCTCACGCATGCTCTCCGGCGAACGCGACGTCTCCTGGCAGCACTTAAAGATCATCACCGACACCTGCGACGGCAACCCCGACCTGATGAAACCCCTCTGGGAAGCGGCCGCCGGAGTACACCCCGTCGGCACCGAACCCGCCCGCTACCTGCGCACCTACCTGCGAGCCCTCCAATACGCCGCCGGATCCCCGAACGACACGACGATCCTCGCCTCCGCCCAGCACACCATCACCGCCGCCGAACTCCGCCAGGCGTTCAACGGACCCGGCGTCCCCGACTGGCCGGTCATCGCACAACTCACCACCACTTTGCAGAGCCTGCCCGACATCGCCCGCCCGCTGTGGCGCCAGACCCGCTCCAACTGCGAGACCACCATCCCCGCCGAAGCGTTCGGCTGACCACGACCGGCAGGAAAAGGACCATGAAACCCGCCCCGCTCACCGTGCTCACGAACGCCTTCTACGCCTTCTACGCCCTGCACCGCCCCGCCTACCACGCCTACGCGGCAGCCCACCTACCCCCAGAAGAAGCCCAGATAGCCGTCACCCACCTCTTCAACCTCGTCGCAGACAACTGGACCACCTTCGTCTCCGAGAGATGCCCCTCCGCCTGGGCCTGGCAGAGACACACCCGCGCCGTCGCCCGCCGCAACGGCCGCACCTTCGCCGCCGTCGAGGACGCCCACCTGCTCCACGACCAGCTGCTGCTGAGCATCGACCAGATCGCCACCGTGACCGGCACCGAACCTGCGACCGTCACCGCTCTCCTGGCCGCCGCCCGCGGCCCAGGACAGCCAGGCCCACACGCAACACCCCCCGCCTTCGCACAGCCGCAGTCTGACCAGCCGCCCCTCCTTGTGCGGGACCCAGACACCTCGGCCTGGACCAGCGCCGGGGTCAGCAGCTTGGTCTGCGGCTGCCGGCCGACCAGGACCGGAAGCCGCCTGTCCTCCGCCACTGGTTCCTCTCCCTCGCGCCGGCCGATCCGCTCACCGGGCACCCATGGTTACGGCCGCCCCAGAACTCGTTCCCGCGCGGTGGTGCGGCCCCGACCGTACGGAGGCCTCAAGTGGTCATCTCCAAGTGAGATGACTGACATTCCAAAGCATCTCCTCAGACAGGGAAGCGGCGGGGGCACGGCATTGCTGATGTCTCCGTGACGGTAGCGAGGAGGCTCTCGTCACCGCCCGCCCGCGCCGGTGAACGCCGGCCCGTCTGTTCCGAGAAGGTGCACATGTCCACCTCGTCCGACCTCCGGACCTCGCGCCGGTCCGCGACCGCCACCACCCCGCACGGCGTGCCGGGCTGGCTGATCGCGCTGCTGGCCGTCGCCTCCGGCATGACAGTTGCCAACCTGTACTACGCCCAGCCCTTGCTCTCCACGCTGGGCGGCGTCTTCCACACCGGCACCGCCACCACCGGGGCTCTGATCACCCTCACCCAGGTGGGCTACGTGATCGGCATGCTCTTCCTCGTCCCGCTCGGCGACCGCCTGGAGAAGCGCAACCTGGTCACCGCCCTGCTGGCGGTCACCGCCCTCGCCCTCCTTGCGGCCGGACTCGCCACCAGCTTCCCGATGCTGCTGATCGCCTCGCTCGTCAGCGGGTCCACCTCGGTCGTCGCCCAGATCCTGGTGCCGTTCGCAGCGAGCCTCGCTCCCGACCACGCCCGCGGCCGCATAGTCGGCCGGGTGATGAGCGGTCTGCTCACCGGCATCCTGCTCTCCCGCACGCTGAGCAGCCTGGTCTCCGACCTCGCCGGCTGGCGCACCGTCTTCCTCGGTTCCGCTGCCCTGATGGCCGTACTCGCCGTGGCCCTGCGCGCGGCCCTGCCGAAGCACCCGCCGACCACCACCATCCCGTACCACCATGTGCTGCGCTCCACCGCACGGCTGGTGCGCACGCATCCGTCGCTGCTGCGCCGCGGTCTCTACCAGGCGGCGATGTTCGGCGCGTTCAGTGCCTTCTGGACCACGGTCTCCTTCGTCCTCACCGGTCCCGTCTTCCACTACTCCGCGGTCGGGGTCGGCGTGTTCGCCCTCGTTGGCGCGGCCGGAGCGGCCATCGCCCCGTTCGCCGGGCACTGGGCCGACCGCGGTCTCGTCCGGCCCCTGACCGGTGTCGCCTTCGTGGTCGCCGCCGTGTCGTTCGCGCTCGCCGGGTTCGGCGGGCACAGCGTCATCCTGCTCGCCCTCGCCGCCATCCTCGTGGACATGGCGGTCCAGGCGACGCTGATCCTCGGCCAGCACACCGTCTACCAGCTCGACCCCGCTGCCCGCGCCCGTCTCAACAGCGCTTTCATCGCCATGTTCTTCGCGGGCGGAGCGGTCGGCTCCCAGCTCGGCTCCGTCGTCTACCACGCGTGGGGGTGGTCCGCCCTCACCGCCTTCGGCGCCGTGCTGCCGCTACTCGCCCTCCTGTACTGGCTCACCGAAGGTCGGCGCACGATGCCCGGCCCGGCCACGGAGGCGTGACCGGCGCAACCGCCGTCCGCATACGATGCCGGAACGGTCGAGGCCGCCGCCTTCGCGCCCAAACGGAGTGCGGCTCAACGGGAGTGATGATGGATCTGCGGCAGATGGAGGTCGTGGTCGCGGTGGCGGACACGGGCGGCTTCACGGCGGCGGCACGGCGACTGCACGTGGTCCAGTCCTCCGTGTCCGGTACGGTCCGCGCCCTCGAACGCGAACTGGGCACCCCGCTGTTCGACCGCACCACGCACCGCGTCGCTCTCACTCCGGCGGGCGAGGCGTTCGTACCCGCCGCTCGGGCAACGCTCCGGGCCGCGGAACAGGCCCGGGAGGCGGTAGACGCCGCCCGCGGCCAGCTGCGCGGGCGGGTCACGGTCGGCACCATGCAGGGGGTCTGGGCCGGCCTCCACCACGCCCTGGCCGCCCTGCGCGCGGAGCATCCGGGTGTGGTCGTGCAGCTGCGCCAGGCCGCCGTCGCCGACATCCGGCAGGCACTGCGCGAGGGCACCGTGGACCTGGCCGTGGTGGCGCTCGACCGCCAGCAGCAGCGCGGCCTGACGACCCGGTTGCTGTCCCGTGAGGACATGGTGCTGCTGGCGTCGCCCCGGCGGGTACTCGCCGGGGCGACGCCGGGCGGCGAGGTGCGAATCGCCGACATCGCCGCGCTGCCGCTGGTCGACTTCACTCCCGGCTGGGCCATCCGCTATGCGGTCGACCGGGCCTTCCGGGCCGCCGGTGTCGACCGCAGCACCACGTTCGAGGTCAACGACATCGTCGCGGCGGCCGAACTGGTCCGCAACGACCTGGGCGTCTGCGTCATGCCCGGGTCGATCGCGGACCGCTTCCCCGATCTTCCCCAGTACCGCTTCAACCACCACGCCCCGCATTGGAAGGTCATGGTGGTACGGCCGCCCGGCGAGCCGTCACCGGCGGTCGCCGCGCTGCTGCGGCACATCACCTGATACCGGGACGGCGAGGACGGCTCCGTCCCCGTGGCGCGTGCGTGCCCCCGCCGGCCCGGCGTCGGGTGCGCGGCACGCGGACGGAGTTGACCGACGCCGGTTGGCAGGCGAGGGCCACACCGAAGGGAGAGGAGTCCTCCCTCGTCCTCACTCAGCGTGGCCGTCGCTGGCCCAAGGACGGGGTGATGTCCAGGCCGGCTCTTGGCGACGTATTCCTGCGGGTCATCGCGCACTTCGTCGGGATCCCAGCAGACCCGGCTCAGTAGGTGCTGCAGTCCGGCCGGGGTGCGGTGACCAGCATGCTCGGCTAGGACTTGTCCGGTCGCTCATGTGACTACTGCCTGTCGGTGTCGTTGATGTGGGCATGGGGCGGGATGATCTGACAGATGCCGAGTGGGAACGGCTGCGGCCGTTCTTGCCGGTCAGTAACAGGCGTTGCGGCAGGTGGCGGGACCATCGGCAGGTGATCGACGGGATTCTGCACCGGGTGCGGACCGGGGTGCAGTGGCGTGACCTGCCCGAACGGTTCGGGCCATGGAAGACCGTCTAGGAACGCCACCGGTTGTGGTCCGTGGACGGCACATGGGAGCGACTACTCCAGCAGGTCCAGGCCCAGGCCGACGCGGCAGGTGAGATCGACTGGGACATCGCGGTCGACTCCACCATCGTGCGCGCTCATCAGCATGCTGCCGGCGCTCGGATCGATCCGTCACCGACACCCGCGTCAAAGGGGGCCGAAGAGGTGGAACACCAGGGCGAGACGCCGTGGCAGAGCCTTCTCGCCCGCCTGGTGGAGGTGGTGCTGGAGGTGAGGGCCTGGGCCGCTCGCGGGGCGGACTCACCAGCAAGCTCCACCTGAGCGCGGACGGCCGCTGTCGCACGCTGTCCCTGGTGGTCACCGGGGACAGCGGGCGGACTGTACCAAGTTCAAGCCGGTCCTGGAGAGATCCGCGTCCCCAGGACCGGTCCGGGCAGGCCGCGTCGGCGGACCCTCGGAACCGGCGGCCACGCCGACGAGGAACAGCCCCACCACCCGGCCTGAGGAATCGGCTGAAATCTGTTTCTTTCCCGGCTGGGCCAGTTCGGCCCAGAGTTCTCCTGCACTTTCTCTTGTACTTTCTCCTGCATCATTTCTTGCACTATCTGTTGCCCCCTCTCTCCGGGGCGTCGTGTGTTTATGCAGGTCACCATGCCTGTAAAAGCATGGTCGGGGTGCTGACATCCCCTCTGAGTACCCCCTGCCGCCCGACTACCGAAATGGAGAGGGTGGGGGCGGGGCGGGCGGAGCGCCTCGGGGTCGGCGGCCGGCAAGTCCCTCTCGCGCGTTGGCGGGGCCGCGCGCGCGGGCCGGGCCTGGTGCCCGGCCGTTTCCGAAGCGGGGCCGGAGCGTTGGAGGTGTACAGCGGCCCTGGGCGTCAGGCAGAACGTTCATCACCGTCGTTGGATGATCAAGGAATGCGGATGCATGAGGATGACTTCGACCCCATGGCCGACCACGATGTCGTCACCGAGCTGGTGTTGGACGCCGGACGCAAGCTCGCGGCCACCCGTAAGTCCGAGGCGGTGCCGTACTTCGAGACGGCCCTCGCACTCTACGCGCGAGCGGGCGCCGAACGGGACGCCGCACGCGTCCGTTGGCGCCTGCGGGCCGCCCGGGTCCGCCGCCGGCCCTCGACGTCCGGACTCTCCGATGCATGGCCCGAGCTGACGGCCGCGGAGCTACGGGTGGTACGGCTCGTGGCCCGAGGGCTGACCAACCAGCAGGTGGCCGAGCACCTCTCCC
>NZ_JBIATE010000034.1:0-65968 GCF_042891445.1 Streptomyces sp. NPDC001890 | reverse complement strand
TCCAGGGTCTCGGGCAGATCGATCAGACCGCCCCAGCTCTTCGGGTGCTCCAGCGCCACGACCCGCCCCAGACCCCAGACCTGGGCCTGGGCGGGGCTGCGCAGCGGGTCGGCGGGACCGGTCGAGACGGCGCCGCGGGTCAGGCACCACAACGGCGCCTCCACCCCGGCCGATGCCAGACCCTGGACCAGGCGCAGCGTGGCGGACAGGCCCGGGGAGACCCCCTGGTCGAGAGCGCTGCCGTCGATGCCCAGCAGGGAGACGACACCCGACACGTCGAGGATGGGGGGCAGGTCGGTGCCGTCGGAACGGACGACTTCCGCACCGGCCGCACGCAGGCCGGACTCGCACCAGTCCGCGACATCCGCGGGACCGGTTTGCGGTGCGACGAGCAGCCACCGCCCCGACAGCGTGCCTGTCTGGGGTTGTGTGGGCTTCCAGGTGACGCGGTAGCGCCATCCGTCGACCTCAAAACGCTGCTGCTGCCGGCGCCGCCACGACGACAACGCGGGCAGAACCTCGCCCAGCGGAGCATCGGCCGACAGCTCCAGATCACCGGCCAGCCCGGACAGATCCGCCCGCTCAACAGCCTCCCAGAACTCCGCGTCGACGGCCGAGTTCTTGTCTGCGTTGCGGGGTACTGAGGTCTCCTCCTTCAGCCAGTAGTGCTGGTGGTCGAAGGCGTAGGTGGGGAGGTCGGTGCGCTGGGCGCCGGTGTTGGCGTAGTACGTCGTCCAGTCGACGGCCTTGCCTCGGACGTGGAGTTCGGCGAGGGCGGTGGTGAGCGCTTCGGTCTCGGTACGGTTCTTGCGCAGTGCCGGTACGAAGTCGGCCTGGTCGTCGGTGACGCAGGACTGGCCCATGGCGGAGAGGACGCCGCCGGGCCCGAGCTCCAGGTAAGTCGTGACGCCCTGGGACTCCAACTGACTTACGCCGTCAAGGAATCGGACGGCCTGGCGGACATGGTCCACCCAGTAATCGGCGCTCAGCAGCTCCTCACCGGCCAGCTCCCCAGTGAGGTTGGAGACGATCGGGAGCTTCGGGGCCTGGAAGGTCAGGCCCTCCGCGACCGCCTTGAACTCGGCGAGCATGGGTTCCATGCGCGGCGAGTGGAAGGCGTGGCTGACGCGGAGCCGCTTCGTCTTCGCGAAGCCGGATGCGATGGCGAGTACGGCGTCCTCGTTGCCGGAGATGACGACGGAGTCCGGGCCGTTCAACGCGGCGATGGAGACGCCGTCGACCAGCAGCGGCAGGATCTCTGCCTCCGTCGCCTGGACGGCGACCATGGCCCCGCCGGTGGGGAGTGCCTGCATGAGGCGGCCACGCGCCGCGACCAGCGCCGCCGCATCCTCCAACGACCACACACCCGCCACATGCGCGGCAGCCAGCTCACCAATCGAGTGCCCGAGCAGGTAGTCCGGGGTCACCCCCCAGCGCTCCAGCAGCCGGAACAGCGCCACCTCAACAGCGAACAACCCCGCCTGCGTGTACACGGTCTGGTCGATCAGCTCCGAGCCGTCGAAGACGATGTCCCTGACCGGCTCGTCCAAGTGCCGGTCCAGCTCAGCGCACACCGCGTCGAACGCGTCCGCGAACACCGGGTACACCTCATACAGCTCACGCCCCATCCCGGCCCGCTGCGAACCCTGACCCGAGAACAAGAACGCCGAACGGCCACCCTGGACCGAGCCGCGCACCACACCCGGCACCGACCGGCCCTCGGCCACCGCCCGCAGCAACGCCTCACGGTCCTCACCGACCACCACCGCACGGTGCTCGAAGACACTGCGCGAAGACACCAGCGACCAGCCGACATCCAACGGCGAAGCTTCCGCCAAACCGAGCAACCGCTCCGCCTGACCCGCCAACGCCTCCTCCGACCTCGCCGACAGCACCCACGGCACCACCGGCAACACGGACTCATCAACCGGCATCTCCACCGATGCCGGCTCTTCCTGCGCCTGCTCCAGAATCACATGCGCGTTCGTCCCGCTGATCCCGAACGACGACACACCCGCCCGACGCGGACGCTCGCCCACCTCCGGCCACTCCCGCGCCTCCGCCAACAACTCCACCGCACCCGCCGACCAGTCCACCTTCGACGAAGGCACACCGACGTGCAGCGTCTGCGGCAGTACGCCATGACGCATCGCCAGAACCATCTTGATCACACCCGCGACACCCGCCGCAGCCTGCGTATGACCAATGTTCGACTTCAACGACCCCAACCACAACGGCCGACCCTCCGGGCGACCCTGCCCATACGTGGCCAACAACGCCTGCGCCTCGATCGGGTCACCCAGCTTCGTACCCGTACCGTGCGCCTCCACAGTGTCCACATCGGCAGTGGTCAGGCCGGAGTTGGCCAGAGCCTGGCGGATGACCCGCTGCTGCGACGGACCGTTCGGAGCGGTCAGACCGTTCGACGCACCATCCTGGTTGACCGCCGAGCCGGCAACGACCGCCAGCACCTGGTGACCCTTGCGCCTGGCCTCGGAGAGCCGCTCGACCAGCAGAACCCCGACACCCTCACCCCAGCCCGTACCATCCGCATCGTCCGAGAACGACTTGCACCGACCGTCGGCGGCCAGGCCCCCCTGCTTGCTGAACTCCACGAAGCCGCTGGGCCCGGCCATCACGGTCACCCCGCCGACGAGGGCCATCTCGCACTCGCCCGAGCGCAGCGACTGGGCCGCCAGGTGCAGGGCGACCAGCGACGACGAACAGGCCGTGTCCACCGTCACCGCCGGACCCTCCAGGCCGAAGGCGTAGGAGACACGGCCCGACAGAACACTGGTGGCCGTTCCGGTCAGCAGCTGTCCGCTGACACCTTCTTCACCCTGGGCGAGAGCTCCGGCACCGTAGCCCTGACTGCAGCCACCGGCGAAGACACCAGTACGGGTGCCGCGTACGGACATGGGGTCGATCCCTGCCCGCTCGAACGCCTCCCACGAGGTCTCCAGCAGCAACCGCTGCTGCGGGTCCATCGCGAGGGCCTCGCGCGGCGAGATCCCGAAGAACTCCGGGTCGAAGTTCCCGGCGTCGTGCAGGAAGCCCCCGGCGCGGGCGAACCCGAGGTCCGTATCGCGGCCTCCGGAGGGTGCGTCCTCCCATCCGCGGTCGGACGGGAAGCCGGTGATGCCGTCGGCGCCCGCGCTTACGAGTTGCCACAGCTGGTCCGGGGACCGGACGTCGCCCGGCAGGCGGCAGCTCATTCCCACGATCGCGATCGGCTCGTCGTCGGACCCGGTCTGCTGGGACTGGGGGGCTCCATGGGCGGTCTCCCGCTCCAGGATCCCGTCGACGAGGTGGTCGGCCAGGCCGTGGGAGTCCGGGTAGTCGAACACCAGGGTGGCGGGGAGCTGGAGTCCGGTCTCCTGTGCCAGGCGGTTGCGCAGTTCGACCGCCGTGAGGGAGTCGAAGCCCAGATCGCGGAAGGCCGTCGTGGCGGGGATGGCAGATGGATCGCCATGGTTGAGCACTGCCGCCGCGTGTGTGCGGACCACGTCGAGGAGTACGGCGTGGGCTTCCGCTGCGTCGAGGCCCCGCAGCCGGTCGACCAGCTCCGGCCGACCGTTCCCCCTCGTACGTGTGAGAGCGTCACCCGCGTCGGTGGTGTCCGTCGCGTACAGGCGGGCGACTTCAGGGATGTCGCCGAGCAACGGACTGGGCCTCAGCGCGGTGAAGGTGGGTACAAAGCGGTCCCAGGCCATGTCGGCGACAGCCAGGCAGGTCTCGTTGTCGGTCAGCGCCTGTGCGAGTGCGATCAGGGCGTTGTCCGGTTCCATGACGGGCAGGCCACGGCGACCGAGTTGTTCCTCGCCCTCGGCGGTCACGAGGCCGCCGCCGCCCCAGGGGCCCCAGGCGATTGAGGTGGCGGCCAGGCCACGGGTCCGGCGCTCCTGGGCCAGGGCGTCGAGGTAGGCGTTGGCAGCGGCGTATCCCGCCTGCCCGCCGCTCCCCCACACCGCGGCGATGGAAGAGAAGAGGACGAACGCGTCCAGTTCGGTGGCCGCGAAGACGGCATCCAGGTTGGCCGCGCCGGTGACCTTCGCATGCAGTACGTCTGTCAGCCCAGCACTGTCGATCTCGGCAAGCGGAGTGAGCTGACCGATACCGGCGGCGTGGACGACGGTACGGACCGGGGTTCCGTCGGCTTGGAGATCGGTGGCGAGGCGCGACAGAGCTGCGCGGTCGGCGACGTCGCAGGCCGCGATGGTCACCCGTACGCCCATGGCCCTGAGTTCGTCGCGGAGTTCGGTGGTGCCGGGGGTGTCGGGTCCTCTGCGGCTGGTGAGGACGAGGTGCTGGGCGCCGTTGGTGGCGGCCCAGCGGGCGACCCGGGCACCGAGACCACCGGTGCCGCCGGTGATCAGGACCGTGCCCCGCACCTTCCAGTCACGGTGCGGGCCCGCGGCGGCCCGCACGACACGGCGCACGAAGACACCCGAGGACCGGACGGCGACCTGGTCCTCGTTCCCACCATCACCATCACCATCACCGTCGCAGTCGCCCTTGATGCGGGTGGTCAGGATGGTGGCGGTGCGGTCGAACGCGCGGGCGTCCAGGGTCTCGGGCAGATCGATCAGACCGCCCCAGCTCTTCGGGTGCTCCAGCGCCACGACCCGCCCCAGACCCCAGACCTGGGCCTGATCGGGACTGCGCAACGGGTCGGCGGGACCGGTCGAGACGGCGCCGCGGGTCAGGCACCACAACGGCGCCTCCACCCCGGCCGACACCAGACTCTGGACCAGGCGCAGCGTGGCGGACAGGCCCGGAGAAACCCCCTGGTCGAGAGCGCTGCCGTCGATGCCCAGCAGGGAGACGACACCCGACACGTCGAGGATGGGGGGCAGGTCGGTGCCGTCGGAACGGACGACTTCCGCACCGGCCGCACGCAGACCGGACTCGCACCAGTCCGCGACATCCGCGGGACCGGTTTGCGGTGCGACAAGCAGCCACCGCCCCGACAGCGTGCCTGCCCGGGACTGCACCGGCTGTACGGGCTTCCAGGTGACGCGGTAGCGCCATCCGTCGACCTCAAAACGCTGCTGCTGCCGGCGCCGCCACGACGACAACGCGGGCAGAACCTCGCCCAGCGGAGCATCGGCCGACAACTCCAGATCACCGGCCAGCCCGGACAGATCCGCCCGCTCGACAGCCTCCCAGAACTCCGCGTCGACCGGATCGGCGGCGGCGGTTTCGGGGGCCGACTTGGGCGGTGCCGGCCAGTACCGCTCGTGCTGGAAGGCGTAGGTGGGCAGGTCGGTGCGCCGGGCGCCTGTGTTCGCGTAGTAGGCCGTCCAGTCGACGGCCTTGCCTCGGACGTGGAGTTCGGCCACGGCTGCGACGAGCGCTTCGGTCTCGGTGCGGTCCTTGCGCAGCACGGGGAGGAAGACAGCGTCGCTGTCGGTGACGCAGGACTGGCCCATCGCAGAGAGGACGCCGCCGGGGCCGAGTTCCAGGTACGTGGTCATGCCCTGGGACTCCAACTGCCGTACACCATCCAGGAATCGGACGGCCTGGCGGACATGGTCCACCCAGTAGCCGGCGCTCAGCAGCTCCTCGCCCGCGACCTCACCGGTCAGGTTGGAGACGATCGGGAGCTTCGGTGCGTGGAAGGTCAGGCTCTCGGCGATGGTCTTGAACTCGGCGAGCATGGGTTCCATGCGCGGCGAGTGGAACGCGTGGCTGACGCGGAGGCGCTTCGTCTTCGCGAAGCCGGATGCGATGGCGAGTACGGCGTCCTCGTCGCCGGAGATGACGACGGAGTCTGGGCCGTTGATCGCGGCGATGGAGACGCCGTCGGTAAGGAGCGGCAGGACCTCTGCCTCGGTGGCCTGGACGGCGACCATGGCCCCGCCCGTGGGGAGTGCCTGCATGAGGCGGCCACGCGCCGCGACGAGCGCCGCCGCGTCCTCCAACGACCACACACCGGCCACATGCGCGGCGGCCAGCTCACCGATCGAGTGCCCGAGCAGGTAGTCCGGGGTGACCCCCCAGTGCTCCAGCAGCCGGAACAGCGCCACCTCAACAGCGAACAGGCCGGCCTGCGTGTACACGGTCTGGTCGATCAGCTCCGAGCCGTCGAAGACGATGTCCCTGACCGGCTCGTCCAAGTGCCGGTCCAGCTCAGCGCACACCGCGTCGAACGCGTCCGCGAACACCGGGTACGCCTCGTACAGCTCACGCCCCATCCCGGCCCGCTGCGAACCCTGCCCCGAGAGCAGGAACGCCGAACGGCCACCACGCACAGCACCACGCACCACACCCGGCACCGAACGGCCCTCGGACACCGCCCTCAGCAGCGCCTCACGGTCCTCACCGACCACCACCGCACGGTGCTCGAAGACACTGCGCGAAGACACCAGCGACCAGCCGACATCCAACGGCGAAGCTTCCGCCAAACCGAGCAACCGCTCCGCCTGACCCGCCAACGCCTCCTCCGACCTCGCCGACAGCACCCACGGCACCACCGGCAAAACCGGCACCACGGACCCGGCAGCCGAAGGCTCGACCACCGCCTCCTCCTGCGCCTGCTCCAGAATCACGTGCGCGTTCGTCCCGCTGATCCCGAACGACGACACACCCGCCCGACGCGGGCGCTCGCCCACCTCCGGCCACTCCCGCGCCTCCGCCAGCAACTCCACCGCACCCGCCGACCAGTCCACCTTCGACGAAGGCACACCGACGTGCAGGGTCTGCGGCAACACACCATGACGCATCGCCAGAACCATCTTGATGATGCTCGCGACACCCGCCGCGGCCTGCGTGTGACCGATGTTCGACTTGATCGAGCCGAGCCAGAGCGGCCGGTCCTCCGGGCGGTCCTGGCCGTAGGTGGCCAGCAGAGCCTGGGCCTCGATCGGGTCACCCAGCTTCGTACCCGTACCGTGCGCCTCGACCGCATCGACCTGATCGCCCGAGAGCCGAGCACTGGCCAGGGCCTGGCGGATGACACGCTGCTGCGACGGACCGTTCGGGGCGGTCAGACCGTTCGACGCACCGTCCTGGTTGACGGCGGAACCGGCGACGACCGCAAGGACCTGGTGGCCCTTGCGTCGGGCCTCGGTAAGCCGCTCGACCAGCAGAACCCCGACACCCTCGCCCCAGCCCGTACCGTCCGCATCGTCCGAGAACGCCTTCACCCTGCCATCGGTGGCCAGGCCGTTCTGGCGGCTGAACTCGACGAAGCCGGCCGGGGTGGACATCACGGTCACACCGCCCGCGAGCGCCATCTCGCACTCCCCCGCCCGCAGCGCCTGGATCGCCCAGTGCAGCGCGACCAGCGACGACGAACAGGCCGTGTCCACCGTCACCGCCGGACCCTCCAGGCCGAAGGCATAGGAGACACGGCCCGACAGGACACTGGCGAGGCTTCCGGTGACTCCGTGCCCGGCGAGCGCGTCGTCGGCGTTCTGGACGAGGTCGCCGTAGTCCTGGCCGTTGGTGCCGACGAACACACCGGTGCGACTGCCCCTGAGCGAGGTCGGGTCGATGCCCGAGCGTTCGAAGACCTCCCAGGTGGTCTCCAGCATCAGCCGCTGCTGCGGGTCCATCGCCAGGGCCTCGCGCGGGCTGATCCCGAACAGGGCCGGGTCGAAGCCGGCGGCATCCAGAAGGAACGCGCCCCGGTCGACGTACGAGGTATGCGGCCTTCGCCGCTCCGGGTCGTAGAGCGCATCGATGTCCCAGCCACGGTCGGCCGGGAAGGTGGTGATGCCGTCGGCGCCTTCGGCGAGCATGCGCCACAGGTCCTCCGGGGAGTCGACGCCGCCGGGGAAGCGGCAGCTCATGCCGACGATCGCGATCGGGTCGTCGGCCCCCGTGCCGTCATCGGCCTGGGTCCCGGTGGGACGGGTTGCGGTGTCGTCGGAACCGCTCAGCTCAGCGAGGAGATGGGCCGCGAGGGCAGCCGGGGTGGGGTAGTCGAAGACCAGGGTCGTGGGCAGCGTCATCCCGGTGACGACGCCCAGGTTGTTGCGCAGGTCCACGGCGCTCATGGAGTTGAAGCCGAGGTCCTGGAAGCTGCGGTCGCTCGGGACCTTGTCCGCGTCGGTGTGGCCGAGGACGGTCGCGGTTTCGCCGCGTACGAGGTCGAGGACGGCGCGGGCCCGCTCGGGTGCGGCGAGGGACAGCAGGTGAGCGATCTGCGAAGGGGCGGTGGAGCCGCCGGGCGAGTGGTCGGCCGCGCCTGCCGTGAGCCGGCCGGTGGTGTCGGTACCGCCGGAGAAGTCCGGGAGGTCGCGGAGCAGCGGGCTCGGGCGCCGGGTCGCGGTGTGCGCGACCATGCGCTCCCAGCGGATGTCCGCGACGACGACGCAGGTCTCGTCGTGTTCCAGCGCCTGCTCCAGCGCGGTCAGGGCGGTCTCGGGGTCCATGGCCCCGGCCCCGATGCGCTCGAAGCGCTCTTCCGCGTCCCCCTCACCGAGGCCGGCGCCGGCCCAACGCCCCCAGGCTATGGACGTGGCGGGCAGGCCGAGGGAACGGCGTTGCTGGGCGAGTGCGTCGAGGAAGGCGTTGCCCGGGGCGTAATTGCCCTGGCCGGGGGCGCCGACCGTGCCGCTGAGGGAGGAGAAGAGTACGAAGGCGGACAGGTCCAGGTCGCGGGTGAGCTCGTGCAGGTTGCGGGCGCCTTGGACCTTGGCCCGCAGCGCGTACGCGATCCGGGCCGTGGTCAGCGAGTCGATGAGGCCGTCGTCGAGCGCCGCTGCCGCGTGCACGACGGCGGTGAGCGGGGTGTCGGCCGGAATGGACGCGAGGAGTTCGGCGACGGCGGCGCGGTCGTGGGCCTCGCAGGCGACGATACGCACCCGGCAGCCCATGGCTTCGAGTTCGGCGAGGAGGGCATCGGCGCCCGGCGCGTCCGCTCCTCGGCGGCTGGTGAGGATGAGTTGCTCGGCACCGCTGCGGGCCAGCCGGCGCGCGACGTGTCCGCCGAGGGCTCCGGTGCCGCCGGTGACCAGGACGGTCCCGCCCGGGATCCACTGCCGCTCGGTGGGTGAGCCGTCGAGCGGGGCGCGTACGAGCCGGCGGGCGAAGGCGCCGGTGGCCCGGATAGCGATCTGGTCCTCGTCCTCGGTGCGGGCCAGGATTCGGCGCAGCTGCGCGCCGCCGCGGCGGTCGAGTTCCTCGGGCAGGTCGACGAGTCCGCCCCAGCGCTGCGGGTATTCCGTACCGAGGACTCCGCCGAAGCCCCAGGCCATGGCCTGGACGGCACTGACGACGGGTTCGGAGGGCCGGGCCGCCACGGCACCACGGGTGGCGATCCACAGGGGTGCGTCGAGGCCCGTGTCGTCGAGTGCCTGGACGAGGGCGACGGAAGCGGCGATGCCTGCGGGGACCCCTGGGGCCTGGGGGTGGTCGCTCTCGTCGAGCGGCAGCAGGGAGAGTATGCGGTCGATCCCGGACCGCTGATCGGGGTCGGCGAGTACGTCGCGGAGCTGCTGCGCGATTTCCTCGCGGGCCTGTCCGGCCGGCAGTTGGAGGGTGACGGTCCGGTCGGCGCCGAGGGCGAGCAGGCATGCCTCGGCAAGCGGAGCGCTCGCCGCCTGTTCCGGCACGACGAGCAGCGAGACGCCGGGCAGCGCCGGTACGGCGGAGGCGGAGCCGGCGATGCGCTGCCAGGTCGTGCGGTACCGCCATGAGTCCACGGTGTCGGACGCGTGGCGGCGGCGCCGCCAGTCGGAGAGCGCGGGGAGGACCTCGCTGAAGGGCGCGTCCGGGCCGACGGCCAGTGCCTGCGCGAGTGCTTCCACGTCGCCTTGGGCCACGGCGTCCCAGAACGCGGAGTCCATGGCGGGACCGTCGGTGGCCGTGCGGGGACGGGAAGAGGAGTTGAGCCAGAAGCGCTGCCGCTGGAAGGCGTAGGTGGGCAGGTCGATGCGTTGGGCGCCGGTGTTCGCGTAGAACGCCGACCAGTCGACAGAGGCGCCTCGGACGTGGAGCTCGGCGAGGGCGGTGGTCAGCGCTTCGGGTTCGGCGCGGTCCTTGCGCAGGGCCGGTACGAAACCTGCCTGGTCGTCGGTGACGCAGGACTGACCCATCGCGGAGAGGACGCCGCCGGGACCGAGCTCCAGGTAAGTCGTGACGCCCTGAGCCTCCAACTGACGTACGCCGTCAAGGAAGCGGACGGCCTGGCGGACATGGTCCACCCAGTAGCCGGCCGTCAGCAGCTCCTCACCGGCCAGCTCCCCCGTGAGGTTGGAGACGATCGGGAGCTTCGGGGCCTGGAAGGTCAGGCCCTCCGCGACTGTCCTGAACTCGGCGAGCATGGGTTCCATGCGCGGCGAGTGGAAGGCGTGACTGACCCGCAGCCGCTTCGTCTTCGCGAAACCGGACGCGATCGCGAGTACGGCGTCCTCGTCACCGGAAATCACCACGGAGTCCGGACCGTTCAACGCGGCGATCGACACACCGTCGACCAGCAACGGCAGAACCTCCGCCTCCGTCGCCTGGACGGCCACCATGACCCCGCCCGTCGGGAGCGCCTGCATCAGGCGGCCCCGGGCGGCGACCAGCGCCGCCGCGTCCTCCAACGACCACACACCCGCCACGTGGGCGGCGGCCAGCTCACCGATCGAGTGCCCGAGCAGGTAGTCCGGGGTCACCCCCCAGTGCTCCAGCAGCCGGAACAGCGCGACCTCGATCGCGAACAACCCGGCCTGGGTGTACACGGTCTGGTCGATCAGCTCCGAGCCGTCGAACACCACATCCCTGACCGGCTCGTCCAAGTGCCGGTCCAGCTCCGCGCACACCGCGTCGAACGCGTCCGCGAACACCGGGAACGCCTCGTACAGCTCACGCCCCATCCCGGCCCGCTGCGAACCCTGACCCGAGAACAGGAAGGCGGAACGACCGCCCTGGACCGATCCGCGCACCACGCCCGGTGCCGAGCGGCCCTCGGCCAGCGCCTCCAGGGTGTGCAGGAAGCCCTCGCGGTCGCCCGCGACGGCGGCGGCGCCGTGGTCGAAGCGGGTCCGGGTGAGTGCCAGGGACCAGCCCAGGTCGGTGGGGGCGAGCGCGGGGTTGTCGCGTACCAGGTCGAGAAGGCGGCTTGCCTGGCCGGCCAGGGCCTGCGGGGTCTTGGCCGACAGGATCCACGGGACGGCCGGGAGGGTGCGTCGCGGGGTGACCGATTCCGGAGCCGCTGCCGGCTCGGGCTGTTCCAGGATGACGTGGGCGTTCGTACCGCTGACTCCGAAGGAGGAAACTCCCGCGCGGCGCGGGCGATCACCGGTGTCCGGCCAGTCGCGGGCCTCGGTCAGCAGTTCCACCGCGCCCGCCGACCAGTCCACCCGTGTGGAAGGCGTTTCGGCGTGCAGGGTGCGCGGCAGCACGCCGTGGCGCATGGCCAGGACCATCTTGATGATTCCGCCGACGCCTGCCGCTGCCTGTGCGTGGCCGATGTTCGACTTCAGGGAGCCCAGCAGCAGAGGCCGGTCCGCAGGACGGTCCTGGCCGTACGTGTCGATGACGGCCTGGGCCTCGATGGGGTCGCCGAGGGTGGTGCCGGTGCCGTGGGCCTCGACGGCGTCGACTTCGGCCGCGGGAACACGGGCGTTGGCGAGGGCCTGGCGGATGACGCGTTCCTGCGCGGGGCCGTTGGGTGCGGTGAGGCCGTTGGACGCGCCGTCCTGGTTGACGGCGGTGCCGCGAATCACGCCGAGTACGCGGTGGCCGTTGCGGCGGGCGTCGGAGAGCCGCTCGACCAGGAGCATGCCCACGCCCTCGGACCAGCCGGTGCCGTCCGCGCCGTCCGAGAAGGACTTGCAGCGGCCGTCGGACGACAGGCCGCCCTGGCGCTGGAAGTCGACGAAGGCGCTGGGGGTGGCCATGACGGTGGCGCCGCCCGCCAGGGCGAGCGTGCACTCGCCGGAGCGCAGGGACTGGACGGCGAAGTGGAGGGCGACCAGGGAGGAGGAGCAGGCGGTGTCGACGGTGACGGCGGGGCCTTCGAGGCCGAAGGTGTAGGCGACACGGCCGGAGGCGACGCTGCCGATGTTCCCGATGCCGAGCAGGCCGGCCACGCCGTCGGGGATGTCGGCGTCGGCCAGCTGGGCGGCGTAGTCGTGGTACATGAGACCGGCGAAGACACCGGTCCGGCTGCCGCGCAGGGAGGTCGGGTCGATGCCCGCCCGCTCGATGGCCTCCCAGGAGGTTTCCAGCAGGAGGCGCTGCTGGGGGTTCATGGCCAGCGCCTCGCGCGGCGAGATCTTGAACGGGTCCGGGTCGAAGTCGCCCGCGTCGTAGAGGAATCCGCCCGCGCTCATCCCGGGGGCCACGGGCTGGACGCCCTGGGGGTCGTACAGGTTCTCGGTGTCCCAGCCACGGTCGGTGGGAAAGCCTCCGCCCGCGTCAGTGCCGGTGGCGACGAGCTGCCACAGGTCGTCGGGGTCGGCAACACCGCCGGGGTACCGGCAGCTCATGCCGACGATCGCGATGGGCTCGCGGTCCTTCGCCTCGGCCCGGCGCAGTCGCTCGCCGGTCTCGTGCAGGTCAGCCGTGACTCGCTTCAAGTATGAGCGGAGCTTGTCTTCGTTCGCCATCAGAGCGTCACCTGTCCGGGTACCGACGAGCTGGGAGTTCATGGATCAACACCCGTGGGGCCGACGGGTGTTGAGGGAGTGGGGCGGGGACGGCGAAAGCGGGCGGAGAGCAGCCTGTCCGGCCACGCCGCCCGCCCGTCCCGGTGTCTTGTGTCGTTACGTGTGACGCAGCGTCCGTCGTTGCGTTTGCCGCTGTATTCGTCGCTGCGTCGTCGCTGCGTTGTTGCTAAGCCGTCGCTACGTCGTCGCTACGCCGTTGCTACGTCGCGCCGACCGCGACGGGGGCCAGTCGGCCGGAGATCGTCCTGAGCATCGCCGGCTGATGGTCGGTGAGGAAGAAGTGCCCGCCGGTGTAGGTGTGCATCTGGAAGTCGGCGGAGGTGTGGGTGGACCAGGCGCGTGCCTCGTCCAGAGTGACCTTGGGGTCGTTGTCACCGGTGAAGACGGTGATGGGGCAGGACAGGGCGGGCCCCGGCTCGTACACGTACGTCTCGGCGGCCCGGTAGTCGTTGCGGATGGCCGGCAGGGCCATCCGCAGGACCTCCTCGCTGCCCAGGACGCGGTCGTCGGTGCCGCTGAGTTCGCGCAGTTCGGTGAGGATTCCCTCGTCGTCGCGCAGGTGCACGGACTCGTCGCGGGAGCGCGACGGGGCGCGGCGGCCGGAGGCGAAGAGGTGGACGGGGGCGGCGTCGCGCTCCTCCATCAGACGGGCCATCTCGAAGCCGAGGGTGGCGCCGAGGCTGTGGCCGAAGAGGGCGATCGGCTGTCCGCCGGGCCGCGGGTCGAGAACCTCGACGATCTGGCGGGCGAGCTCACCGATGGTCTCCACGCACTTCTCCTGGCGGCGGTCCTGCCGTCCCGGATACTGGATCGCCACGACGTCCAGTTCGGAAGAAAGGGCTCGCGACACCGGGAAGAAGAAAGAAGCCGAACCGCCGGCGTGCGGCAGGCAGACGAGTCTGGTCTTCCGGCCGGGCATTTCGTGGAAATTGCGGATCCACAGCCCGCGGTCTATCTCCGGGACAGCCATATGAGAGATCGGTCCTTTCCGCTTTTCCCGCCACTTGATGACGACGGTAGGAGGCGAGGGCCGCTCCCCCAACCCCTCCAGTCCTTGGTATTCCCCCTATATTCGGGATTCCGGTAGGGGTCGGGGCCGTTCGCGGGGTCCGCTTTGCGGGTGTCAGGTGAGAGCGGGCTCGGGAAGGCGGGCGCCCTGACGGAACAGTTCGCCGCGCACGTTTTCGGTGCTCAGCGCGATGCCGTCACGGGCGACGAGCGCGGCGGCGATGCCGGCTGCCTGTCCGGTGGCGAAGGCCGTGCCCATGACCCGCAGGGATCCGCCCGCCATGCGGTCCCCGTCCACGTTCCGGCCCGCCGCGAACAGGTTGTCGGTGTCGGTGCTCCACAGGGCGCGGAGGGGGATCTCGAAGTATCCGTCGTCGTCGATGAAGAGCCACTGGGAGGGGACGCCGGGGGCCGGGTGGTACTCGATGGGCCAGGCGCCGACGGCGATGGCGTCGTCGAAGTGGGCGCCGCCGAGGACTTCGTCGACGCTCAGCCGGTAGCGGCCGGCGATGTGGCGGGACTCGCGGGTGCCGATCTCGGGCCCGGTGCTGACGATGTAGGCGTTCTCGCAGCCAGGGAGCGTGCGTATGACGTCGAGGTAGGCACGGGCCTGGACCCGGGCGCTGGCCTCGGCCCGGCTGACTTCGGCGGAGTCCCGGGCGTCGTAGCCCTCGTCGACGATGTACGCGATGACGTCGCCGGACAACGGCAGCCGGGCCACCAGTCCGTTGGCGGAGACCAGCGGGCCGATGCCGCGTTCGCGGGCCGCGTGGACTGCGGCGGAGACGCGGGCGCGGGTGACGTCCGCGTGCGGCGGGATTCCACCGAAGCGGACACCCAAGGAGCCGTTCTGAACCATGCCGTCATTGCCGTAGCGGACGGCGGAGCCGGCGAAGGAGGCGAGATCGGCCTCGCCGGTGGCGTCGACGAAGGCCTCGGCGGTGACCTCCGTGATGCCGCGGTGGTCGGCGATACGGACGGATGTGACGCGTCGGTCCTCGCGGCGGGCCTCGGCGACGTGGCTGTACAGACGCACGTCGACACCGGCCTCGGCGCACAGTCTGTCGAGGGCGCGTTTGACGGCCTCGGGGTCGAACACCACGCACACGCCGTTGAAGCGCTGCGGGTCGGTGACGGCGCCTTCGGCGCGCAGCGCCGCCAGGACCTCCTCGGCGATGCCGAAGACCACTTGGCGGGGCGGGTCCTCACGGGTGTAGATCCCGCAGTACGTGAGGACGTTGCGCAGGGTGGCCGCGCCGCCCAGGCACGGTCCGCGCTCCACGAGCAGGGTGCGGGCACCCGCTCTGGCAGCGGCGACCGCCGCTGCGACACCGGCGGACCCGCCGCCGGCCACGATCACGTCGTACTTCTCTGCCATGTCCTTGTCCCTGCCCTCTGAATCGGTCGGTGGTGGTGGTTCCTGTACGGGGTGCTGGGGTGCGGGGGTACGGGGGTACGGGGGTACGGGGGTGCGGGGGTGCGGGGGTACGGGGGTACGGGGGGTGCTGGGGTGCGCAGAAGGGCGCTGGAGGTGCGGGGGGTGCTGGGGGTGCTGGGGGTGCGGGAAGTCAGGCGGTCCGGCGCTTTGGTGAGGCCCCTTCCGGGATTCCGTCCTGGATTCCGTCCGGCATTCCGTCCGGGGCCGGGCGGGGGCCCGGTACGGCGCGCAGGCCGGTGCACGGGGCGTCGGTCCAGCCGCGGGCCCCGGTGACCACGCCGATCTGGAACCGGCTCCTGACGCCGGTGCGGGTGAGCAGGTCGGACATGGTGCGGCGGACGGTCCGGAGGGATACGCCGAGTCTGCGGGCGGCCATCTCGTCGGTGAGTCCCTCGCAGAGCAGCTCCAGCAGCGCGTGTTCCTGGTCGCTGAGCCCGTTCTCGCGCCGTTGCGGCTGTGCGCCGCCGGGCAGCGCCGCGGCCCATTCGCGTTCGAACAAGGCGTACAGGGCAGTCACCAGTACCGGGGAAGTCACGAGGTCGGCGGCGCCGGACGTGCCCGTCTCGTCGTCAAGGGTGCTCTGTACGACGGCGACGGAGCGGTCGACGACGGTCAGGGGTACGGGCACGGTCGCGGCAGTCCGGATCTCGGCGCCGAAGTCGGCGAGCCGACGGCCGTATGCGCTGCGGGTCGCGCTGTTGCGGGCGCCGGTGAGGTGCAGGGCGCGGATACGGACGCCACGGGCCAGGGCTCGTTCGGCGGTGTCGGGTTCGCCCTGCAGGACGTGCTGGAGTCCGGAGGTGCCGGGCAGTACGCAGGCGATCTCCCCGGCGGCCTGGCGGAACAGCCGGCCGAGGCCGAGCCGTATCTCCTCAGGGCCTCGGAGGCGGGTGACTCCGGCGTCGGCGGTCCCGGTGCGGCGGGGTTCGTTGGCTGCCAGCAGCGACATGACGGCGGCACGGCTCTCGTGCGCCTCGTGGGCGCGGCGGGCGAGGTCGGCCTCCTGACGGGCGAGGAGGGCGCCCAGTCCGAGCTCGGGTGCGACGACGGTCCAGACGGCGGGGCTGCCGGGCAGGCGGCGGACCAGGGAGAGTTCGGCGAGACGGCCGAGCGCCTCGTCGACGCTGTCCTCCTCCTGGCCGAGGCAGGCGGCTAGTTCGGCCGCCCGCCGGCCGTTCCGTTCCAGGAGCGCGCGGTACACGGGCTGCATTCGGGCGTCTATCCCCAAGGTTTCCACCAGAAGATCCCCTTCCAGCCTTTTCCGGCGTCCGGGATTCCGATCCGAACGGCATACGAATTAACGATAGTTACCCTCATGAGATCAGGAGAGGGTGCCCCCTACTCAAATCCCTGGCCCCCTATAGGGGGGAATCAGGGGTGCCTGGAACGGGGTACGCGAAGAAGAATCGAAATCGAGACGAGAGGTGTTCCCATGCCAAATATCATCGCTATCTCCGCCGATACGGCGAAGGGCCCCGTCCGACTCGAAGGAGGGCCTGTCGACCTTTCCGGGACCGTAAATCTGGCCGACTACAACAACGAGGTGATCTTCTCCGACGAGAAGATCAAGATCCGCTATGGCAACGGGTACGAGCACTACACGCCCCTCGACGCCGCAGTCGAAGCCGGCACCGGGATCGGGCCGGGCCCCAAGACCTTCCAGTGGGTCGGCCGCACCAAGATCGCCGAGTAGCCCACCACGCACGTCGGCCCCCTTCGGGCCTGCCCCGCCGGGACGGCGGGGCAGGCCCTTTGTCGTTCTCCCCTGTCGCTCTGCCGCTCTGCCGTCCAGCAGTTGTGTCGTTCGGCAGTCGCGTCGCTCAGCCGCGTCGCTCAGCAGTCGCGTCGCTCAGCAGTTGCGTCGTTCAGGAGGCGCTGAAGCGCTGGTCGATCAGCGCGAACAGCTCGTCGTCCGTCGCGGAGTCCAGCTCCTCACGCATGTCTACCGAGTCGGCCCCGTCGGCCCCGTCGGCTCCGTGGGGCCCATCGGGTACGTCGGAGTTCTCCGCCACGGCGGCGAGCGCCTCCCGGGCCTCGCGCCACTGCGATGCCAGGGCCTTCAGACGGTCCGCCACCTCGTCCATCGCCTCGCCGTCGGGGGCCAGTTCCCGAACCCGTTCGGGGGTGAGCGCGGCGAACACCGCCTCCAGCCGCTGCAGTTCCGCACCGGGATCGGCCGGAGCCGGAGTGGGGCCGGCACCGGCACCGGCACCGGACGGAGCCGCCAGGCCGAGGACGTGGGCGGCCAGGGCTTCGGCCGTCGGGTAGTTGAAGATCAGCGTCGGGGGCAGCCGCAGGCCCGTCGCGGCACCGAGCCGGTTCCTGAGCTCGACGGCCGTCAGGGAGTCGAAGCCCAGTTCGCTGAAGGTCTGCTGCGGTTTGATCCGGTACCCGGGCGCGTGGCCGAGCACCGCGGCGGCCTCCATGGTGACGACTTCCAGCATGGCGCCCCGGCGTTCCTCCGGGTCGAGCGCCTCCAGGTGGGTCCACAGCGACTCCTCCGACGCGGACCCGCCCGATTCGTTCGCGGCCCGTCGCGGTGCGACACGTACGAGCGACCGCATCAGGTGCGGGACGACGCCACTGTCCGAGGCCGCACGGCGCCATTCGGGCAGGTCGAGCAGGACAGGGACGACGGCGGGCTCACCGGACGCAACCGCGGTGTCGAACAGTTCCAGCCCCTCGGCCGAAGACATCGGCACCATTCCGGACCGCCTGAGCCGTCGTACGTCGGCCTCGCTCATCCTCCCGAACATGCCACCCTCGGCCCACGGCCCCCAGGCGAGGGAGGTGGCAGGCAGCCCTCGGGCCCGGCGGTACTGCGCCAGCGCGTCCAGATAGGTGTTCGCCGCCGCGTAGTTGGCCTGGCCAGGCTGCCCGACCACGCCGGAGACCGAGGAGAACAGGACGAAGAAGGAGAGATCCAGGTCAGCGGTCAGTTCGTGCAACTGCCAGGCCGCGTCGGCCTTCGGGCGGAACACACCCGAGAGGCGCTCCCCGGTCAGCGAGCCGAACACCCCGTCGTCGAGGACGCCCGCGGTGTGCACGACACCAGCGAGCCGGCCCGTGGCACGTATTCCGCCGACGAGCGTGGCAAGGGCCTGCCCGTCCGCCACATCGCACGCCTCGAAACGGGCCGAGGCGCCGAGGGCTTCCAGTTCGGCGACGAGTTCGGTGGCACCCGGTGCCTGCGCGCCGCGCCGGCTCACCAGGACGAGATCCCGCGCACCCCAGGATCCGGCGAGGTGCCGGGCCATCAGGCCGCCGAGCGTGCCGGAGGCACCGGTGACGAGGACCGTGCCCTCGACATCCGGGCGCCCGGCGGCAGCGTCATCCGTCCCGGTGGGGGCCGTCCGGATCAGGCGGGCGGCGTGGAGCTGTCGGCCGCGCACGGCGAGCTGCGGCTCTCCGACGGCGACGAGCGCGCCCGGATCCAGATCCTGATCGTTGCCGTGAGCATGGCCGTGGTCGTGGTCCAGGTGCGTATCGATGAGAACGATGCGGCCAGGGTGCTCGGACTGGGCGGAACGTACGAGGCCCCACACAGCGGCGGCACCGAGGTCCCGCACCTCCTCGCCCTCGATCGCAACAGCACCACGAGTGGCCACGACCACCCGCTCGTCCTCGGGGCGCTCCTCGGACAGCCACACCTGCAACCGTTCCAAGGCCCGCGTCACCCGGTGGTGTACGTCGGCCACGACGTCCACTCCATCGGCCGGGCCCGGCACCTCGATGACATCGGCCTCCGCGGCCGCGCCGGCGACCGGCCGAGCCGCGTCCAGCGGGCTCCAGCCGATCCGGTACAGGGACCGGGCACCCTCGCCGGAACCGTGGGTCCGTTCCACCAGCTGTTCACGCGTCACGGGCCGCAGCGCCAACGAGCCGATGGAGGCCACGGCAGCACCCGTACCGTCCGCGAGCACGATCGAGGCGCCCGAACCTTCCGGGTCCGCCGGATCAACGGTCCGAGTGATCCGCACCCGCAGCCGCTCGGCACCCACCGCGTGCAGCCGTACTTCGCTCCAGGCGAAGGGCAGCCCGGCACTGGTGCCCAGGCCCATGGGATGCAGGGCGGCGTCCATGAGCGCGGGATGAAGCCCGAAGCCGTCAGCGGCGCCGCGCAGCGCCTCCGGCAGTGCCACCTCGGCAAAGACCTCGTCGCCGCGCCGCCAGACGGCGCGCAGGCCGCGGAAGGCCGGCCCGTACTCCAGGCCGAGTCCGGCGAGCTCCTCGTAGACGGCATCGACCTCGACCGCGACGGCCTCGGTGGGAGGCCAGTCCGCGAGCGTCTCGGCGTCCGCTGCCGAGGCGTCTGCCAGCACACCCGAGGCATGCGAAACCCAGGTGCCACCGATGTCGGCGGCGGCACGCGAGTGGACGCGGACGACACGCCGCCCATCCTCCGCCGGGGCCTCCACCGCGATCTGCACGACTACGGCGCCCTGTTCGGGCAGGACCAGCGGAGCCTGCAGGGTCAGCTCCTCCAGCACTGCGGCACCCACCCGCTCGCCCGCATGAAGGGCCCACTCGACCAGGGCGGTACCCGGGACGAGCCGCGTGCCCATGACGACGTGATCGGCAAGCCAGGGGTGCGAGGTGACAGCAAGGCGCCCCGTGAAGAGGGCCGAGCCGGCACCGGCCATCTCGGTCATTGCACCGAGCAGCGGGTGTCCGGCCGATTCGAGGCCGAGATCGCCAGGGTCCCCCGCCGAACCGCCTGAGGACACCAGCCAGTAGTGCTGGTACTGGAAGGCGTAGGTGGGCAGGTCGGTGCGCCGGGCGCCTGTGTTCGCGTAGTAGGCCGTCCAGTCGACGGCCTTGCCTCGGACGTGGAGTTCGGCCACGGCTGCGACGAGCGCTTCGGTCTCGGTGCGGTTCTTGCGCAGGGCCGGTACGAAACCTGCCTGGTCGTCGGTGACGCAGGACTGGCCCATCGCGGAGAGGACACCGCCAGGGCCGAGTTCCAGGTACGTCGTGACGCCCTGGGTTTCGAGGTGGCGTACCCCGTCGAGGAATCGGACCGCCTGGCGGACATGGTCCACCCAGTAGCCGGCCGTCAGCAGCTCCTCACCGGCGAGTTCGCCGCTCAGGTTGGAAACGATCGGCAGCCTCGGTGCGTGGAAGGTCAGGCCCTCCGCGATGGTCTTGAACTCGGCGAGCATGGGCTCCATGCGCGGCGAGTGGAACGCGTGACTGACCCGGAGCCGCTTCGTCTTCCCGAAACCGGACGCGATCGCGAGTACGGCGTCCTCGTCACCGGAGATGACGACGGAGTCCGGGCCGTTCAGCGCGGCGATCGACACACCGTCGACCAGCAACGGCAGGATCTCCGCCTCGGTCGCCTGGACGGCCACCATGACCCCGCCCGTCGGGAGCGCCTGCATCAGACGCCCACGCGCCGCGACCAGCGCCGCCGCGTCCTCCAGCGACCACACACCCGCCACATGCGCGGCGGCCAGCTCACCGATCGAGTGCCCGAGCAGGTAGTCCGGGGTCACCCCCCAGTGCTCCAGCAGCCGGAACAGCGCCACCTCAACAGCGAACAACCCCGCCTGCGTGTACACGGTCTGGTCGATCAGCTCCGACCCACCGAACACCACATCCCCGACCGGCTCGTCCAGATGCCGGTCCAACTCAGCGCACACCGCGTCGAACGCGTCCGCGTACACCGGGAACGCCTCATACAGCTCACGCCCCATCCCGGCCCGCTGCGAACCCTGACCCGAGAACAAGAACGCCGAACGGCCACCCCGCACAGCACCACGCACCACACCCGGCACCGACCGGCCCTCGGCCACCGCCCGCAGCAGCGCCTCACGGTCCTCGCCGACCACCACCGCACGGTGCTCGAACGCCGTACGCGTCACAGCCAGCGAGAAACCCACATCCAGCACCGGAGCAGCGCCGCCCACCAGACCGAGCAACCGCTCCGCCTGACCCGCCAACGCCTCCTCCGACCTCGCCGACAGCACCCACGGCACCACCGGCAACACAGACTCATCAACCGGCATCTCCACCGATGCCGGCTCTTCCTGCGCCTGCTCCAGAATCACGTGCGCGTTCGTCCCGCTGATCCCGAACGACGACACACCCGCCCGACGCGGACGCTCGCCCACCTCCGGCCACTCCCGCGCCTCCGCCAGCAACTCCACCGCACCCGCCGACCAGTCCACCTTCGACGAAGGCGCATCGACGTGCAGCGTCTGCGGCAACACACCATGACGCATCGCCAGAACCATCTTGATCACACCCGCGACACCCGCCGCAGCCTGCGTATGACCAATGTTCGACTTCAACGACCCCAACCACAACGGCCGACCCTCCGGGCGACCCTGCCCATACGTGGCCAACAACGCCTGCGCCTCGATCGGATCACCCAGCTTCGTACCCGTACCGTGCGCCTCGACCGCATCGACCTGATCGCCCGAGAGCCGAGCACTGGCCAGGGCCTGGCGGATGACACGCTGCTGCGACGGACCGTTCGGAGCCGTCAGACCGTTCGACGCACCGTCCTGGTTCACGGCGGAACCGGCGACGACCGCCAGCACCTGGTGGCCGTTACGGCGGGCGTCGGAGAGCCGCTCGACCAGGAGCATGCCGACGCCCTCGGACCAGCCGGTGCCGTCCGCGTCGTCCGAGAACGGCTTGCACCGGCCGTCGGCGGCCAGGCCCCCCTGGCGGCTGAACTCTATGAACGAGCCGGGCCCCGCCATGACGGTCACACCGCCCGCCAGTGCCAGGTCGCACTCCCCCGCCCGTAGTGCCTGGGCCGCCAGGTGCAGGGCGACCAGCGACGACGAACAGGCCGTGTCCACCGTCACCGCCGGGCCCTCCAGGCCCAGGACATAGGAGACGCGGCCGGAGGCGACGCTGCCTGCCGTGCCGGTGCACACGTATCCCTCGGCCGCACCGAGGGCGGCACCGGTGTCACTGGCGTAGTCGTGGTTCATGAGGCCGACGTAGACGCCGGTCCGGGTACCGCGCAATGAGCGCGGAGGGATGCCCGCGCGCTCCAGGGTCTCCCAGGAGGTCTCCAGGACAAGGCGCTGCTGCGGGTCCATCGCGAGGGCCTCGCGCGGCTTGATGCCGAAGAAGTGGGCATCGAACTCGGCGGCGTCGTGCAGGAATCCGCTGTCGCGGACGTACATCGTGCCCGGGTGTTCCGGGTCGGGGTGGTAGAGGGCGGTCAGGTCCCAGCCCCGGTCCTCGGGGAAGGGCGTGATGCCGTGGCCGCCGTCGGCGACCATCTGCCAGAGGTCGTCCGGTGATGCGATGCCGCCGGGGAGCCGGCAGGCCATGGCGACGATCGCGATCGGCTCGTCAGCAGCATCGGACGCAGCGGAAGGTGCGGAAGTAGCGGAAGTTACGGAGGTGGCGGGAGCAACGGTGGTGTTGGTGCTGATCAGGAGTGCGTGGAGGTGGCGGGCGACGGCTTCCGGTGTGGGGTGGTCGAAGGCCAGGGTGGCCGGGAGGACGAGGCCGGTGGCGGCCGTGAGACGGCTGCGGAGCCGGACGGCCGCCTGGGAGGTGAAGCCGAGGTCCTTGAACGCCCGGTCCGGCTCGATCTCGTGTGCCGTGGGCAGTTGGGCGACCTCGGCGGCTTGGGTACGGACGAGTTCGAGGAGGCTCCGCAGCTGTTCATCCTCGCTGTGGCCCGCGAGCTCGTCGCGCAGTCGCCGTACGGTTGCGGGTTCGGGTGCTGCGGGCTGCGGCGCGGGCTCGGCCGTCGCGGTGGCATCGGGGTCCGCGACGAGGCAGTGTTCGTCGTCGAGCAGCAGTGCGGCGTCGAACGCGGCCGTGCGTGCGCGGCCCGTGAGGCCGGCTCCGGTCGTCAGGGCGAGAGCGGGCAGGCCGCGTGCGTGGCGCTGGGCTGCGAGGGCGCGCGCGAACGCCTCGGCGGCGGGACCCGTGCCCGGCGGGGCGATCAGCAGCAGGCGGGCGGGCCCGGCGATGTGCTGGAGCGGCAGGGTGGTGTCGACGGCCGCGCGCAGCCCGGCGGGAAGGGTGTGCACCACGAGGGAGAGGGCGTGCGGGATCAGGGTGGCGAAAGCGGCCGGGTCTGCGTGATCGACGGCGGCGGGGTCGACGGCGATGGCGGTGATCTCGGCTTCCGTGTCCGCCAGTTCGGCGCTCAGGGCCGTCGCCGCGTGCTCCTCGGTGGTGTACGGCAGCACGACGCGCCGTACACCGTGGGCGTTGACGAGGTGACGGACGAGGTGACGGACGAGGTCGGCCCTGGCCGGGTCCCCGGCACCGGTGACCAGGACCGTGCCCCGGGGGTCGAGTGGGCTGTCGGAGGATGCCCCGGACCCGATGTGGGCGATGTCGCGCAGCCCGGGGACGAGAATCCGGCCGTGGCGGACGGCGCCCTCACCGACGCCGCTGTCGACGGCGTCGAGGAGAACGAGCAGGTCCTGCTCCTCGGGTGCGAGCAGGTCCTGGCCCTCGGCGACGGGCGCTTCCAGGTCGATGCGGGTGCAGCGGCCGGGGTGGCTGTCGTCAAGGGTGCGCAGGGCACCGCGTGCCGCTGCCTGGGCCGGGTCCCGGAGCGGGTCGCCGGGACCGGTGGACACCGCGCCGTGGGTGACCACGACGAGTCGGGCGGCCTGGAGGGCGCCGCACGCGAGGAGTTCGTCGACCGCCCCGGTCAACTCGTCCACGACGGCGACCGGATCCGGGTGAGCCAAGGCGACCGGGTCGGTGTGCGCGAGGGGCAGGAGCAGGACCCGGTCGGGCGGCGCGGCACCGGCGGCCAGATCGGCGATGAGCGAGGCCGCATCGGGATGGGTACGTACGGTGGCCCCCGCGTTCCGCAGCGCGGACACCAGGCCGGGTACGGATGCCGGCCCGGGTACGGACGCCGGCTCGTCGCCACGCCCTCCGAGCACCGCCCAGCTCCCCTGCGCTGCGGTCCGGCTGCCGCCGGACGTGGCCGGGAGGGGGGACCACCGAGGGCGGTGGAGGATGTGGTCAGCGGTGGACGCGGCCAACAGGCGGGCGGGGTGGTCGAGCAGGGCGTGGCGGGTGATCTTGCCCGAGGCGGTACGGGGGATCCGGGCGACGGCGTGGAACTCGTGCGGGGCCTTGAAGTACGAGAGGTGGGTCCGGCAGGCGGCGAGGAGTTCGGCGGGGGCGGGCAGTCCTTCGGGGCCGGGCACGAGGAAGGCCACCGGTACTTCGCCGAGGACGGTGTCCGGCTTCCCGGTGACGGCGACGTCGGCGACGCCGGGCAGGGCGCGCAGGACGTCCTCGACCTCCGTGGGGTGGATGTTCTCCCCACCGCGGATGATGAGTTCCTTCAGTCGGCCGCTGATGGTGATGTGGCCCGACGGGGCGCGGCGGGCGAGGTCACCGGTCCGGTACCAGCCGTCGGTGAGTACTTCGGCGGTGGCCTCGGGCCGGTTGTGGTATCCGGCCATCACGTTGGGGCCCTTGACCCAGATCTCGCCCTCGGCACCCGGTGCGCTGTCCCGTCCGGAGTCGGGATCGACGAGCCGTACGTCGAGGCCGGGGACGGGCAGGCCGCAGGAGCCCTCGACACGGGGGCCGGTGGCGGTGTTCATGGTGATGGCGCCGCAGGCCTCGGTGCTGCCGTAGAGGTTGAGCAGCGGTACGCCGTACGCCGATTCGAAGGCCGTCTGGAGCGCGGCGGTCGTGATGGCGCCGGCGACCATGCAGGTGCGCAGTCCGGTGCCCCGGAGCGACTGTCCGTCGGCGGCGTCGACCAGATGCTGGTAGAGGGCGGGGACGCCGGCGAGGAAGGTGGCGGACTCCTCGCGCACGGCGGCCGCGACGTCCTCGGCCGAGAAGCCGTCGAGGATACGGGCGGTGGCGCCGACGGCGGTCACGCCGACGACGCACGCGATGTGGGAGAAGCTGTGGAAGAGCGGGAGCGGCCAGACGACCCGGGCGTCGGCGGACAGCCCCGCGATCGGCGCGTACGAAGCGGCGACCGACCACAGGGCGCTCCGCTGGGTGGAGAGCACGCCCTTGGGTTTGCCGGTGGTTCCGGAGGTGTACAGCTGCCAGGTGATGTCGTCCAGGCCGAGGGAGTCCCGGGCGGGGGTGACAGGTTCGGTGGTGGCGAGCGTCTCGTAGCAGACGGTGCCGGGTCCCACGGCGGGTTCCGGGAAGGCGGTGTCCGGAACGACGACCAGAACAGGCGCCCGGCCCCCAGCGCCCGCAGCTTCCCCAGCACCAGCACCAGCAGCGTCCCCAGCAGCGCCAGCACCAACGCCGGCACCACCAGCCCCACCAGCCCCACCGGCGCCCCCACCCCACCCCGCGCGCCGGACCTGGTCGACATGTGCCGGGTCGGTGATGACGGCGCGGGCGCCGCTGTCGGCGAGGATGTGGGCGAGCTCGGTGTCGGCGGAGTGCGGGTTGACGGGGACGCCCACGGCCGCGGCGCGGATCGCCGCGAGGTAGCTCTCGACGGTCTCGACACGGTTGCCGAGCAGGATCACGACACGGTCCCCGGGTTCCAGCCCGAGGGCCGCCAGATGTCCGGCGAGCCGACCGGTGCGCTGCTCCAGATCTGCGTACGTGACGGCCCTGCGCGCGTCGCGGAATGCCGTTTTCCCAGCGGACCGTTCGGCGTGCCCCCGCAGAATTTCAGGGAATGGGCGGATCAGCTCGGCACGCAGCATGTCACCATATCCGTCTCTCGATTCGGCGCCTCTTGGCCTCGGCCCGCTCGGCCCGCTCGGCCCACTTGGCCTGCTCGGCCCTCTTGCGCCTGCTTACGCCTTCTTGCGCCTTCTTGACCCAGCACGCCGAGCGGCGGACTCCGGTCCGGAGTGTTGCGGACAGTTTGATCCGCCGGGATACGGGGCTGAACCCCTGTCACCCCCTGTTTTGCCCCTGCGGATGCAGTCCGAGGACGTCGATCCGCAGATCCGTGGGGAATCCGGCTTCCGGTCCACCGACCCTGCGTGCGAACTCGGTGAGGGCAGCGAGTTGCCGTGGTCCGAAATCAAAGTCGAGGCCGTTGAGGTAATAGTCCTTCAGCGTCTCCGAAGTGAACGTCTCCCATTCTGCGGCCTGTTCGCAGATCAGGTCGATTTCCTGCAGGGAGAGGTCCCGCGCGATCCTGAGGTCCTCGTGGACGCGGTGGACGATTCCGGGTTCGCGGGCCAGGAATTCCCGCCGGACGGCCATGACCGCGAAGACGAAGGGCAGTCCCGTCCAGTCCCGCCACATTCCGCCGAGGTCGTGCACCTGCAGGCCGAGTCCCGGGGCCTCGTACAGGGCGGCGCGCAGCGCGACATCGCCGATGAGCACACCGGCCTGGGCGTCGCGCATCATCACGTCGAGATCGGGTTCGGTGACCTCGTACCGGGGGCGCACCCCGATCTGCTCGCCGAGCAGCAGCTGGGCGAGGCGGACGGAGGTGCGGCTGGCGGAGCCGAGGGCGACCTTCGCGCCGTCGAGCTCGTCGAGCGGCACCTTGCTGAAGATCAGGCAGGACTGCACGTCGCCATCGCTGCCGATCGCGATGTCCGGCAGGACGACCAGGTCCTCGGCGTGCTTGAGGTACTCGAAGACGCTGATCGGGCCGATGTCCAGCCGGCCCTCGGCCAGGGCGGCGCTGAGGATTTCGGGGCTCGCCCTGGTGACGTCGAGGTCGAGCAGGCTGCCGGTCTTCGCCAGGCCCCAGTACAGGGGCAGGCAGTTCAGGAACGAGATGTGGCCGACACGGGGGCGGTTCCGCTTGAACGTCGCGGCCCGCCCGATTTCGCCGAACTCACCGAACCCCATTCCAGCGAATTCTCGGTCCGCGCACTCCAGCGATCCGGAGAGCTGCGAAGGTTCTATTTCCGTCGTCTGTGCGCTCAAGGTTATCAACGCTTCCGATTGCTCGAATTCTGAATCCCTGACCGTGGCCGACAGGCTGCCGGAACTTGTTTTTGGCGAATTTATCGGCCGCCGCCAAAGAGCTGTGAGAGCAGCCACCGTAGCGTGCCTCCGAGAGCGAACTCCGGTTTCCTGAGTGGCACCAAGTGTCCTTGCAGCAAGTGTCCTTCAACGGTAGGGGTGACACCCCTACCGATAAGGGTTGCCCACGTTTCTGGGCGCTCGTAGCCTGCTCGAAAAGCACTTGGCATTCGCTCACGACATCTCGACAACGAATGGAGACTTATGTCTTCCCATACGGAGGTGGCAAGCATCGTCGATCCGGTCTTGCACCTGGACGATGCGGAGAAAGCCGAACTCACCGCCCTGGCCGAAGAGCTGTCCGGTACGGCTCCCCGTCTGATCGACGACCCCCGCTGGATCGCCGCCGCGCGCTCGCTGTCGAGCGAGCTGCCGGCCAGACTGCGGGCCCGGCTGCGGGAGTTCACCTGGGATCCGGGTACCGACGCGATGCTGCTGCTGCGCAACCTGCCGCAGCATGCGCCCGGCGAGACACCGGCCACGCCGTCCGTCGCCGGCTCGGTGCAGCGCACCGTCACGGTGCCGGCCGCGGCTCTCGCCCTCATCGGCATGGCTCTGGGCGAGGTGGTCGCCTTCGACAAGGAGAAGTCCGGCGCCCTGGTGCAGGACGTGGTGCCGGTGCCCGGGATGGAGAGCTTCCAGGGCAACGCGGGCTCCGCCAAGCTGAACATGCACACGGAGAACGCCTTCCACCCGCTGCGTCCGGACTTCGTCGGCCTGATGTGTGTGCGCAACGACCACGCGAACGTGGCGAAGCTGCGCATAGCGTCGGTCCGCCGCATCGTGCCGTTGCTCCCGGAGCCGGTCCGGGCGATCCTGCACGAGCCGCGTTTCACGATTGCCGCACCGGCGTCGTTCGCCATGCCGCCGGGCAGCGAGGAGCCGCGCGGTGTGCTGACCGGCAGCGTCGACGACCCGGACCTGACGGTCGACTTCAGCAGCACGACGGCGCTGGACGACACCGCGGCCGATGCTCTGCTCCTGCTGGAGAAGGCGGTCGACCACAGCTATCAGGAGCTTCTGCTTGCTCCGGGCGACCTCGCGCTGGTCGACAACCGGATGGCGTTGCACGGCCGGAACGCGTTCCAGCCGCGCTATGACGGCGCTGACCGCTGGCTCCAGCGGATTTTCGTACACATCGACCACCGGAGGTCGCGCGCGTCGCGGCCGGACGGCGGCCAGGTGCTGCAGAGCTCGACACCCGGCCCGCTGAACAATCCGGGACCGCTGAACACCAAGGAGAGGTAGCAGACCATGCCCATCGGGGCGGACCCCACCATCTACAGTCGGCCGGTCTCCCCCATGGAGGCCTGGTTCCTGGTCTATCCGGACTCGGTGCCCGGTGTCATGCATCTGTTCGTGCAGGGCACCGGGCTCATCAGCCGGCCCGAGCTGGCCGCCGCCGTCGAGCGGGCGGCGCGTTCCTGCCCCGGTACCCGTCTCACCCGTACGGGCATGACCTGGACGGACAGCGGTGAGGCACCGGCCGTGCGGGAGCTGCCCGAAGGCAGCCTGGACCCTGCCGCCGACGCACCGGACCTGCACCGCCCGCTGATGGGCGACGGCGGTCCCACCTGCGAGGTACTGCTGTCGGGGCACCCCGGGGGTACGCACATCGTCTTCCGTGCCTTCCATGGCGCGCTCGACGGCAAGGGCCTGATGTTCTGGGCCGAGGAGGTGTTCCGGGCGCTGCGCGGTGAGCCGCTGCTCGGGGCGCCGGACGCGGTGAGCGAGGCGCAGCTGCTCGACCGGCTCGACGCGGCGGGCGTGAAGTCCTCCCCCGGTATCCAGGCGGATCTGGACTGGCCGTCCGCGCTGGGCCCCCGGGCCGCCGGCGGCGAGAACCGGGGCTTCTTCTGGCGCCGCCGCACCATCGACGGATCGCACCCCGGTGCGGTCGCCAAGGTGGCGCTCGCCATCGCCCGGGCCCGCGGTGTGCGGACCGGGCGTTTCATGGTTCCGGTGGACCTGCGCCGTTACGCGCCCGAGCTGCGCTCGACAGGCAACCTCACCCACAACCCGCTGTTCGAGGTGGATGCCGACGCGGGGTGGGAGGAGGCACATGAGCGGATGCTGACGCTGCTGGCCGAGGGGCACGACCTGGCGGCCCGCGCCGACACCGTCATGACGTCCGTGCCACTGGACATCCTGCGCCGTCAGATCTCCGAGCTCGACGCGTACTCGGCCGCGCAGAACAAGTACTCCGCCCTCGCGACGCTCTCCAGCATGGGAAGGATCACCCCGGACGCGCTGAGCACCCCGGCCTTCCGGGCCACCGACGTCTTCGCGCTGCCGAACTCCGGTCCGGTCGGTCCGCCGGAGGTGGACCTGCTGGAGTTCGACGGCCGTACGGAGATCACCATCGGCTGGCACGACGGCCCCGGGACCGCCCAGCGGGCCCAGGCGCTTCTCGACGCGATCGAGGAAGAGCTGTCGCCCGCTCACCGCAGGGAGTGGGCGGGCAACGCCCCGGCCCTGCCGCCGGCCCGGACCGGGACGGTGGTGGAGCAGTTCGAGGCGCAGGCGGCCCGTACGCCGGACGCGATCGCGCTGAACGGGCCGGAGGGGCCGGTCAGTTACGCGGAGCTGAGCCGCAAGGCGGACGCGATCGCGGCGGAGCTGCGGGACCGGGGGCTGGGCCGCGGTTCGGTCGTGGGTCTGGCGGCGGGCCGGACCGTCGCGGCGATGGCGGGCATCTGGGGCGTGCTCAAGGCCGGGGCGGCGTATCTGCCGCTGGACCCGGCCCACCCCGACCAGCGCCTGTCCGGGCTGCTTCGGGACGCCCGCGCGAGCGTGTGCCTGGTCGACCGGGCGCTCGCCAAGCGTGACCTGGTGCCGGTGGGCTGCGAGGCGGCGGTCCTGGAGGATCTCGCCGGCCGCGGGGGCCGCCCGGCCACCGGCAGCGACGGCGGCGTACGGCCCGGCGATCTCGCGTACATCATCTACACGTCCGGCTCGACGGGCCGCCCCAAGGGTGTGGAGATCGAGCACGCCCAGCTGACGGTGTTCGCCGACTGGGCGATCCGTACCTACGGTGTGGACGACACCACCTGCTACCCGCTGTTCACCTCGCTGGCGTTCGACCTGTCCAACACGGCGCTGTTCCTGCCGCTGCTGGTCGGCGGTTCCATCGCCCTGGTCCCGGACGACCTCGACCACGTGGTGCTGCGGGAGATGCTGACCTCCTCGGGAGCCAACGCGCTCAAGCTCACCCCGACCCACCTGGACCTGATCAGCCGGCTGGGGCTGCGGCCCACTGGCTTCCGTACGGTCGTCGCGGGGGGCGAGCTGCTGCGCGGCTCGGTCGCCGCGCGGGCACAGGAGATCTTTGGCCCGCAGTGCCGCATCTTCAACGAATACGGTCCGACGGAGACGACGATCGGCTGCATGTCCCGGGAGTTCGACCCGGCGCGCGATGCCGAGCTGCCGTCGGTCCCGATCGGCCTGCCGACCCCCGGCACCCACATCCACCTGCTGGACGCGCGCGGCTGCTTCGTGGAACCGGGCGAGGTCGGCGAGATGTTCCTGGCCGGGGACCAGCTCGCCCGTGGCTACCGGGGCCGCCCCGATCTGAACGCGGAGCGCTTCCTGCGCCTCGCCGACGGCACCCGGGTCTACCGCAGCGGTGACCTGGCCCGGCTGCTGCCGTCCGGCGAGCTGGAGTCGGCGGGCCGCACCGACGAGCAGGTCAAGGTGCACGGCCACCGGGTGGAGCCGGCCGAGATCGCCCACACCCTGGAGGAACACCCCGCGGTGGCCAGCGCCTTCGTGGCGGGCCTGCCGCGCCCGGGGACGACCGACAAGGCGCTGTACGCGTGGGTGGTGCTCGACGACGCGGAGGTACCGACCGACGCGCTCGCCGCGTACGTCGCCGAGCGGCTGCCGCGCTACATGGTCCCCGGCACGACCCTGGTGATCCCGGAGCTGCCGCTGACGCCGAACGGCAAGGTCGACGTCTCCGCCCTGCCGACCCCGTTCGCGACATCCGGGGAGCCGTCGCAGGAATCGGAGCCGGCCGGGGAACGTTCGGGCATCGAGGCAGCGGTGGCGGAGATCTGGTCCGACACCCTGGGCCTGCCCGCGACCCGGCTGGGCCAGGAGCCGGACTTCCACGCCCTGGGCGGCGACTCGGTGACCCTCCTGACGATGCTGGCACGGGTGGCCTCGCAATTGGTGCCCCCGGCGCGGGAGAAGGAGTTCATGTCCCACCTGGCACGCTTCATCGCCCGCCCGACCCTCCGGCACGTCACGGAGGTCGCGGAGAGCCTGCGCTGACGTACGCCCCCGGCGTGGAAGAGCACGACCCGCGACGGCTCAGCGCCGTCCGCAGCCCCCGCAGGCACTGCGGGGGCTGCGGGGGCTGCGGGGGCTGAAAACCGTCGGCCTCATCCCCAAGATTTCGGGCGCACCCCGGCGAACTGGTCAGCAAGTACAGCCGGGCTGACAGTGGTTCGCGCATGCCGATAATCTCCCTTGTCATGTCATCCCAAGGGCGCAGTGCCGGAACCGTATTCTGTATCGTCTTGGCAATGCTCAGCATGGCCACGGCGATGATCTTGTCGGCGGTCGCACTGGACGCGTCCTCCAAGGTGCCCGATGAGCCGGTGGGCGAATACGGCAGCACGCTCACGCTTTTCGAGGACGCCGATTGCGAGACCAAGGCGGACACCCCTCCCGATCAGCTCTTCTTCAAGTGCTTCTTCGAGCACCAGTCGACGATGCAGAAGGATGCGGCGCTCTGGGAGAGGGAGATCGCGGCGCGGCGGACGGACATCGAGACGAAGGGCAACCTGGCCATCATCTTCGGCCTGCTCGGGGTGACCTTCGCGGTCTGCGCCGTGGCGTCCAAGAGGGGTAGCCGGACCGAGCCACAAACCACCGGCGCCTAGGAACCCCATTCCGCCCCAGGTGGGGCACCCACGCCTGCCCGACCCCCTCGCAGGCGTAGCCGTGCCCTCCAAGGCAACTGACGCTGTTTCACTGCTGATGCCTCTCAGGCGGGCCGGCCTTCATGCACCACCACAGGCATGACTGAGACGGACGGCGGGTGGCGGCTGGCCAGGCTCTCGGCGTGCCAGGCGTCGATGTCGGCCTGCCAGCACTCCCTGATGGCGCGGCCTTGGCCGGCGAGCCATACGAGGACCTGCTTGGCAGCGTCCAGAGCTTCCGTGTGTGTCAGGTCATGGCGAGGCGGTCCACGAGGAGTTCCACTCTCGGTCCGGTGTCCTCGGGTGGCAGGCGGCCTGCTCGGGTCAGGGTGGCCAGGCCGTGCAGGGCTGCCCAGAACGTCTCGGTGAACAGTCCTGGGGCGATGCCGTCGCCGGCGACCTCGCCCAGGCTCTCCAGCAGGGCGGCGAAGCCGTCCTTCAGCGGCTCGGGGGTGTCCTCCTGTGCGTAGGCCAGGCCGCCGTCGAGCTGGAACAAGGCGTCGTAGACCGCGGGGTTGCGTGCGGCGAAGTCGAGGTAGGCGTGGGCGAGGGCGGCGACCCGTTCGCGCGGGCCGTTCGCCCGGGAGGCCGCGGCCCGCACCGCCACGGCCAGCTCGGCGGCGCCTTCCAGGGCGACGGCGCCGATGATCTCGCGTTTGCCGCGGAAGTGGCTGTAGAGGACGGGCTGGCTGTATTCGATGCGCTCGGCGAGCCGGCGGGTGGTGACCGCGTCCCAGCCCTGCTGCTCGGCGAGCTCGCGGGCCGTCGCCACGATGAGGCGCTCGCGTTCCGCCCGTTCGCGCTGCTTGCGTTCCTGTACCGACATGACTTGATTCTAGCATCGCTAGACAATCGAGCGGCAGTAGTACTAGCGTTGCCTCATCAGCTAGCAGCGCTAGATGCCAGAGGGGTCATCATGCTCAACGCACTTGAGGTCGTCACCACCGTCGTCGTCGGCTTGATGGTGGGGGTGGAGTTCTCCGTCCTCTTCGTCATGAACCGGATCCTCGACGCCCTCCCGGAGGACAGCCGCCAGCTCGGCCACGCCCACGGCGGCCGGATGCTCGGCGCCCTGATGCCGTTCTGGTACATCGGCTCGCTCGTCCTCAGCGCGATCTGGGCCGTCGCCGGATGGCACCACCACGGCACCGGGCTCGTCGCCACCGCCGCCGGACTGCTGATCGTCAGCGTGGTCATGTCGATGCTGCTGCTCGTCCCGATCAACAACCGGAACAAGACGTGGACCCCCGAGAACCGGCCCGCCGACTGGAAGGAGCAGCTGAACCGCTGGGAGCGCTGGCACTACGTCCGCGTCGCCGTCATCATCGCCGCCTTCGTTCTGCTGGTCGCCGCCCTCGCCTGAGCCAACGCCTTTGAAGTCCGCCGGCATCCGCAGGCCGCGGGCGCCGGTGACACACACGCACCGAATCGTGTCGTACCCGCACATCCTCAAGCAGATCGACGTATGACACGGCAGCTGTAGCCACGTGTCCGGCCAGGCCCCACACGACTCGGCAAGCCCCACGGAACTCACCAAGCCGACGAAGACTCGCAAGGAGAACAACAATGTCGCTGAAGAAGATCAACACCGTCCTGGCCGCCGCCTTCATCCTCTTCATCCTCTGGTTCGGGACGGAGTTCATCCTGAGCCCGGAGACGACGGCGCCAGGTTTCGGCCTGCCGAGCTGGCCGTCCGGCGACGGCGGCGGCTTCCTGATCGTCAAGGGAACCCGCGACGTCGTCATGGCCCTGATCCTGGGCATCCTGCTGGTGACGGGCCACCGCCGGGCGCTGGGCTGGGCGCTGATGGTGGGGGCCCTCGCCGCGTACGGCGACATGACCAACGTGCTGGCCCACCACGGCTCCGTGGCCATCGCGCTCGGCGTCCACTGCCTGACCGCCACACTGATGGTGGTCAACGGCCTGCTGATCATGCGCGAGACCCGCAACGTCGCGGCCGCTCCGGCAACGCCCGCTCCGCAGCCCGTCTGACGCCACCTCGGCGCCGGCGGGATTGTCAGGGGCCGTCTACAGACCCTGGTCGTCCAGCCACTCCTGGATGCGCTTGGCGACGTCCTCCGAGTGGTCGCCCAGCATCGTGAAGTGGTCACCGGGTACGTCGACCACGTCGTGCTCGTAAGGCCACTGGGCGCGCCAGTCGGCGTCCTCGGGGATGGTGCCGAGCGGGTCGGCGGCACGGACCAGGAGCGTGGGTACGTCGAGCGGCTGGGCCTTCCAGTCGAAGAAGAACTGGAGGTACGCCGCCCAGGCCGTGGTGCGGTAGTCGTCCATGGGTGTGTACGCGCTGTCCCGTTCGACCATTCCGTCGAGCATCTGCGGGATCCAGTTGACGAGCACCTCGCTGTCGACGGGGTAGCTGTCCATGAGGACCACCGCGTCGGGGGCGCGGCCCTGTCTGGCCAGTTCCAGTGAGAGGACGTTGGCGACCATGGCGCCGCCGGAGTGGCCGGTGAGGACGAACGGGCGGTCGCCGACGGTCCGCAGGACCGTGTCCGCGTGGGTGCGCAGCAGTGTGTCGCGGCTCGCGGGCAGGTCCTGGCCGGCTCCGAACCCGGGGTGCGGGAGGGCGTAGACGTCCCGCACCCCGCGGAAGCCCGCCGCCAGGCGCGCGTACTCGTGGGCGCCGGACAGCATCGACATGGTGCAGCAGCTGATCAGTGCGGGGCGCTCCCGCTCCCCGCCGGTCCGGCCCAGCGGGACCGCGCGGTGCGGTGTCTCCAGGCTCGTGTGGTCCTCGTACGTCGGGCGGAAGGAGGCCAGGTTGATCAGGAGTTCCGTGTACTCCACGGGCTTGCCGATGTCCCGGCTGTGCCGGAAGAGCTGCCCGAGCAGGCCGTTGGCGCCGGGCTGCGGGGTCTCGTCCGCGGTCTCGTCGTCCGCGGCGCCGGCCTCGGCGCCGAGCAGTCGTTCGGCGAGGTGGCGGGCGAGCCGGACCGGGGTGGAGTGGTCGAACAGCAGGGTCGGCGACAGGGTGACGCCGAGGACCTGCTGAAGGTTGTTGCGCATCCTGAGCGCGGTCAGGGAGTCGAAGCCCTGCTCAAGGAAGTTGGTGTCCTTCTCGATGGCCTCGGCCGAGTCGTGGCCCAGGACGGCGGCGGCGTGCTGCGTCACGAGGCCGACGAGCAGCCAGTGCCGCTCGGCGGCGGGCGTGTCCCGCAGGCGCGCGGCGAACTCCTCGCTCGCCCGGGCCACCTCTTCCTCGTCGATCGTCCCGGCCGACCCGCCCGAGGGCGCGGGGGCCGAGAAGAAGGTGCCGGGTGCGGGCGGGGCCGGCCAGTAGTGGGTGCGCTGGAAGGCGTAGGTGGGGAGGGGGACGCGGGTTGCGCCGGTGCCGGCGAAGACGGTCTGCCAGTCGATGGTGGTGCCGTGGCAGTGGGCCTCGGCCAGAGAAGTCAGGAACCGGCCCTGGCCGCCTTCCTGGCGGCGCAGGGTGCCGAGGACCGCGGCATCGGCACCGACGTTCTCGACGGTGCCCTGGAGGCCGATCGCGAGGACGGGATGGGGGCTGACCTCGATGAAGATGCTGTGGCCGTCGGCGAGGGCGGCGCGGGTGGCCTGTTCGAACTCGACGGTCTCGCGCAGGTTGTTGTACCAGTAGCCCGAGCCCATCTCCGTACCGTCGAGGAGTCCACCGGTGAGGGAGGAGTAGAGGGGCGTGCCGCCGGACTGCGGGGCGATGCCCGCCAGAAGTCGGGCCAGTTCGGCCTCGATCTCCTCGACGTGGGCGGAGTGGGAGGCGTAGTCGACGTCGATCCTGCGGGCGCGGATCTCGTCGGCCTGGCAGTCGGTGACCAGTTCGTCCAGGGCCTCCGGGTCGCCGGAAACGACCACGGACGAAGGCCCGTTGACGGCGGCGATGGAGATCCGCCCGTCCCAGGCGGTGATCTTTTCGCGGACCCGGGTTGCGGGCTGGGCGACCGACACCATGCCGCCACGGCCCGCGAGCGCGATGATCGCCCGGCTGCGCAGGGCGACGACCTTGGCCGCGTCGCCCAGAGTCAGGATTCCGGCGACGGCCGCAGCGGCGATCTCACCCTGGGAGTGGCCGATCACGGCTGCCGGCTCGACACCGTACGAGCGCCAGACCTCTGCGAGGGAGACCATGACGGCCCACAGCACCGGCTGCACCACATCGACGTGGTCGAGGCCCGGTGCGCCGTCCGCGCCGCGTACGACGTCCAGCAGCGACCAGTCGGCGTACGGCTCCAGCGCCGCCGCGCACTCCGCCATCCGCGCCGCGAACACCGGGGAGGAATCGAGCAGTTCCACTGCCATGCCGGTCCATTGGGCGCCCTGGCCCGGGAACACGAACACGGGGCGGGAGCCCCGGCCGGCCACGCCGGACATGGCCGTGGCCGCAGGTACGCCCTCGGCGAGGGACTCCAGGGCGGCGAGGAAGTCCGCGCGTTCACCGGCCACCACGGCCGCCCGGTGGTTGAACGCCGTCCGGGTCAGGGCGAGGGAGTAGCCGATGTCCGCGAGGGGTGTGTTCGTGTCCTCGCGTACGCGGTCGAGCAGGCGCCCGGCCTGGGCACGCAGGGCCTTCTCCGTCTTGGCCGACAGCACCCAGGGGACGACGGTGGGCCCGGCCACGGAGGCTGCCTTCCCCGGCTCCCGCCCCGGCGTCGCGGGCGTCTCCTTCTCCGGTGCCTCCTTTGGCCCCTCCTCCGGCGCCTCCTCCACGATGAGGTGGACGTTCGTACCGCTCATGCCGAACGAAGAGACGCCCGCCCGGCGTGCCCGGCCGGTCTCGGGCCAGGGCTGCTGCTCGTCGAGCAGCCGGACCGCGCCCGCCGACCACTTGACGTGCGTCGAGGGCTCCTCGGCGTGCAGGGTGCGCGGCAGGATCCCGTTGCGGATGGCCATGACCATCTTGATGACACCCGCGACACCGGCGGTGGCCTGCGGGTGGCCCATGTTCGACTTCAGGGAGCCGAGCCACAGCGGGCGGTCCTCGGGGCGGTTCTGGCCGTACGTGGCCAGCAGGGCCTGGGCCTCGATCGGGTCGCCCAGTGTCGTGCCGGTGCCGTGGGCCTCGACGACGTCCACGTCGGCCGTGGTCAGGCGGGCGTCGGCGAGGGCCTGGCGGATGACCCGGCGCTGGGCCGGGCCGCTGGGGGCCGTGAGGCCGTTGCTCGCACCGTCCTGGTTGACGGCGGAGCCGCGGATGACGGCCAGTACCTCGTGTCCGTTGCGGCGGGCCTCCGAGAGCCGCTCCAGGAGCAGCATGCCGGATCCCTCGGCCCAGCCGGTGCCGTCGGCGGAGTCGGCGAAGGCCTTGCAGCGGCCGTCGGCGGCCAGCCCGCCCTGCTTGCTGAACTCGGAGAAGACACCGGGAGTCGCGATGACGGCGGCGCCGCCCGCGACGGCGAGCGTGCATTCGCCCTTGCGCAGCGACTGGACGGCCAGGTGGAGCGCCACGGACGACGACGAGCACGCCGTGTCCACGGTGACGGCGGGTCCCTCCAGGCCGAAGGCGTAGGAGATGCGGCCGGACAGCACACCACCGGCGGTGCCGGTGAGCAGGTACGACTCGCTGCCCTGCGCGTCGCCGTACATGGTGGCGCTGTACCCGGAGGCCGAGCAGCCGACGAAGACGCCGGTGGGTGTCCCCTTCAGCGCGGTCGGGTCGAAGCCGCCGCGTTCGAGGGCCTCCCAGGTGGCTTCGAGGAGCAGGCGCTGCTGCGGGTCCATGGCGAGGGCCTCGCGCGGGCTGATCCCGAACGGGGCCGGGTCGAAGCACGGGGCGTCGTGGACGAAGCCGCCCTCCAACGAGAGCGGTGCGTCGGCCGGTTCGTCGGGGCCGCGCAGCCACGCCGGGTCCCAGCCCCGGTCGGTGGGGACGGCCGAGACGGCGTCCCGGCCGTCGAGCACGAGCTGCCACAGCGCCTCCGGGGAGTCGGCGCCGCCGGGCAGCCGGCAGCTCATCCCGACGATGGCGATGGGCTCGGTCGACGCGTCGGCCAACCGCTGGTTCTGCAGTTTCAGCCGCTCGTTGTCCACGAGGGCGGAGCGGAGCGCCTCGACGATCTGGTCGGCACCGGAATCCATCAGCTGTTCCCCCTGTACGTTCGAGCCTTCATGCGCTCTTCGTCTCCATTGCCATGCGGATCAGCTCCTGGACGTCCATGGCCTTGATCTCGTCGCTGCGGTCCGTGCGGTCACTGCTGTCGGTACGGTCACCGTCGACGTGGTCGTCAGCGGCCTGCTGCTGCTCGGCGGCCTCGTCCGGCAGCAGTTCGTGGCGGATGCGCTCGGCGAGCGTCTCGGGCGACGGCTCGTCGAAGACGATCGTCGATTCGAGGTCCAGCCCGGTCGCTTCGTTGAGGCGGTTGCGCAGTTCGATGCCCATCACGGAGTCGAATCCGAGGTCGCGGAAGGCCCGGTCCGGTTCGATCGCGTGGGCGGACGCGTAGCCGAGCACCTGCGCGGCCTCGGCCCGCACCAGCTCCTGAAGGATCCGCCGCTGTTCGTCGGCGGGTGCGGCGACCAGTCGTGCGTGCAGGGCCGCGGAGGCTTCCTGGGCCCCTTCCGCGGACTGGTCGTCGGTGTCGGCCGCGGTCCGGCCGCCGGGCCGCGGGTCGTACAGCTCGCTCAGCAGCCGGCTGGCGCGCAGAGCGGTGAACGAGGGGGCGAACTTCTCCCAGGCCACATCGGCCACGGTGACGCATGCCTCGCCCAGGGCGAGTGCCCGGTCCATGGCCGCGATGGCGGTGTCCGGATCCATCAGGGTCAGGCCCCGGCGCTCCAGCTGTTCCACGGCCTCGCCCTGGGCTAGGCCGCCGCCGGCCCAGGGGCCCCAGGCGAGGGAGGTGGCGGCCAGGCCACGGGCCCGGCGTTCCTCGGCGAGGCCGTCCAGGTAGGCGTTGGCCGCGGCGTAGCCGCCCTGCCAGCCGCTGCCCCAGGTGGCCGAGATGGAGGAGAAGAGGACGAACGCGTCCAGGTCGGCGTCCGCGAAGACGGCGTCGAGGTTGGCCGCGCCGGTCACCTTGGCGTCCAGGACGCCGGCCAGCTCCTCCGGGGTGATGGCGGCGAGGGCGGTGGCCTGTCCGACTCCCGCGGTGTGGACCACGGAGCGGACGGGTGTGCCTTCGGCCGCCAGCGAGCGGGCCAGTTCGGTGAGCGCGGTCCGGTCGGTCGCGTCGCAGGCGACGACCGTGGCGCGAGACCCCAACTCCTCGATCTGCGCACACAGTTCGGCGGCCCCGGGGGCATCCGCGCCGCGCCGGCTGGTGAGGACGACGCGGTCGGCGCCACCAGCGGCGGCCCAGCGGGCCACCCTGGCCCCGAGTCCGCCGGTACCGCCGGTGATCAGTACGGTGCCGCGTACGGTCCAGCCGGAGTCCGGCCCGGTCCGGCCGCGCACGACGCGGCGCACGAACGTCCCCTCGGCCCGGATCGCGGCCTGGTCCTCGCCGTCGGAGCCCGCGAGGAGGGCGGCCGCCCGGTCCCAGGCCGTGGTGTCGAGGGTCTCGGGCAGGTCGATCAGACCGCCCCAGCTCTTCGGGTGCTCCAGGGCGACCACCCGGCCCAGGCCCCAGACCTGGGTCTGGGCGGGGCTGCGCAGCGGGTCGGCCGGCCCTGTGGAGACGGCGCCCCGGGTGAGGGCCCACAGCGGTGCCTGGACACCTGCCTCGCCGAGCCGCTGGACGAGGGCGAGCGTTCCGGCCAGGCCGGGGGCCACGCCCCGGATGAGGGCCGTGCCATCGGGGGTCGTGTCATCAGTGCCCGTGCCGTGGAGAGTCGTGGCGTCGTGAGCCCCCTCGTCGAGCCCCAGCAGGGAGAGGACGCCGACGGCGTCGGTGTACGCGGAGAGGTCCGTGGCGCCGGGCTCCAGCCGGACCACTTCGGCGCCCGCCGACTTCAGGCCCTGTTCCGCCCACGCGGCGAGCTCGTCGGTGGCGAGCGACGCGGGGACGGCCAGCAGCCAGCGGCCGGAGAGCGCGGTGCCGGGAGTGGGAGTGGAAGCGGGGGCGGGGGTGGCGAAGGGGTGCCACGTCGCCTCGTAACGCCAGTTGTCCACGATGTCCTGCCGGCGCCGTCGTTGGCGCCAGGTGGACAGGGCGGGCAGGGCGTCCTTGAGCGGTACGTCACCGGTCAGGCCGATTCCGGCCAGGAGGGCCGAGAGGTCGCCCGAGTCGATGGCTTCCCACAACGCCGTGTCGACCGCGTGCTCGGCGGGTGCGGTGGCGGCCGGGGCGGGGAGCACCGGCTGCTCGGGGGCCTGCGGCCAGTATCGCCGGCGGTCGAAGGCGTAGGTGGGCAGGTCCACGCGCCGGGCACCGGTTCCGGCGTAGAAGCGGCTCCAGTCCAGGGGCGCGCCGTGCACATGGGCGGCGGCGATCGCACCGATGACACTGCGCGGCTCGTCCAGAGCCTTGCGCAGGGCCGGGATCAGCGTCTTCTTGCGGGGGTCGACCAGGCAGTCCTGGCCTATCGCGGCGAGCGCGCCGCCGGGGCCGAGTTCCAGGTAGGTGGTGACGCCCTGGGTTTCGAGGTGGCGGATGCCGTCGAGGAAGCGGACGGCCTGGCGGACGTGGTCCACCCAGTAATCGGCGCTCAGCAACTCCTCACCGGCGAGTTCCCCGGTGAGGTTGGAGACGATCGGGATCCGCGGTGCGTGGAAGGTCAGGTTCTCCGCGACTGTCCTGAACTCGGCGAGTATGGGTTCCATGCGCGGCGAGTGGAACGCGTGGCTGACGCGGAGCCGCTTCGTCTTCGCGAAGCCGGACGCGATCGCGAGTACGGCGTCCTCGCCGCCCGAAATGACCACGGCCTTCGGGCCGTTGATCGCGGCGATCGAGACGTCATCGGTGAGGAGCGGCAGGATCTCCGCCTCGGTGGCCTGGACGGCGACCATGGCCCCGCCCGTGGGCAATGCCTGCATGAGGCGGCCACGGGCGGCGACGAGGGCGGCCGCGTCCTCCAGGGACCAGACACCGGCCACATGCGCGGCGGCCAGCTCACCGATCGAGTGCCCGAGCAGGTAGTCCGGGGTCACCCCCCAGTGCTCCAGCAGCCGGAAGAGGGAGACCTCGATCGCGAACAGCCCGGCCTGGGTGTACACGGTCTGGTCGATCAGCTCCGAGCCGTCGAAGACGATGTCCTTGACCGGCTCGTCCAAGTGCTTGTCGAGTTCGGCGCAGACCGCGTCGAACGCGTCCGCGAACACCGGGTACGCCTCGTACAGTTCACGCCCCATCCCGGCCCGCTGCGAACCCTGACCCGAGAACAGGAACGCCGAACGGCCGGTGGCCGTCTGGCCCTTCACCACGCCCGCGGCCGTCGCTCCGGCGGCCAGGACCTCCAGGCCGCGCAGGAGTTCGGCGCGGTCGGCCGCCACCACGGCGGCCCGGCGCTCCAGTTGGGCCCGGTGCGCGACCAGAGAGTGGCCGATGTCGACGAGCGAGGAGCCGCCGTCCTCCCTGATGTGGGCGAGGAGCCGCTCGGCCTGACCTGCCAGGGCCTGGTCCGACCTGGCCGACAGCACCAGCGGGACCAGCGGCGGCAGCGTCGCGGACATCGGGGCCGCATCGGCGGACTGCTCCGGGTCGGCGGTGTGCTCCGGGTCGGCGGTGTGCTCCGGCTCGGCCGGTGCCTGCGCGAGGATCACGTGCGCGTTGGTGCCGCTGATACCGAAGGAGGAGACGGCGGAACGGCGCGGGCGGTCGCCCGTCTCGGGCCAGTCCCGGTTGCCGGTGAGCAGCTCGACCGCGCCGGCCTCCCAGTCCACCTGGGAGGAGGGTCGGTCGACGTGGAGGGTCTTCGGGAGCACGCCGTGGCGCATGGCCAGGACCATCTTGATGACGCCCGCGACACCCGCCGCCGCCTGGGTGTGGCCGATGTTCGACTTGATCGAGCCGAGCAGCAGGGGCTGCCCGCCCTCGGTGCGCTCACGGCCGTACGTGGCGAGCAGCGCCTGCGCCTCGATGGGGTCGCCCAGTGTCGTCCCCGTACCGTGCGCCTCGACCGCGTCGACCTCGCCGCCGGACAGGCCGGCGTTGGCGAGGGCCTGGCGGATGACGCGCTGCTGGGAGGGGCCGTTGGGGGCGGTCAGGCCGTTGGAGGCGCCGTCCTGGTTGACGGCGGAGCCGGCCACGACGGCGAGGACCTGGTGGCCGCTGCGGCGGGCGGTGGAGAGCCGCTCGACGAGCAGGACGCCGACGCCCTCGCCCCAGCCGGTGCCGTCGGCGGAGTCCGCGAAGGCCTTCACCCGTCCGTCGGCGGCGAGGACGCCCTGCTGGCTGAACTCCAGGAACACGCCCGGGGTGGACATGACGGTCACGCCGCCCGCGACGGCGAGTTCGCATTCGCCGGTCCGCAGCGCCTGGACGGCCCAGTGGAGCGCGACGAGCGAGGAGGAACAGGCGGTGTCGACGGAGACCGCGGGGCCCTCGAAACCGAGGGTGTAGGCGATGCGTCCGGAGAGCACGCTCGCGGAGCTGCCCGTGGCCACGTAGCCCTGGACGCCCTCGGTGGAGCCGATCAGCAGGTTGGCGTAGTCCTGGCCGTTGGTGCCGACGAACACGCCGGTGCGGCTGCCCTTGAGCGAGGTCGGGTCGATACCGGCCCGTTCGAAGGCGTCCCAGGCGGTCTCCAGCAGGAGCCGCTGCTGCGGGTCCATGGCGAGGGCCTCGCGCGGCGAGATCCCGAAGAAGGCGGGGTCGAACTCGCTGATGGCGTCGATGAATCCGCCTTTGCGGACGTGCGAGGCGCCGGGCTTGTTCGGGTCGGCGTCGTAGTACTGCTCCAGGCTCCAGCCGCGGTCGCCCGGGAGCGGCGAGATCGCGTCGGTGCCCGCGGCGAGCAGGTCCCACAGCTGCTCGGGCGAGCTCACCCCGGCCGGGAAGCGGCAGCCCATGCCCACGATCACCACGGGATCGTCGGCGTCGGCCGGGAGGGCCGGGGCGGCGACGGCCCCGGCGGCCGGGGCGCCCGCCGTGGGGGCCAGCTCCGTGTGCAGGAAGGCGGCCAGATCGTTGGGGGTCGGGTAGTCGAAGACCAGGGTGGCGGGCAGGCGGAGCCCGGTGGTGGCGGCGAGCAGGTTACGGAGCTCGACGGCGGTCAGGGAGTCGAAGCCGAGCTCCCGGAACGCCTTGCCGGGCTGCACGTTGTCGTCGGACTTGTGACCGAGCACCGCGGCGGCCTGGCCGCGCACCAGGTCCAGCAGCATCCGGGTGCCGTCGGCGGGCGAGAGCTCGGCCAGCCGGGCGGCGAGGACTCCGGTGCTGCCGGTGTCCACGGAGGCGGCGGAGGCGGCCTGGGCGGTGAACGTGGCGGCGGCCCGGCGTACGTCGTCGATGTCGCCGATGAGCGCGGCCCGGCCGGTGGCCAGGCGGCCCGGCGCCAGCACGGCCCAGTCGACGTCGGCGATGGCGGCACACGCGCCGCCGGCCGCGACGGACTTGGCCATGACGGCGACCGCGACCTCGGGGTCCATGGCGGGCATGCCGCCGCGCTCCATGCGCTGGGCGATGAGCGGGTCGGTGGCGAGGCCACCGCCGCCCCAGGCGCCCCAGGCGATGGAGGTGGCCGGAAGGCCAAGGGAGACGCGGTGGTGGGCGAGGGCGTCGAGCAGTGCGTTGGCGGAGGCGTAGTTGGCCTGGCCCGCGTTGCCGAACGTCCCGGCCAGCGAGGAGAACAGGACGAACGCGTCGAGGTCGAGATCCTGGGTCAGCTCGTGCAGATGGGCCGCGGCGGTCGCCTTGGCGTCGAGCACCTGCGCGAAGCGTTCCGGGCTCATCGAGGGCAGGACGCCGTCGTCGAGCACGCCCGCCGTGTGGACGACGGCGGTCAGCGGGTGCTCGGCGGGAACCTGTGCGAGTACGGATGCCAGCGCGTCGCGGTCGGCGACGTCACAGGTCGCGACGGTGACCGAGGCACCCAGCTCGGCGAGTTCGTCGCGGAGTTCGGGCGCGCCGGGGGCGTCGAGGCCGCGTCGGCTGGTCAGTACGAGGTGCTGGGCGCCGTTACGGGCCAGCCAGCGGGCGACGTGCCCGCCGAGGGCGCCGGTGCCGCCGGTGATCAGGACGGTGCCGCGCGGCGCCCACTCGTCCGCCTCGGCGGCGAGCGGTGCGCGGGTCAGGCGGCGGGCCAGCACGCCTGCGGTGCGTACGGCGAACTCGTCCTCGGTGCCGTCGCTTCCGGCGAGGAGCCCCACCAGACGGTCCGCGGCACGCTCGTCCACGACGACGGGCAGGTCGACCAGACCGCCCCAGGTGGCGGGCTGCTCGATGGCCACGACCTGGCCGAGCCCCCAGACCGCGGCGCGGGCGGGGTCGAGCAGGGTGTCGGCGCCGCTGGTGGCCACCGCGCCGTGCGTGGCGCACCACAGGGGGGCGTCGACTCCGGCGTCGTTCAGTGCCTGGACGAGGGTGAGCTCGGCGGCCAGCCCGGCGGGCACTGCCCGGTGGTCACCGTGTGTGCCGTCGGCCAGGGAGAGCAGGGAGAGCACACCGGACAGGTTCCAGTCGCCCGCGAGCAGTCCGGCGAGTTCCTCGCGGTCGGGAGCACCGCCGGAGACGGTGATACGAGTGGTCCGGGCGCCGTGCCGGGCCAGGCCATCGGCGACGGTCTCGACGAGCAGGGTGTCGTCGGCGGAGAGGTTCGCGGGTACGGCGAGCAGCCAGCGGCCCGTCAGCGCGGCGTCGAGTGCGCTCGCGAGGGGCTTCCAGGTGACCCGGTAGTGCCAGGAGTCGGAGGCCGAGCGCTCACGGCGATGGCGGCGCCAGGCGGCCAGGACGGGCAGCACGGTTTCGAGCGAGGCCGCGGTGGGCTCGTCGACACGACCGAGGGTCTCGGCGAGCGCGTCCAGGTCCTGGTGCTCGATGGCCTCCCAGAAGGCGGCGTCGTCCGGGTCGATGGCCTCGACCAGTGTCGCGGCGGGCGAGTCCGGCCAGTAGTGGGCGCGCTGGAAGGCGTAGGTGGGGAGGGGGACGCGGGTGGCGCCGGTGCCGGCGAAGACGGCCGTCCAGTCGACGATCGTGCCGTGGACGTGGGCCTCGGTGAGCGAGGCCAGGAACCGGTCGAGCCCACCCTCGTCGCGCCGGAGCGTGCCGAGGGTCACGGCGCCGGCTTCGGCATCCTCGATGGTGCCCTGGAGGCCGAGGGAGAGGACGGGGTGGGGGCTGACCTCGATGAAGACCGTGTGCCCGTCGCCGAGAGCCGTGCGGGTCGCCTGTTCGAACTCGACGGTCTCGCGGAGGTTGTTGTACCAGTAGCCCGAGCCCATCTCCGTACCGTTGAGCAGTCCGCCCGTGAGGGACGAGTACAGGGCCACATCGCCCGCGCCCGGCGCGATGCCCGCCAGGAGCTTCGCGAGCTCGGCCTCGATCTCCTCCACATGGGCGGAGTGCGAGGCGTAGTCCACGTCCACCTTGCGGGCGCGGATCTCGCCCGCCTGGCAGTCGGTGACCAGCTCGTCCAGAGCCTGCGGGTCACCGGAGACGACCACGGAGGAGGGTCCGTTGACGGCGGCGATGGAGATCCGCCCGTCCCAGGCAGTGATCTTCTCCCGCACCCAGGCGGCAGGCTGGGCGATGGACACCATGCCGCCACGGCCCGCGAGCGCGATGATCGCCCGACTGCGCAGCGCCACCACCTTCGCCGCGTCGTCCAGGGTGAGGATTCCGGCGACGGCGGCCGCCGCGATCTCGCCCTGGGAGTGGCCGATGACGGCGGCCGGCTCGACGCCGTACGAGCGCCACACCTCGGCGAGGGAGACCATGACGGCCCACAGGACGGGCTGGACCACATCGACGCGGTCGAAGCCGGGTGCGCCCTCGGCGCCGCGTACGACGTCGATCAGCGACCACTCCACGTACGGCTCCAACGCCGCCGCGCATTCGGTCATGCGTGCTGCGAACGCGGTTGAGGTGTCGAGGAGTTCCACGGCCATGCCGGCCCACTGCGCACCCTGCCCCGGGAACACGAACACCGGACGCACCTCCGCGTCCGCCGCGACCCCCCGCACCACACCAGGAGCCGGACCACCCGCAGCAATCGCCTCCAGCGCGGCAACGAACTCCGCACGCCCACCGGCCACCACACCAGCCCGGCACTCGAAACGAGACCGGGTCAACGCCAACGAATACCCCAGGTCCACCACCGAAAGCCCGGCATCATCACGAACCCGCGCCAGCAGACGCCCCGCCTGATCCGCCAGAGCCTGCCCCGACTTCGCCGACAACACCCACGGAACCGCCGACAACCCCACCCCCACCGGACCCGCAGCATCCGAAGCCTCAGGGCTCTCCGAAGCCTCCAGGACCTCCGGGGCCTGCTCCAGGATCACGTGGGCGTTCGTGCCGCTGACGCCGAACGCCGAGACGCCGGCCCGGCGCGGGGCGCCGGTCTCGGGCCAGTCGCGGCGCTCGTCCAGGAGCCGTACGTCGCCCTCGGACCAGTCCACGTGGGTCGACGGCTTGTCGATGTGCAGGGTCTGCGGCAGGACACCGTGCTGCAGGGCCAGGACCATCTTCATGACCCCGGCGACACCGGCGGCGGCCTGCGTGTGGCCGATGTTCGACTTCAGCGAGCCGAGCCAGAGCGGCCGGTCCTCGGGCCGGTCCTGGCCGTAGGTGGCCAGCAGGGCCTGGGCCTCGATGGGGTCGCCCAGGGTCGTGCCGGTGCCGTGGGCCTCGACGACGTCGACCTGGTCGGCGGAGACCTTCGCGTTGTCGAGGGCCTTGAGGATGACGCGCTTCTGCGACGGCCCGTTGGGGGCGGTGAGGCCGTTGGAGGCGCCGTCCTGGTTGACCGCGGAGCCGCGTACGACGGCGAGGACCTGGTGGCCGTTGCGCTGGGCGTCCGAGAGCCGCTCCACGAGGAGCATGCCGACGCCCTCGGAGAAGCCGGTGCCGTCGGCGGCATCCGCGAACGCCTTGCAGCGGCCGTTCGTGGCGAGGCCGCGCTGGCGGCTGAAGTCGATGAACATGCCCGGGGTCGCCATCAGGGTCACCCCGCCGGCCAGGGCCATGGAGCATTCGCCGTTGCGCAGCGCCTGGGCGGCCAGGTGCAGAGCGACCAGCGACGACGAGCAGGCCGTGTCGACGGTCACCGCCGGGCCCTCCAGGCCCATCGTGTACGAGATGCGGCCCGAGACGACGGCCGCCGCGCTGCCGGTGCCGAGGTAGCCCTCCAGGCCGGCCTGGTTGCCGACGAGGAGGAGCGGGTAGTCCTGGCCGTTCGTTCCGGCGAACACGCCGACCTGGCTGCCGCGTACGGTCTCGGGGTCGATGCCCGCGTGCTCGAAGGCCTCCCAGGAGGTCTCCAGGAGGAGTCGCTGCTGCGGGTCCATCGCGAGGGCCTCGCGGGGCGAGATCCCGAAGAACCCCGGATCGAACTCGGCGACTCCGTCGAGGAATCCTCCGTCGGCGACGTAGGAGGTTCCCGTCTGGTCGGAGTCGGTGTCGATGATCGATCCGAGGTCCCATCCCCGGTCGGTCGGGAAGGGCGCCATGGCGTCGGTGCCGTCGAACACGAGCCGCCACAGGTCCGCGGGGGTGCGTACACCTCCGGGGAACCGGCAGCTCATGCCGACGATCGCGATCGGCTCCGTGTCACGGGCCTCCCGCTCGCGCAGGCGCTCCTGCGCCGCGTCGAGATCGGTGCTGACCCGCTTGAGGAAGTAGCGGAGCTTCTCTTCGTTCGCCACCCTGACGTCCTTTCCTTGGCGTGACCTTGCCGCGCTGGGCAGCGGTTACGAAATGCCGAACTTCTTGCCGAGCAGCTGGAACATCTCGTCGTCCGAGGCGGAGTCGATCTCCGCCGCTGCCGAGGCCGGCACATCCCCGCGCGGTTCCTCCTGCCAGCTGGCGACGAGCGCCTGCATCCGCAGGAGGACACGGGTACGACCGACGTTGTCGGCACCGACTGTCGCCATCGCGGCCTCGATCCGGTCGAGTTCCTCAAGGGCGGCGGTCGCCGCGGCCTCACCGTCCTGGAGTAGCTGTTCGCGCATGAACGCGGCCAGAGTCTTGGACGTGGGGTAGTCGAATGCCGTGGTGACCGGCAGTTTCAGACCGGTGCGCAGGGACAGCCTGTTGCGCAGTTCCACGGCGGTGACGGAGTCGAATCCCATCTCGCGGAACGCCTTCTTGACCGGTACGGCCTCATTGCCGGAGAAGCCGAGGACCGCGGACACGCATTCGCGGATCAGCTCGACGAGGGCGTTCTCCTGCTCCTGCTCGGTCAGGCCGGCCAGGCGCTGGACGAGTTCGGAGGGCTCGGCGCCGCTGCCCGCCTCGGCCATGGCGCGGGCGATGTCCCGGACCTCGGGGACGTCCTCCAGCAGGGGGCTGCTGCGGATCGCGGTGAACGCGGTGTAGAAGCGTTCCCAGTCGATGTCGGCGATGAGCAGGCTGCTCTCGTTCTGCTCCACCGCCTGCTGGAGGGCGCCGGTGGCGAGGTCGGGCTGCATCTCGCGCAGGCCGTGGCGGTTGAGCATGTCGCCGAAGTCGCCCTCGGCCATGCCGCCGCCGCCCCAGGCGCCCCAGGCGACGGAGGTGGCGGGCAGCCCCTGGCCGCGCCGGTGCAGGGCGAGTGCGTCGAGTACGGCGTTGCCGGGGGCGTAGTTGCCCTGGCCGGGGGTTCCGACGGTGCCGCCGAAGGAGGAGAACAGGACGAACGCCTTGAGGTCCAGGTCCCTGGTCAGCTCGTGGAGGTTGAACGCCGCGCGGGCCTTGGCGTGCAGGGCCCGGTCGATCTGGTCCAGGCTCAGCGAGTCGATGACGCTGTCGTCGAGGACCGCTGCGGTGTGCACGACCGCGGTGAGCGGCTGGTGTGCGGGCAGGGAGCCGAGCAGGGCGGCCAGGGCGTCGCGGTCGCCGGTGTCGCAGGCGGCGATGGTCACCTGGGCGCCGAGGCCGGTGAGTTCGGCGTACAGGGCGTCGGCGCCGGGGGCGTCGGTGCCGCGGCGGCTGACGAGCAGCAGGTGCTCGGCGCCGCTGCCGGCCAGCCAGCGGGCGACCTGGCCGCCGAGGGCGCCGGTGCCTCCAGTGATCAGGACGGTGCCCTGGGTGCGCCAGGAGCTGTCGCCGGTGGCCGCCTTGAGGGGGAGGCGGCGCAGCCGGCGGACGAAGGTGCCGGCCGGGCGGACGGCGAGCTGGTCCTCCGGGCCCGAGTCGCCCAGGGCCCCGGCGAAGAGCGCGGTGGTGCGCTCGTCGAAGGTGGCCGGCAGGTCGATCAGGCCGCCCCAGCGGTCGGGGTGTTCGAGTGCGGCGACACGGCCGAGCCCCCAGACGGCGGCCTGGTACGGGGCGTCGAGCGGGTCGGCGATGTTGACGGAGACGGCGCCTCGGGTGGCGGTCCACAGCGGGGCGCGTACCCCGGCCCGGCCCAGTGCCTGGAGCAGGGTGACGGAGGCGGCGTAGCCGCGCGGGACGGCGGGGCCGTCGGGGTGCGGGGTGCCGTCGAGGGCCAGCAGGGACAGGACGCCGGTGGGGGGCGAGAGGTGTTCCGGCGCGAGCGTCGCTTCGATGCGGTCGGCCAGCAGCTCGGGGTCGGTGGTCGCGGTCTCGTCGACGGTGAGGACGACCGGTTCGGCGCCCTGGGCCGTGAGGGCGTTCAGGACGTCGGCGGTGTACGGGTCGTCGGCGAGGCTCGCGGGCAGGGGGACCAGCCAGGTGCCGGCGAGGCGGCCGGCCGAGGGCTGGGAGTGGACGCGCCAGGAGACCTCGTAGCGCCAGTCGTCCGTGGCGGACTTGTCGCGCAGCCGCTTCCGCCAGGAGGACAGCAGCGGAACCATCGTGCCGAGGGTCTGCTCGGCGTCGTCGCCGTCCACCCGGAGCGTCTCGGCGAGGCCCTGGAGGTCGGCCCGTTCGACGGCTTCCCAGAAGGCGCTGTCGGTGGCGTCGGCCTCGTTCGTGGCGGCTGCCGCGAGCAGCGGGGCGATCTCGTCGGCGATCCAGTAGCGGGTGCCCTGGAAGGCGTAGGTGGGCAGAGCCACGCGGCGGGCGCCGGTGTTCGCGAAGACCGCCTCCCAGTCGACGGACGCGCCGTGGACGTGGGCCTCGGCGAGCGAGGTCAGGAACCGGTCGAGCCCGCCCTCGTCGCGGCGGAGCGTGCCGAGGGTCGCCGCTTCGGCGTCCGCGTCGTCGATGGTGCCCTGGAGCCCGATCGCGAGGACGGAGTGGGGGCTGACCTCGATGAAGACGGAGTGTCCGTCGGCCAGGGCGGCGCGGGTGGCCTGTTCGAACTCGACGGTCTCGCGGAGGTTGTTGTACCAGTAGCCCGAGCCCATCTCCGTACCGTCGAGGAGGGCGCCCGTGAGGGACGAGTACAGGGCCACATCGCCCGCGCCCGGCGCGATGCCCGCCAGGAGCTTCGCGAGCTCGGCCTCGATCTCCTCGACGTGGGCGGAGTGCGAGGCGTAGTCCACGTCCACCTTGCGGGCGCGGATCTTGTCGGTGCGGCAGTCGGCCAGCAGCTCGTCCAGGGCCTCGGGGTCGCCGGAGACTACGACGGAGGAGGGGCCGTTGACGGCGGCGATGGAGATCCGCCCGTCCCAGGCAGTGATCTTCTCCCGCACCCGGGCGGCAGGCTGGGCGACGGAGACCATGCCGCCACGACCCGCGAGCGCGATGATCGCCCGGCTGCGCAGCGCCACCACCTTCGCCGCATCGCCCAGCGACAGGATTCCGGCCACGGCCGCAGCGGCGATCTCACCCTGCGAGTGACCGATCACGGCGGCCGGCTCGACACCGTACGAACGCCACACCTCCGCCAGCGACACCATCACGGCCCACAGCACCGGCTGGACCACATCCACCCGGTCGAAGCCGGGCGCGCCCGAGGTGCCGCGCACGACGTCGATCAGCGACCAGTCGACGTGCGGCTCCAGCGCGGCGGCGCACTCCGCCATCCGCGCCGCGAACACCGGCGAGGTCTCCAGCAGCCCCACTGCCATGCCCGCCCACTGGGCACCCTGGCCCGGGAACACGAACACCGGCTTTGTGGCGCGTGCGGCGGATCCGGTGGCCACGTCGGAGCCGGGTTCGCCCGCGGCGACGGTCTCCAGCGCGTTGACGAACTCCTCCCGCGTACCGGCCACGATCGCGGCGCGGTGCTCGAAGCGGGAGCGGGTCAGGGCGAGGGAGTAGCCGATGTCCGTGGTGTACGTCTCCGTGTCCGCGTCCTCGCGGATCTGCGCCAGCAGGTTCGCCGCCTGGTCGCGCAGTGCCGCGCGGGACTTGGCGGACAGGATCCAGGGGACGGCGGGGAGGCGGGTGGGCGGCGTCCGGACCGGGTCGGCCGCCTGCTCGGGGGCCAGTGGGGCCTGCTCGATGATGACGTGGGAGTTGGTGCCGCTGACGCCGAACGAGGAGACACCGGCGCGGCGCGGGGCACCGGTCTCGGGCCACGGAGTGGGCTCGGAGACCAGGGCGAGCTCGCCCGCGTTCCAGTCGACGTGCTCCGAGGGCGTGTCGATGTGGAGCGTGGGCGGCAGCACGCCGTGGCGCATCGCCATGACGGTCTTGATCAGACCGGCGGCGCCCGCGGCGGCCTGGGTGTGGCCGATGTTCGACTTCACCGAGCCGAGCATCAGGGGCCGGCCCTCGGGGCGGCTCTTGCCGTACGCGGCGAGCAGCGCCTGGGCCTCGATCGGGTCGCCCAGTGTCGTGCCCGTGCCGTGTGCCTCGACGAGGTCGATCTGGGCGGGCGAGAGGCCCGCGTCGTCGAGGGCGGCGCGGATGACGCGGGCCTGGGCGGGGCCGTTGGGGGCGGTGAGGCCGTTGGAGGCGCCGTCCTGGTTGATGCCGGAGCCCCGGATGACGGCCAGCACCTGGCGTCCGGCGGCCTGGGCGTCGGAGAGCCGCTCGACGAGGAACATGCCGATGCCCTCGCCCCAGCCGGTGCCGTCGGCCTCGGCGGAGAACGCCTTGCAGCGGCCGCTGGTGGACAGGCCGCGCTGACGGCTGAACTCGGTGAACGCCCCGGCGTTGGCCATGATCGTCACACCGCCGACGAGAGCCATGGAGCACTCGTTCTTCCGCAGCGACTGGGCGGCCATGTGCAGGGCGACCAGCGAGGACGAGCAGGCGGTGTCGACGGTGACGGCGGGGCCGTTGAGGCCGAAGGTGTACGCGACCCGGCCCGAGGCCACGCTGATGGTGGTGCCGATGCCCAGGTAGAGCTCGGTGCCCTCCGGCGGGTTCTCGATGGAGGCACCGTAGCCCTGGAAGCTGGTCCCGATGAACACACCGGTCTTGGTGGAGCGGAGCGACGCCATGTCGATCCCGGCCCGCTCGACGACCTCCCAGGCGGTCTCCAGGACGATGCGCTGCTGCGGGTCCATCGCGAGGGCCTCACGGGGCGAGATCCCGAAGAACTCGGCGTCGAACTTGGGGACGTCGTAGACGAATCCGCCTTCGAGCGAATACGACTGGTCGGGCTCGTTGGGGTCCTTGAAGAAGAGGCCCTCGAAGTCCCAGCCACGGTCCTCGGGGAAGGCGGACAGGGCGTCGGTGCCCGAGTGGACGACCTGCCACAGGTCCTCGGGGGAACGGACGTTGCCCGGGAAGCGGCAGCTCATGGCCGTGATGGCGATGGGCTCGTGCTCCTTGGCCTCGGCGGCCTGGAGCTTGCCGCGGGTCTCCTGGAGGTCCGCCGTAACCCGCTTGAGGAAGTAGCGGAGCTTCTGCTCGTCGGTCTTCGATTCGTCAGTCATGGTGGGGTCGCTCCTCGAAGCGGATCTGGGTCGGTGAGGTCCGGCGGTGTCGGCGGAGGCTGCAACTGCAGCTGCGACGGAGGCGGAGGCTGCGGCTGCGGCTGCGGCTGGTCATGAGATGCCGAACTCCCGGCCGAGGAGGTCGAAGATCTCGTCGTCGCTGGCCTCGTCGAGACCGCCCGCGGTGTCCTCACCCGCGGTGGTGTGCGCGGGGGCCCACTGGGCGAGCAGGCCCTTGAGCCGGTCGGTGATCTGGGTACGGGCGTCCTCGTCGCCGATGCCCGCCAGCACTGCCGCGAGCCGGTCGACCTCGGCGAGGACGGGGGTGGCGGCGTTGCCGGCGGCGTCGGGGACGACCTCGCCGCGCACGTAGGCGGCGAGTTCCACGGGGGTCGGGTAGTCGAAGACGAGCGTGGCGGGCAGCCGCAGCCCGGTCACGGTGTTGAGCCGGTTGCGCAGGTCGATGGCGATGAGGGAGTCGAAGCCGAGCTTCTTGAACGCCCCCTGCGGGTCGATGGCGTCCGGAGTGGCGTGGCCGAGCACGGCGGCGGCGTGGGTGCGGATCAGGTCGAGGACGACCCGGTCGCGCTCCTCCTCGGAGAGGCCCGCCAGCCGCTGCGCGAGCGGGACGACGGGGGCGCCGCCCGTGTCGCCCGCCCGCTTGACCTGGGCCCGGACGAGCTTGCGCATGATCGGCGGGAGACCGCCGGAGGCGGCGCGGGCCCGCAGGGCCGCGAAGTCCAGCCGGATGGGCAGGACCAGCGCGCCGGCCTGCGCGGTGGCCCGGTCGAAGAGGTCGAGGCCCTGCTCGTTGCTGAGGCCGGTGACACCGGCGCCGCTCATACGGCGTACGTCGGCGTCGCCGAGGTGCCCGGTCATGCTGCTGGCCTGGGCCCAGAAGCCCCAGGCGAGCGCGGTGGCGGGCAGGCCGTGGGCGCGGCGGTGCTGGGCGAGCGCGTCGAGGAAGGCGTTGCCCGCCGCGTAGTTGCCCTGTCCGGAGCTGCCGAGGGTTCCGGCGGCGGAGGAGAAGAGCACGAACGCGGCGAGGTCCCGGTCCTCGGTGAGCTCGTGGAGGTGGACGGCCGCGTCGATCTTGGGCCGCTGTACGGCGGCCAGCCGCTCGGGGGTGAGGGAGGTGATGACACCGTCGTCGAGGGTGCCCGCCGTGTGGACGACCGCGGTCAGCGGGTGTGCGGCGGGGATCGAGTCGAGTACCTGGGCGAGCGCGTCGCGGTCCGCGACGTCGCAGGCCACGGCCGTCGCCTCGGCGCCCAGGTCGGCCAGCTCCGCCACGAGTTCGGCGGCACCGGGGGCGTCGCCGCCGCGCCGGCTGAGCAGCAGGAGCCGTCGTACGCCCTTCTCGGCCGCCAGGTGGCGGGCGATGTGGCCGCCGAGGACTCCGTTGCCGCCGGTGATCAGCACGATGCCCTCGGGGTCGAGAGCGAGGTCGGCGTCCTCGTCGGGGGCCGGGGCCCGGTCCAGGCGCGGGGCGAGCACCTTGCCGTCGCGCAGGGCGAGTTGGGTCTCGGCGAGGGACAGTGCGTCGGGCAGCGCGGTCCAGGAGGCGTCATCGCCGTCGGTGTCGACGAGGGTGAAGCGGTCCGGGTGCTCGGACTGGGCGGACCTGACCAGACCCCACACGGGGGCGGCGGCCAGGTCGGTGACGTCCTCGCCGGGCACCGCGGCCAGGGCCCCGGTGGTGGTGAGGACGAGCCGGGTGTCCGCGAAGCGCTCGTCGCCGATCCACTGCTGGAGCAGTTCGAGGGCGGCGAGGCCGGTGGCGTGTGCGGCCTCGGCGAGCGGGACGGCGGCGGAGCGCGCGCCGGCGGTGGAGCGGATGCCGGCGGTGGAGCGGATGTCGGCGACCACGAAGTCCGGCACCTGGGTTCCGGCGTCCACGGCGTCGGCGAGCGCGGCCAGGTCGGCGTACTCGCCGGGGCGGCTGCCCGCGACGGTGAACGGTGCCGGGTCGGCGCCGAGGAAGGCCCAGGTGCCGGCCGGTGCGGGCACGGTGGCCGGTACGGGGGTCCAGTCGAGGGTGAACAGGGCGTCGTTGCCGCTGTCCTGGCTCGCGGCCTTGAGCTGCTCGGGCTCGACGGGCCGCATGGCGAGCTCGCCGATGGTGATGACCGGGGCGCCGGTGGCGTCGGCGATCTGGAAGCCGATGCCGTTGGCGCCGACGGGCAGCAGCCGGGCCCTCAGCACCGAGGCGCCGGTGGCGTGCACGGTCACCCCGCGCCACGCGAAGGGCAGTCGCGGCTTGCCCGCGTCCTCCCCCTGGCCGGTGCCGGGCTTGAAGTCGCCGACACCCATGGACTGGAGGGCGGCGTCGAGGAGACCGGGGTGCAGACCGTAGTCGGCGGCCTCGGCACGGCCGTCCTGCGGGAGCGCGAGATCGGCGTAGATGTCCTCGCCGAGCTGCCAGGCGCGGACGATGCCCTGGAACATCGGGCCGTAGTCGAAGCCGGTCAGGAGCGCCTGCTCGTAGAAGCCCTCCATCGGCAGTTCGGTGGCACCGGCGGGCGGCCAGGCAGCGAAGTCGTACGCGGGTGCGGCACCGGCCTCGGCAGTGGCCAGTACACCGGTGGCGTGCCGGAGCCAGGGCGTCTCGAATCCGGTGTCGGCGGCCGCTTCGGCGGGCCGGGAGTGGACGGTGAGGGTGCGGCGGCCGGTCTCGTCCGGGGCACCGACGGTGACCTGGAGCTGACGGGCGCCGCCCTCGGGCAGCACCAGCGGTGCCTCGATGGTGAGTTCCTCGACGGTGTCGCACCCGGTCCGGTGGGCGGCGTGGGTCGCCATCTCGACGAATCCGGTGCCCGGCACGATGACGGTGCCCATCACGACGTGCTCGGCCATCCACGGGTGGCTCCCGGTGGAGAAGCGGCCCGTGAACACGTACCCGTCGGAGTCGGCGAGCGGAACGGCGGCGCCGAGCATGGGGTGCTCGGTGACGCCGAGACCGACGGAGGCCAGGTCCCCGGCGCCGTCGCCCGGCATGGGCAGCCAGTACCGCTCGTGCTGGAAGGCGTAGGTGGGGAGGGCGACGCGGGTGGCGCCGGTCCCGAAGACGGTCGTCCAGTCGACGTCGACACCGTGGCAGTGCGCCTCGGAGAGCGAGGTCAGCAGCCGCTGCGCCTCGTCCTCGTCCCGGCGCAGCGTGCCGAGAGCGGCCGCGTCACTGCCGTCGTCCTCGATGGTGCCCTGGAGGCCGATCGTGAGGACCGGGTGCGGGCTGACCTCGATGAAGACGGTGTGACCGTCCGCGAGGGCGGTGCGGCTGGCCTGTTCGAACTCCACGGTTTCGCGGAGGTTGTTGTACCAGTACCCGGCACCCATCTCCGTACCGTCGAGCAGCCCGCCCGTGAGGGAGGAGTAGAGAGACGTGTCGCCGGACTGCGGGGTGATGCCCGCGAGCAGCTCGGCCAGCTCGCCTTCGATCTCCTCCACGTGGGCGGAGTGCGAGGCGTAGTCCACTTCGATCTCGCGGGCGCGGATGTCATTGGACTGGCAGTCGGTGACCAGCTCGTCCAGAGCCTCCGGGTCACCCGAAACCACCACGGACGAAGGGCCGTTGACGGCGGCGATGGAGATCCGCCCGTCCCAGGCCGCGATCTTCTCCCGCACCCAAGCAGCAGGCTGAGCGACCGACACCATGCCACCACGGCCCGCCAGCGCAATGATCGCCCGGCTGCGCAGCGCGACCACCTTCGCCGCGTCCTGAAGGGACAGAATCCCTGCGACGGCGGCCGCCGCGATCTCACCCTGCGAGTGACCGATCACCGCAGCAGGGCGAACCCCGAACGAGCGCCACACCTCCGCCAGCGACACCATCACGGCCCACAGCACCGGCTGGACCACATCCACCCGGTCCAGCCCCGGCGCACCGCCGACACCACGCACCACATCGAGCAACGACCACTCCACGTACGGCTCCAACGCCGCCGCGCACTCCGCCATCCGCGCCGCGAACACCGGCGAGGACTCCAGCAACCCCACCGCCATTCCGAACCACTGCGCACCCTGACCCGGGAACACGAACACCGGACGGTCCGACGGCCGGGTCCGGGCGGAGACCGTGCCCGGTGCGGCCAGGTCGGCCGCGAAGGATTCCAGGCCGCGCAGCAGTTCGGCGCGGTCGCGCGTCACCAGGGCGGCTCGGTGGTCGAAGTGGGCGCGGGTGGCGGTCAGCGACCAGGCGATGTCCGCGAGGGCGGGCTCGGGGTGGTCGGTGAGGTGCTGGAGCAGGCTCTCCGCCTGGGCCCGGAGGGCCTGTTCACTCTTCGCGGAGAGGACGAACGGGGTGGCGGGGGTGTTGAGCAGCGGGCCCTCGGCCAGGTCGGGGGTGTCGTCCTCGGCCGGCTCGGGCTCGGGCTCGGGCGCCTGCTCCAGGATGATGTGGGCGTTGGTGCCCGAGACGCCGAAGGAGGACACGGCGCCTCGGCGCGGCTGCCCCGTCTCCGGCCAGTCCTGCTCCGTGGTGAGGAGCTCGACGGCGCCGGCGGTCCAGTCGACGTGCGTGGACGGCTCGTCGATGTGGAGGCTCTTGGGCAGGATCCCGTTCCGGATCGCCATGACCATCTTGATGATGCCGGAGACTCCGGCAGCGGCCTGGGTGTGGCCGATGTTCGACTTGACGGAGCCAAGGCGCAGCGCGCGGCCTTCGGCGCGGTCCTGGCCGTAGGTGGCCAGCAGGGCCTGGGCCTCGATCGGGTCGCCCAGCTTGGTGCCGGTGCCGTGGGCCTCGACGGCGTCGACGTCGGCGGTGGTCAGGCGGGCGTTGGCGAGGGCCTGGCGGATGACGCGCTGCTGGGAGGGGCCGTTGGGGGCGGTGATGCCGTTGGAGGCGCCGTCCTGGTTGATGGCGGAGCCGCGGACGACGGCGAGGACCTCGTGGCCGTTGCGGCGGGCGTCGGACAGTCGTTCGACGAGGAGGACGCCGACGCCTTCGGACCAGCCGGTGCCGTCGGCCGTCTCGGAGAAGGCCTTGCAGCGGCCGTCGGAGGCGAAGCCGCCCTGTCCGCTGAGGCCGGCGAAGGCGGCCGGGGTGGCCATCACCATCACGCCGCCGGCGAGGGCCATGGAGCATTCGCCCTGGCGCAGTGCCTGGGTGGCGAGGTGCAGGGCGACGAGGGAGGAGGAGCAGGCGGTGTCGACGGTGACAGCGGGGCCTTCGAAGCCGAAGGCGTACGAGACGCGGCCGGAGACGACGCTGGCGGTGGTGCCGGTGAGGAGGTAGCCCTCGTTGCCCTCGGAGGCGTTGAGCAGCGCGGAGTAGTCCTGACCGCTGGAGCCGGCGAAGACGCCGACGCTGGTGCCCTTGACGGTGGCCGGGTCGATTCCGGCCCGTTCGAAGGCCTCCCAGGAGGTTTCCAGGAGCAGTCGCTGCTGCGGGTCCATGGTGGTGGCCTCGCGCGGCGAGATGCCGAAGAAGGCCGGGTCGAAGCCTGCCGGGTCGGTGACGAAGCCGCCGCGCAGCTCGAAGGGGCCGCCGTCCGGGCCGGTTTCGACGCCGGGCAGGCCGTTGATCCTCCAGCCGCGGTCGGACGGTACGGGGCCCATGGCGTCGACACCGTCGCGGACCAGTTGCCACAGGTCCTCGGGCGAGCGGACGTCGCCGGGCAGGCGGCAGCTCATGCCGATGATGGCGATCGGGTCGTCGTCCCCGGCGGTGGCGGCGGCGAACTCGGCGACGGCGGCCGGGCTGCCGAGGAGTTCGGCGCACAGGTGGTCGGCGAGGACGGCGGGGGTCGGGTAGTCGAAGACGAGGGTGGCGGGCAGGCGCAGTTCGGTGGCCAGGCTCAGCCGGTTGCGCATCTCGACGGCGGTGAGCGAGTCGAAGCCGAGGTCGCTGAAGGCCCGCTGGGCCTGGATGTCGTTCGCGGAGCGGTAGCCGAGTACGGCGGCCGCGGCGTCGCGTACGACGTCCAGGACGAAGGCCGTACGGTCCGGCTCGGGCAGTTCGACGAGCTGCCGGACGAGCGAGGAGACCACGGTGGTGCCGGCGGTGGCGGCGGCCGGGCGGGCGGTGGCCCTGATCAGGCCGCGCAGGATCGGCGGCACCGCCTCGGGGCTCTCGGCCCGCGACGGCAGGTTGATGTGTGCGGGGATGACCATCGCTTCGGGGCGGGCGGTCGCCGCGTCGAACAGGGCGAGGCCGTCCTCGGAGGCGATGGCGGTGACGCCGGAGCTGTTGATGCGCTGGAGGTGGGACTCGTCGAGGTTGGCGGCGAGTCCGCTGCGTTCGGCCCACAGGCCCCAGGCGAGGGAGACGGCGGGCAGTCCGCGCTGCCGGCGCCACTGGGCGAGCTGGTCGAGGAAGAGGTTGGCGGCGGCGTAGTTGCCCTGGCCGGGGCCGCCGAAGGTGGCGGCGAGGGAGGAGAACAGCACGAAGGACGTGAGGTTCAGGTCCTGGGTGAGTTCGTGCAGGTGGACGGCGGCGTCGGCCTTGGGGGTGAGGACGCCGTCGACGCGCTCGGGGGTCAGGGCGGTGAGGATGCCGTCGTCGGACAGGCCGGCGGCGTGCAGGACGGCCGTGAGCGGGTGCGCGGCCGGTACGGTGCCGAGGGCCCGCGCCAGGCTTTCGCGGTCGCCGGCGTCGCAGGCGGCGAAGGTGACGTCGGCGCCCAGCTCCTCAAGTCGGGCGGTCAGCTCGGCGGCGCCCGGCGCGTCGGCACCGCGGCGGCTGAGCAGCAGCAGGTGGCGGGCGTCGTGGGTGCGTACGAGGTGCTCGGCGAGAAGGGTGCCGATGGCGCCGGTGGCGCCGGTGATCAGTACGGTGCCCTCGGGGTCGAGCAGCGGGCGCGGGGTGTCCGGGCCGTCGACGCGGGGGGCGCGGGCGAGGCGAGGCGCGTACAGCTCGCCCTCGCGTACGGCGAGTTGGGGTTCCCCGGCGGCGAGGGCCTGGGGCAGCGCCCGGCGCGAGGGCTGGGTCCCGTCGAGGTCGACAAGGACGAAGCGGCCCGGGTTCTCGTTCTGCGCGGAGCGGATCAGGCCCCAGGCGGCGGACTGGGCGAGGTCGTCGAGGTCCTCGTCGGCGGTGGCGGCGACGGCCCCGCGGGTCACGAGGACCAGCCGGGACTGTTCGAACCGCTCGTCGGCCAGGAGTGCCTGGGCGAGTTCCAGTGCGCGGTGCGCGGCGGCGTGGGCGCCGGTGGCGAGCGGGGTGCCGGGGCGGGTGTGCAGCGGCGCGACGATGGTGCCGGGCAGCGGCATCCCCTCGTCGACGGCCGTGCCGAGGGCGTCGAGGCTGTCGAAGCGGGCGCCGGCGGGGAGCTTGAGGGTGTTGTCGCCGAGCAGCACCCAGTCGTCGGTGTCGTGGGCGGCGGTGGCGGGCACCCCGGTCCAGTCGACACGGAACAGGGACTGGTTGCCGCTGCCGCCCCGGCCGTTGCCGAGCTGTTCGGCGGAGACGGGCCGGAACATGAGTTCCCCGACGGTGGCGACGGGTGCGCCGGTCTCGTCGGCGAGCCGGACGGTGACGCCGTCGCTGCCCGCGGTACGGGCGAGCCGGACGCGTACCGAGGAGGCACCGGCGGCGTGCAGGGTGACGCCGTTCCAGGAGAACGGGAGCCTGCCGCGGCCCGCGCCCATGCCGCCGTCGAAGTCGTTGAGGGCGTTGAGGTGCATGGCCATGTCGAGCAGGGCCGGGTGCAGGCCGAAGGAGCGGGCCTCGGCGGCGACGTCCTCGGGGAGGCGGACCTCGGCGAAGAGTTCCTCGCCCCGGCGCCAGGCGGCGTGCAGGCCCTGGAAGGCGTGCCCGTAGTCGTAGCTCTGCGCGGAGAGGTTCTCGTAGAAGCCGTCGAGCGGCAGGGCGGTGGCGCCGGGCGGCGGCCAGGCGGTGAGGTCGCCGTCGGCCGTCTTGTCGGGGCCGGTCGGGGCGAGGGTGCCGCTGGCGTGGCGGGTCCACGGCTCGTCGCTGTCGGCGGTGGCCGGGCGGGAGTGCATGGTCACGGTGCGCAGGCCCTGGGCGTCGGCGGGGCCGACGGAGACCTGGAGGGCCACGCCGCCCAGCTCGGGCAGGACGAGGGGGGCTTCCAGGTTGAGTTCGCGGACCTGGCCGCAGCCGACCTCGTCGCCCGCGGTGATCGCGAGCTCGACGAAGGCGGTGCCGGGGAGCAGCGTCGTACCGAGGACGACGTGGTCGGCGAGCCATGGGTGGGTCTGCGGGGACAGGCAGCCGGTGAAGAGCATGCCGTCGCCGTCGGCGAGGCTGACGGCGGCGCCGAGCAGCGGGTGGCCGGCGGAGCGCTGGCCGATGGCGGAGATGTCGCCGGTCCAGCCGGTGGGCAGCTTGGGCCAGTAGCGCTCGTGCTGGAAGGCGTACGTGGGCAGGGTGACGGTGCGGGCACCGCTGCCGGCGTAGAAGGCGGCCCAGTCGACGTGGGCACCGCGTACGTGGAGTTCGGCGACGGCGCCGGTCAGCGCGTCGGTCTCCGGGCGGTCCTTGCGCAGGGCGGGCACGAAGGCGGCGGTGGCGGTCTCGACGGTGTCGTTGCCGAGGGCGGTGAGGGTGCCGCCGGCGCCGAGTTCGAGGTAGGTGGTGACGCCGAGGCCGTCGAGGGTGCGCAGCCCGTCGGCGAAGCGGACGGCCTCGCGGACGTGGCGGACCCAGTACTCCGGGGTGCGCAGCTCGTCGGCGGGGACGACGTCGCCGGTGAGGTTGGAGACGATCGGCAGCCGTGGTTCGTCGAACGTGAGGGTTCCGGCGACCTTGGCGAAGTCGTCGAGCATGCCGTCCATGTGCGGGGAGTGGAAGGCGTGGCTGACGCGGAGGCGCTTGGTCTTCCCGAAGCGGGCGGCGACGGCGAGCACGGCGTCCTCGTCGCCGGAGACGACGACGGAGTCGGGGCCGTTGACAGCGGCGAGGGAGACGCTTTCGGTGAGAAGCGGCAGGACATCCGCCTCCGTCGCCTGGACGGCGACCATGGCGCCGCCTGCCGGGAGGGCCTGCATGAGGCGGCCCCGGGCGGCGACGAGTGCGGCGGCGTCCTCCAGCGACCAGACACCGGCGACGTGTGCGGCGGCCAGTTCGCCGATGGAGTGGCCGAGCAGGTAGTCGGGGGTGACGCCCCAGTGCTCCAGCAGCCGGAACAGCGCGACTTCGAGGGCGAAGAGACCGGCCTGGGTGTACACGGTCTGGTCCAGCAGCTCGGAGCCGCCGAAGACGATGTCCTTGACGGGCTCGTCGAGGTGCTTGTCGAGTTCGGCGCAGACCGCGTCGAAGGCGTCGGCGAACACCGGCTGGGCGGCGTACAGTTCGCGGCCCATGGCGGCGCGCTGCGAGCCCTGGCCGGAGAACAGGAAGGCCAGCCCGCCGTTTTCGAGGGCGGTGCCGGTGAGTACGCCCGGGGCGGCGGTGCCGTCGGCGACGGAGCGGAGCCCGGCGAGGAGTTCCTCGCGGTCCTTGCCGAGTACGGCGACACGGTGGTCGAGGGCGGAGCGGGTGACGGCGGTCGACCAGCCGATGTCCAGTGCCCCGGCGGTGGGGTCGGCGGCGAGCCGGTCGAGGAGCCGGGCGGCCTGGGCGGCCACGGCCGCCTCGGTGCGGCCGGAGAGCAGCCAGGCGAGGCCGGTGGGCGCGGTGGTTTCCCCGGTGGTGGGCGTCTGCTCCGGGGCCGGCGCCTCCTCGATGGCGGGCGCTTCCTCGATGATGGTGTGGGCGTTGGTGCCGCTGATGCCGAACGAGGAGACGCCGAAGCGGCGCGGCTCGTCCGTCCCGGGCCATTCCCGGTCCTCGGTGAGCAGTTCGACGTTGCCCGCGGTCCAGTCGACGTGCGAGGAGGGCTCGTCCACGTGCAGCGTGCGCGGCAGGACCCCGTGCCGCAGGGCCATGACCATCTTGATGATGCCCGCGACACCGGCGGCGGCCTGGGTGTGGCCGAGGTTGGACTTCAGCGAGCCGAGCCAGAGCGGCCGGTCCTCCGGGCGGTCCTGGCCGTACGTGTTGATCAGCGCCTGGGCCTCGATCGGGTCGCCCAGCTTCGTGCCGGTGCCGTGCGCCTCGACGGCGTCGACCTGTGCGGCGGACAGCCCGGCGCTGGCCAGGGCCTGGCGGATGACGCGCTGCTGGGACGGCCCGTTCGGGGCGGTCAGGCCGTTGGACGCGCCGTCCTGGTTGACGGCGGAGCCGCGGATGACGGCGAGGACCTCGTGACCGTTGCGGCGGGCGTCGGACAGCCGCTCCAGCAGGACCAGGCCGACGCCCTCGGACCAGCCGGTGCCGTCGGCGGAATCGGCGAACGCCTTGCAGCGGCCGTCGGAGGCGAGTCCGCGCTGGCGGCTGAACTCGATGAACATGCCGGGCGCGGACATCACCGTCACACCACCGGCGACGGCGAGGGTGCACTCGCGCTGGCGCAGCGACTGGGCGGCCAGGTGGATGGAGACGAGCGCCGAGGAGCAGGCGGTGTCGACCGAGACGGCCGGGCCTTCGAGTCCGAAGGTGTAGGCGATGCGGCCGGAGACCACGCTGCCGGAGGTGCCGGTGAGGTAGTAGCCCTCGATGCCCTCGGTGAACTGGAGCATCGTGGAGTAGTCCTCGCCGGACGCACCGGCAAACACACCGACCTGGCGGCCGCGCATCGAGGACGGGGCCATGCCCGCACGCTCGAACAGCTCCCAGGTGCTCTCCAGCAGGAGCCGCTGCTGCGGGTCCATCGCCAGCGCCTCACGCGGGCTGATGTCGAACAGCGCCGGGTCGAAGTCGCCGACCCCGCCGAGGAAGCCGCCTGAACTCGCGTACGACGAACCGCGCTTGTCGGGGTCCGCGTCGTACAGCTTCTCCAGGTCCCAGCCCCGGTCCTCGGGGAACGCGGATATCGCGTCCTTCCCCTCGGACACCAGCTGCCACAGATCCTCCGGCGATCCCACTCCCCCGGGGAACCGGCAGCTCATCGAAACGATGGCGACCGGCTCGTGCTCACCCGCCTCCAGCTCGCGCACGCGCTGCCGGGTCTGGTGGAGATCGGCGGTCATCCGCTTCAGGTAATCAAGGACCTTCTTGTCATCCGCCATGGCCCGCCAACCCCTCCAAGAATTCCGCACACTCGACGAACACGCTTTTCAGACCTCTCCGAACTCGTTGTCGATAAAGGCCAGTACTTCTTCGGCACTCGCCGCATCCAGCTGGTCCACCACGCTGTCGCCCCCCTCGACGGGTGCCTGCGCCCCGTCCAGCCGGGCCACCAGGGCCCGCAGGCGCGAGGTGACCCGCCGGCGGGCTCCCTCGTCGCCGTCGAGAACGGACAGGCCCGACTCCAGCCGGTCCAGCTCCGACAGCACCGCCGTTTCCGGCGTCTCCTGCGCGCCCCCCAGCTCGCCGCGCAGGAATTCCGCCAGCGCGGTGGGCGTCGGGTGGTCGAAAACCAGGGTGACGGGCAGTCTTAGACCCGTCCTCGCGCTCAGCTGGTTCCGCAGGTTGACGGCGGTGAGCGACTCGAATCCGAGGTCCCGGAACGGCCGTTTGGCGCCGATCGGCTCCGCCGTTTCGTAGCCCAGCACCACGGCCGCCTCGGTCCGTACCAGTTCCAGCAGCTTCCGTGCCGCCTCCGCGTCCGACAGCCCGGCGAGCGAGGCCGTGAAGGCGGCGGAGCCGCCCTCCGCCTCTCCGGCGGCGGACTCCGTGGCGTACTTCCGTACCTCCGGGATGTCCCCGAGCCAGGCCGCCGGGCGAGCGGCGAGGAAAGCGTTCAGGAAGGAGGTCCAGTCCACGTCCGCGACCAGCACGGCCGCCGTGTCGCGGGCCCCGGCGCCGGCCGCGACGCGGCCGAGCGCGGTCAGGGCCGCCTCGGTCGGCAGCACCGGCAGCCCGCGACCGCGCATGCGGTCGGCGAACCCGGGGTCGCCGTGCGCCGTGCCGCCCTCGGCCCAGGGGCCCCACGCGATCGACGTGCCCGCCAGGCCCAGTGCCTGGCGGTGGACCGCCAGGGCGTCGAGGTGGGCGTTGGCCGCGGCGTAGCCGCCCTGCCCGATGCCGCCGACGGTGCCGGCGAACGCGGAGAACAGGACGAACGCGTCCAGGTCACGGTCCTCGGTGAGCTCGTGCAGGTGAACGGCGCCGGTCACCTTGGCCCGCAGTGCCGCCGCGACCCCGTCCGGGGTCAGGCCGTCGATGAGGCCGTCGGCGGCGGCATCGGCGGTGTGCAGCACCGCGGTGACCGGCGTACCGGCGAGGTCGAGACCGTCGAACAGGCCACGCAGGGCGTCCCGGTCGGCGACGTCACAGGCCGCGATGGTGACCTGTACGCCGGTGGCGGTGAGTTCCTCGCGGAGTTCGGGCGCGCCGGGGGCTTCGAGGCCGCTTCGGCTGGTCAGTACGAGGTGTTCGGCGCCGTTACGGGCCAGCCAGCGGGCGACGTGCCCGCCGAGGGCGCCGGTGCCACCGGTGACGAGCACGGTCCCGGTGGGCTGCCAGCCGCCGGTGGTGGTGGCGGCAGTCTCCAGGCGGGTGCGGACAAGTCGTCGTACGAACACCCCCTGCTCGCGCAGTGCGAGCTGGTCCTCCGCCTTGTCGCCCGCGGCCAGGATCCCGCACAGGCGGGCCATGACCCGCTCGTCGAGCTCGGCCGGGAGGTCGACGAGACCGCCCCAGCGCTGCGGCAGTTCGAGCCCGGCGACCCGGCCCAGGCCCCAGACGGCCGCCTGCGCCGGACTGACGAGCCGATCGGCCGCACCGACGGAGACGGCACCCCGGGTCAGGCACCACAGGGGCGCCTGGACACCCGCGTCGCCCAGGGCCTGGAGGAGCACGACCGTACCCAGCAGACCCAGCGGCTCCGTGGCCGCGGCGGCCTCGTCGGTCTCCGCGAGCGCCAGCAGCGAGACGACTCCGTCGATTCCCTCGGGTCCCTCGGGTTCCAGACCGGCGAGAGTGGCGGCGAGCGCCGAACGCTCGGCCACCGCGACCCGGCTGACGTCGGCACCGTGCTCGGTGAGCGCGGTCGCGAGGGCGTCGACCAGCTTGTCGTCGACGGAGAAGCTCTCCGGCACGGCCAGCAGCCAGCGCCCCGGGAGCAGCGGAGTGCCGCCGCCGCTGCCGGACTCGGCCGGCTTCCAGGTGGTGCGGTAGGTCCAGTTGTCCAGCGCGGACTGCTCGCGCTGCTGCCGCCGCCAGCTGAACAGGGTCGGCAGGGCCGCCCGCAACGGCTCGGCGTCGGCACCGCCCAGCGCCTGCGACAGCGCGTCCAGGTCCTCGTGCTCGACCGCCTCCCAGAAACGGGCGTCGATGGCGGCCGTACCCGCCCCGACCGATTCGGCGGACAACTCGGGCCAGTAGTGGGTGCGTTGGAAGGCGTAGGTGGGGAGGGGGGTGCGGGTGGCGTTGGTGTCGGTGAAGAGGGTTGTCCAGTTGATGGTGGTGCCG
>NZ_JBIATE010000033.1:0-71081 GCF_042891445.1 Streptomyces sp. NPDC001890 | reverse complement strand
TTCGACCTCGTGGACTACGGCGTGGTCGGCGACCTCTTCCAGGTCGTTCCCCAGCTCACCGACGAGGTCAGGTCCCGCAAGGGCTGACCCCGGCCAGGGGCCGGAACATCCCTCATCGAACGGTCCGGGGCCGTGTGGTGCACACGCACCACACGGCCCCGGACCGTTTCCAGTCACCATTGACGCAGGTCCGACGGCCTTATAACTTCACTATACGGATTGTTGATTCCGGGAAGCGGAAACAGCGTTGACTGTGGAAGGTGTGGAAATGGGTCAGCAGGAGAAGGTGGCAACGAGCCTCGCAGGTGCGGTCAGCGAGGAGATCAGCGCTTCCCTCACCGCGGTCGACGCCGAGCTGGCACGCCGCTACCCCGGGGACCCGGGTACGCGGCAGCCGGTCCACACGGTCTACGTACCCGGCGACACGTTCGCGCCGGGCACCATCCGCTCCTGGGGCGACCAGGCACTGGAGGCGCTCGACGAGCACGCCCCCGACGCCGCCTCGTTCGCCGCCGTGCTCGGCATCCCGGACGAACTCGCCGGGCCCGTCCACGACCGGGTGCGCGCCAAGCTGGAGCGCGAGCCGATCGAGGACCTCCGCATCGACTTCGAGGACGGCTACGGACCCCGCCCCGACGCGGAGGAGGACGAGTCCGCCGCCCGCGCCGCCCGGCTGGTCTCGCAGGCGTACGCGAACGGTACGGCGGCCCCGTACATGGGCATCCGGATGAAGTGCATGGAGGCTGCCGTACGCGACCGGGGCATCCGCACCACGGACGTCTTCCTCACCGGACTGATGCAGTCCGGCGGCCTTCCCGACGGACTGGTCCTCACGCTGCCCAAGGTGACGTACCCCGAGCAGGTCACGGCCTTCGTCCGGCTGCTCGAAGCGTTCGAGCAGGCGCACGGCCTGCCTGCCGGGCGGCTCGGCTTCGAGATCCAGATCGAGACGAGCCAGTCCATCCTCGCCGCCGACGGCACCGCCGCCGTCGCCCGCATGATCGACGCGGCCCGGGGCCGGGCCACCGGCCTGCACTACGGCACCTTCGACTACAGCGCCTGCGTCGGCGTCAGCGCCGCCTACCAGGCCAGCGACCACCCGGCCGCCGACCACGCCAAGGCCGTCATGCAGGTTGCCGCCGCCGGCACCGGCGTACGGGTCTCGGACGGCTCCACCAATGTCCTCCCGGTCGGCCCCACGCCCCAGGTCCACGAGGCCTGGCGGCTGCACTACGGTCTCACCCGCCGCGCCCTCGCCCGCGCCTACTACCAGGGCTGGGACATGCACCCGGGCCACCTGCCGACCCGCTACGCGGCCGTCTACACCTTCTACCGCGAGGGCCTGGAGCAGGCCGCAGCCCGCCTCGCCGCGTACGTGGCCAAGGCCGGTGGCGACGTCATGGACGAGCCCGCCACCGCCAAGGCCCTCAGCGGCTATCTGCTGCGCGGCATCGACTGCGGCGCCCTGGACACCGCCGAGGTCGCCCGGCTGACCGGGCTGACGCGGGACGACCTGGACGCCTTCGCCTCGCCGCGGCGCGGGGGACTGACGGTGACGGCGCCGTAGGGCCCCGCCCCTACCGTCACCCCCGCAGGAAGGTCTCGACGATCCCCGTGAGATGCCGGGGGTCGTCGAGCCGTGGGAAGTGATCGGCGCCCGGCTGGACGGCGAGCTCCGCCCGGGGGGAACAGCCCCGCGACCGCGGCCGTGACCCGGGGCGGCGGAGCGCCGTCCGGCTCGCCCGCGAGGACCAGGACCCGGGTGTCCCATCCGGCCGGGGCGTCGAGGGCCTCGGCGGGATCGAAGGTGCCGGGAGCCGCACAGCGCGCTCGGCGGCCGCGTACTCGCTCTGGTCCCCGGGCCCGTCCGTCCCGCTCAGACGGGCGGCAGTTCGCCGGAGCCGCGGGGGATGAGGGAGGTCGGCAACTCCACCCGAGCCGGGGCATGGTCCGCGCCGTCCAGGCGGCGGAAGAGGTGTTCCGCCGCCGTCCGGCCCACGGCCGCGGCGTCCTGGGAGATGACGGTGATACCGAGGAGATCGGCGAGCTCGATGTCGTCGAAGCCGACCAGGGCGACCCGGCGGTCCCGCTCGGCCAGTACCCGGACCGCGGTGACCGTCACACGGTTGTTGCCCGCGAAGAGGGCCGTCACCGGCTCCGGGCCCGCGAGCATCGCCTCGGCGGCAGCTCTGACCCGCGCGGGCTCGGTGGAGCCCAGCGAGACCCAGGAGTCCTCGACGGTGATCCCGGCGTCCGACATCGCCGCGTGATAGCCGCGCAGCCGCTCGGTCGCGGTATGGATGCGCGGCTGGTCACCGATGAAGCCGATCCGGCGGTGGCCGTGCGCGATCAGATGGGCGACCCCCTCGCGCGCGCCGCCGAAGCTGTCGGAGAGGACCATGTCGGCGTCGATCCGGCCCGCCGGGCGGTCCACGAAGACGGTGGCGACACCCGCCTTTATCTCCGGCTCCAGATAGCGGTGGTCGTCACCGGCGGGGATCACGATCAACCCGTCCACCCGGCGCGCGCACAGCGCCAGCACCAGCTCCTGCTCGCGCTCCGGGTCCTCGGCGCTCGACCCGTTGATGAGCAGGGCGCCGTGCGCGCGGGCGACCTCCTCCACGGCGCGGCTCAGCGGCCCGTAGAACGGGTCCGCGAGGTCCTCCAGGACCAGGCCGATCGAGGCGGTGCGGCCCTTGCGCAGGACGCGGGCGCTGTCGTTGCGCCGGAAGCCGAGCGCCTCGATCGCCTCCTGGACCCGGCGCTCGGTGTCGGGCGTGACCCCCGGCTCGCTGTTGACCACGCGCGAGACCGTCTTGAGGCCCACTCCGGCGCGGGCCGCCACGTCCTTCATGGTCGGCCGGTTGCCGTAGCGGGTCTCGGAGTGACGGGCGGTCTCGGCCACGGTGCGCTGTCCTGTCCTCGGGTGCGGGCGGTCCGGCGGATCCATGGCAGATGCCACGGGGGCGGCCGGAGGCTGTGCCGACGAGCATAGGCCCTGGACAACGTTGTCAGCTGAATGGAGACTGGGCAGACTGTTCCCGGAAGCCGCAGGTCCCCGCCCTCTACTCACGGAGCCACACCGATGCAAACCGACCTCGTTGCCGCGCTGGACATCGGCGGCACCAAGATCGCCGCCGCGCTGGTGGACGGCGGCGGCGCGCTTCTCGCGCGGGCGCAGCGGCCGACGCCCGCCCGCGAGAGCGCCGAGTCGGTGATGGGGGCCGTGACGGAGGTGCTCGCCGAGCTGGCCGGATCCCCGCTGTGGGGGCGGGCGACGGCGGTCGGCATCGGCAGCGCGGGGCCGGTCGACGCCTCGGCCGGTACGGTCAGCCCGGTCAACGTCCCCGGCTGGCGGGACTTCCCGCTGGTGGAACGGGTCGGCAAGGCGGTCGGCGGGCTGCCCGTCGAGCTCGTCGGCGACGGGGTCGCGATGACGGCCGCCGAGCACTGGCTGGGCGCCGCCCGGGGCTACGACAACGCGCTCTGCATGGTCGTGTCGACCGGTGTCGGCGGCGGCCTCGTCCTCGGCGGCAGGCTCCACCCCGGCCCCACGGGCAACGCGGGGCACATCGGTCATGTCTGCGTGGAGCTGGACGGCGACCCCTGCCCGTGCGGTTCGCGCGGCTGCGTCGAGCGCATCGCCAGCGGGCCCAACATCGCACGCCGGGCGCTGGAGGGCGGCTGGCGGCCCGGACCGGACGGCGATGCCTCGGCCGCCGCGGTGGCCGCCGCGGCGCGTGCGGGGGACCCGGTCGCCGTCGCCTCCTTCGAGCGCGCCGCACAGGCGCTGGCCGCCGGGATCGCCGCCACCGCCACGCTCGTCGAGATCGACATCGCGGTGATCGGCGGGGGAGTGGCCGGTGCCGGCGACATCCTCTTCGCGCCGTTGCGCCGGGCCCTGCGCCAGTACGCCACGCTCTCCTTCGTCCGGCGGATCGAGGTGGCTCCGGCGGTGATGGGCACCGACGCGGGCCTGGTCGGCGCGGCCGCGGCGGCGACGCGAGTGGGTCCGGGCGGCGCGGTGGCCGCCCGGGGCTGACCGGCGCCGGGCGGTTTCCAGAGCACGTGCCCCGGAAACCGCCCGACGGTCGAACATGTGGCGTCGCCGCCACCGCGGTCCCCGTCAGCAGGTGATCCGGAGGTCCGCCCAGTCCGCGTGGTCGGAATCGACGCCGTCCCCGCCGTCGCCGACCACCAGACGTACCACCTGCGCGTCGCTCACATCGGCGGTGAGCGGCTGGGCGGGCATCGCGTTGGTCAGCACGCCGGTCGACGCCACCTTCGTACCGTCGGCCCAGACCTCGAAGGCGACCGTTCCCCTGGTGCCCTTCTCGTCGTCGACCCCGACCCGCGCCGTCACGGTGCCGCACGCCCCGCCGGTGTAGAACTCGACGGAGCTGTCGGCGTGCACGCCGAGCCCCTTGGCGAAGACCTCGCCGCCGATCGTCAGCGGATTGCCGTCGCCCGCACCGCTCTCACCGTTGCTGGTGTCCCTCTCGATTGGGCCCCAGCCGTTGGACGCCGAGAGCTGCGGCAGATCGCTCAGGTAGCCGACGCCCGCCGGCGGCGGGACCACGACATGGGCCCGGAGCGGGACCGTGGAGTCCACCCGGGTGCCGGCCGGGGAGCGGTACCGGACGGCGAAGGTCAGGTCGTACGCACCCGTTGCTTGCGCGGGGGCCGTCACCTGCCAGCGGGTGGCCAGGGAGCGGCCGGTGGTCAGAGCCGGTGAACCGGTCGGCGACACCGCCTTCACCTGCCAGCCCGAGGGGCCGGTGAGCTGCGCCGAGACGTTCCGGGCCGGGGTGCGGCCCAGATCGGTGACCGTGGTGGTCAGCGTGGTGGTGTGCCCTGCCTCGACCAACGGGCGGGAGTCCAGGCCGAGTTCCACCGCGGGCGGCTGCGCGGCCCACTTGTCGTCGGCGGCGACGCGCAGCAGCACCGTCCCGTGTGCCGGGACGGTCGCGGCCAGGGTGCCCGCGGTGTTGTACGACCTGTGCTCCCACAGGTCGCGCATCGTGTACCCGTCGGCCTGCGGCAACCCCACCTCGGCGGCCGTGGTCGCGATGCGCTGGGCGCTGCCGGTCTCGTTGAAGAGGGCGACGGCGCGGCTGCCGTCCTGCATCTCCTTGGCGACCACCCAGCGCCCGCCGACGGAGGAGAGCACGGTGCCCTGCTTGCCGAGCGGGTCCTGATCGACCGCGATGACCTCCTGATTGGAGAGGATCTCGAAGGTCTCCGCGCTCGCCTTGCGCAGATCGGAGCCGATGAGCAGCGGCGCCGCCATCACCGACCACATGGAGAAGTGGGTGCGGTACTCCGTGTCCGTCATGCCGCCGTTGCCGACCTCCAGCATGTCGGGGTCGTTCCAGCGCCCCGGGCCGGCGGCGGCCGCGAGCGGCAGGTTCTTCTTCATGATCGACAGCATGCTGCCCCAGCTGTCGTTGATGTCGCCGGTCGTGCGCCAGAGGTTGCCGAGTTCGCCGGCCCACTCCCAGGGCTTGTTCTCGCCCCATTCGCAGATGCTGTAGACGATCGGGCGGCCGGTCGCCGCCAGTGCGTCCCGCATCGTCGTATAACGCTTCTTCGCGTCGACCCCCTGGTTGTTGCAGTTGTCGTACTTCAGATAGTCGATGCCCCAGTCCGCGAACTGCTGCGCGTCGCTGAACTCATGACCCAGTGCTCCGGGGAGACCCACGCTGTCGCAGGTCTTGGTGCCGGCGCTGGTGTAGATGCCGATTTTGAGGCCCTTGGAGTGCACATAGTCCGCGACGGCCTTGATGCCGTTCGGGAAGCGCTGCGGATCGGCCTCCAGTTTTCCGTCCGCATTGCGCTGCGGCTTCGCCCAGCAGTCGTCGAGATTGACGTACTGATAGCCCGCCGCCTTGAGGCCCTTCTCGACGAAGATGTCGGCGATTCCCTTGATCATCGACTCGTCGAACTCGGCTCGGCAGTGCGTCGAGTTCCAATTGTTGAACCCCATCGGAGGGGTGAGCGCAAGGCCGTTTCCGGACTGCTGATTCACGGTGTGAAGGGGAGCGGGCTCGGTGAGGGGCGAGTTCGCGGCGGCGGGAACAGTCGTTCCTGCGGCGCACAGCAGCCCGGCCATCAGTACTCCGATGACTCCACGACGGCTGGTTCGGGTTGTACGGGTTGGAAGATGACGCATCGTTACGTTCCTCCATACTCGTCCATGATCGGATGACAGCATGTGCACGCCAAGGCGTGCGATTACGTTAGGGCGTGTTGAAGTGTGTTGGAAGAGGGGTGGCGCCGGTTGCCCGGCATCTCGTCAAAACCCTTGACGGCTCCATCAGTTGGGGGTGAGATCCAATCGCACGTTCGGTTGTGTTGGGTTGCATCTCCGAAGGAGCGGGGCATGACGCAGTCTGATTACGACAGGTCAGGTGTGCCGGGCAGTGTCGCAGGACATCGGATGTCACGGCGGAGTCTGCTGCGTGGTGCGGCCGTTGGTGCCGGAGCGGTGGCGCTGCCCGCGCTGCTCGCCGCCTGCGGGAGCGGCCCCGGGGGTGACGGGAAGACGATCACCTTGGGCTCGAATTCCTCCGACCCGGTTCCGAAGAAGGCGTTCGCCGATGCCTTCGCCGCGTACGAGGCACAGTCCGACGGGCGGAAGGTGAAGGTCAACACCGTCGACCACAACACCTTTCAAGAGAACATCAACAGGTATCTCCAGGGAAAACCGGACGACGTCTTCATGTGGTTCGCCGGATACCGGATGCAATTCTTCGCCGAAAAAGGACTGCTGCACGACATCAGCGACAACTGGCAGGACTACCAGGGCTTCTCGGCGGCGCTGAAGGCCCAGTCCACCGGAGCGGACGGCAAGCAGTACCTCACGCCCTACTACTACTATCCGTGGGCCGTCTTCCATCGTAAGAGCCTGTTCGCCGACCGCGGCTATCAGGCGCCGAGGACGCTCGACGAATACGTGGCGCTCGCCGAACAGATGAAGAAGGACAAGCTCGACCCCATCGCGTTCTGCGACAAGGACGGCTGGCCCGCCATGGGCACCTTCGACTACATCGACATGCGGACCAACGGCTACGAATTCCACAAGAGCCTGATGGCGGGCGAGGTCGCCTGGACCGACAAACGGGTCCGGGAGGTCTTCGACACCTGGCGCCGGCTCCTGCCGTACTGCCAGCCGGGCGCCAACGGCCGTACCTGGCAGGAGGCCGCCAACAGCCTCCAGAAGAAGGAAGCCGGCATGGCCGTCCTCGGACTGCCGCACCCCGGGGCCCAGTTCCCCAAGGGTGAACAGGGCGACATCGACTTCTTCCCCTTCCCCGAGATCGACCCGGCACACGGGCGGGACGCCGTCGAGGCCCCCATCGACGGCTTCCTGCTGGCCAAGAAGTCGAAGAACCTCAAGAACGGCAAGAGCCTGGAGAGCGCCAAGGACCTGCTCAAGTGGCTGGCCACCGGGAAGGCCGAGGACATCTACCTGAAGAGCGACCCGAACAACATCGCGGTCAGCGACCAGGCCGACATCTCCACGTACTCACCGCTCCAGAAGAAGGCCGTGGAGCTGGTCTCCGGGGCGAAGCAGATCTCCCAGTTCCTGGACCGGGACACCAGGCCGGACTTCTCCTCCACGGTCATGATCCCCGCGATCCAGAAGTTCATCAGCGACCCGGACGACGTGGACGGCCTGGTCAACGACATCGAACGGCAGAAGAAGACCGTCTTCGCCGCCGACTGACCCCGGACGACCCCGATGGCATCCGACCGAACCTGGAGTACCGACCGTGTCGTTCATCCCGGCCCGGCGCACCGGACGGCGGGTCTCGCGGCGGTTCACCGGCCGCGACCTCGCCGTACTCGGTGTGCTGCTCGGCATACCCGTCCTGCTCGACCTCGCCGTCGTCTGGGGACCGACCCTCGCCTCCGTGGCGCTGTCCTTCACCGGTTGGGACGGCATAGGTGACATCAAGTGGGTCGGTACGCAGAACTACGAGAACCTCTTCACCAACTACCCGCAGTTCTGGCCCGCGGCCCGGCACAATCTGCTCTGGCTCGCCTTCCTCGGCCTGGTCGCCACCCCCTTCGGACTGCTGCTGGCCGTGCTCATCGACCGGGGGGTGCGCTTCAGCCGCTTCTACCAGTCGACGCTCTACATGCCCGTCGTGCTGTCCCTCGCCGTGGTCGGATTCATCGCCCAGCTGGTCTTCTCCCGCGACCAGGGCGCCCTCAACGCGGTCATCGGCGACACGGGTTCACCGACGGACTGGCTCGGCGACCCGGACCTCAACATCTGGATGGTCATGCTCGCCGCCGCCTGGCGGCACACCGGCTACGTGATGATCCTCTACCTCGCCGGGCTCAAGGCCGTCGACCCCTCGCTGAAGGAGGCCGCGGCGATCGACGGGGCGGGGGAGACCCAGACCTTCTTCCGCATCGTCCTGCCCACCCTGCGGCCGGTCAACGTCATCGTCGGCGTCATCACCGTCATCGAGTCGCTGCGCGCGTTCGACATCGTGTACGCGGTCAACCACGGCCGCAACGGACTCGAACTGCTCTCGGTCCTCGTCACCGACAACATCATCGGTGAGGCCAGCCGGATCGGCTTCGGCTCCGCCATCGCCGTCGTCCTGCTGGTCGTCTCCCTGGGGTTCGTCGTGACGTACCTGGTCCAGGAGCTCCGAGGGGAGAAGAACCGTTGACCGTCCAAGCCGCCCCGGCCCCGCCCGCCGCACCGCCCGCGCCGCCGGCCCGTGCCGCCCGGCGCCGGACCCGCCCCGGCCGGATCGGGGTCCACGCCTTCCTGATGGCGGTCTCCCTCGCCTTCCTCGCCCCGCTGCTGCTCGCGGTGTACGCGTCGCTGCGGCCGTACGACGAGACCGCCGAGCACGGCTACTTCTCGCTGCCCCGCCATCTCTCCCTGGACTACTACCGCCAGGCGTTCGCCGACTCCGGCATGACGAAGTACTTCGTCAACACCATGATCATCGCGGTCCCGGGGGTGCTGGTCACCCTCTTCCTCGCCTCGTTCGTGGCCTTCGCGCTGGCGCGCCTGAAGATGCGCGGCGGACTCGTCCTGCTGATGCTCTTCACCGCCGGGAACCTGCTGCCGCAGCAGGTGATCGTGACGCCCCTGTACGTGGTGTTCAACCGGATCCCGCTGCCCTACTGGATGTCCGACTCGATGACGATGTTCGACTCGTACTGGGCCGTCGTCGTCGTACAGATCGGATTCCAGCTCGGCTTCTGCGTCTTCGTCCTGGCCAACTTCATGCGCACCCTGCCGCAGGAGATCCTGGAGGCCGCCGTCGTCGACGGCGCGGGCGTCTGGACCCGGTACTGGCGGATCACCCTGCCGCTGTGCCGTCCGGCCCTGGCCGCACTCGGCACGCTCCAGTTCACCTGGATGTACAACGACTTCCTGTGGGCGCTGGTCTTCATCTCCGACGGCGACAAGCTCCCCATCACCTCGGCGCTGAACAACCTCAGGGGCCAGTTCTTCACCGACTACAACCTGCTCGCCGCGGGCTCGGTGATCGTCGCCCTGCCCACGCTCGTGGTCTTCCTGCTGCTCCAGCGCCACTTCATCGCGGGCCTCACCCTCGGGTCCGGCAAGGGTTAGGGGGTGACCTGCGAGAACACCTTCACGAACCGACTCCGACGAGATCCGTTCGATGCTCTGATGCACCGGCGAACTCGGCCTGATCCGAGGCGGTCGGCATGTGTGGCAGGGGGCTCACCCCGCCACTACTGGGGCCTGGGGAGAATCTGGGGAGATCTTTTGGGAATCAGCTTCGGTGGCACCCTCGAACCAGGCATCCATCGCTGCCCTGTCGCGCCCGTCGGCCTCCGGCGTGAAGTGCGCGCAGACCCTCAACGTGATCGCGGGGTCGGCATGGCCAAGCCACTTCGACACTGACACGACCGACTCGCGCGCGTCCAGCTGGACCGGCGCGTAGGTGTGCCGCATCGCATGGAAGCCGAACTCCCGGGTGTCTCCATGGGCGAGATTGGCGTTGGAGCCCTTGGGGCGAGCCTTCGGCGCGGCAATCACCCCAGCTGCGGACAGAGCCTTCTTCCCACAGTGCTGATTCCACGACCACGCCCTGACCGCCCCGCCGCCAACATTCGTCTCGCCCCTGGAGCGTGCTGCAGAAGGTTGCGGCTGGGCGGACCGAGCCGGGTTCTGTGACGTTGTGGATCACGCGGCCAGGGCGTGGTTGCGGAGGGTGGCGACGGCTCGGACTGCGTAGTGGAGGCCGTTGCCGCGTTGCAGGCAGTCGCGGAGGATCTTGTAGTGCTTCATGCGGGCGAAGGCGTGCTCTACGCGGGCCCGCACGTGTCGATGTTCGGCGTTGTCCGCTTCCTGGCCGGGCGGGAGTGGGCGCCCGGGTCGTTTCCGGTGTGGGATGACGAGGCCGGTGTTGGTGTGGGCGCCGTCGGCGAGCACCGTCACGTCCTGACAGATCGTTGCAAGTCCGGAGTCCCGCGATGCCTTGGCATCAGCGGTGTTGCCGGGCACCGGCAGGGCGGTCGCGATGACGAGTTTGATGTCTGCGTCGCTGATGACCTGTACGTTCGCGGAGAACCGGCGGTTGCGTGAGAAGGCGCCGATCTTCCGGTCGCGGACCAGGGTCAGGGTGCCGTCCACGATCCACAGCCGTTCCACGGCGTCGGAGCGGCGGGTACAACCTCAAGTGGCAGCCGAAGCTGCGGGTGTTCGCCCACACCGCTGTCGTCGGCACAGCAACCGGTGACGTCCAGTTCGCCATCGACGGCACCGCTTGGGGTGCATCGGTCTCGGCCGGATCCGGGCTCGACGTCACCGACATCATCGACGGCGTAGAGATCGGCGAGCAGTTCACCCTCGACGTTCAAGCCCGGCGCCTCACAGGCACCGGCAGTATTGCCGCACAAGTCCGCATGATCTATGGAAGGCAAACGTGACCAACACCTTCGACACCCTGCCCGACATCCTGTACTCGGCCCACCGCGGCGGCGCGGGCGAAAGCCCGGAGAACAGCCTGGAGGCGCTCCGCTCGTCGACCCTGTGGGCGGACGTCCTGGACCTCGACACGCAGGTCCTCGCCGACGGCACACCCGTGCTCATGCACGACGCGACCGTCGACCGCACCACCGGCCGCTCCGGACCGGTGGCCGCGTTCGGGCTCGCTCAGTGGCTCCAGCTCCGCGCCGACCCCGCCATATGGTTCGCCGCCGCGTCGCCTGCCCTCGGCGTGCCCACGGTTGCCCAGGTCCTCGACGAGCTCGGTGGGGTGCGGGTGATGACCGTGGAGGCCAAGGACCCGGCCGGGGTACAGGTGCTGGCCCGCCTGATCCTGGACCGGGGGCTGCAGGACTCCGTGCTCATCAATACGAACGATCCGGCGGTGGTACCGCTCATCCGGGCGGCCGGGTGCAGGGCTCACCTGTGGCGGTCCGCCGCACAGATGGCCGGCGACGACTTCGGCGCGTTCGTCGCTGCAGGAGCCGACGTCCTGGACGTCGATATCGCCGCGTCCGACACGCTGATAGCCGCCGCGGTGGCCGCGGCCCCGCCGATCGGGGTGTGGGCGCACACCCAGACCCGACGCGTGCAGCGCGACCGCGCCCTCGCCCTTGGCTGCCGTGGGATCGTCACCGACTACCCGGGCTACGTATCCGGCCGCGCACCGCGCCGCACGGCCACGTCGACGAACACCGGGTTCTGGGGGCTCGGCTGGGCACCATCCGGCAACACCCGCCCCGTCCTCGACTCCAGCGGCCGCATCCCTCTCCCCGCACCCACCTCCTCGACCGACACCCAGGTACTTCTCGCCGGCGAGGTCAGTCCCACGCCGCCGACCGGGACCTTCGAGGTCCGGTTCAGCGTGCCGACGGCCGGGGGCGCCGGCTGGTCGCTGCTCTCCCTCCACCTGGGCGCCGACGACGCACCCACCAAGCTGACCGCGGCCGAGATCCTGCACAACGGGTACACCGTCCAGGTCAGCAACTCCGGCTCCCTGCGGATCTACCGCGACGACGCCGCTGCCAGCACTTCCACCCAGCTGGCCAACACCGCAGCGGGTACCACTCTCACGGCAGGCACCGTCTACACTCTGCGCTGCGTCGTCACGACTACTCAGATCACGGTGTCCGTACCTGAGGCGGGCGTCTCCACGACGGTTACGGACAAGGCGTACCGGGTGCCGTGGTCGGTGTTCGTCGGCCGGAACTACAACGCCAGCGCCTCCGGACTGATCAACATCGTGAGCATCAGCACCCCCTGACCCTCAACCACCCCAAAGCCCCGTGCCGCGTGGACGGGGCTTTTTCCTATGCCAGGAGGCCTGATGGCCACACCTTTGTCCGCCGCCGCAGTTCTCGCCGCCCTCCGCGCGGAGGGCTTGCGCGTTGTCGAGGTCGGCAACTGGCGCACCCGCAACCGCAACTCCCGCGGCGCGTGGGGCCCGCTCAACGGCAGCATCGTGCACCACACCGTGACCAAGGGCACCGATGCCACGGTCCGGATCGTCTGCGACGGCTGCGCGGACCTGCCCGGCCCCCTCTGCCACGGAATGATCGCGAAAGCCGACCAGGTGCACATGGTCGGCTGGGGCCGCACGAACCACGCCGGTGGCGGCGACCCCAAGGTGTTGGGCCTGGAAGATCCTGCGCTACTGCCGCCTCAAGGGCATCGCCTGCCCGCACAACCTCACCCTTGCCGGGTAACGAAGAAACAGGCAGGTCAACGACCATGTCGTAGATCATTAACGGGACAGCACCCAGTTCACCTCTCCCTGAGTTGGCTCAGTATCCGCCGTAGCCACCGGGTACGCCCACCACGAATATGGCTACGGGGCCGTACCCGTTGTCGAAGCCGTACCCGTACCCGTTGCCGTATCCGTACCAGTTGCCGTATCCGTACCCGTCGCAGTCATCCCACCAGCCGCACCGGTCGTAGGAGTGGCTAGCCGCGGAGGTCGTGTGGGCAGGGGCGGCCACAGCTGTCCCTGCGGCACCAACGGCGGCGCCACCAGCCAGCATCAGACCGGCGGCGGCTACAGCGAAGGAACGCTTGATATGAGGTGCTCGCATGAGTCTCTACCTTTCCTTCCGCCACCGAAGATCGAAGGCGGGTGGCCACAGCGCATGCAAGACATACGGTGCGGTTCGCAGAGGTCACAGCTCCAAGCGGGAGCACGTCTCGCCGCGCATTGGTTCCGGTCCTTCCGGAATCTTGCCGCCCGAGGCGTGCCCCGGTTGCGACTCTCACAGGCATCACGTTAGTAGCACATGCCCTCTCCAGCATCTTGAGTAGAAGTCTGCTCAATTCCGCAGGTCAGCGGTCGGCGGTCAGGCCCGAGCCATGACGTCCCCCCTGACGCCGTCCCTCTTCGGGGGTGACGCCCCAGAGGCCACACCACCTGCATGGAGTATGGGCAGAGAAGTGGAGACACGAGGCGGTCGGCGGGATCGTCCGCGGCCCCGATGCCCACGCCCACGAGGAACAGGACGACGGCGGCCGGGATCACCATGCGCTTCCGTGCCCACTTCGGACGGCGGTCCGGTGGAACGGGCGTTCCGTACGGGTTGTTGCCGGTCGGCTGGGGCGGCGGCCCCCACGGCGGTTGCCGGCTTTGAGGCATATGTCCCCCTGGTGCTGCTCGTGGAGAGATGACCGTAACGGTCCCGGCAGGCGTCCAGGATTCAAATATTCCGGTGGTGATGAAATTGCGATGGCGGGGTGGAAGGGCTGTGATCACCAGTAAGCCGTCCCGAGGTTGTCGCAGCTGCCGGGGGTGCCGGCGCCGGACAGCCGTCGGTTCCGCCCGGGAAACAGGCATCGCCACAACCGGGTTTTCGCGGCAGGGTGTTGCGGGCAAGCCACAGGGGGCTACGGAAGAGGGGGAACCGTGATCGTCTGGATCAACGGTGCGTTCGGCGTGGGCAAGACGAGCGCCGCGCGTGAACTGATCGATCTGATCCCGCACAGCACCTTCTACGACCCCGCGCTGGTCGGTGCGGGGCTGCGGCAGCTGCTGCCCCAGAAGAGACTCGCCGAGGTGACGGACTTCCAGGACCTGCCGATCTGGCGGCGGCTGGTGGTGGACACCGCGGCGGCCCTGCTCGCCGAGGTGCCCGGTGTGCTGGTGGTGCCGATGACCCTGCTGAGGCAGGAGTACCGCGACGAGATCTTCGGAGGGCTGGCCTCCCGGCGCATCGCGGTGCACCATGTCCTGCTCTCACCTGAGGAAACGATCCTGCGCAAACGGATCGCCGACCGCGTGGAGTATCCCGACGATCCGGCGCACAGCGACCGGGTACGGCAGTGGGCCCGCCAGCACATCGAGCCGTACCGGGCGGCGCTCGGCTGGCTCACCCAGGATGCCTACGCGATCGACACCGGCGCGCTCACCCCGTACGAGACGGCCGGGCGCATCGCCGAGGCGGTCGGCAGCGGTGCCGCCACCCCGTGCGAGATCGTGCAGACACCCGAGCCGACCGCGGAGACCGTGGCGGCCGGCGTGCTGCTTTTCGACGAGCACGACCGGGTGCTGCTCGTCGACCCGACGTACAAGCCCGGCTGGGAATTCCCGGGCGGAGTCGTCGAGTCCGGCGAGGCGCCGGCCCAGGCCGGGATCCGTGAAGTGGCCGAGGAGATAGGCATCCGGCTCGACCGGGTGCCGAAACTCCTCGTCGTCGACTGGGAGGCGCCCCGGCCGCCCGGCTACGGCGGCCTGCGGCTCCTGTTCGACGGCGGCCTGCTGACCGGCGCGGACGCGCAGCGGCTGCTGCTGCCCGGCTCGGAACTGCGCGGCTGGCGGTTCGTCACCGAGACGGAGGCGGCCACCATGCTGCCTCCGACCCGGTACGAACGGCTGCGCTGGGCGCTGCGCGCCCGCGAACGGTCAGCCGTGCTCAACCTGGAGGCCGGAGTCCCCGTCGGCTGAGGCGCGCAGCAGTGCGGGGGCGTCCGCGGTCAGCGGTTCGCCGTGGCCGAAGCAGACCGTGGCCGGCTCCAGCGCGGCCAGCCGCCGGAAGGAGGCCACGGCCTGCGCCCGGTCGATGTTGAAGACGCCCAGCATCACCCGGTCGACCCCGGCCACGCAGTCCCCGGTGAACAGCACGCCGTGGCGCGGGAGATGGATGCCGATGGAGCCGGGGGTGTGGCCGGGGGCGTGGACCACCCGCGCCCCCGAGCCGAACCCGAGGTCGTCGCCGTCGGCCAGTTCACGGTCGACCCGGGTCGGCGGGGCGGCGGGAACGGTCCGCGCGTGCTCCCACAGCGGGAGTTCCCAGTCGAGCAGTACCGGATCGGCGATGACCTCCTCGCCCCGGATCACCGCCGCGTCCAGGCCATGGGCGAGGATCTCGGCACCGTGCCGGTCGGCGAGCTCCTGCGCGGCGCCGTAGTGGTCGCAGTGCCCGTGGGTGATCACGATCCGGCCGATCCGGCCCGGGTCCAGGCCGAGACCGCGCACAGCGCCCTCGATCGCGGGCGCGGCGTCGATGTCGCCCGCGTCGATCAGGGTGAGGTCCGCACCGTCCTGCCACAGGTACGCCTGGCCGATGGGGAAGCGGAACATGTGCAACTGGGGGAGTACTTCGACGACATCCATACGGCGAACGTACGGGGAGGTGCCCGTCCTCCGGACGGATCTACGCTCTGGGCGAGCTTCGCTCGGCGCGTAGCGGCCGAGCGGACGTACGACCGCGCCGACAGCGCGGAACCCCGCGGCCCGGCAATGCGCCGGGAGGCCGCGGGGTTCCGGATCGTACGGCGTGCGGTCAGGCCCGCTTGGACTCCGCGTAGTTCCGCAGGAACAGCGCCTCGGCGAGCGACAGCCGCTCCAGCTCCTCGGGCGACACGCTCTCGTTCACCGCGTGGATCTGCGCCTCCGGCTCGCTCAGGCCGATCAGCAGGATCTCGGCCTCCGGGTACAGGGCGGCGAGGGTGTTGCAGAGCGGGATCGAGCCGCCCATGCCGGACGTCTGCATCTTCTCGCCCGGGTACGCGGCCTCCATCGCCTGGGCCATCGACGTGTACGCCGGGCTGGAGGTGTCCGCGCGGAACGGCTGGCCCTGGCCGACCTGTTCCACCGCGACCCTGGCGCCCCACGGGGCGTGCGCCTTGAGATGGGCGGTCAGCAGCTCGGTCGCCGCTGCGGCGTCCTGGCCCGGCGGGACCCGCAGGCTGATCTGCGCCCGCGCGCTCGCCTGGAGCGACGGCGTCGCGCCGACCACCGGCGGGCAGTCGATGCCGATGACGGTGACGGCGGGCCGGGCCCAGATGCGGTCGGCGACGGTGCCCGTGCCGATCAGCCCGACCCCGTCGAGGACCTTCGCGTCCTTGCGGAACTCGGCCTCCGGATACTGCAGTCCGTCCCATTCGGTGTCCGTGGCGAGCCCGTCGACGGTCGTGGTGCCGTCCTCGGCGCGCAGCGACGCCAGCAGCTGGATCAGCGCGGCCAGCGCGTCCGGGGCGGCGCCGCCGAACTGCCCGGAGTGCAGGTTGCCTTCGAGGGTGTCGACGGTGACCCGCAGCATCGTCATGCCGCGCAGCGTCGCGGTGACCGTCGGCAGGCCGAGCCGGAAGTTGCCGGTGTCGCCGATGACGATGGTGTCGGCGGCCAGCAGTTCGGGGTGCGCCTCCGCGTACCGCTCCAGACCGCCGGTGCCCTGCTCCTCGGAACCCTCGGCGATCACCTTCACCGAGACCGGGACGCCGCCGTCGGCCTTGAGGGCGCGCAGGGCGAGGAGGTGCATGATGAAGCCGCCCTTGCAGTCGGCCGCGCCCCGCCCGTACCAGCGGCCGTCGCGCTCCGTCAGCTCGAACGGGGGCGAGAGCCAGGCGGACTCGTCGAGCGGCGGCTGCACGTCGTAGTGCGCGTAGAGCAGTACGGTCGGGGCGCCGGCCGGGCCGGGCAGGAAGCCGTAGACCGACTGGGTGCCGTCGGGGGTGTCGAGCAGGGCGACGTCCTGGAAGTCCTCGGCGCGCAGCGCGTCGGCGACCCAGTTGGCGGCCGCCTCGCACTCGCTCTTCGGGAACTGCGCGGGATCCGCCACCGACTGGAAGGCCACCAACTCGGCCAGCTCCGCCTTGGCGCGGGGCATCAGCGAGGCAATGGTCTCGGAAACCGGACGGGCGGTCATGGGCACGCTCCTCGTGGGTGCGACGTTATGTGTACGAATCCGGCCACATGTGCACCGAGTGTGCGGCGTCGCATGCAGGACGAACGTACGGTCGATCCTCCCACAGCGGGGGCCGGGGGCAACGCGCCGTAGGATGCCGTGAGCAGCATGGGCCACTGGTGGGATCGGGAGCAGAAGCACATCGTGAGCAGCGAGAACGCAGACGCCGTACAGGAGCACGAAGAGTCGTCCGTGTGGGATGTCGTCGTAGTCGGTGGTGGACCGGCCGGAGCCTCCGCGGCCTATGCGGCCGCGGTAGCCGGCCGGCGGGTGCTGCTCCTGGAGAAGGCGGAGCTTCCCCGGTACAAGACATGTGGCGGCGGCATCATCGGGTTTTCGCGTGATTCGCTGCCGCCCGGGTTCGAACTGCCGCTGCGGGACCGGATCCACGCGGTCACGTTCTCGCTCAACGGCAGGCTGGCGCGGACCCGGCGCTCCAAGCGGATGCTCTTCGGGCTCATCAACCGCCCGGAGTTCGACGCGGGTCTGGTCGAGGAGGCGCAGAAGGCGGGCGCCGAACTCCGCACCGGCGCGACGGTGATGCGGGTCGAGCAGCACGGCGCCTCGGTGCCCGACCGGCGCACGGTCGCCGTGGTGCTGTCCGGCGGCGAGACGGTCCTGGCCCGCGCGGTCGTCGGTGCCGACGGCAGCGCGGGGCGGATAGGGGCTCATGTCGGGGTGAAGCTCGACCAGGTGGACCTCGGCCTGGAGGCGGAGATCCCGGTCCCGGCCACGGTCGCGGAGGACTGGGCGGGGCGGGTGCTCATCGACTGGGGCCCCATGCCCGGCAGTTACGGCTGGGTGTTCCCCAAGGGCGATGTCCTGACGGTCGGTGTGATCTCGGCGCGGGGCGACGGGGCGGGAACCAAGCGGTACCTGGAGGACTTCATCGCCCGGCTCGGCCTGGCCGGCTTCGAGCCGAAGATCTCCTCCGGCCATCTGACGCGCTGCCGCAGCGACGACTCGCCGCTGTCCCGCGGGCGGGTGCTGGTGTGCGGCGACGCGGCGGGGCTGCTGGAGCCGTGGACCCGCGAGGGGATCTCCTTCGCGCTGCGGTCGGGGCGGCTGGCCGGTGAGTGGGCGGTCCGGATCGCGGAGTCGCACGACGCGGTGGACGCCCGGCGCCAGGCGCTGAACTACGCGTTCGCCATCAAGGCGGGGCTCGGCGTCGAGATGGGTGTCGGGCGGCGCATGCTGAAGCTGTTCGAGCGCCGTCCGGGGGTGCTGCACGCGGTGCTGACGGGATTCCGCCCGGCCTGGAACGCGTTCGCGGGCATCACCCGCGGCACGACCTCGCTCGGCGAGCTGGTCCGTACGCATCCGCTGGCACAGCGGGCGCTGAACGCGATGGACCGCTGAGGGCCGTCCCGCAGGGCCTGTCCGGCGGACCGGGTCCGGACGGGCCCCCGGCCTCGTCCGCGAAGTCCCGTCGAGCGCCGGGCGGCGCCGGCCGCACGGTCAGCGCTCCACGGCGATCCGGAACACGGGGTGGTCCGGGCAGGCCGCCAGCAGTTCGGCGTCCGAGGACTTCGCGGTGACGCCCTGGAAGTAGTCCTTGACCTCCCAGCCCCACCGCTCCAGGTAGGTGCGGATGATCAGCGACTTCTGCTCGTCGTCCGGGATCTCCACGGCGGTGAAGGCCCGGACCTTCCGGCCCACCCGCAGCTCGCCGCCGCCCGCGGCCCGCATGTTGCGCACCCACTGGGAGTGGCCCCGGGCGGAGACGAGGTACTGCGTGCCCTCATGGGTGTGGGGGTTCACGGGGATGCGCTGCAGCTGCCCGCTCTTGCGGCCGCGCACGGACATCTCGGCCGACCCGAACATGCTGAAGCCGTGGCGGGCGAGCCATCCCACGATGCCGTTCATCCGGACGTTGAGGGCGCTGCCGCGGAGGTAGTACGGCTGAGACATGGTGACTCCCCAAGGTTTTGAGAGCGGTGCTCTCGCTTGAGATCAGTGTGCACGGAATGGGTGCTCAAAAGCAAGAGCACTGCTCTCGTTGTTGGTCGGTGCTCTGCTTCCGTGGCAGACTGCTGCCCATGAGCACTGTCCGAGGAGCCAGGGAACGGGCCCGTATCGAGGTCACCGCCGCCATCAAGGACGAGGCGAGGAAACAGCTCGCGGCCGAGGGCGCCGCGAAGCTGTCGCTGCGCGCCGTGGCGCGGGAGCTCGGCATGGCGTCCTCCGCCCTCTACCGCTACTTCCCCAGCCGGGACGAGTTGCTCACCGCCCTGATCGTCGACGCGTACGACTCCGTCGGCGAGGCCGCCGAGGCCGCCCACCGCACCGCCGGTGCCGAGGCCGCCACCCCTCTCGCGCGCTGGATCGCGGTCACCCGCGCCGTGCGCGAGTGGGCCCTCGCCCACCCCCACGAGTACGCCCTGATCTACGGCTCGCCCGTGCCCGGCTACACCGCACCGCAGGCGACGGTCGGCCCCGCCTCCCGCGTCGGCTTCGTCCTGATCGCCGTGGTCGCGGACGCCCACCGCGCGGACGGCCTGGCCCTGCCGCCGCTCGCCGACGATCTGCGCGACGAGGCCGCGCGGATGGTCACCGAATTCGCCCCGGACCTTCCCGTGGAGGCCGCCGTCCCGCTGATCGCCGCCTGGGCGCAGCTGTTCGGGCTGATCTCCTTCGAGATCTTCGGCCAGTTCCACCGGGTGGTGGAGGTCCGGGACGCCTTCTTCCGGGAGGCCGTCACCGAGATGGCCCGGACGGTCGGCCTGTCCGCCGGAGGGAACGGCTGAGGACTCTCCCGTACGACGTACTCCCCGGGGAGTACGGGTGAGCACCACGTCCGGCTGACGCCCCGGGCGCGGCCCGCGGTCTAGCGTGGCCGGCATGGAAGACCAGCGCTCACACGCAAGCGGCGGCGGTCCCCCCTGGGCGCACGGCGAGCCGCCGCGGTGGCTGACCGGGGCGCCGGGACGGTCCGCCACCCGGCTGCCCTGGCCGTCGACGATCCTGATCGGTGCCGTCGTCATGATCGGCTCGACCATCGCGGCCCGGGGGCAGATGGACGAGCGGGCCCCGCTGGACCTCTTCGCCCGGCTCCTGCTCTTCCTGGCCGTGGCCGTGCTCCTGGTGCGCCACCGGCACCCCGTGGCGGCCGTCTTCGGCAGTTCGGCCGCGGCGCTGATCTATCTGGCGGCCGGCTATCCGTACGGGCCGGTCTTCCTGGCCGTCGCCGTGGGCTGCTTCAGCGCGGTCGTCTCGGGGCACCGGCGGGCCGCCTGGTCGGCCGTCGGCATGGTGTGGCTGGGACACGTCCTGGTGGCGCACTGGCTCTACCGGTGGCTGCCGCCCACGGACGACCATCCCGCCGCCTGGGGACAGGAACTGGGCATCGCCGCCTGGGTGGTGGCCATCATCGCCGCCGCCGAGTTCGTCCGCGTACGCCGTGAGCAGTGGGCGGACCGGCGGGCGGAACGGGAGGCGGCGGAGCAGCGCCGGGCCGATGAGGAACGGCTGCGGATGGCGCGCGAACTCCATGACGTCCTGGCCCACAGCATCTCCGTCATCAACGTCCAGTCGAGCGTGGGACTCGCGCTGCTGGACTCCGATCCCGAGCAGGCGCGCGCGGCGCTGACCACCATCAAGGCCGCCAGCAAGGAGGCGCTGGGCGAGGTCCGTCAGGTACTCGACACCCTGCGTGGCCCCGGAGACGCCCCCAGGGCCCCGGCCCCCGGACTCGACCGGCTCCCCGAGCTCGTCGAGCAGGCGGCGAGCACCGGACTGACCGTCACCGTCGAGACCGAGGGCGAACGGCCGGCGGTGCCGCCCGGCGCGGACCTCGCCGCCTTCCGTATCGTGCAGGAGGCACTGACCAACGTGGTCCGGCACTCCGGATCGCGTACCGCGCGGGTCCGGATCGGCTACGGGCCGGGCGGCATCCGGCTCCGTATCGACGACGAGGGGCCCGCCACCGGCGGCGACGCCGGAGGCAGCGGCAACGGGCTGGCGGGAATGCGGGAACGGGCCGCCGCGCTCGGTGGCACGATCGAGGCGGGCCCCCGGGCCGACGGCGGCTTCCGGGTGCGCGCCGAGCTTCCGCTGCCCACCGGTGCGTCCGGCACGGCGGCACACGAGGAGGAGACACCGTGATCCGCGTACTGCTCGCCGACGACCAGTCGCTGGTCCGGGCGGGCTTCCGGGCCCTGCTCGACGCCCAGCCCGACATCGAGGTGGCCGGGGAGGCCGCCGACGGCGCGGAAGCCGTGCGCCTGGTGGGTGAACTGCGTCCCGACATCGTGCTGATGGACATCCGGATGCCGCGTCTGGACGGCCTGGCCGCGACTCGCGCCATCACCGGGGACGCCCGGCTGGACGGGGTCCGGGTGGTCATGCTCACCACCTTCGAGCTCGACGAGTACGTCTTCGAGGCGATCCGGTCCGGGGCCTCCGGCTTCCTCGTCAAGGACACCGAGCCGGACGAACTGCTGCGCGCCGTACGGGCGGTGGTGGGCGGGGACGCGCTGCTCTCGCCAGGAGTCACCCGGCGCCTGATCGCCGAGTTCGCGGCCCGTTCCAAGGAGCCCGCGGCATCGGCCGGACTGGGCGGACTCACCGAACGGGAGCGGGAGGTGATGGCGCTCGTCGGCATAGGGCTCTCCAACGAGGAGATCGCCAGGCGCCTCGTCGTCAGCCCCCTCACCGCCAAGACCCACGTCAGCCGCACCATGGTGAAGCTGGGTGCCCGCGATCGGGCCCAGCTCGTCGTGCTCGCCTACGAGTCGGGGCTGGTGCGGCCGGGCTGGCTCGGCTGACCCGGGCGCGGCCGGAACCCGTGGCAGTGCTCCGGCGCGGTGCCCGGCCGACGGGCGACCGCCCCGGCCGGACACCGCACCGTCCCCCTCGCCCGGTGGTCAGTCCCGCACGGACACCTTCTGTGCGGGGGCCGTCGTCCCGGCCCCGGCCGCGCGGTCCGTCTCCGACGACGCGACCAGCACGGTGTGCTGTACGGGCCTTCGGCGTCGCAGGCCGGGGAGCGTGACCAGCAGACCGGCGACCGCGACCGCGGTCACCACGGCCAGGCCGGGCCGGTAGCTGTCCAGGACCGCCTGGCGCGAACCGTCGCCGCTGCCGTGCGCCGTGATCACCGCCGTCACGACCGCCAGGAAGATCGCCCCGCCGACCTGGATCGAGGTGTTCAGCAGGCCCGACACCATGCCCTGCTCGTCGTCGTCCACCCCGTTGGTGGCCTGGATGTTGAGCGAGGGGAAGGTCAGCGCGCAGGCCGCGCCGAGCAGCAGCATGGACGGCAGGATCACCACGGCGTACGACGGGGTGAGGGTGATCCGCAGGAAGAGCGCGTAGCCGATGACGAGGAACGTGAACCCGGCCGCGATGACGCGCGGTGTCCCGAACCGGTCGACCACATCACCGATCTTCGTGGAGGAGAGGGCGACCAGCACCCCCGCGGGCAGGAAGGCCAGCGCGGTCTCCAGCGCGGACCAGCCGAGCAGCGACTGCATGTACTGGGTGACCAGGAACTGGAAGCCCACGTAGCTCCCGAAGAACGCCGCGGCGCCCAGCTGTGCCCTGACCTGGCTCCCGGAGCGCAGCACCCCGAGGCGGATCAGCGGATTCGCGGTGCGCCGCTCGATGGTGACGAAGACGGTCAGCAGTGCGGCGACGGCGAGGAACGACAGCAGGGTGCGGGCGGAGGTCCAGCCGGCCTCGGGTGCCTGCACGACCGTGAACACCAGCAGCAGCATGGCGCCCGTGCCGGTGACGGCGCCCGGCAGGTCGTAGCCGCGGTGGGTGTCCTCGCGCTCGCTGTGCGGGATCAGCCTGAGACCCGCGACGAGGGCGATCAGGGCGACCGGGGCGGGCAGCAGCATCGTCCACCGCCAGGACAGCTGGGTGAGCAGGCCCGAGAGGACCAGGCCCATGGAGAAACCGGTGGCGGCGCAGGTGGTGTAGATGGACAGGGCGCGATTGCGCTGCGGTCCCTCCTTGAACGTGGTGGTGATGATCGACAGCCCGGCCGGCGCGGTGAAGGCGGCGCTCAGTCCCTTGATGAAGCGACTGGCGATCAGCAGCGGTCCGGAGTCGACGAAGCCGCCGAGCAGCGAGGCGAGGGCGAAGACGCCGAGCGCGATCAGGAAGACCTGGCGCCTGCCCAGCAGATCGGCCGCCCGGCCACCGAGGAGCAGCAGGCCGCCGTAGCCGAGGATGTAGCCGCTGACGATCCACTGGAGGGTCGAGGTGGTCAGTCCGAGATCGTCGGCGATGGACGGCAGCGCGACCCCGACCATGGAGACGTCGAGGGCGTCCAGGAACATCGCGGCGCAGAGCACGAGGAGCGTGCCCCACAGGCGCGGGCTCCAACGCGCATGGGAATCGGGGACGTTGAGCGGAGTGGTCATGCGCAGCACAGTACATGCACATGCATTGAATGCAAGTGCATTTAATGACGATGCAACAAAGGGTGTCGTCTCTGCTAACGTGCGGTCATGGCAGCGAACAAGTCCGAGCGGGTGCTCGTCGACGAGTGGCGGGACATCCTCGCGCTGCACGCCAGGACTCTCTGCGAGCTCGACCGCGAGCTGCACCGGCACGGCCTCGGCGCCAGCGATTTCGAGGTGCTCGACGTCCTGGCGGAGGGGGCGTCCGAAGAGGGCGGCTGCGCCTATCGCATGCAGGAGCTGGCCTCCCGCGTCCACCTCAGCCAGAGCGCGCTGTCCCGCCTGGTGGCACGGCTGGAGAAGGACGACCTGGTGCGCCGGGGGATGTGCAGCGAGGACCGGCGGGGCGTCCAGGTGGAGCTGACCGCGAAGGGGCGGGAACGCCACGCCGAGGTGAAGCCCCTGCAGAGGTCGGTGCTCGCCCGGATGCTGGACGAGCCGGGTCGGTGAGCGCGGCGCCCGACCGTGCCGGGGGAGTTGTGGGTACGGCGAAGGAACGTGCGGGGGAGAGGGAACGGGCCGCCGAGCCGGACGGGTTCTCGGCTGTGGCTACGCCCCGGTCGCGGGCGTCCTCGGCGGTCCGGACCAGTTGACCGCGGAGTTCTCGCGCCAGATCCGGGCGGGCTCCGGGTCGCCCGTCACGGTGACGGCGGCGAGCGGCAGCCGGTTCCAGAGCGTCAGGTAGAGCTCTTCGGCCGAAGCGGTCAACTCGCAGTCCACGAGCCCTTCTTCGGAACCCTCTCCGGCTTCCGCGCCCGTCCGTACGGCCCGTGGCGGCTCCGGCGAGAGGTGTACGGTCCAGCAGGCGTCGGCGTCCGTGGCGCGGATCCGGAGGGTGCGCGGCGCCGAGGTGCGTACCTGGCTCTTCGGGCGGGCGTGGAACCCGAGCAGCAACTCGTCGATCCCGTCCACCGCGAGAGCGGCCGGGACCGGCGACGGCCGCCCGCCCAGCGCCGACTCCGCGTCCACCCGATGGATCGTGGTCTCGTGCGCCTGGCGCCGGGCCCAGAAGGCCAGGGGCGACGGCGCGGGCAGGAAGCTCCAGCACTCCAGCCCGGCCGGTGCGGCGTCCAGGGCGTCCACCAGGAGGCCGTGGCCCTCGCGGAACCAGTCGATCAGTTCCGGCCCGTCCAGATCGGGTTCCCCGCCGTCGGGGTGGTACGAGGTGTGGCCCTCGGCGACGAACGCGGTGGCCCAGCGGTGCACCATCCCGGTGTGCCGCAGCAGATCACGCACCAGCCACTGAGGACACGTCGGCACCGGGGTGCCGGTCCCCGCCTCCTGCGCGGCGGATGCCAGCAACTGTCCTGCGGCGGCCAGGGACTTGATGTGGTCCGTGATCTCCATGGCCCCGATTGTGCCAGGGGTCCGGGCTCCTGTCCCGGCCGGGTCAGGTCGCCGGCGCATGGGTCGCGTTGCGTGCTCCGTACCCCAGCGCCGCGGCCGCGGTGGCCAGCAGCGCCACCGTGGTGAGGGCCACCGGGAGCGAGGACCAGTCGGCCAGGAAGCCGATCGCGGGCGGCCCGAGCAGCATCCCGCCGTAGCCGAGCGTCGAAGCGGCGGCCACCCCGCCGGCCCCGGCCAGCTCACCGGCCCGGCCGACCGCGACCGGGAAGATGTTGGCCAGGCCGAGCCCGGTGACCGCGAAGCCCAGCAGGGCCGCCCACGTGCTGGGGGCGAGCGAACCGAGCAGCATCCCGGCGGTTGCCGTCGCACCGCCCAGGACGAGGGTGCGGGTCTGGCCGAGCCGTTCGAGCAGGGCCGTGCCGCTGAGCCGGCCCGCCGTCATGGCCAGCGCGAACAGGGAGTAGCCGGCGGCCGCGACGCCGGGGTGGGCGTGCAGGTCCTGCTCCAGGTGGAGTGCGCCCCAGTCGGCCAGCGCGCCCTCGCCGTACGCGGTGCAGAGCGCGATCAGGCCGAACAGGAGCACCAGCCGACGGGCCCTCAGGCTCGGCCGCCGGGGTGCCTCGGCGCCCGGTGCCCGGACCGCGGGCCGGGGCGCCGGGTGACGCAGCAGCACCGGCCCGGCCACCGCGGTGACCAGGAGCCCGGCCCCGGTGAGGGCGAGCAGATGGGCGGCGGGGGAGAGGCCGCCCGCGACCAGCCCGCCGAGCCCGGCGCCGACCATGCCGCCGAGGCTGAAGGCGGCATGGAAGCCGGGCATCACGGGGCGCCTCAGCACGGCGACCAGGTCGACCGCGGCGCTGTTCATCGCCACGTTCATCCCGCCGTACGCGGCACCGAAGACCAGCAGGACCATGCCGAGCGCCGGGGCCGAACGCGTCTGCGCGGGAAGGGCGATGGCGAGGGAGAGCAGGACGCCCGAGGCCACGGTCACCGGATGGCTGCCGAAGCGCCGGCACAACCGGCCGGTGAACACCATGGTCAGCACGGCCCCGGCGGAGACCCCGAGCAGCGCGAGGCCCAGGGTGGCGGCGGAGGCACCGGTCTGGTGCTTGATGGCCGGGATGCGGACCACCCAGCCGGCGAAGAGGAAGCCGTCGAGGGCGAAGAACACGGTCAGGGCGGTACGGAGGCGGGCCGACGGAGGTGCGGCGGTGTTTCCGCCCGGTCCCCCCGGTAGGGCCGTCCGCAGTTTGTTTAGTTGCGGCACAAACTCAGCATAGGGGCGCGGCGACAATGGACGCAAGACGGTCGGCAGGGGCGGAGCCGGGCCACCGGGGCGTCGGCCGTACCCCCGGACCGTGGGAGACTCGCCCCCATGAACGGCAAGGTGTCCACCACCCGGACAAAGTTGGAGAGGGGCCGCAGCGCGCTCGGACCCGCGCTGGAACTGGTCCATACCGGACGTGCGCCCACCCGCTCCGTCCTCACCTCCGAGCTCGGGGTCACCCGGGCGACGGCCGGTGCGGTCGCCGCGGAACTGGAGGCGCTCGGCCTGATCCGGGTCGACTCCCGGCCCGGTTCCGCCGCCGGATCGCAGGGCCGCCCCTCGCACCGGCTGTCCGTACGGGAGTCCGGCCCCGTCGTCATCGCCGCCCAGGTGCACGCCGACGGATTCCGTGCCGCGCTCGTCGCACTGGGCGGGCGGCTGGTGGCCACCGCTCCCGGCCGCGTCACCGTCACGGCCGACCCGGCCCAGGTCATCGGTGAAGTGGTCGACGACTGTGCCCGGTTGCTGCGGGACAGCGGACTGCGCTGCGTCGGGGCGGGGCTCGCGGTGCCGTCGGCGGTGGCCGAACCGGAGGGCACCGCGCTCAACCCGCTGCACATCGCCTGGAAGGCCGGCGCCCCGGTGAGCGAGATCTTCGCCGAATGCGTACGCGGAGCGGGCATCCCCGGACCGGCGTTCACCGGGAACGACGTCAACCTCGCCGCGCTCGCCGAACACCGGCACGGAGCCGGCCGCGGCGCCCAGCATCTGCTCTGCGTGGCCACCGGCCACCGGGGAGTGGGCGGCGCGCTCGTCCTCGACGGCCGCCTGCACACCGGGAGTTCGGGACTCGCGCTGGAGGTGGGCCACCTCACGGTCAATCCCGAGGGGCGCCCCTGCCACTGCGGCGGGCGCGGCTGCCTGGACGTCGAGACCGACCCGCTGGCCTTCCTCGTCGCCGCCCGCCGCGAACCCGGCCCGGAGGAGTCGCTGCTCAAGCAGGCCGGCGACCTGCTGCGCACGGAGTACGAGGACGCCGCGGTACGGGGCGCGGCCGAGGAGCTGATCGACCGGCTCGGCCTCGGGCTGGCCGGCCTGGTCAACATCCTCAACCCGGACCGCATCATCCTCGGCGGACTCCACCGCGCCCTGCTCGACGCGGACCCGGAGCGGCTGCGCGCGGTGGTCGCCGACCGCAGCCTGTGGGGGCGGAGCGGCAGCGTCCCCATCCTGCCGTGCTCGCTCGACCACAACAGCCTGGTGGGCGCGGCCGAACTGGCCTGGCAGCCGGTGCTGGACGATCCGCTGGCCGCGCTGGCCTGACGGGGACGGACCCGTGGGGCCTCGGCCGCCGTCACCCTCGGGAGCAGCCGCGACGGCGCGTACTCCCGCGGGGGTACGCGCACGGCCGCCGGCCGTACGACGACTCGGACGCCTCTTCCGGCGAGGCTCGGAAGCGTCAGGAAAACCTGACCACGAACCCCTGAACCGAGGGAGTCGACCGAGATGAACACCCTGGCGTACAGCGGTGGCCCCGGGCCCTGGATCCTCCTCTTCCCGCTCTTCTGGGCGGCCGTCGTCATCGGCGGCGTCACCCTGCTGCGCCGCACCGCGTGGCGTGGCCGGCGAGGCCCCTGGCAGGCCCGCACCACCCCGGAAGCCCCTGCCGAACCGTCGCCGATCAACCTGCTCGGCAAGCGCTTCGCCGCCGGCGAGATCGACGAGGACGAGTACTGGCGCCGGCTCTCCGTCCTGGACGAACAGTTCGGCCGCGGCAGCGGAGGAGGCCCGGCATGACCACCACCCCCACCTCCGAACCCGGCTCGACGGCTCGCTCACGGGGCTGGGCACGGGCGGGATCGCCCTCTCCACCACCGAGGCCGCCGGGACGCGACCTGCGCCCCGTCCACCGGGCCGCACGGCTGAACGTGCTCCACGCGGTCGCCGCCCGGTAGCGCGACGAGGAGGGGTGGGGCGCTCCGGCGCCCCGCCCCTCCCGTCACGTCACGGTCTCCCCGCCCCGGGCCCGGCGGATCAGCCGACCACCGCCGACCGCGCGGCGGAAGGCGTGCCGCTCTCCGGGTACATGACGGGGTCCGGCTCGAACGGCCCGTCGGTGGTGGCCCCGTACACCGGATGCGGGGCGAGCGCCGCGCTGCGCGGAGGCGCCGGAAGGGTGAACCAGACGACCTTCCCGGCCCCGCCCCTCGGACGGACCCCCCAGCTCTCGCTGACCGCGGCGATCAGTGCGAGTCCGCGCCCCGAGGTGCTGGACGAGCTGGGCTCACGCACGGTCGGCAGCCGTGGGTCGTGGTCGTGGACGGACACCGTGAGCCGTTCGAGCAGCAACTCGATCTCGACGGTGCATGATTTGTCCGGCTGGGCATGCCGGTGGACATTGGTCAGCAGTTCGGTGACGCCGAGCGCGGCCTGGTCGATCAGGGGATCGAGATGCCAGTAGCGCAACTGCGCCGAGACGATTCTGCGGACCTGACCGATCCGCGACGGCAGGGCCTGGAGCTCCACCGTGCAGTGCCTGCTTGGCTCGCTGATCACGGCTGCGACTCCCCGAAATAGGTCCGGAAGAAGACGGAGGAACGGATCCCGCGGCCGGCCGGCCGCTGATCCGGACCCGGCGGCGTGGATCTCAGTGTCACCGCCGGTGAACCATGAGTGACGTGTCCAATGTCGCCCAGGGGTCACGGCTCCGCAACTCGCGGTGGCCCGGCGAGGTCCGCCCGTCTCAGGTCATCCGTCCGCCCGCGCTGCGCAGCGTTTCGAGGAACCGGTGGGCCGGCCCGCCCCGGTCCGGACCGTGATTGCGCTGCCCCATCGTCAGCCGGTACCGCGTCCCGTTGAGGCGGGCCACGGCCGCGCCGGCTCCGGCGAACCACGGCCTGCCCGCACTCACCGTCACCACCGGGGCGCTGTCGATCTCCCGCCCGTTGCTGGTCAGCAGGGCCAGCCTGCCGTCCTTGACGATCACCTGCCCGGCCCTGGTGAGCGAGCGGGCCCACCGCTCGATCCGTACCCCCGTCGCACTGAACTCCGTTTCCGGCATGGCTGCTTCGCCCCCTTCGTGACACTTCTGATGGGAAGTCTGCACAAACCTGGACCGGCACGCCAGGCCGCGTGCCGGTCCGGTGCCGGGGCTCCGGGCCCCTTGACGCCAAGGCAGGGCTATGGAGCATCAAAGTGAACGTTTGTGCAGGTGGGGGGAATACCGTTGTCGGTGGAGTGATGGCGACACGAGGAGGAACGCGCTGATGGACACCGAGAAGCACGGCGGCGAGGGCCGGGCCGCTGCGACGATCGACATCGACCGCTCCGATCCCGGGTACCGGGCCTGGCTCAAGGAGGCGGTCCGCAAGGTCCAGGCCGACGCCAACCGCTCCGCCGACACCCATCTGCTGCGCTTCCCGCTGCCCGAGGCGTGGGGCATCGACCTCTACCTCAAGGACGAGTCGACGCATCCCACCGGGAGCCTCAAGCACCGGCTGGCCCGTTCGCTCTTCCTCTACGGGCTCTGCAACGGCTGGATCCGGCCGGGCAAGCCGGTGATCGAGGCGTCCAGCGGTTCGACGGCCGTCTCGGAGGCGTACTTCGCCAAGCTGATCGGTGTGCCGTTCATCGCCGTGATGCCCCGCACCACCAGCCCCGAGAAGTGCCGGCTGATCGAATTCCACGGCGGCCGATGTCATTTCGTCGACGACTCGCGGAAGATGTACGAGGAGTCCGCCATGCTCGCCGCGGAGACCGGCGGCCACTACATGGACCAGTTCACCTACGCCGAGCGGGCCACCGACTGGCGCGGCAACAACAACATCGCCGAGTCGATCTACCAGCAGCTGGGACTGGAGCGCTATCCGGAGCCGACGTGGATCGTCGCCACGGCGGGCACCGGCGGCACCTCGGCGACCATCGCCCGCTATGTGCACTACATGCAGTTCGACACCCGGATCTGTGTGCCCGACCCGGAGAACTCCTGCTTCTTCGACGGCTGGACCCAGCACAATCCCCTGGCCACCAGCGACTGCGGCTCCCGGATCGAGGGCATCGGCAGGCCCCGGATGGAGCCGAGCTTCGTGCCCGGGGCCATCGACCGGATGATGAAGGTGCCGGACGCGGCCAGCGTCGCGGCCGTGCGCGCCCTGGAGCAGGCCATCGGCCGCAAGGCCGGCGGCTCCACCGGCACCGGGCTGTGGAGCGCGTTCAAACTGGTCGCCGAGATGGTCGAGCAGGGCAGCACGGGCAGCGTCGTCACCCTGATCTGCGACCCGGGCGACCGCTACCTCGACAAGTACTACTCCGACAGCTGGCTCGCCGCGCAGGGCCTGGACATCGCCCCGTACGCGGCGACGATCGAATCCTTCCTGGCCGACGGCAACTGGCCCTGACCACCGGCGCGGAACGGGGCGCGCGGCGCGGCGGTCTCAGGCCGCGGACCCGGTCAGCCGCCGGTCGAGCTCGCGGACCGCGTCCCGGAAGGACCGGCCCACCCCCGACCGGGCCAGCCGCAGGGTGAACCGGAACGGGGCGGAACCGTCGGCGGCGAACGTCCACCGCACCAGCGTCCCGGTCCCGGCCGGGGCGAGCCGCCATTCCTCCAGCAGGGCCCGCATGCCGGGGGCGTTGGTCCGGTCGGCCCGGTAGGCGTACCGTCTGCCGGGCTCCGCCGCCATGATCGTCTCCTGGATCACGAAGCCGCCCTTGAGCCGCACCTCACGGCCCGCGCCGTCCTCGGTGGGCCGGGCGGACGTCACCGCCGTGAACCAGCCCGGCCAGCCCGGCACATCGTCGGCGAGCGCCCGGTAGACCTCCTCGGGAGCCGCGGACACCTCGGCGGCGAAGACCAGTCGCAGCGGAGCGGAATCGACGAAATCGAGCTCCACGGAACGGAGTCGGCGTGGCATGGAACGCACCTCCCGTGCGGTCGGCGGCGGACGGGGCCGCGCCACACCATAGCTGACGTGCCATCAGATGTCGTGGTCCGTGCGGCCGCCGCACCCGGGCGCGTCCGGGTACGGCCCCGCCCCGGACTACGGACGTTGTCGCTCCGGGTGGTCCAGCATGCCGTCGAGCACCCGGCCGAAGACCCGGCGGCCCGCCCCGGCGATCAGCGGATCGCCCCACCGCGGCAGCAGCCGCACGCCCAGCTCCTCCACCCACACCACATGGGAACCGGAATCCGTCGGATACACATCGATCGACGCCCGGCCCCGCACCAGCGAACCGCGCTTCTCCAGCCGGCACAGCCCCGCGCGCCCGGCTGCGGGCGGCGTCCACCGCACCACTTCCATCGGGTCGTCGAACGCCAGCGGCCCCACGCCCGTACGCGCCACGAAAACGGTTCCGACGCCGGTCGCCGGCCCCGTGGGGACGGTGATCGTGGTCAGCGGTACGTGCGCGGCGTGCCGTTCCCAGTCCGTCACCCGGCGCCAGGACTCGGCGGCGGGCAAGGAGGTGAAGCGCTCGATCCGGAAGACGGCCACAGCACGATCCTAAGTGGTCGGCTCCGGAAGTCCTTCGGGGGTTGACGCTGGGGGAGCTCCTGTGCCAGGTGGTGGCGTGGAACCCGGCCGAAGCGCGAGTTGACCTTCAAGTTGGATGAACGTCGACAATCGGGGCCATGGACGGCACCACGGAACTACTGAGCATCAGCGCCTTCGCGCGGCGGGTCGGTCTCGCTCCGAGCGCCTTGCGTTTCTACGACGACTGCCGCGTTCTGCGGCCGGTGTGGGTTGATGGGGCGACGGGATACCGCTTTTACAGTCCTGCTCAGGAGTCCCGTGCCGCTCTCCTGCGCAGTCTGCGAGAAGCGGGACTGCCGCTGGCTGAGGTCACCGTGGTGCTCGACGGGCCCGAGCGCGAGGGCCGAGAGGTACTGGAGCGGCACTTGGACAGGATGCGGGACCAGACGCAGACGGCCGAGGCGGCCATCGCCGTGGTTCTACGTTCCTTCTCGACTGCCGGCAGCATGACGGAAGCGCGAATCGGCGGCGTGGAGTTGGCCAGTGCAGTACGCCAGGTGGTGCCGGCCGCGGCTTCCGACGCGGAACTTCCTGTGCTGGGTTGTGTCCTCATCGAGATCGATGACGGCGAGGTGCGTCTGGTGGCTACCGATCGCTACCGCCTGTCGATGCGCGTCCTGAGGCCGGCGGCACTCGACGGAGGGCCCTGCCGCCTGCTGGTGCACGCGGCTGACCTGATCGAGTTCGGGCAATGGGCGGCGCGAGTCCATGAGGTCACCATCCAGGTCGGACCGGACGGCGCCCGCGCACGCAGTACGGCAGAGTCCCGTGTTCTGGTGACGATCGATGACCTGTTCCCTGCCTACCGCGAGATGCTCTCGGCTCTGGCCCCGCCCGAATACCGCGTGATCGTGGATCGCCTGGCTCTGCGTGAGGCGGTCAGCAGCCACGCAGACGCTGCACGTATCGCTCTGAGCTTCGCCGACGACGAGCTGGTCGTCTCGCTTGCCGACCACTCCGACGCCGTCACCCTGCCTGCGGTCTGCCATGAAGACCTGCCCCAGCGGATCGGTTTCGACCCCGCCGTCCTGGGCCCCGCGCTGGAGGCCAGTGTCGGGCCCGACGTTCTGTTGGAGGTCTCCGCCGCAGACCGGCCTGTCGTGGTGCGTTCCGCAGACCAGGGCAGCTTCAGCACGCTGATCATGCCCGTCGCCCTCGACACCTCCAGCTGATTTCCCCAGCACCGCATCCTCACCACCTCAGGAGAACCGTGACCGACCCCGAGAACATCGTCGTGCGGCTGTGCGCGCAGGGTATGCAGGCCGAGACCGAAGGACGAGATGCCCGAGCCCGGGACCTGTTCCTTCAAGCCTGGGAAGCGGCCGAGGACGACTACGACGCCTGCATCGCCGCGCACTACCTCGCCCGGCACCAGCCGACTCCGCAGGAGACTCTGCGCTGGAACCAGGAGTGCCTGAACCGGGCCGACAAGGTCGGCGACGACCGTGTCCGCGGCTTCTACGCCTCACTTCACGGAAACATGGCCCGGGCCCACCGGGACCTGGGCCAGATCGAGCAGGCCCGCGAACACTTCGAGTCCGCCGCCGAGCACATCGACGACGTCCCAGCCGGCCCCCACCAGCAATGGCTCCGCTACCGCATCGCCGCAGGACTGCGTGCCACCACTCAGGCCGCACCACAGCAGCACGAAGACCCGGTCGGCGAACTCCTCACCACGCTCTGCGCACGCGCGGACCTCGAAGCCCTGAGTCTGCTGCTGCCCCCGTACATGGGCAGCCTCGGCACACCCGAGGACGAGGAACGCGTCACCACCGCCCTGCGCATGCTCCATGCCGAGCGTCGTCTTCCCGACGAGGAGCAGGCCGTCCTCAGCCACGCGATCAAGGTCCGGTCCGCCGCGTGAGCGCCCCCGATCCTCGGTGACCCGCGCGACACGCACGTAGACCGCCGGCCGACTTCGTGGGGGCCGACGAACCTTCAACGATCACGATGGCCCGCCGACCTGACGGTCGGCGGGCCATCAACATGCTGGTCACTACCGCTCTTCCTGCCTCCTTGAAAATCCAGCGAGGTGGAAGGAAGAGGGGGGACAGTCGAAATCATTCAGGTTCATCAGCCTGCCGCAGGATCCGGGGGACAGGTACGTGGCCATACGCGCTGCCGTGGGGGTGGTGCTGACCGCCGCCGAGCGCCACCGGCTGAAGAAGATGGCTTACGGGCACAAGACTCCACACCAAGCCCGGCAGCGTGCCGCAGTGGTCCTCCTTGCGGCACGTGGTCAGGGCAATGCCAGGATCGCTGCCGAGACCCACCTGCACGTGGACATGGTCCGGACCTGGCGCGGGCGGTTCGCCCACGGCGGGCTACCGGCCCTGGCTGACCGCAAGCGCTCCGGGCGTCCCGCCCGTTTCACTCCCGTGCAGGTCGCCGAGGCCAAGGCGTTGGCCTGTCAGTTGCCCACCGAGACCGGCGTGCCTTTGTCGCGCTGGTCCTGCCCGGAGCCGGCCGCCGAGCTGACCGCGCGTGGGATCACCGAGAGCGTCTCCGCATCCACGGTGCGCCGCTGGCTGCGCGAGGACGCGCTCAAGCCCTGGCAGTACCGGTCCTGGATCTTCGTCCGCGACCCGGACTTCCGCGCCAAGGCCCAGCGTGTCCTGGACCTGTACGCCCGCACGTTCGAGGGTGTCCCGCTGGGCGAGGACGAGTACGTCGTCTCCAGCGATGAGAAGACCTCCGTCCAGGCGCGCTGCCGCTGCCATCCGACCCTGGCCCCGGGCCGCGCCCGGGCGATGCGCGTCAACCACGAGTACGGCCGCGGCGGCGCGTTGGCTTACCTGGCCGCCTACGACGTCCACCGCGCGAAGGTCTTCGGCCGCTGCGAGCCGAAGACCGGCATCGTCCCCTTCATGGCCCTGGTCACCCAGGTCATGACCACCGAGCCCTACGCGAGCGCCAGACGCGTCTTCTGGATCGTCGACAACGGCTCCCCCCATCGAGGGAAGAAGGCCGTCGACCGTCTGACCAAGGCGTTTCCGAACGCGATCATGGTCCACACTCCCGTACACGCCTCTTGGACCAACCAGATCGAGATCTTCTTCTCCATCGTCCAAGGCAAGGTCGTCCAACCCAACGACTTCACGGACCTCACCCAGGTCCGGGACCGGCTCCGAGCATTCGAAGACCGCTACAACGCCACGGCACAGCCGTTCCAGTGGAAGTTCACCACCTCCGACCTGGACGATCTGCTGGCCCGGCTCGACCGACACACACCAGCCGACCGACAAGAAGAATCCTCCGTCGCCCTGGCAGCCTGATCAACCCCCGAAGGACTTCCGGAGCCCACCACTTAAGCGCCCGGACTCCGCCCGGAGCCCCGCAGCCGCTCAGGAGCCGCCCTCCGCGACCGGGCCGGTCACCACCAGCCCCGGCAGATGCTCCTCGATCTCCGCACGGGCGGCGTCCGACAGCCCCGCGTCCGTCACGAAGGTGTCCACCTGGTCCAGCGAAGCGAACGAACTCAGACCGACCGTGCCCCACTTGGTGTGGTCGGCGACCACCACCACCCGCCGCGCCGACTGGACGAAACGGCGATTGGTCTCGGCCTCCGCCAGATTCGGCGTCGAGAGACCGGCCTCCACCGAGATCCCGTGCACCCCGAGGAACAGCACATCGAAGTGGAGCGAGGCGATCGCCTGATCGGCGACCGGACCGACCAGCGAGTCCGAAGGGGTCCGCACCCCGCCGGTCAGCACCACCGTGGCCGCCCCGGGCCGGGCCCCCGTCCCGCCCCCCGACCGCTGCGCGGCGTGGAAGACATCGGCGACCCGCACCGAGTTGGTCACCACCGTCAGATCCGGTACGTCCAGCAACTGCTGGGCGAGCGCGTACGTCGTCGTGCCGCCGGACAGCGCGATCGCACTGCCGGGCACCGCCATGGCCGCCGCCGCCCGCGCGATGTCCTCCTTGGCGGTCAGCTCCAGCGCCGACTTGGCCTCGAAACCGGGCTCGTGCGTACTGGCCTCGACCACCGGCACGGCCCCGCCGTGCACCTTCTCGACGACTCCCTGGCGGGCCAACGCGTCCAGGTCCCGGCGCACCGTCATGTCGGAGACATTCAGCTTGCGGGTCAGCTCATTGACCCGGACCCCGCCGCGCCTGCGCACCTCGTCGAGGATCAGGGCACGCCGCTGCTCCGCGAGCAGGTTCTGATTGTCGCTCAACGCCGGGTCCGGTCCTTCCCGATGGTCGTGCAGCGGTCTCTTCGAACGGGGTCATCCTGCCACGCGGTGTCGCCGGCCGCCGCACTGGGGAGATTCGGTGAGAGCGGTGCGGCCACCGGCCCCCTTCCGCGATTCTGGTGACCGCGCACCGAACCTCCCCCACGACCGAGAGAGCGAGCCACTCCCGTGCCACCTGCCACCCAGGCCCCGCAGAGTCCCGGGCCCGCGCTGGAACTGCTGGTCCACGGCGTGGGCGGCGCCACCCCGCAGGAGATGCTCGACGACCCGCGTACCGTCCGGATCACCGGCGACGCGACCGCCGCCATCTACCGGCGGACCGAGGACACGGACGCCGAACAGCACCCCGAGCGGTACCGCGACCGCCCCATCCCCGAGGCCTACTGCTGGTCCAACCTCACCTCCGGCAACGGCTCCCGCGCCCTGTGGCTGCTGCTGCTCCCCTTCATGGTGGTCAACCTCGCCCACTGGATGCGCCCCACCGCCCGCTCCCGCACCCGCACGGTGCGCCTGTACGGGGTCCTCGTCCGGCTCGTCGCGCTCAGCCTCACGGTGCTGCTGACCGCGGCGGCCTGCGAGGTCGCGCTCGACCTGGCGGCCTGGCAGTGCGCGGGCGTGCCGGACTGCTCCAACCAGCGGTCCTGGCTCGGCTTCCTGTCGACGGCACAGGGAGGCTGGTGGTCGCAGCCGGGCCGCAGGCTCGCTCTGGCCGCCCTGGTGCCCACCGCGCTGGTGGCGCTGCTCTGGTTCCTGTCCAACCGGACCTGGAGCGCGTACGAATCACAGCGCCCGCTCACCGGAACCGAACCGGACGACCTCGACCCCACGCCCACCCCGGCCGCCACCGGCACCGAGCCCGTCGTCCGCCCCGCCCTCGGCCGACCCGGATTCTGGTACGGCCGCCGGCTGGTCGCCCGGCTGCGCGCCGCCCACACCGCCGCCGGATTCCTGACCGTCGCCGCCTCGGTCGCGGGCGCCGCGGCCCGTCACGACCGGGCCGTCACCGGCCCCGTACCCGGCATCATCGGCCGGCTGATCGAGGCGGCACTGGTCGTGGGCGGACTCGTCGTGCTCTGGGTGGTCTGCCGCCGCGGCCGCAGCGAACGGCGCCTCGACAACCGGCTCGACCGCGCCCTCATCACCTGTCTGCCCGGCGTGGCCCTGGCGCTGCTCGTCCTCACCGCGGCGTACGCCGCCTGGTCCCGCCCCGACTGGACCTCGGCCGGGGCCCTGCCCGGCGACCTCGCCTTCAGCGTCATCACCCTCGCCCAGGGGACCCTCGTCGTCGTACTCGCCGTGGTGTCATTGAGCCTGTACCGCCGGACCCCCGAACCCCGCACCGTCATGTACGGACTCGGCGGGCCCGTGGTCGCGATGCTCGCCTGCGCCCTCGGCGGCGTCATGAGCGGCGGGGTCTCCCAGCGCGTCGCCGACTGGCTCGACGGCCCCGGCACCCCCGGCATGGGCCGGAGCTCCGTCATCGAGGGCCCGCCGGTGCTGCTCAGCTGGCAGGCGTCGGTCATCCCCGTGCTCCTGGTGCTGCTGGCCGTCCCCGCCCTGGTGCTGCTCGTACGGACCTGGCTCGCCGCCCGTGCCCTGGAGCCGGAGATCGACCGGACGTACGAGGACGAACGCCCGGACCCGGCCCGTACCCGGCAGATCGCCCGCGTCCAGGCCACGGCCGCCCTCACCGACTCCGCGCCCTGGATCCTCGGCCCGGTCTGCGCCGCCACCCTGCTGCTCGGCGCGGCGGCGGTCTGCGGGGCCTGGGTGAGCGGAGAGGTGCCCGGAATCGCGATGAAGGGCAGCGGCCCGTTCATCGAGTCCGTCGCCCAGGCCGCGCAGTCCACCGGCTCCTGGATGGTCGGACTCGGCTTCATCCTCTTCGTCACCTGGGGGCGGCGCGCCTACCGCGACGCCTCGGCCCGGCGCACCATCGGCATCCTCTGGGACGTCGGTACGTTCTGGCCGCGCGCCGCCCACCCCTTCGCACCGCCCTGCTACGCCGAGCGGGCCGTCCCCGACCTGGCGTCACGGATGTCCGCCTGGACCGCGCTCACCCGGGGCAGGCTCGTCATCTCCGGGCACTCCCAGGGCAGCGTCCTCGCCGCGTCCGCGGTCTGGCAGCTGCCCGCCGGGACCCGCAGCCGGGTCGCCCTGCTCACCTACGGCTCACCGATCGAGCGACTGTACGCGCGCTGGTTCCCGGCCTACTTCGGCCCCGGGCCGCTGCACGCCCTGCACCGCTCCGTGCACTGCTGGCGCAACCTGTGGCGGGCCACCGACCCGATCGGCGGCCGGGTCCGGCTCGACGAGGGCCCCGGGCCCGAGGTGGACCGAGGGCCGCTGAAGGACCCCCTGGTCTACGGGCGGACCCGCGAACATCCGCTGCCCGAAGCCGTTCTGGGACACTCGGACTACCAGGCCGACCCGGTCTTCGCCCAGGAGCGGACCGCGCTCCTGGAACGGCTGGACCCGGTCCTGCCCCGCCAGTCCGACGGGGAGCACGCCATCAAGTCCCCGCGGAATCAGGGAAGTTCGGGCAGGTCCTCCGGGTAGAGCAGGGTCAGGTCGTCCGTGCTCGGCTCGGCGAGCTGGGCGACCCGGCCCGCATGCCGCTCCACCATCGACTCGAAGGTCTGGCGCGCGGTACGGCCGTTGCCGAACGCCGGTCCCTTCGGCAGCTCGGTGAAGTACTTCAGCAGCGCCTCCCCGGTCCCGGAGGCCAGGCTGTACTCGTGCTCTTCGGCCTGCTGCTCCACGATGCGCAGCAGCTCGGCGGGCTCGTAGTCGCTGAAGGTGATGGTCCGGGAGAAACGGGACGCCACCCCGGGGTTGACGGTGAGGAACCGCTCCATCTCATGGGTGTAACCGGCGACGATGACGACCACCGCGTCCCGGTGGTCCTCCATCAGCTTCACCAGCGTGTCGATCGCCTCCCGGCCGAAGTCCCGGCCGGAGTCCTCGGGCGACAGGGCGTACGCCTCGTCGACGAACAGCACCCCGCCGCGCGCCCGGTCGAAGGCCTCCTGGGTCCGGATGGCGGTCGAGCCGATGTGCTCACCGACCAGATCGACCCGGGACACCTCGATCAGATGGCCCCGCTCCAGCACCCCGAGCGAGGCGAGGATCTCGCCGTACAGCCGGGCCACGGTGGTCTTGCCGGTGCCGGGGGAGCCGGTGAAGACGAGATGGCGGCGGACGGACGCCGCCTTGAGCCCGGCCTCCTGGCGGCGCCGGCCCACCTCGATCATGTCGGTGAGGGCGCGCACCTCCCGCTTGACGCTGTCCAGGCCCACCAACGCGTCCAGTTCCCCGAGCACCGCGTCCGACCCGCGCGCCGGCGCGGTGGCCGGCACCTCGGCCGGGGCGGGCTCGACGGCGCGCTGTCCGGGAATGCCGCCGAGCAGTCCGGGGGCCGACTGGGTCGCCGTCAGCACGGTGGGTGCCGGGGGAGCGGGCGAGCGCAGCGCGCTCTCGTCGCTCGTGCAGTCCTCCACCACGGGGCCGGTGCCCTGGCCGTCGCCGTGCGCGACGGCGGGCTCGGCGAACTCGTAACCACCGCGGGCGCACCGCTCGGTCCGGCAACGGCTCAGCGTCGTACGGCAGCCGTCCATCACATGGAAGCCGTAGCCGTCGCTGCCGGTGACCCGGCAGCTGTTGAACGTTCCGCGCCCCTCGGCGGAGACATAGAAACCTGCCTCGGCGGGCGAGGTGACCGTGCAGCGCTCGATCGTCGGGTCGGCGCCCTTGGTGACGATCACTCCCGTCTGCGCCGTGTCGATGGTGCAGTTGTTCAGCGTGCCCCCGCTGCCGTGGTCGCGGAACCAGGCGCCGGTGGACGCCTCACGGATGCGGCAGTCGTCCAGCTGTGCCGTCGCCCCGTCGCTCACCGACACCGCGGTGTTGCGGACCTGGGAGAGATCGCTGTCGACGACGTCGGCGCGCGAACCCCGGTCGAGCACGAAGATGGCGTCCGGCACGTCATGGACCCGGCAGGAGTCCAGTATCACCGTCGCCCCGTCGCTCACCCAGACCGCCGGGTAGTCACCCGTACTGTCGTGGATCTCGCACTGGTTGGCGTCGACCCGGGTGCCGGGGTCCCAGACCGAGAGGCCGTTGCGGCCGAAGCGGCGCACCGTGGAGCGGGTCAGGGTGAGGACCGAACGGGAGCGCAGGTCCACCGCGTTCTCCGGGATGTCGTGGATGTCGCAGTCGGCGAGCGTCAGTACCGCGTCGGTGTCGAGCGTGACGCCGTCCGCCGAAGTGCGGTGCACCGTGCAGTCGGTGAGGTGGGCGGCCGCACGCGCGGTCACCTGTATCCCGCTGCCCTTGATCTCGTACACCTCGCAGCCGACGCCCTCCAGGGCACTGCCCTCGCCGGTGACGCTGAGGCCCGCGCCCGACGCGTGATGGACCCGGCAGCGCTCCAGCCGGGGATGCGCGCCGTCGCGGACCGAGACCCCGGACTGCCCGGCGGAGACGACCTCGCACTCCTCGAACACCCCGCCCGCGCCGTCGAGTACGGCGATGCCGACCCCGGCGGGGTTGTCGACCGTGCAGCGGCGCACGGTCGGCCGGGCCGTGCCGCGCACCTCGATCCCGGCGGCGGAACGGGTGACGATCCGCAGGTCCGCGATGTCCGGTGCGCCGTCCTCGACCAGCAGCGCGGGGGCCGTCGAGTCCTGGCCCTCCACATGCAGGTCCGTGACGACGGCGGAGGCGCGGACGGTCAGCGGGACCCCGTCGGCCGGGGCGATCCGGACGGAGCCGACCGAACCCTCGGGTCCGCGCAGGGTCACCGCGCGGTGCAGGACCAGATTCTCCCGGTAGGTGCCCGGGGCGATGGTGAGGACATCGCCGTCGGCCGCGGCCTCCAGGGCTGCGGTGAGGGAGGCGTATTCGCCTGTGCGGCGCCGCCACCGCGATGTGCCGGTGTGCGTCACCTGGACCGTGCCCTGTGCCATGGCGCTGTTGTGCCCCCACCTCGTGCGTGCGTGATGCCCGGGTCACCGGCCTTGCGGCAGCGGCGAATCACGGGACCGCCCACCGGGAAAGCGGGCGGGCCGGTCCACCGTAGCGCGCGCGGCGGGCGGGAGTTGCCCCGATCAGCAGCTGATCAGCTACCGGTTCCGGTCCTGCCCCAGTCCGGACCGGTCTTGGCCCAGTCCTGGTCGATCCGGGTGTACCGTGCGCGCACCATGTGCCGGACGATCAGTTGCCGTACGCCCTCGATCAGTCCGACGGCGAGCATCGTCGCGCCGAGCCCGGCCAGCACCGCATGGGTGCGGGCCGTCGGAGCATCCATGGGGCGTGTGGTGGGGCGGCCTTGGAGATCCGTCCAGATCTCCACCCTGGTGCCCGGGGCGGCCTTCCGGGACGAGGTCATCACCGTGCCGCGGCGGGCGGTGCCGTCCGGGGCCTTCCAGCGCGCCACCACCGGGGTCTGCGAACCGTGCTCCGAGGACACCTCGGGATCGGTGACGAGACGCGGTGGCCGCGGTGCCCGGCGCAGCACGACCGCGGTGGTGGCACGACGTCCGGCCTGCTGGACCCGCACCGATTCCTGCAGGGCGTCGTCGGCGTACGACCCGCACACCCAGCCCAGCGCCGGCGCCGACAGCACCATCAGGAGCAACGCGACAAGAGCCACCCATGCCTCGCGCCGGTCAGTGGCGCGGCGCAGGGGATTGTGCCGCCAGCGCCATACACCTGTAACCGCTCGCACAGTCCCGCACCCCCTTCCGTATCCGTCTTAGCCTGATACGGCACGCTTCGCGTGCTGAAGGAGCGAAGAGAGAGCAACCTCACCCCGGCCAACGCGCGGACCACCCCCGTGAGTTCCCGCCGGCCGCACCGGACCGACGACATGTCCGGAGCGGGAACGCCGAAGTCGCCGTCGAGTCCCCATGGCTCGACGACGACTCCGTGCGACTGCGTGTGATGTCGGCTCAGTACCCCCGGCCCTGGTACGGGCGGTTGTACGGGTCCTCGTAGGGCGAGGGGGCCGAGGCCGGGCGGGTGGGCGCCGGGCGGGGCGCCGCCGGACGCATCGCCTCGTAGCCGGTGCCCGGCGCGGGCCGCTGCTGTTGCTGCGGGTAGGGCGCCTGGTACCCGCCACGGGCCGCGGACGGCTGCTGCGGGATGTACGGCGCCGGCGCGTGCTGCAGCTGCGCGGGCTGCATCGGCGCGTACCCCTGCTGAGCCGCCGGCTGCTGGTAGCCGTACGACGGACCGGGCTGAGAAGGTGCCGCGGGAAGAGCCGGCAGCGCCGCCGGGAGCGCCGGCAGATAGCTGTTGCCGGTGTCGTAGGCGGCAGGCACTCGGATCGGAGCGATCTGAGGGGTGCCCCGCTCCGCGACCAGGGAGTCGTAGATCGGAGTCTCGGGGAACGACGGTGCGGCGTAGTAGCCGCCGCCGTAGGTGGAGCGGGGGGAGGTCATGACACCTAAGTTAAGCCCACGATGTGCCGGTTGGGGAGACCTAATCTTGGGGTCATCCGTTTTACGCCGGTTCTGACCGCCTGACCTGCCAAAACAGCGATAAGGGCTGTGTGAGGAACGGGGGCTTTTCTGCCCTCCGGGGGGCAGTGCGGAGGAACGTGCCGCCCACGGCATACTGGGCCGCCACGGGAACGGGAGGGCTCAGCGGTGACCCGAGAGCACACGGAGTACGACGTCCTGGTCGTCGGAGGCAGCGGGGTGGACACCATCGTGCGGGTCGACGCCCTGCCCGTCCCGCTCGCCGACTCGGTCCATGTCGGGCCGATCGAGGAATGGGCGGGCCACACCGGAGGCAATGTGGCCCTCGGCACCCGGGCGCTCGGACTTCAGGTCGTGCTCCTCGACTGCATCGGTGACGACTGGACCGGTGCCCAGGTGCGCGAGCGCCTGGCCGAGGGGGACGTGGAGTTCGCCCCGCTGATCTCCGCGGCGGGCACCCGCCGCGCCGTGAACCTGGTGGACGCGACCGGACGCCGGATGTCGTTCTACGACGCCCGCGACCCCGCCGACCTGAGAATGCCCCGGGACTTCTACCTGCCGAGGCTGCGGCGTACCCGCCATGTCCACCTGTCCATCATGGACTTCACGCGCTTCCTCTACGACGACATCGAGGAACTCGGCGTACCCGTCTCCACGGACCTGCACGACTGGGACGGACTGGCCGACCACCACCGGGAGTTCGCACTCCGCTCCGACCTCGTCTTCCTCAGCGCGGCGGGTGCGGGCGAGGGCACCTTCGCCCTGATGCGGGAGATCCTCCGCGAGGGCCGCGCCGACACCGTGGTCGCCACGGCGGGCGCGGGCGGCTCCCACGTACTCACCCGGGACGGCGGCTCCACCCCGCACCACGTTCCGGCGACCGTCCCGCCCGCGCCGGTGGTGGACTCCAACGGCGCGGGCGACGCGTACGTCTGCGGCTTCCTGTACGGCAGGCTCGCCGGCCGGGATCCGCTGGCGTGCGCCCGGCTGGGGGCCGTGGCGGGGGCGTACGCCTGCACCGCGCCGGGATCCACCGCGCTCGTCCCGCGGGAAGTCCTGCTGGCATCGGACCCCGTCCGGTGACGGGCCCGCCGGTGATCAGGACGAACGCAGGGTTGCGAGCACGATTCGTTCGGCGGAGTGGAGTTGACCGGCTGTGATGCCCCCGTACTGCGCAGTTTGCAACGCTTCCCACAGGGATCAGGACTACGAGAGTTTCACCCTCGTGTACTTCCGTGAGACGGCGCCACCGCTCGATCGAGCGGGGCATCCCGAGAACGCCCTCTGGTTCTGCAGGGACCACGTCCGGCACACCGAGGGCAAGACCCACATGAGTGCCGTCCTGGCCCTGGTCCACATACGCGCGGCGGTCCGGCGCAACGCCCCGAACCCCTGGCCGCTCACGAGCATGCCCTGAGTGCCATGCCGCGTGATCGGACTTCCCCCCTGTGACGTTCGGGGGGATTAGGTTGTCGGAGAAAGGTTTTCGGGCAGCCGGACTCGCGATGGGGGCGAGCATGACCATGCAAAAAGGCGCCAATGTTCCGGTGGCGGCTCAGGCCGTGCGGGTCGAGCTGGGGTGGCGCACCTCCCCGGGGGCACCGGACGTGGACGGCTCGGCGCTCCTTCTCGTGCCGTCGGGAAAGGTGCGCAGCGACGCCGACTTCGTCTTCTACAACCAGCCCGCCCACGCGTCCGGCGCGGTGCGCCACGAGGGCAAGCGGACCGCCGGTGACGTGACGACGGACAGCCTCGCGGTCGACCTCGCGCGCGTCGAGCCGGCCATCGACCGGGTGGTCCTGGCGGCCTCCGCGGACGGCGGCACGTTCGGCCGGGTGGCCGGGCTGTACGTACGGATCACGGACGCGGCGAGCGGCAGGGAGCTCGCGCGCTTCGACAGCGCGGACGCGACGATCGAGACCGCGTTCATTCTCGGGGAGCTCTACCGGCGCCAGGGCGCCTGGAAGTTCCGCGCCGTCGGCCAGGGGTACGACACCGGCCTCGAAGGGCTCGCGACCGACTTCGGGATCTCCGTCGACGAACCGCAGCGGCCCCAGCCGACGCAGCCTCATCACCGGCCCCCAATGCCCCAACAGCCGCAGAGCGCAACGCGGGTCGACCGCCGGCCGTCGACGCCGCCCGCGCCGCCGATGGCGCCGCCGGCGCCTCCCGCGCCCCCTGCACCCGCCCCCGTCCGACTGTCCAAGGTGACGCTCACCAAGGAAGCTCCGGTGGTCTCCCTCGCCAAACAGGGCGGTACCTCGGGAGCGCTTCGCGTCAACCTCAACTGGCAGGTGCGCAAACAGTTCAAGGGCTGGGGAAGCAAGCTCGGCAGAGCGGTCGCCAACCACTCGGACCTCGACCTCGACCTCTGCGCCCTCTACGAACTGACCGACGGCCGCAAGGGAGTCGTACAGGCGCTGGGAAACGCGTTCGGCGCCCTCCAGCACCCGCCCTACATCCATCTCGACGGAGACGACCGCACCGGCGCCGTCTCCACCGGCGAGAACCTCACCGTCAACCTCGACCACAAGAACAAGCTCCGGCGCATCCTCATCTTCGTCACCATCTACGAAGGCGCCCGGAGCTTCGCCGACCTCCACGCGACCGTCACGCTCCAGCCCCAGAACGGCGCCTCGATCGACTTCTCGCTCGACGAATGCACCGTCCCGTCCACGGTCTGCGCCCTGGCGCTCCTGACCAACAACGGGGGAGACCTCACGGTGCAGCGCGAGGCCCGCTACCTCGTCCCCGAGCGCGGGGTCAGCCCGCAGCGCACCATCGACTACGCCTACGGGTGGGGCATGAACTGGACACCCGGCCGTAAATGACCCCCCGGCGGTCCGGTGGTCCCTGCGGCCATCGGCCCACCGCCGGCTCGGCTCAGCGGTCCGGCGCGGCCTCGGGACGGGCGTACGTACGCCCCTTCCAGGCCGCGCCGCGGCCCCGGTAGTGCTGCACCGCCGAATCGACCGTCATCAGCAGATAGAGCACGGCGGTGAACGGCAGCAACGGCGCCGACCACAGCGACTGCCGGTAGTAGCCCAGCATCGGCAGATACGTCGTGGTCATCACCGCCCACGCCAGTCCGCCCGCCCACGCCGCCACCGGGTCACCGGTCAGCAGCCCGGCGACGAGCGCGGCCGGCGGGACGAGATAGACCAGCGCGAGCCCCAGCACCGTCCCCAGCAGCAGCGGCGGGCTGTGGCGCAACTGGGCGTACGCGCTCCGCGACACCATCCGCCACAGATCCGCCAGCCGCGGATACGGCCGCACGCTGTCCACCCGCTCCGCGAGCCCCAGCCAGATCCGCCCGCCGCTGCGCTGCACCGCCCGCGCCAGCGACACGTCGTCGATCACCGCCTGCCGGATCGACTCCGGCACCCGGGCCCGCCGCACCGCCCCGGTCCGCAGCAGCACACAGCCACCGGCCGCCGCAGCCGTCCGGGCACCCGCTCGGTTCACCCACCGGAACGGATAGAGCTGCGAGAAGAAGTACACGAAGGCCGGCACCACCAGCCGCTCCCAGGGGCTCGACACCCGCAGCCGGGCCATCTGCGAGACCAGGTCGAAGCCGCCCGATCCGGCGGCGGCGACCAGCTCCCGCAGACTGTCCGGCTCGTGCGCGATGTCGGCGTCGGTGAGCAGCAGATAGTCCGGCTCCCGGGTCCGGGCCAGCGAGATCCCGTGCCGCACCGCCCAGAGCTTGCCCGTCCAGCCCGGCTCGGGCTCACCCGGCGAGACGACCGTCACCGGCAGCCCTCCGTGGCGCACGGACAGTGCGCGGGCGACGTCCCCGGTCCCGTCCTTGCTGCAGTCGTCGACGAGAAAGATCTCCGCCTGCCCCGGATAGTCCTGCGCCAGCAGCGACGGCAGGCTCACCGGCAGCATGTCGGCCTCGTCACGTGCGGGCACCACGATCGCGACGGACGGCCATCCGGCGGGGGGCTCCCGGCCGGGCAGCCGCTGGTCGGTCCGCCAGAAGAACCCCTGTCCCAGCAGCAGCCACACCCATGCGGCCAGCGAACCCACGGCGATCCAGGCAACGGCGCTCATCCGCCGCAGTCTGCCCCACCGGGACGGAACCGCAAGGGCGGTCGACTATGGTGACCGGGTGAAGATCGCGCTCATGGACTCAGGAATCGGCCTGCTCGCGGCAGCCGCCGCGGTACGCCGGCTGAGGCCGGACGCCGATCTGGTGCTCTCCTCCGACCCCGACGGCATGCCCTGGGGACCGCGTACGCCCGAGTACGTGAGCGCCCAGGCGCTCGACGTGGCCCGCGCGGCCGCCGCCCACCGGCCGGACGCACTGATCGTCGCCTGCAACACGGCCTCCGTGCACGCCCTGCCGGCGCTCCGCGCCGAGCTCGAACCCACGCTGCCGGTCATCGGCACCGTCCCCGCCATCAAGCCGTCCGTGGCCGGCGGCGGCCCCGTCGCGATCTGGGCCACGCCCGCCACCACCGGCAGCCCGTACCAGCGCGGACTCATCGCCGAATTCGCGCGCTCCGTCGACGTCACCGAGGTGCCCTGCCCGGGTCTCGCCGACGCCGTGCAGTACGCGGACGAGACCGCGATCGACCTGGCGATCGCCGCGGCCGCCGCCCGCACCCCGCGCGACGTCCGGGCCGTGGTCCTGGGCTGCACCCACTACGAACTGGTCGCCGAACGCATTCGTGACGCGGTGCGCCGGCCCGGTCTGCCGCACGTCGCGCTGTACGGTTCCGCGGACGCCGTCGCCGCCCAGGCACTGCGCCGGATCGGTGTCGAACCCGCTCCGTCGGCCGAACCGTCCACCTCTCTCGCGGTCCTCCTCAGCGGCCGCCCCGCCGACCTGCCGGAAGCCGCTCTGGCCTACGCCGAGGGACAGCTGCTGGGAGCCGTCAGCCCGGCCCGCTGACCCGTCGGGGCCCGTTCGTCCCATCCCCGGCGTGCGGAATCCTGAGTACGCTGCTTGACATGAGGGACCACCCCCGAAAACCCCGGCACGACGGAGCCGATGCCCGCTCCGCCGTCTGGATCGGCCGGGCCACCAACCGGGCCCAGTGGGTACTCGCGGTCGCGGGCGCCGCCTGTCTGGCGCTCGGCGTCCAGCTGGCCGTCACCTCCAACTGGACCTCCGGCATCGCCCCGCTGCTGATGTCCGTGATCGGCTGCGTCGCCGCCGGGCTGCTCATGCTGTTCGGCACCCTCGCGTTCGTGAACGTGGCCGTGAGGGTCGACGGCGACGCCCTGGAGGTGCGCTGCGGCCACATGGGCCTGCCGCGCCGCCGGATTCTGCTCACCCAAGTGGTGGGCGCGGAATTCGCCCCCGAGGTCACCCCGCGCCAATGGGGCGGCTGGGGCTACCGCTGGCGACCCGAGCAGGGCACGGCCGTGGTGGTCCGCAGGGGCGAGGGCCTGGTGCTCCGGCTCGGCGACGGCAGGACGTTCACCATCACGGTCGACGACGCGGAGGCGGGCGTCCGGTTCATCCGCGAGCGCCTGCAGCTGCCGGCGACCGGAGCGACGGCCGGTACCTGACACCCGAGGGCCGCCCCGCGCGGACGGCAGCGGACCCGATCCGGGCGGGAGAGTGCCGGAACGATCCGGTACGAAGGGTTCCAGCACACGGGCGGGGCTGCCGGACCCACAGGCGGCCACCGTAGACTCCGCCGGGTGAGCGCCACCACCACCGAAGTCGAAGCCGCGCAGCCGGCCACATCCCCCGTGTCCCGGAAGCGACGCTTCCTGCGGCCCCCGGCCGCCGTGATCGCGGGCGTACTGCTGTATCTGAGCTTCCCGCCGCGCCCCCTGTGGTGGCTGGTCCTCCCCGGCTTCGCCCTGCTCGGCTGGGTGCTGCACCGACAACGGCTCCGGGCCGGCTTCGGACTGGGCCTGCTCGCCGGACTGGGCTTCATGCTGCCGCTGCTGCACTGGACCGGCGAGGAGGTCGGCCCGGTGCCGTGGCTGGCGCTCGCCGCCGCCGAGGCGCTGTTCATCGCGGTCGGCTGCATCGGCATCGCCGCCGTCAGCCGGCTGGCCTGGTGGCCGGTGTGGGCCGCCGCGGTCTGGGTGCTCGACGAGGCGGTCCGGGCCCGGGTGCCGTTCGGCGGCTTCCCGTGGGGGAAGATCGCCTTCGGCCAGGCGGACGGCGTGTTCCTGCCGCTCGCGGCCCTCGGGGGCACACCGCTGCTCTCCTTCGCGGTGGTGCTGTGCGGCTTCGGTCTCTGCGAAGCGGTACTCCAGGTCCGCGACCACCGCCGTACGGGCACGCTGCCGAGGGCGGCCGTAGCCGCCGCGGCCGCGACCGTCCTGGTACCCGTCGCCGGCGCGTTCGCCGCGCTGCCACTGGTCGACGACTCGGCCGAGGACGGCACCGCGACCGTCGCCGCGATCCAGGGCAACGTGCCCCGGCTCGGACTCGACTTCAACGCCCAGCGCCGCGCCGTCCTGGACAACCATGTGAGCCGTACCGAGCAGCTCGCCCGGGAGGTGAAGGAGGGCAAGGTCCCGCAGCCCGACTTCGTCCTGTGGCCGGAGAACTCCTCCGACCTCGACCCGTACCGGAACGCCGACGCCCGGATCCTGATCGACGACGCGGTGAAGGCGATCGGTGTGCCCACCGTGGTCGGCGCGGTGGTCGAGCCCGACAGCGGGAACCTGCGCAACACCCTCATCCAGTGGGAGCCGGGGAAGGGCCCCGTCGACACCTACGACAAGCGCCACATCCAGCCGTTCGGCGAGTACATGCCGATGCGCTCCGTCGCCCGGATCTTCAGCTCCGACGTGGACCGGGTGACGCGTGACTTCGGCCCCGGGAAGAAGGTCGGGGTCTTCGACCTGGCGGGCACGAACGTGGGGCTCGTGACCTGTTACGAGGCCGCGTTCGACGACGCCGTACGGGACACGGTCACACATGGCGGCCAGCTGATCGCCGTACCCAGCAACAACGCCACCTTCGGCCGCAGCGAGATGACCTATCAGCAGCTGGCCATGTCCAGGGTGCGGGCGGTCGAGCACAGCAGGTCGGTCGTCGTCCCCGTCACCAGCGGGGTCAGCGCCGTCATCCGCCCGGACGGCACGATCGTGAAGCAGACGAAGCTGTTCACCCCCGACGCGCTCGTGGACGAGGTGCCGCTGCGGTCCTCGCTGACGCCCGCGACCCGGATGGGCACGCTCCCCGAAGGGGTGCTCGTGCTGATCGCCGTGGCCGGGCTCGGCCTGGTCACCTTCCGTGCGGTACGGAGCCGGCGCAGCCGTTGATCCACCGGTGCGCCGGACAAGGGCTGTCCCGTGATCCGTGGTGGATCACGGGACAGCCCTTAGGGTCGGACCATGGCAACTCCTGATTTCATCCGCGAGATCCGCGCCACCGCGGGCCAGCAACTGCTCCTGCTGCCGGGCGTCACCGCCATCGTCTTCGACGACGAGGGAAGAGTGCTGCTCGGACGCCGTTCCGACACCGGCAAATGGTCGGTCATCGGCGGCATCTGCGAACCGGGCGAGCAGCCGGCGGCAACGGCGGAGCGCGAGGTGTACGAAGAGACCAACGTGCGCTGCGTCGCGGAGCGGGTGGTGCTCACCCAGGCCCTGGAGCCCGTGCAGTACGCGAACGGCGACCGCTGCCAGTACCTCGACGTCACCTTCCGCTGCCGGGCGACCGGCGGTGAGGCACGCGTCAACGACGACGAGTCGCTGGAGGTGGGCTGGTTCCCGGTGGACGCGCTGCCGCCGCTGAACGAGTTCGGGCTCTTCAGGATCAAGCAGTCCATGACCGACGGACCCACCTGGTTCGAGCCCACCGCCGGGCAGTGAACACCGTCGTCCGCAGGGCGGCCCGGTCTCCTCGGCCACCCTGCGGACGACATCCGCGACACGGGCTCAGACGGTACGGGCGTCGGCCTTCGGCGCCCCGGCGGTGTCCGGGGCGGCCGCCACCCCGCCGATGTCCGTGAGGTCCCGGTGCCGGGTCTCCTTGGCGCACCCGACCGCGAGCAGGGTGATGAGCGCGGCGGCGATGACGTACAGCGAGATGGGTACCGAGCTGTCGAAGTCCGCGAGCAGCGCGGTGGCGATGAGCGGCGCCGGAGCACCGGCCGCGACGGACGAGAACTGCGCCCCGATCGAAGCGCCCGAGTACCGCATCCGGGTCGCGAACATCTCCGAGAAGAAGGCGGCCTGCGGTGCGTACATCGCACCGTGGAAGAACAGCCCGACGGTGACGGCGAGCAGCAGACTTCCGAAGTTCCGGGTGTCGATCAGCGCGAAGAACGGGAACGTCCACAGCCCGACACCGACCGCGCCGACCAGATACACCGGCTTGCGTCCGACCCGGTCCGACAGCGCGCCCCACATCGGAATGACCGCGAAGTGGACGGCCGAGGCGATGAGTACCGCGTTGAGCGCGGTCTGCTTGCTCAGATCCGCCGCCGTGGTCGCGTAGACGAGCACGAATGCCGTGATCACGTAGTAGCTGATGTTCTCCGCCATCCGGGCACCCATGGCGATCAGCACATCGCGCCAGTGGTGCCGCAGCACGGCGACGAGCGGCATCTTCTCGGCCGTCCCGGCACCCGACCTGCGCTCCTCGGCCTGCGCCAGCGCGGCCTTGAAGACCGGCGATTCATCGACGGAGAGCCGGATCCACAGACCGATGAGCACCAGGACACCGGAGAGCAGGAAGGGGATGCGCCAGCCCCACGACCCGAAGGCGGACTCCGACATCAGCGCGGTGAGCGCGGACAGCACCCCGGTGGCGAGGAGCTGCCCGGCCGGTGCGCCCGTCTGCGGCCAGGAGGCCCAGAAGCCGCGCCGCTCGGCGTCCCCGTGCTCCGACACCAGCAGCACGGCCCCGCCCCACTCGCCCCCGAGCGCGAAACCCTGCACCAGCCGCAGGATCGTGAGGAGTACGGGGGCGGCGGCCCCGACCGTGGCATGCGTCGGCAGCAGCCCGATCGCGAACGTCGCCCCGCCCATCATCAGCAGGCTGAGCACCAGCAGCTTCTTGCGGCCGAGCCGGTCGCCGTAGTGCCCGAACACCAGGGCACCCAGCGGCCGGGCGGCGAAGCCGACCGCGTAGGTGAGGAAGGACAGGAGCGTTCCGACGAGCGGGTCGGACTCGGGGAAGAACAGCTTGTTGAAGACCAGCGCGGCGGCTGACCCGTAGAGGAAGAAGTCGTACCACTCGATGGTGGTCCCGACGAGGCTTGCGGCGACGATGCGCTTGAGGTTCGACGGGGCTGGCGGAGAGGTTGCTGGGGCGGCCATGGGTACCACTTCCGGACGGTTGGCGGGGACGTGCGTGCGTCGCCATACCGTAGGAAGGGGCAGTTCAGGGGCGTATGTGGCGGGACACCACAGTTCTCGGCCCGGGTGTGCGCGGGGCCACTATGACAGGCACGTCGAGACTGCTTCGAGGACCGTGCTGAAGGCCGGCAGGCGCCTGTCAGGATTGCGCTATTAGGCACGGTCTAAAGGTCCCCGGACGACCTGTTCGGTCCTTCAGTGGATGCCAGGCGTGTTGTGGGCTCCACGGACGTGTTTTGACAGCCGTGGTCGGCGTGGTGAATGAGCTCACCAGGGGAGACCTCGCGGCTGGCCAGGGCATACTCCAGTGAGGTGAGGACCAGGTCGGAGTCCGCTCGGGCGGAGGTCTCCCAGGCGACCACCCGGCGGGAGAACGCGTCGCGGATCGCGGACAGCCACAACGGCCCCTCCCCGGTGGAGACCATGGTCAGGTCGGTAACCCACAGCCGATTCGGCCCATTCGCGGTGAAGTCGCGTTGCACCAGGTCAGATGCCAGATCGGCGTCCGGGTCACGGCGAGTGAAACCCTTGCCCCGGCGGGGGCTGATCCCGGCCAGGCCAGCCTCTCGTATGAGCCGCTCGACGCGCCTCCTGTCGACGTGGATGCCCTCACGCCTGAGAACGGCGTGCACGCGAGGTGAGCCGTAGATCCCGCCGGACTCGTCGTGGACCTGCCGTCCGAGGCCGCCAGCGCCATCGCGCCGTTCTCAGACAAGTACGGCGACACGGTCCGGATAGTCGATATCGGCGACTTCTCCCGCGAGCTCTGCGGCAGCACCCACGCGGCCCACGGCTCCCAGGTCGGCGCCCTCCGCCTGCTCAGCGAGTCCTCGATCGGCTCCAACCTCCGCCGCGACGAAGCCCTCACCGGTCACGGAACCCTCCGCCGCCTCGACACCGAGCCGCGGCTGCTCAACGAGCTTGGCCGGCCTGCTCGGCACCCGCCCCGCCGAGGCCCTGGAGTCCAGCGCCAGCGCCTGGATGCCCTGGTCACCGCCCAGCAGCAGCTGACCCGGCTCCGGGCTGAGGAACTACGCCACCAGGCCCGACACCTCGCCGCTCAGGCCCAGCCGACCGGCCACGGCCAAATGGTCGCCCAGCCCGTCACCGGCGTTGCCCCGGACGGACTGCGACCTCGCAGCCGACACCCTCGCGCGTCTCGGCCACGGTCCGGCCATGGTGATCCTCGGGACCGAACACGACGGCAAGGTCCTCCTGGCCGCCGCGATTCCACCCGATCTCCACCAGGGCGGGGCCGACTCCAGCCAGATCCTCGCCCAGGCGGCCCGAACAGTCGGAGGCGACTCCGGAAGGCCGTGGTCCCCTCGCAGCGCCGGAGGGTGCCGCCCAAGCCTTCAGCCAGGCCCTGGACCTTGCAGCCCAGGATGCCGCCCGCCTGCTCAGCGACGACTAGATGATCAATTCCAAGGGATGCCTGCAGGGGGGGATGGGGTGGGCGGCGGGCGAAGCCACCGCAAGACGGTCAGGCGGCTGCCGACCCTGGTTGTCGAGGTGGCAGCGGGCGGTCAGGCGTCAGGGTCGACTTCGGGGTGTGTGAACCGCACGGGCTTGCCCAGCGACCGGGCGTAGGCGATTTCGGCTCGGGTGCTGTCTCCGATGTAGTCGCCGACGACGAGCACCTCATCAGCGAGCAGGATCTTCGCCCGGTGCAGTTCGTCGAGTCGGGCCTTCAGTGCCTTAGCCTCGACAGGATCGGACCACAGTTCGTGCGGTGAATTGATGTCGCAGGCTGGTTTGACGACAATTTTTCCGGGCTCAGCCGTGGTCTCCCGCAGATCGGCCTCGGCCATCTCGGTCATGAAACGGGTGGAGCCGCAGATCACGACGATATCCGGGAAACTCAGCTGCTTCTTCGCGTCGGCGAGTCTCTCCTCGGGGGTGATCAGTTGGGATGACACTGGTTCCTCCTGGTGGTGCGGCCCGAGGGGTGCCTGAAGAGACGAGAACGAGGGTCCCCAAGATCGTCTTGTGACGAACGACGTGGACACCCTCGCGACAGCACTTTAGTGCGACGACCGACGGCATCCTGAAGGAACATCCCGAGCTGGCGCCGTGGCGCCCGCCGGTCGGCATGACGCCCCGCTTGAGTGATGCCGGCGGCCACGAACGCTCCGGGCCCGCCCCGAACGGCGGGCCTGGGACGTGCACCCGTGAATCACTCTTCCGGGACACCGCCTTCGTTGACGCCTGGTTCCCCCGTCATAGACCGCCGCGAGGCACCGGAGACGAGGGCGGTCCGGTGGTCAAGCGTCTGACTGGGTAGACCAGCGGCCGCCGGGCTCGGGTCAATCACGGTCGCCACTGACGGTTCATCAGGGAAGGGCGTCCAGCCAGCCTGGACGAGCCGCCCAGGGTTTCGCTGGCATTCGGCGAACTCGGGACCCGGGACATGTCGACACGAAGGCTCCTCGATCAGCTCCTACCGCCTTCGGGCGGCCCGGCGGCATCCAGGCGCAAGCTGCCGAGCGCCAGTCCTTGATCATTCAGGTGGCCGTGTCCTGAATGCGCCAGCCCATCAGGAGCCGTAGCGTCAAGGTCGAAGCCGTTCCTGACGGGACGACGGCTGGCGGTCCCGCGGCCCCTTCGCACGTGACGCGGGACCGCCGTACCTACCGAGCGACTGCGAGGCAGCCGACTCCCGTGACGGCTGTTCCCGCAGCGGCAGTGAAGTTCGATCCGAAGAAGTGGCGGCCACGCCCCAAAGCCCGGTGGACGGGGCCTTCACTCACTCGGGTGATCGGCCTGTACGGCTCGCCGACTGCTTCTAGGCTTCGGGCATGCCCTGGAACTGGATGCAGATCAGACTTCACCCGCCAACGGCCAACAAGGCCGGATACGGCGAAGCAGCAGTCGGCGAGGGCGGGTTGACGTACCAAGAGGCACGCGACGAGGTGCATGCCGTCCTGCTGGCCATGGCGCAACTGCCACTGCCGAATGCTGCCGTGCACGCTGAAGCTGCCGCCCAGTGGAGCCGTGGCGTCCCCGATGACGTACTGGCCGCCGGGCTCCTCGTCTCGCGGGTGTACGAGTACGGGCGGTTGCCGGGTGAGACGTCGGACCGGGCGGCCCGCGTGCTGATGGAGGAGTTCAGTATGAACACAACTGGGGAGCCGCACCGGGTGATCCTGTCGGCCAGCTCCCCGGGTGGCCGCTCGAAGCTCTGACGGACAGTCATAGCGCGACGATCCTGCCACGGGTTCTGTTGCTGGCCCGGTCAACAGCACACGCGTTCCTGGCCGCCCGTCAGCCGCGACGGTGAAGCACGCCCGGGCCCCGCCCACGCCCGAGCGCCCTTACGCCGGTCGGCAGGGGCAGCCGTAGGACCGGGTCCGGCAGGAGGAAACGGTGATCCGTCCACCGGAGGCGTTCGTACGAAGCACCCTCGCCCGCGAAGGCGGGAGTGAGAACGCCGCAGGCCGGCTGGCCGGGCTGCCAGCCATTGTGGAAGAACTGCTCGGCCGCTGGGAGTGCCTGCCGGACGGCGTCCCGATGTATGGCGGCGTCGGGCTCGTCGTCCCAGTACGGCGCGAGAACGGGCTTCCCGCCGTACTGAAGGTCTCCTTCCCCCACCCCGGGAACCGTCACGAACCGGACGCCCTGGCAGCGTGGGACGGACACGGCGCGGTGCTGCTGTACGAGCGCGACGACGACCAGTTCGCGATGTTGCTGGAGCGGGCCCGCCCGCTCACCCTCGCCCAGGCCGGTGCAGGCAACGAGGACATGGTGGCCGCTGTCGCCGGACAGATCAGCCGCCGCCTCGCAGTACCCGCCCCCGAGCACCTTCCCCGACTGCGGGAGCAGGCCGGCGCCTGGGAGCGGCAGCTCCGCGCGGATGCTGCCGCGTTCCCGCGCGTGCTGACGCCGTGCGCCGTGGCCGCCGCACTCGCGACCGTTCGCGACCTCGCCCGCGACCAGCCCGACAGGCTCGTGCACGGCGGTCGGGGTGGGCGGGCGCCGACCGTGGCCGCAGGGCGGTCTGGTCAGCTGACTGCATTGAGCGTTCTTGCGTGGGCGACCTGGTGCTCCACCGGACGAGCGTGCTGCTGTTCACCATCCGATTCCCTCGGCGGGGATTTCCGTGATGGGGGACGGTGCTGCGGGCGAGATGCCCCAGTGCTCGTGGGCCAGGCGGGCGGCTTGGGCCGCCTGTTGGTAGCCCTGGTCGCCCCAGCCGAGAAGCGCGGCGGCCTGCTCTGGGGTGGCCAGGAGCCGGGCGTACCGGCGGCCGCTGGCGGGGTCGGTCGCGGACGGGCCGACTGCTGTGATCGGTGCTGCCAGTCGCAGCCGAGCGCACTCACCGATGCCGCCGTAGACGTCACCGGTCGCGTCGTAGACCCAGCCCAGCCGCTCGATCCTTCCCAGAGAAAGGGTCAGTTGTGCTTCTTCGGCGGCCTCGCGTACTAGGGCGGCTTCCGGGGACACGTCTGTTGCCTCGACCGTGCCGCCAGGCAGCATGGCCAGCGGATCAGCGGGGTCGATCACCAGGACAACCCGGCCGTCGGGCACAAAGAGCCAGCCCCAGGCCTGAGGTACTGGAAGCCGGTCGGGTACCTGGTCAGGGTGCCAAGGCCAGTCGCGTCCCTTGAGGGGCCGTGTGTGTACCTGGTATAGGTCCAGCGGTGGCACTTCCCCGACGTGCCTGCCGCCGTCGAGGTGGGCGGTCGTGCCGGCCAGACGGGCGCGCAGCGCGGCCAGCATGAGCTGTGCGTCCACGGGGATCATCCGCTCGGCTGCTGCCCGGGAGTCGAGGAATTCGTATCCGTGCAGTTCGTCCGCGGGCAGGCGGAGGGCCGCGATGTCCTGCTCGGTCAGCGTTCCGCCGTCGAGCGCGTAGCGCACCTCGCCCGGGAACGGCAGGTCCGCGGCGACGTCCGGATGTCCCGGCGCGACCCAGTTCACGGCCAGCACCCGCCCAGGCGATCTCAGCAGTCCGAGTTCTTCGTGCACTTCGCGACGGAAGACCTGCCCCGGGCCTTCTCCAGGCTCGGCACCGCCACCCGGCAGCAGCCACTGCCTGCGGTAGGTCGGTTTCACCAGCAGGACACGCCCCAGTTCGTCGGTCATGAGCGCGGCCGCGCCCAACCAGACAGCGTGCCGTGACCGGGCGTACTCCTCCTGGGACATTGTTGGCTGCTCGGGTACCGCGGCTGTGTCACCGTGCGTAGGGGTACTCACCTGTGCTCCCGTCTGTTGCATTGGTGTGGCTGGAATGAGGGACGCGGTTCAGATGATGGGCGGCCGCCCGGCGGCCGTCAGCCGCCAGACCGTCTGCCAGCTCATGGGGCGTCGGGCCTGCGCGCGCCGGAGTGTCCATCCTTCCCGCATGCCGCTGACCGATTCGTGGATTCCGCCGTGGCGCAGTGAGCGGGCCAGGGTGATGGCGGTCCAGTTCGTCAGGTACAGGGGGATGAGAGGGCGGGGCAGGTTGCGGTAGGCGACGGTGATCCTGTTGCGGACGGCGAACCGGTGGAACAGCGCGTGGCGGGTGGGGCTGGTCACCGGGTGGTGCATCCGAAGGCCGGCTGCGTACCAGCCGGTCCAGCCCGCCGCCCAGCATCGATACGCCAGATCGAGCCCCTCGTGGTACAAAAATAGGCTGGCTTCCCACCCTCCGAGAGCGTCGAAGACCTCCCGGCGGACGAGAACGACGCCCTCGGTCATAGTGGTGATCGTTCCAGGCCTGCCCGGTTCACCGGCGCGCAGTCGGGGCACCCAGCGGCGTGGTGTGGTCACATCGTCGGGCCCGGTCAACCGCGGCTGGACGTAGGCGGCTTCGGGATGCTGGTCCGCCTCGGCGATCAGGCGGGCGAGTACATCGTCCGTGGGAAGGAGGGCGTCGTTGTCCAGGAAGAACAGATAACTGCCCTGGTTCAGCCGGCTCGCCTTGGCGAGGGCTCGGGCTCCGGCGTTGCGGCCGCCGGGAATACCAATGTTGGTCTCCAGGGCCACAGTGAGGGCGCCGGCAGGGACGATGTCGGGGACACAGCCGTTGCCGACAACGCAGATCTGCAGATCGACTCCTTGCTGGGACATCAGCGTGGCCTGCGCGGCGCGTTCCTGCTCAGGCCTGTCATTCATCGTCAGAAGGACTACCTGGACGACACGGAGGTGCGGGCGCTGCGGCACAGGGATTCCTTCGGATGTGATGGGGCTGCCAGGGGCTGGACAGCGGGACGGGGTGCCGGTGAGCGGCTTGGTGCGCGGTTGCCGAGGAGAGGCACAGCGCTGGTGCGCCACATCCCCGCGAGCTCTTGCCGCGGCGGTGTGAGCCCGGCATATCCGTCCTGGCTCGGCCGGTTCCCTCGGCCCGGCGAACATCGCGGGGCGTTCCTGCGGGGCAGTTCCTTCATGACGGGCTGTCCAGGAGCGAGGCCGCGCCTGCGGCGAGGAGTTCGTCTCCCGCGTGTTGCCCGGTGAGGGTCGCTTCGGTGGCAGGGCCGGAGGCTGTTGCGCGGAGGGGGGCGCCACCGGCCGGGTCGAGGACCGCGGCGTGCACCGTCACCGTCTCGGCCGCCGGGTCGTGGACGGCATCGTGACGACGTCCAGACCGGTCTTGGGGTAGCGGTCGCGAAAGAGGGCGGCGAACCGGCCGGTCTGCTCCATGGCCATGGGGCTGGGCCGTGTTCCCAGCCGCAGGGACCGGGTGGTGACGGTGCTGGTCATGTGATGGTGGTCCGGCTCTCGAAGGGGTGGGCGGTTGGCCAGCTGGTGGTGCACAGGGCGAGGTGGTGGATGACGATGCCGCTTTGGCACAGCGCCGTGAAGATTTCGGCCGGGTACGCGGGGTTGGGAGACGGCCATGAGCACTGTGACCCGGTCACCGGAAGCCGGGCCGCCGGTGACCAGCTCCGTGGCAGGCACTACCAGGGCGGCAGGCCCTGGTAGTCCCGCGGGTGGAGATCGTGCCCGGCGAGCGTGTTCCGCAGGGCATCGCCGACGGTCTCCGGGTCGGCGACGACCGCGCCGGGTATCGCTTCGCGAGGCTTGGCGGCGAGGGTCGTCCTGCCGCCACGTACGGGCCGTTGAGCGAGATGTTCAAGTGCTCTCCACGGCTGCGGCGGATGTCTTGCTGTGCTCAACGGTGTCCTGGAGGAGCACATCACGGCCCGGCCACCGGAACACCATGCGCGAGAACGGTCTGTCCACTACGTCACCAATGGGCAGCAGACGATCGGGGGTGCCAGCCGGGTGGATGGTCAGGCCCGGGTCGTCGCCGTCACGTACGTCGCGGTCCCAGGCCCGCACCGTGGCCGCCAACTGCTCGGCGAGCTGCGGCCCCTGTTCCCCGAAGGCGTGGACCACCCATTCCCATTCCTTGCCGGCCGGGCTGTTGCCGTGCCTGATCTGGACGTGCACGAGGTAGGCCAGTGAGGCGTCCCCTAGGACCGCCGGGGCATCACAGTCCTTCGCGATCACGGTGACACCGGTGCTCTTCTCCCGGCGGGCGAACAGGCGGCAAAAGCCGGGCAATGTCGTAGCCGCGTAGAGCTGAAGCGAGCCGAAGCAGAACCCGCTGCCCATCCTTACCCCAGTGGCGACCTCGTGACGCGGCCCGCACAGCGCCTCCTCCAGCCCCTCGGTGGAGGAGAGGGCGCCGTCCTCGAACCGGAGCCGCAGCTCATCGTCAAGGAGGTCGACGAGCGGGACGGCACGTGCGAGCTCGCCTTGGGCGCGGATGAACCCGCAGTGCGTGAACCGCTCCGCGTGCAGGACGTCCCCGGCGCGCCGGAACGTGATGGCCCGGGTGTAGCCGCCTACCTCCAGCGGCAGGACCAGGCGCCCGCCCTCGGCCAGCTGCGCGCGCCAGGCCGGGGCGATGTCCCACACGTTGTACGTGATCACGCTCCCGTCGAATCCGCCGCGAGGCACGAGGCGGTCCGGTGCACCGCGGGCGGCGTCGCCCTGGAAGGCGGTGACGCGACCGCTGCCCGCCTCCGCGGTGAACCGGCGGGTGCGGTGGACGACGTACGGGTCGATGTCGCCGGTGACGACCCGTCCTGTGGGGCCGGTGACGTGGGCCAGCAGCTCGGCGTTGTAGCCACCGGACCCTGCCTCGTACACGACCGCGCCCGGCTCCAGCTGAAGACTCTCGATCATGTCGGCCTGGAGCCAGGCTGCGGACACGGAGCTGAGAGCGGTCCCGGAGGACTCCCTGACCGTCACCACGGCGAGGTCGTCGTCGTAGGCCGTCTCCAGAGGGGCTTCCGGGACGAACCGGTGGCGGGGGACCTCCCGCAGAGCCGACTGAACCCGCGGGGACGGCGCCCACCCCTTGGCCACCACGGCACCAGCCATCCGGTTCCGCAGCCGCGTGGCCTCGGCCGGCTCGCCGGGCACCGGCGGCACGGTGGCGGCGCACACGTAGGAGTGGACGGGCGGCAGCCCCGGCAGGACCCCTGGCCACACCGCGTTCAATGCCTGGGCGCTGGGCGCAAAGATCTTCCCCGAAGTCGCCAGAGTGGACAGGTCGTGCCACTCCCACCGCACGAAGCGATGCGGTTCGGGCAGAGCGAGTTCACCGCCCCAGCCGGTGAGGCGGACCACGGCGGTGACACGCCGCACGTCCAGCCGGTCGTCGTGAAGAACCGTGACGACATGCGCGTCCTCCAGGCGCGCCGTCAGCCCGGTCTCCTCCGTCAACTCCCGCACGGCAGCCGCCGGTGCGGCTTCAGCCGTCTCGATCCGGCCGCCGGGCAGCTCCCACATCCCCCTGGTCGAGCGGCCCAGCAGGACCCGCCCGTACGCGTCAGTGACCACGGCCGCGGCACCGAGGACCGCTTGCGGGCCGGGCCGCAGCTTCTCCTGGGCACTGAACGACCCGCCCGTGCCGCGCAGAACCAGCACACCCAGACCCGCCGCGTCGAACCGCTCGACGCTCTCGAACCCGTCGGTGAGGGCCGCAAGTTCATCCTCGTCCAGTGCGATATGGCGCCGCTCCGACGGAGTGTTCTCCACGACCGGTGTGATGACGACGAGCACACCTTCCTCACGCAGCAGCGCAGCCAGCCGGCGCAGCACCCTGGCACGATCGCGGACGAAGGCGATGCACAGCCGCAGGGTGATCAGGTCGTAGCCGTCCTCGGACAGGTCGGCCAGGTCGTCGTGTTCCACGTCCAGGCACAGCCAGCGCACCCCCTCCACGCCAGCATGCTCCGACCGAGCCCGCTCCAGGGCGCCTTCGGCGAAGTCGACGCCGTCGACGCAATACCCGAGCGAGGCAAGGTATGCCGCCAGCTCGCCCGTGCCGGAGCAGGCATCCAGCGCGCGGCCGCCCTCGGCCGCCGGTGCGTGCTCGACGAGCAAACTCCTCTCCTCGTCCCCGAGTCCTCGAAAGCCACGGCCCTCGCTGTAGTGCTCGGACCAGTCGGCCCGGGTGTATCCCACAGATCTCTCCTCGTTCGTGAAAAGGCGGGACGGTACGGCGTTACGGCATTTCGGCGGGGCCGTAAAGGGCGGCAGGCCGATTTGCCCGCAGTGCCCAGTAGCGGTCGCCATGCGACCAATGCCACCATTCCGTCACGTAGTTGATCAGTCCGGCTTCCGAAAGTGCGATGGAAAGCGTGGTCCGGTTCGCTCTGGCACTCGCTGAGATGTTGGCGGCGCCGGTGTAGCAGGCGTTCTCGCTTTCCTCGGGGTTCGCGTTCATTGCCGTCCCCATATCCAATTCCTTGCCCGTCCGGTCGACGAGAGTCAGGTCAACGGCGGACCCGGCGCTGTGCGGCGCAATCTCCGGGGGCGACACAGAGCGGCTGGCTGCCACCCGGACGTCCTGCTGCGTCCAGTCCGGATTGGCCGCGCGCAACTGCGCCGAGTACCGCTCGAAGTACGTCTGCTGCAGGTCCGGCGGCCGGTAGCCTTCGACGATGAGGAGACGCAGCCCGTCAGGGGGCCGGCGTTGTGCGTCCAGCAGTCGGTCGCGGACTCCCTTACGCAGGTGCGCGAAAGCACCGGCCGGGTCGGATCTACGGGTGTCGGCAAGCAGTTCACCGCACTGACGGACGTCGACCAGGGGCTCGCCGCACTCCTCTACCGGAATAGCGGCCACGGACGGATCGGACATCAAGACGATCGTCATTACTTTTCCCTGTTCCATGAGTCGAAGATTTCGGGATTCGTGTCACGCAATTCAGTGCCGAGCGGCTTACGAATGTCGATGTTCCGTCTTTGGTGAGAATCGATGAGAAGCGGTCTCAGGGGGTGTGTGCGCGCATCTTTTCGAGGCCGGTTTCGCGCATGATGCGCCCGACCGTGTCGGTGAGGCTGCTGTCGGCTCCGATTACGGTTTCGACCCCCTCCGGGAGGAGGTCGCGCTCCCGGTACCAGTCGCGCAACTCCCGCTCGGTGACATGGGCCAGATATTCCCGGTCGGGCTTTGAAGAATGCCGGGCCAGCGTCTCCTCGATGGGAATGTCGAGGTAGTAGCAGCGGGAGACCCCACGGTGGTCGCCGAGCAGCCCCGCGAGCATGTCGCCGTACCGGCCGGCGTGCAGGACGCCCTCGATCACCACGTGAAATCCTGCATCCAGGGCGTAGCGGGCGACTGTGTCGATCAAGCCGATGTTCGCGCCGCCAGGCACATCACGCTCTCTCAGTACGACTCTTCGCAGGTTGTCCTGGCCGACCACAGCCAGGCCGCGGCCGAACCGGTCGCGGATCCCCGCCGCGACCGAGGACTTGCCTGACGCCGAGTTCCCGCGAACTATGACAAGCCGGGTCACTTCGCTCCCCACGAACCGTCGTGAGCCCGGGGTGAGCTGACGCTCCCCAGCGTCTGGGCCGACCCGCCCCGGGACGACGGCGTGAACGGGGCGGTACCGGTCCGCTTCAGGGAGGTAGGGGATCGGGTCACCAGGGTCCTGGAAGTGCACGGCCATCAGCCGGCCACTGCGGTATGCGTCGAGCCCGGCCCGGCAGTAGGCAACCATGGGCGCCGGCAGGGCATCGAAAGGGAACCAGTCCATCGCGTCGCACACCGCCGGCTCGAGAACACGGGGTGTGCCCTGCCAGGCGCGAACCTCGAAGAACAGGCCGACGCGGGCCCCGCCACTGGGAGCACGGTGGTGCACCGTGACAGCGAAGCGGACATCGACCGGGTCAATGATCAGGCCGGTCTCCTCCCGGGCCTCGCGAACGAGCGCCGTCACAACGTCCTTATGGGCACCGTCCAAATGCCCGGACGGGAAGTGCCGGAGTCCCGCCGCGTAGACGTCTCCGGCACGTCGGGACATGAGGATCTCCGGGCCCGCTGCGCCGTCGCGGCGCAGGATCAGGTGGACATCCAGCGGCTCGGTGTGCCGCCCGGTGCTCACGCCGCACCGACGCGGCGGGCGAGCAGCACGGTGAACATGGTGTCCTCGACGAGCCCTTCGCCGTGCATGTACTCCTCCAGGAGCGCGCGCTTCCTGTTCGAAACGGGCATGCCGGCGGCCGGGCTGCCCGGGTTCATCGAGACCCGGTCGATCATCCTCAAGGCAGCGGGGCGGTCCAGCCAGTGGAAGGCCCGGGCGCAGGTGACCAGATCGGCTTGGTATCCGTCGGCCGGCGCGGAGAACGACTCCGCGGGTACAGCGTGGAAGGCCACCACTGCTTGTCCGTGCAGGGGCCGGAGTTGCTCGGTGGCGGTGCGGAGCATGTCGCTGTCCGGGTCGACGAGGTCGACGCGAGTGATCCGGGGAACGGCGGGCAGCAGGGCGGCCGGGACCTGCCCGGTGCCCGAGCCGAGATCCAGGAGAGTCGGCCGCTCAAGGTCGGCCAGGGATTCGGCAAGGAGCCGGACGGCTTCGTCGGGAATTCCCGGGCGGTATCGGGCATAGTCGGCCGCCGAGTCGAACAAGGCCACAGGTCCTCTTTCCGTGCGGGAAGTGCAGGTCGGCTGTGCTGTCATGGCGTGGCGGAGAGCGCGGGCAGTTCCCATCCGAGGGCGGTGATGCCGGTTGCGGAAGTGACGTGCTGCTGGGCGCCGTTGTCCGGGATGTCGACGTGGAAGGCCGCGGGGGATCCGGCCCGCACCCAGAGGGCGTGGACGTGTTCGAGTTCGGCCCACACATCGCGCGGACCATGGATCCGGACGGTGCCGTCACCGTGGCCGGCCACGGCCCAGGAGTTCTCCTCGGGGGCCACCACGGTGAGTGTGCCGGCCTGGAAGTGCCGCACCACCCCGGGAACGAGGTAGGCCGCGGCCAGCCAGAACCCGTACGCGTGATCCGGCGGCGGAGCGAATGCGGTGGGGCGTCTCTTCCCGGGGGTGTTCGCGATCTGCTGGAGATGGTGCTGGGCGGTGAGCCAGGTGTATCCGTGCAGGGGGAGGTGGCCGCGAGGTCCGCCTTCCAGGACGGCCTCGATGCGTCCTCCCGGCGTGCGCGTCACCAGGCAGTGCCCCGGCCAGCTCGGCGTACGCGTTGCCAGTGTGGTCAGCAGGCGCCCGCCGGGAGCGAGCTGGTCCACCCACGCCGACGGCAGGCACGGCACGCCGATACCGGAATGGATCCGGTCGTACGGCGCCTTCGGAGCGTGCCCGTCTAGCGCGTCGCCCGCCACCACACTCGCACCGGCGCCGACCCGGTCGAGAGTCTTCTGTGCGAACGCGGCCATGTGTTCGTCCCGCTCGACACCGACCGCCAGACCGGGCCCGGTGAGCGCCGCAGCGAGCGCGAGCGAGACACCCGGCCCGGTCCCGAGGTCCAGGTACATGTGCCCGGCATCGATCCGCATCCGCTGGAGAACTTCCACGGTGTACGGGGTGAACGTCGACATCGCCGTCATCCGGCCCCCGCTCACCACGCCACGGACCTGACCCTCCAACGGCTCGCCGTCACGCTGGACCAGGACCGACTCGCCCGAGTACACCAGCTCCTGCCACTCGGCCCGGTCCTTGGGATGTGCTCCGTCCAGCAGCTCCCACGTCACCGGCTCGCTGCCCCGTTCACTACGCCGTACGTACGCCCGTGGCATCAGCACGCCGCGGTCCAGGCGCGACAGTGCATCCCGCAGGCGCGGATCGGTCAGCACCCCGTCGGCTTGAAGGCGTTCGACCAGCGCCAGGCGCGCCGACTCCGCATCTGTGAGCCCCTCGGTCGCCGGGTCGGCCGTCCCGGATTCGGCCTTCACCGCAGTTCACCCGCCACCGCCGACAGGTGGACTGCGGGTGCCCAGCCGAGCTCGGTGTACGCGGTGCCGGCGAGGATGCCTTCGATCGCGGCACGGGTGTAGCGGACCATCGGGTCCGGCAGGCCGTCCAGCGGCCACCACTGCCAGGCCGTGCATCTGTCGGGCTCGCGGATCTCCGGTTCCCCGGACCACCGGCTTGCCTGGAAGAACAGTTGGATCCGGGGTTCGGCGTTGTCGTGATCGTCGAGCAGGTGCACGGTGTGCATCAGGGTGAGGTTCGCCGGCGCGATGACGATCCCGGCCTCCTCATACGCCTCCCTGATTAGGCACGCGCGAACGCTCTCCCGCTCCACGTGACCGGCCAGGGCATGCCACGTGCCACCCGCGAACTTCACATCCGGGTGACGCAGGCCCAGGAGAGTTCGGCCGTCGCGCTCCAGGAACAGGTGCGCGCCGACCACGTTCTTCACGGCTCCCGCCCCGCCCTGACCGGCATCATCCTGCGGCCCGGGCAGCAGCGGTGCGGGGTGCTCGGCGTGGTGGGCCTTGATCACCTCGTGGGCCCACGAGCACATCGACAACTGCTCCATGGTGGCGATGCCGAACCAGGCGAACATGATCCCTTCGGTGACGGGCAGGTCATGGGCGATGCCGTCCCAGCGGGCGATGTAGACCTGGATGTTCCCCTCGGCGACGTTCGGACCGTGGACCTTCACGGTCGTGTAGGGGGTGATGCCGGAGAGGACGAGGCCTGTCTCCTCAAGGATCTCGCGGGCGATCGCTTCATCCAGCGTCTCGCCGGGCTCAGGCCCGCCGCCGACCAGTGACCAGGTACCGGGGTCGCAAATCGGTTTGTGTGCATCCCTCAAATGAAGGAGGTACTCGCCGCGGCCGTTGACGATCAGGACGGCGGTACTCGCGGGCAGAGGTGAAGTGGACGCGTTCAACGAATTACCGCCTTTGCGCAAGGAGCCGGTTGGCGATCGGTACGGGGTGCTGGGCGGCAGCGCCGTCAACGAAGACGGACGCTTCGGCGCAGCCCCCCGCCCGGCGTCGAGGCACGGCCGCGGACCGTGTGAGGGATCCAGCCGTCAGCTCCGCCTGCCGTGGCGTGTGCCGCCGGGCCGTGCCCGCGACGGCCACAGAACGGAGGCTTCCAGAAGCGCCGCGCAGCCCCGGACGCGCAGGACCGGGTCACTGGGCCTCCTCGCGCCGGTCAGCGCCACTCCGCGACGTGGGGATCCTGGCGTTTGCGGCGGGCAGGCTGAGCCCGTACTGCGCGGCCTGGGCCTCATACATCTGCCGGTAGAGACCCCCCTTGACGGCCATGAGCTCGCCGTGCGTGCCCTCCTCGGCGACGGCGCCCTGGTCGAGGACGTAGATGTGATCAGCCTTCGCTGTCGCGGCCGGCCGGTGCGTGACCAGCACAACGACGTGACCGCGCTCGGCCAGTGACCACAAGCGCTGAAACGCAGCAATCTCCGCATGAGGATCGAGAGCCGAGGTCGGCTCGTCGACGAGGAGGAACGGCGCGCTCCTGTACAAGGCGCGGGCGGTTCCGAGCTTCTGCCACTGCCCGCCAGAGAGCTGAACCCCGCGCTCGTACCCTTTGAAGGCGATCGAGTCCCAGCCGTGGGGAAGTTCCTCGACGAGGTCCTTCACGTCTGCGGCCCGTGCGGCTTCCTTGACCCGGTCCATATCGCGGGGCTGATCGCCGATGCCAATGGCCACGTTCGTCGCCGCGGTCATCACTTAGTGAGGGAAGTCCTGGGCGAGCATGGCTACTTGGGCGAAGACCTGTGCCCGGTCCGCTTCACGGACTTCGACCTGCTCGCCGGCCTCGCCCGCCCACCGCACATGACCTTCGAAGGGCTGGCGCTCCGGCGTGTGATGCGCTGTGGAACTTCGGTATGTACCTTTCACCGGGCGTTTCACATGACCAGCGTTCCAGCGGAAGGAGTGCGCGCGCACACGATTGCGGCAGGTTGCATCTCAGGCAGCTGGCGCGGCCCCGGAGGTGACAGGGCCAAGGCCAGATGGCAGGTAGCGTACGGCCGTCGACACAGCCTCCTCCGCCGTCGGGGTCTCTGCGAGGATCTTGCCCATGTAGTTGGCGCTGACGGTGTACCGGGTGTCCCGATGAGCGTCCAGGGACATTGGGATGACGGTGAGGTGAGGGCGGGTACTGGTGGAGAATCGCAGTGTCCAGTGACTGGTGAACGGATAGAGATCCCGTAGCGCACGCTCGCTGTATGCCGCTTCGACAAGCGCCTGGTACTCGGGCCAGTCCTTTTCGTGTGCCTCCGTGCGCAGGTGCTGCCACTCGGACTCGGCCAACTGCACAGGATCGTGGTCGGGCACCTCGAATCGGCCGGTCAGGTGAACAAACGACGTGGCTTGGCGGATGTCGGAAAGTGCGGTTCCGGCGTGCCATGCCTGCGCAACCCGCACAATCTGGGCTAGATCCAGCGTATTTCCTTCGATAAGCGCCATGTCTTGAAATGACTCGCAGCCGCGGATCGACCACCGCCGTTCGACCGCCCACGCGCTGATGACCAAGTCATTCCGATGTGGAGCTTCACTCGCAACGATGGCATGGCCAAGCGGGTCGCTCTCCGAGACCGCGATGGGTACCGAGAGGCTGTCCTTGACCGCAATGTCCTGAAGCGCGGCGCCGAGACTGCCTTTGGCTGCGATGTCGGGATACAGAGCGGCTGAATCAGAGAAGGTGGCCATGAAGCACATTGTGCCGCTACTGAACTTGATCGGGTGTTGTCGGGCATACACCTCATCGTGCTCCGCATGCCTTGCGCGATGATGTGATCGTGTTCCCAGGCGATCGGAATCCGGTTCGTTGCACGGCGCCGGGACCGCTAGGGTCAGGCGGGTGAGTGATCCTCAGCCAGTCGTATGGCTACTTACCGGCATGCCGGGCTCAGGTAAGACCACCTTCGCGAAGGCGTTGGCACGAGGCGGTGTGGTCCGTCTGTCAGTGGATGAACAAATGACAGCCCGGCATGGACGGATCGGCAAGGACCACGCCGAGCACGAACACCTCGCGCTTCAGGCTCCCGTGATCGAGGACGTTCGGCGACAGCTTGTCGCACTCCTACGGGAAGGCCGTTCGGTAGTGCTGGATCACGGCCTGGGCACCCGTGCGGTCAGGGACGACTACAAGCAGCTGGTCACGGAGTATGGCGCCAGGTGGCGGCTCGTCCACTTCCAGGCTGATCACGATGAGTTGTTGCGGAGACTGGCCAAGCGGAACAACGAACAGGAACATGGCGTGATTTCACCAGAGACGCTGGCCTGGATCGCCGAGCACTCTGAAGCCCCTGCGGGTGAGGGTGAAGAGCCCCCGGTACTTCCAACCTCAGCCTGACAAAGATCCCGGGCTGAGAAGGCTGCCGGTCACACAGGTCCATCCCGGTCGATAGCCAGGCCAGATCAGGTGTCCAGCGCCAGGTCGGCGCCGGCAAGGCATCCGTCGATGAGGTGCGGCCGGTACTGGATCTTCCTGAGGCTGCGCTTCACGGCGGTGGCGAGCTGGTCGAGGTTCGCGGCGGCAAGGTTGCCGATGGTCCGTTTCACCAGTGACCAGATGCCTTCCTGCGGGTTGAGGTCGGGTGTGTAGGAGGGGAAGTGGAAGACGGTCAGCCAGCCCTCGTACGCGGCGATGAAGTCCTTCATCTGCGGCATGAGGTGGGTGCGCAGGTTGTCCCAGACCAGGACGATGGGGCCTTTGAGCTGGTTGTGGGCCCGCACGATGAGGTCGCGACAGTCCTGCCAGGTGAAGCCCTTGGGCTCTCCTTTGCGGCCCCGGTGGACGCGGAAGCTGTAGATCAGCCGCGACCGCTCTCCGGAACGGAAGCAGGTCATTCCCGCCATCGAGACCCGTCCGGAGCCCCGGCCCCGGACGCGGACGACGGGCGTCTGGCCGATGCGGCCCCAGGACCTTGCGCGTGGCGGTTTCAGCGACTGGCTGGCCTCGTCCTCGAAGACGATCCAGGCTCCGCGGGCCGCCGCCGTGCTTTTACCTGTGGCCACACCTCCTTCTTCCACAACTCCACTGCCTCGTCGTCACGTTCGATCGCCCGCCGAGCCGGCTGCTGCCAGGACCAGCCATGGCGTTTGAGTAGCCGCCACGTCCCCTCCACTGTGTAGCTGACGTGGAACAACCGTCCGATCAACGTCTTCACCCGGGCTAACGTCCACCGCTGGTCCGCCCAGCCATGGGCGAGCGGACCACACTCCAACTCCCGCTCCAGCCTGGCCATCTGGCAACTCGACAGCCTCGGACGCCCAGGCGAGCCCTTCGACCGGACCCCCTCCCGGCCCCGCTCCCGCCACTGCCGACGCCAGCGCTCCACCGACCGTTCGCTCACCCGAAGCGCGACCGCGATCTCCCTGTTCTTCGCGCCGCCCTCGAAGAGACCGACTGCCTCCAGCCGAACCCGCTCCCTAGCAGCCCTCTTCACGTCGTTCAAGCCGCCGCCCTGCGCGTATCTCACAAACCACAATTACCGACCAGGCCCACGCACTGTCAGAAGCCGTTGTCTTTCCGAGAGTGGCGGGTATGTTTCCGCTGGTCAGGTGTAGGCGCGGTGTTTTGGCGGCAGGGACGAGGTGTTGTGTCGTCTCTTCGGTGGAGGTGCCGGGATGCCGTCGGTGATGGGGTTGCTGGAGGAGCGTGAACGCGCGGCTCGGCAGCGTGTGGAGGCTCTCCAGGCCGAGTTGCGGGAGGCCGAGGCCGTGTGGGAACGGTTCGTGATCGCCCGTGAGACGGTGGGCGAGGTTCTGGCGGAGCCTCGCGGTGGCGAGGACGTGCCGCCGGCCGTGGTGGCCGGCGAACGGCCGGTGCAGGTCACGGCGGCGGTGCCCGGTTCGGTGGTGCCGCGCTGGCAGGAAGGGCTTGCCCCGACGGTTCTCGCGCCGGACTACCAGCGGATCATGGATGTCCTGGCCGGTGGGAGCGGTACGCGCGGGGAGGCGATGGACTGCCGGCAACTCGCGGCGGCAGTCGGGCTGGAGCCGGTTCCGGCGAAGGTGGAAGGGGTGCGGTCGAAGGCGAAGCGTCTGGCCGCGCGGGGCTGGCTGGCGGAGGAACGTCCGGGGCTGTTCAGCGTGCCCGTCGCACGAGTCGGCGGCTCATGACCATGCTCATCGACCACCGGATCACCGCCTCTGAGGTGTCGGTGCGCGTCTCGTAGTCGCGGGCCAGCCGACGTGAGTGCATCAGCCACGCGAACGTGCGCTCCACCAGCCACCTCTTCGGCAACACGGTGAAGCCGCTGGTGTCGTCGCTGCGTTTGACCACCGTCAGCGCGACGCGCAGGACACTGCGGGCGAAGTCGACCAGGCGCCCGGTATAGCCGCCGTCGGCCCACACCCGCGTGACGCGCCAGTGCCGCTCACGCAGCCGGACCAGCAGGGTCTGCCCCGCATCCCGGTCGGTTACCGAAGCTGCGGTCACCATCACGGCCAGCAACAGTCCGAGGGTGTCCACCACGATGTGCCGCTTGCGGCCGTTGACCTTCTTTCCGCCGTCGAAGCCCCTGGTCGCGGCCGGCACCGATGCGGCTCCCCTCACCGACTGCGCGTCGATGACGCTGGCCGTCGGCTCCGGATCCCGGCCCGCAGCCTCGCGGACCCGGTCCCGCAGCCGGTCGTGGAACTCGGCGGCCAGGCCCTTGTCCCGCCAGCGCCGGAAGAAGGCGTACACGCGGTCCCACGCAGGGAAGTCCGCGGGCATCGCCCGCCAGGTGATGCCGCCCGCGACCAGGTAGCGCACTGCGTCGACCATCTGCCGGTGGCAATAGCTCTCCGGTTGCCCGCCGCGGCCCTCCAACCAGCCGGGGACCGGCATAGCGTCGCGCACGACCGCCCACTCCGCGTCGCTCATGTCGGACGGATACCTCGGCCGCCTGTACGGCCGATCCCCGGCGTTCCCGAACCGGTGAGCGAGGCAATCACACGTCAGGGGAGCCGAGTTGGACGACATCAGCGCCAACACGGAAGACTGCAGCACCAGGGGCCTCCTGTTGCTCGGTTGGATTCGACACCCACGAGCTGTGCGGGAGGCCCCGCTCTCATGCCCGGCCAGTCAGAAGATCACCCGACCGAGTCGACGACCTCGAACTCACGCTCACCAAGATCGATACTGCAACGGCTTCTCAGCTTGGCGTTTATCCTCGGCGGGCTTCGTGTTCCTTGATGGTCTCGGCGCGTTTGACGGTCTTGCCGACGTCGTGGCGCTTGGCGCGGTG
>NZ_JBIATE010000032.1:0-72935 GCF_042891445.1 Streptomyces sp. NPDC001890 | reverse complement strand
GAGGACCCGACACCCCCGGCACCACCGAACTCGTCGCAGAAATACAGGAGCTGGGAGCCGGAGCAACCGTCGTCGCCTGCGACGCGACCGACCTGGCAGCCCTCACCGCCCTCGCCCGATCCCTCGAAACCGACGGAACCCCGGTCCGTACCGTCGTCCACGCCGCAGGCGTCGGTCAGCTCACTCCGCTTGCCGAGATCGGGAGTGCTGAGCTGGTCGACGTACTGCATGCGAAAGTTGCCGGCGCGGCGAATCTGGATGCTGTCTTCGCGGACGCCGATCTGGACGCGTTCGTGCTCTTCTCCTCGATTGCCGCGGTGTGGGGGAGCGGCGGGCAGGCGGGATACGCCGCTGCCAACGCCTACCTCGACGCCCTGGCCCAGGAGCGCCGGGCCCGTGGTCAGGTTGCCACCTCGATCGCTTGGGGCCCCTGGGGCGGCGGCGGCCTCGTGGACATCGAGGAAGAGGAGATGCTGTGTCGCCGTGGTCTGCCGGTCATGGAACCGGACAGCGCCCTGGCCGCGCTCGCGCAGGCGCTGACCGGCGACGAGACCTGCCTGGCTGTCGCCGATGTGATCTGGGACCGGTTCACACCGGCATTCACGGCCATGCGCCCGAGCCCGCTGCTCGGCGAACTGCCCGAGAACCAGCGGCTCGCCGAGACGGCCGCACTCCGGGAACAGGACCCGGCCACCGGCAGTGGCGACGTGGCCGCTGCCCTGCGGGAGCGTCTCGCCGCTGCCGGGGACGAGGCGGCCCGTGGCGAAATTCTGTTCGAACTCGTACGTGGTGAGACCGCCCGGGTGCTCGGAATCACGACGCCCGCGCAGATAAAGTCGCGGCGCGGGTTCGTCGAGATGGGCTTCGACTCCCTCATGGCGGTCGAACTGCGCAACGGGCTCACGAAGCAGACCGGATTCCGGCTTCCCGCAACTCTGATTTTCGATTTTCCGACATCCGTCGATCTCGTCCGTCATCTCGGTGAGCAATTCGCTCAGCAGAACACGGGCCGGGCCGACGGACCCGTGAACGAATCCGAAGCCGTTGCGGAGATCAAGAGACTTGAGCGCGTTCTCACGTCCTTTTCTCCACAAGGCGCGGACGGGGCAGGCATCACCAAGCGACTGGAAGCGCTCCTGTCCCGCTGGAACGCGACACAAGGGGCGAACCGGAGCGATCCGGAGCCCGTGGTCGACGACCTGCTTGAGACCGCGACGCCGGACGAGCTGTTCGATCTCATCCAGCGCGAGTTCGGAAAATCCTGACCGTGAACAGCGGCCGAGCCAATGGCTGACTGACGGCTGATCAACGACTGGTCAATGGCTGATCAATGACTGAGATTTCTTCTTTCGATTTCGATGAGGAGGCACAAAGTGCCAGAAACGGACACAGCCGCGCCTGACGCGGTGATAGTCGAGGATCTCGTCAAGGAGTACCTGCCCGGCATGCCCCGGGCGGTCGACGGGCTGAGCTTCACCGTGGCGCGCGGCGAGGTCTTCGGCCTCCTCGGCCCCAACGGGGCGGGCAAGACCACCACCATCCGCATGCTCACCACGATGGCGAAGGCCACGTCGGGCCGGGCCACTCTCGACGGCATCGACGTGATCGCCCACCCCGACCGGGCGCGCGGCGTGCTGGCGGTCGTCCCGCAGCACAACAACCTGGACCGTTCGCTGACGGTCAGGCAGAACCTCACGTTCCACGCCGCGTACCACGGCCTGAGCCGCTCCGAGCGGCGCCGCCGCGCCGACGAGCTGCTGGAACGGATGCAGCTCACCGAGAAGGCCGACTCGCTGGTGGACCAGATGTCCGGCGGCCAGGCGCAGCGCGTGATGATCGCCCGCGCCCTGATGCACGACCCGAGCGTGATGTTCCTGGACGAGCCGGCCACCGGCCTGGACCCGCAGGCACGGCTCTTCGTGCACGACCTCGTCGAGGAGCTGGGAAAGCAGGGCGTGACCGTCGTGATCACCACGCACGACATGGACGAGGCGGCCAAGGTCTGCGACCGCATCGGCATCGTCGACCACGGCAAGCTCCTGACCGTCGACACGCCCGACGGCCTGATCCGCTCGCTGCCGGGCGGCACGGTGCTCACCCTCAAGCTGAACCTTCTGGACGAGACCCCGGAGTCCGTCACCGAGGCGCTCACCGCCGTGCCGTGGGTCGCGGCCGCCGAGTTCGTGACGGGCGGCGGACCCGCTGCGCCCCCCTTCCCGGGCATGCCGGCCCCGGAGCCGGAGGAGGACCGCTTCGTGATCAGCGTCGAGTCCGGTGCCGGTGACGTGCTGCCCGGCGTGTTCAAGGTGCTCGGCGAGCTGAACTGCGAGGTCAGAGACCTGACCGTCCGCGAGGCAAGCCTTGAGGACGTCTTCATTCACATGACTGGTAGGGGACTTCGGTGACTGTCACAACATCCACGCCCGCCACGGCCGCAGGCACAGACACAGGCGTAGGCGCAGATACAGCCGCAGACGCGACGGTGGCCACCGAGCCCACCGAGCCCACCGAGCCCACCGCGCCGACTGCGCCGATCGCGCCCTCTGCATCCACCGGGCCGCGGAAGGTGTCGCAGAGCCGCATCCTCGGGTCCATCCTGTGGCGCGACATCCTGGTCACCGCCCGCCAGCCCTGGCTGTTCCTCGCGGAGGCGCTGCTCCAGCCGCTCTTCATCCTGTTCATCTTCGGCAAGGTCCTCGCCGACATGGACTACGTCGACAGCTCCTACGTTCCGCTGCTCCTGCCCGGCATCGTGGGCCTGACCGCCTTCATCAGCGCCCTCCAGGCCACCGCACTGCCCCTGGTCATGGACTTCTCGTACTCGAAGGAGATCGAGGACCGGCTGATGGCCCCGGTGGGCATCCGGCTGGTGGCCCTGGAGAAGATCGTCTTCGGCGGCATCCGCGGCTTCATCGCCGCCGCCCTCATGATCCCCGTGGGCATCCTCGTGCTGGGCGTGTCCTGGTGGCCGGCCGCCGCCCTGCCGCCGATCCTGGCCGTTCTCGTGCTCGGTTCGCTCCTCGGCGGCGCCCTCGGCCTCGTCCTGGGCACCGTCGTCCCGGCCCGTCGCGTCGGTGTGGTCTTCGGTCTCGCCCTGACGCCGCTGATGTTCACGGCGGCCGCACAGTACTCGCTGCTCAGCCTGCATGGGCTGAAGTGGTTCCAGGTGGTCGTGGGCATCAACCCGATCACGTACATCAACGAGGGTCTGCGCGCGGTCCTCCTCGACAAGGTGGACTCCGTGCCGCTCGGCATCGACCTCGGCGTCCTCGCGGCCGCGATCGTGGTGGCCTCGGTGGTCGGTATCCGCGGCTTCACCCGCCGCGCCGTCGACTGACCCGCATCGCACCCCTGTACGACACATGGCTGTGGGCGGCACCCGAACCGGGTGCCGCCCACAGCCATGTGTCGTACAGGGGGTACGAGCCCCTACGCCTTACGGCCGGAACGGCGGTAGGCGAAGGCCGCGTACGCGCCGAAGACCAGCAGCCAGACCACCAGCACCACGATGCCCGTCATGCTCGGCGCCTCGCCGTCCGTCGTGTTCCAGCCCAGTTCACCGAAGCGGTATCCCGGCGTCCACTTGGCCACCGAAGCCATCCAGCCCGGGAACTCACTGATGGGGAACCACAGCCCGCCGACCAGTGCGAGCGCCAGGTTGCAGACGATGTTCGTGACGTTCGTGGTCTGGGACGAGAGCTGGTAGCCGTTGGCGATCCCGAGCATGGTGAACGGCAGCGAGCCGACCCACAGCAGCAGTGTCAGCACCAGCCACTGCCAGGCGTCCAGCCGCACACCATTGACGATCATGGCCGTGAGCAGCACCACCACGATCGCCGGCAGCACCATCAGCGAGCCGGTCACCGCACGCCCGAAGACCACCTGCGCCGGAGACAGCGGCGTGATCCGCAGCTGCCGCAGCCACCCCACGGCCTTGTCCTCGGCGACCGCCGTGCCCGAGCTGAGCCCGGCGCTCAGCGCACCGTACGCCGCCAGACCCACCATCGCGGTCACGGCCCATTCGTCCGTTCCGCCGGAGCCGCCGCCGACATTGGTGAACATGATGTACATCAGCACCGGGGTGCCGATGCCGAAGATGACGAAGCCGGTGTCACGGAACGTACGACGCAGCTCAAGATTTACGTAGTTGGAAACGAGGGCGATCGAACTGGCCATCACGCGCCTGCCTTCGGGGTCTGGACAGCGGAATCGGACGAGGCGGAGGGGACGAACGGACGGCCCCCGTCACGACCCGAGTGGTGCGCCGTCAGGGCCAGGAACGCGTCCTCCAGGCCCGCCGGGGCGACTTCGAGACCCCGCGGCGTCACCACGCCCGGCAGGGCGCTCACCGTGGCGTCCGAGTCCGACGTACGCAGCCGCACCCGGCCGTCGACGACCTCGACCGACAGCACACCCGGCAGCGCGGCCAGGCTGTCCGGCATCGGCCCGTCCGGCACGGTGAAGGAGACCATGCTGGACCCCACCGTGTGCTTGATGTCGGCGCTGCTGCCGTCGGCGATCAGCTGGCCGCGGTCGATGACGACGATCCGGTCGGCGTTCTGGTCCGCCTCTTCCAGATAGTGCGTGGAGAAGAGCACCGTCTTGCCACGGTCGGTGAACGCGCGCATCGACTGCCAGAACAGCCGACGGGCCTCCACGTCGAGCGCCGCCGTCGGCTCGTCCAGCACCAGCAGATCGGGGTCCCCGGCCAGCGCGATGGCGAAGCTGACCCGCTGGGCCTGGCCCCCGGAGAGCTTGTCCGCGCGCCGCCCGGCCAGCTCGGTCAGGCCCGCCAGCCCAAGCGCCTCGTCGACTGCCATCGGGTTCGGATACGTACGGGTCACGAAGGACACCAGCTCACGCACCGTCACCCGGGAAACCGGCTTGGAATCCTGCAGCATCGCGCCGACCCGGCCGTCGCCCACCGCATGGCTCGGGGCCTGCCCGAACAGTTCCACCGTGCCGGAGGTCGGGTCGTCCAGACCCAGCAGCAGGCTGATGGCCGTCGACTTGCCCGCGCCGTTGCGACCGAGCAGGGCGACTCTCTCGCCTGGTCCGATGGTGAGATCGAGTCCGTCGACGGCGCGCACCGCGCCGAACTCCTTGACAGCGCCGGTGAATCCAACCACCGGTGTCGCCCTGTGTGTTGTCGTCATGGGCGGAACTCTAATGAGGATGACCAGTCATTCGGTAGCCAGAGATGTAGGGATTTCAGTCCTACAGAAAACATCTTGTGACCGGCAGCTGCCATGGTGATCTGCGATTTCCCTGTACGCCCCGGAAATTATCCCGGTTACCCCTACACATACCCCTAGACACCCCTGTCCTTGGAGGGGTACGGGGTGAACGGATCATCGCGCCGCGATTCACCGTACGGTAGTTGGCGATTCCACACAGCGGGAAAGGACCGGGTGACCGATGACTGGAAATCGACGTGCCGTGGTGTTGGGCGGTGGTTTCGCCGGCGCACTCACCTCTTCGATGCTGGTCCGGTATGTCGACGACGTGACAGTCATCGACCGGGATGAATACCCGCACGGACCAGAGCTCCGCAAGGGCGTTCCACAGGCCCGCCACTGCCACATTCTGTGGTCCGGCGGCGCCCGAATCATGGAGTCGCTCATCCCGGGGACGACCGACCGCCTGATCGAGGCCGGCGCGCACCGTATCGGAATTCCGAACGGTCTCGTTTCGTACACCGCCTTCGGATGGCAGCACCGCTTTCCGGAGACCGAGTTCACCATCGCCTGCAGCCGCGCGCTGCTCGACTGGACCGTGCGCGATCAGGCGCTGCGCAACCCCCGTATCTCGGTCCTCGACCGGACCGAGGCACTCGGACTGACCGGCACCGCCGAACGGGTCACCGGAGTCCGGGTCCGCGACAGTGCCTCCGACGAGGAACGGGTGCTGGAGGCCGACATCGTCGTCGACACCACTGGCCGCGGCTCCGCCATGAAGCGATGGCTGGGCGGCCTGGGCATCGCGGCTCCGCAGGAGGAGTCCGTCGACACCGGCATGGTCTACGCGACCCGGATCTTCCGCGCCCCCGAGACCGCCGGCGGCACGTTCCCGCTCGTCAGCGTGCTCGCCGACTCGCACCAGGGCGGGCCCGGCCGCAACGCCGTGCTGATGCCCATCGAGGACGACCGCTGGATCGTCACGCTCTCGGGTACCCGGGGCGGTGAACCGCCCGCGGACGAGGCCGGGTTCATGGCGTACGCACGGGAAAGCGTCCGGCACCCCCTGATCGGGGACCTGATCGCGGGCCTGGAACCGCTCACCGGCGTGCAGCGATCCCGCTCCACCATCAACCGGCGCCTGCACTACGACCGTCTCCCGGCCTGGCCCGCGGGACTTGTGGTACTCGGTGACGCGGCAACGGCCTTCAACCCGGTCTACGGGCACGGCATGAGCGCCGCCGCTCGCAGCGTCGCGGCCTTCGAGAAGCAGATACAGCTGCGCGACCTGGATCCCGGCCTCGGCCGTGCCGTTCAGCGCGCCGTCGCCAAGGCGGTCGACGACGCCTGGATGCTGGCCACGTCCGGCGATGTGAACTACCCCGACGTCGAGGTCGACAGCCGCGACCCGCGGCTCACCGACGACGACGGTTCCCGGCGCCGCGATTCGGACGTGATGAGCAGTGTGGCGACCCGTAACCGTGAGGTCAGCCGCGCCGCCGTCGGTCTGATGACCCTCTCCACCACCGTCGCCGAGATCCAGACCCCGTGGCTGCTCGCCGCGCTGCGCCGCGGATTCGAGGTCCCGGCGCTGACCGAGCCGCCACTGCGCCCGGAGGAACGCGCCGTGCTGCCCGTACTCAGCCACGCCACACGCTGAGACAGCGGTCCCGACAACCCTGTCCGCAACCCTGTCCGCCCGGCCCGCAGCAGCGGGAAGGGCGACCGGGCGGGCACAACCGCCGCCCACCGGGGCAGCACCGCCGCCCCACCCCAGCCGCTCCCCTCCGGCCACCGCCGGAGCGGGGGTCGTCCGGACCCCCACGCCGTCCAGGTCATCCCCCGTCCGGGACGGCGTCGGGCACCCGGCACCGCGCCTCGCCGGCGCGCGCGAAGCGCAGCCGGCGAGGCGCAGCAGTATCCGCCCAGCCGTCAGTCGCCGCTTCGTCGCCGTCCCCTCGCCGTCAGCTGCGCATCACCAGGCGTCACCAAGTGTCACTGGATGTCGCCAGGCGTCATCGGGTGTCACCGGGACAGGCGTGAGACCCAGGACCGGCGTGCGGCGGCCGTGGGGCCGGGGCGCAGGGCCAGGGCAATCAGGAGCCCCGTTGCCGCGAACCCGGAGCCGGTGGTGAACCCGGCGGACATGGTGTCGGCGAAGTCGGCGTACCCCGCCGACGTGGTGACCAGCAGCGCGATGCACAGCGAACCGCCGATCGCCTGGAACGCGTTGAGGACGCTGCCCGCCGAACCGAGCTCGTGGGGCCGCAGCCGGGAGGTGGCAAGCACGGTCGCCGGAACCACACAGAACGTCATGCCGGCGCCGAGCAGGACCAGCGAGGGCAGCACCCCCGTGAGATACGGATCCCCGTCCCGCAGGTGCGACAGCCACAGGTTCTCGACGGCGAGCGCGGTGGCACCGATGGCCATCATCAGCTTCGGCCCCAGGCTTCGTTCGATGCGCGGGGCCACCGCCGCGGTGGCAGCCATCGCCAGCGGTACCGGCAGCAGTGCGAACGCGGCCGCGAGCGCCGACCAGCCGTGGTGCTGCTGGAAGAACTGGCTGAGGAAGAAGTACGCGCCGATCAGCGCCCCGGGCAGCACCAGCATGCTGCCGAACGCCAGTGCCCGGTCACGGTCCTTGAACAGCGCGAGCCGCACGATGGGCTGATCCGTACGCCGCTGCGAGCCGATGAACAGAGACAGCAGCGCCAGCCCGGCCAACAGCGGCCCCGCCACCCGCGCGGAGCTCCACGGATGTTCGCCGGCCTGCGACAGGCCGTACACCACCGCACCGACGCCGGTCGCGGAGAGCAGCGTGCCGCGCAGGTCGAAGCGCCCGCGGACCCGCGCCGTCTCCTCGATGACGCGCGGTGCGAGCAGGACGATCGCCAGCCCCACCGGCACGTTCAACAGCACCAGCCAGCGCCAGGAGCCGACCGAGCCCAACGCCCCCGCCAGCAGCAGGCCACCGGCCGTGGAGGACGCACCGACCGCCGTGCAGAGGGCGATCGCCCGCTTGCGGGCGGGGCCTTCGGGGAAGGTGGCGAGCATCAGTACGAACCCGTTGGCCGCGGCGAACGCGGCCCCGGCGCCCTCCACCGCGCGTACCGCGATGAGCAGCTCGCCACCGGTGACCGCGGCCCGTGCGGCGGCCGCGGCCGTGAACAGCCCCACGCCCGCGACGAACATCCGGCGCCGCCCCAGAATGTCTCCGGCCCGTCCGCCGAGCAGCAACAGCCCGCCGAAAGCCAGCAGATAGGCGCCGATCACCCAGGACGCGGCGAGCGCCGAAAGTCCCAGATCCGCCCGGATCCCCGGCAGCGCGATGTTCATGATGGGGTCGTCGAGCTGGATCATCGCGTTGCAGCCGGCGATGACAGCGAGCGCGAGCCCGGGTCTGGCGCGCCGGCCGGGTTCCGTCGGGACGGCCGCCGCCACCTCCAGCGGGGACTCGGACACAGACGCGGACATGAACTGCCTCCCGTGGTACCTGGACCCAATGACCACGGCACGGTCTCAGGAATCGCTGGAGCAGCGTTCGAGACCCGAAGGAGGGAGCCAAGAAGGAGGGAGCCAAGCAGATATAGAGCCACGAAGGAGGGGGCCAAGAAGATGGAGAGCCAAGAAGGAGAGAGCCGACGAGGAGAGAGAGGGTGCGTTGTGCGGTATCAGGAGCGTCCGGATAGCGGTGAGCCGACGTCCCGAGTTGGTCACCACCGCGAGCTGAGCGCGCACTCAGACACTCAGTGGCCATGACCACCACGACCTACCAGAGGCTGATCGGCCTGCTGGGCGAGAACGACGCCCGCTACCGCCTCGTCGACCACGCCCCCGAGGGCCGCACCGCCCCGGCCAGTGTGCTCCGCCGCCATCCCCTGGCCCAGGCGGCCAAGTGCCTGGTCGTACGGGTGGCTTTGGGCCGGAAGGCGCGCCGCTACGTGCTGGCCGTGATTCCCGGCGACCGCAGGGTCGACCTCGACGGCCTGCGCGATCTGTACGACGGCACCGAGGCGTCGTTCGCCGCCCGCGATGTCGCCGAGCAACTGGCCGGCAGCGTGAGCGGGACCATCATCCCGTTCGCCTTCCATCAGGAGCTCGAACTGCTCGCCGACCCTGACCTCCTGGCCCACGACGAGATCTACTTCAACGCCGCCCGCCTCGACCGCTCGGTGGCCCTGGCCACGGCCGACTACCAGCGACTGGCCGAGCCCAGGGTGCTCCCGATTGCCCAGCCCCCGGAGCCCTCGGAGCCCTGGGAGCCCTGGGAGCCTCGTGAGGCGCACGCCATCCTCCCCGCCTGAGCACGGAGGAACCGGGCGCGCACGCTACTGCGCCACCGCGGTGTGCGCGCTCTTCTTGCGCGCCCGGTAGGCGGCTGCCTTGATTTTGTTGCCGCAGGACTCCATGCCGCACCACTGCCGCCGCATGCCCCGGGAGCGGTCGATGTAGATGCGGGTGCACTCGGGATTGCCGCACTCCTTGAGCAGGGGTACGTCCGGCCCGTTCAGGAGCTCGATCGCAAGGCGTGCCACGGTGGACAGGGCTTCGTCCGGCGTCGCTTCCGTCCAGCGTCCCGAGGCGGTGAGCTGCGGTGCGGCGGGCGGTTTGCGCGCCGCACCGTTCAGCACGTCCAGCGCCGCCTCGGAGTACTCCTCACCGAGGCGGCGGGCCGTGACCAGCTGATAGACGGCTTCCCGTACGGACTTCGCCCGATCGACATCGGCCTGGTCGATGTCGGTCCGGTCGCCCGGGGAAATCGCGTCGACGATGCCGGATTCCAGGTACCACGCCCGCAGCCGCTCCGGCGTCACGAACATCTCGAACCGCACCGAGCGCCGGGCCCGGAGTGTCGCGGCGAAGTCGAGTGCCGGGTTTCCGCACACGAAGACATGATCCAGATTCACATCACCATTCTGGCAGGTGACGAAAGCCTCAGCAAGGCTCGCCCCCCGCCGGACCGCCGACGCTCAGCCGGATCTCGCGGCCCTGCCAGCGTCTGCGCAGCCAACGATCGTGGCTGGCCAGGACGATCGCTCCGGGGCCAGTACCCAGGGCGGCCTCCAGTTCGTCGCACAACCGCGGGGACAAGTGGTTCGTCGGCTCGTCGAGCAGCAACAGCTCCGGCGGACGCGCCACCAGGAGCGCCAGCGCGAGCCGGCGGCGCTGACCGACCGACAACTGACCGACCGGCTTGTCCAGATCCGCCTCGTGCAGCAGGCCCAGCGAGCGCAGCGGGACCTTCTCCGCCCGCTCGGCGCCGAGCGAGCGCTCGTACGTCTCACGCCCGGTCAGGTCGGGGCGGCCGAACACGGTGTCCTGGGCCAGCAGTCCCACCGCCAGCCCCTGCCGCCGTCTCACCTCGCCCTCGGCCGCGAGACGCCCGGCGAGCACGGACAGCAGCGTCGACTTCCCCGCGCCGTTGCCTCCCGTGACGAGGAGGCGTTCGGTCGCCGACACGTCCAGCCGCGGGACGACGAGCCGGTCCGGCACCCGTACGTCGCGCAGCGAGACGAGGGTGCCGTCCGCCGACACCTCATCGAGCGATGTGGCGCCGAGCGCGGCGACGGCGGATGCGGCGACGGGTGGTGCGGCGACGGCGAGTGCGGTGCCGTGGAAACGCAGCGGCTGCGGCGGCTCACCGGTCTGCCGACGCTCCAGCCCGTCCAGCCGGCGGGTGGCGTTGCGCACCCGCCGGGAGACCTGGCTCTGTACCCGTCCGGCGCGATGGCCGTAGCCCATCTTCTCGTTGTCGGGCCGCTCCCGGTCCGGTGCCACGAGGCGCGCGGTGACCCCGGCCGAGTGGCGCAGCGCCGCCAGTTCCTCCTGCTCCTCGGCGTACCGCCGTTCCCAGCGTTCCCGCTCGGCACGCTTCTCGGCCAGATAGGTGCTGTAGTTGCCGCCGTAGCGGACCGGGCCGTCCATGGCCGGGTCGAGATCGACCAGATCCGTGCAGACGGCGTCGAGGAAGGCCCGGTCGTGGCTGGCCACCACGACGACCCCGGGCAGACCGCGCACCTGCTCCTCCAGGAACGCGGCGGCGCCGTCGTCGAGATGGTTGGTCGGCTCGTCCAGCAGCAGGGCCGAAGGGCGCCTGACCAGCAGTGCGGCCAGCGCCAGCCGACCGCGCTGCCCGCCGGAGAGGGAGCCGAGCACCCGGTCGTGCCGGAACGCGCCGAGGCCGAGCCCGTCGAGCACGATCGCGGCTCGCCGGTCGGCGTCCCAGACCTCTCGCTCCTGGGCCTGTTCGAGCTGCCGGCCGTACGCGTCGAGCAGCTCGGCGTAGCCGGGGGAGTCCTGCGGTACGTGGGCGAGCCGCTCGGTGAGACGTTCGAGCTCGGCCAGGTCGTCGCGGGCCTCGCGCAGGGCCTCGTCCAGCACGTCGGCGATCGTCGACGCGTCGTCGAACGGCAGCTCCTGGTGGAGGAAGCCCAGGTCGGCGGGGCGTGTGACGCTCCCGGCGTCGGGTTCGTCCACTCCGGCGAGCAGCCGCAGCAGCGTCGACTTGCCGACGCCGTTCTCCCCGATCAGCCCGATGCGGTGGCCGGGGGAGGCGGTGAGGGAGACGCCGTCGAGGACTCGCCGGGCCCCCAGGGTGCGGACGACGTCGTGGGCGAGCAGGGCTGGTCGGGACATGGTGTTCCACCTGATGCGATCGGTGTTCGGCCCGCCGGGTGGGTGACCCACCTCGGGCGCGGGCCCGGTCAGCACATCAGCGGTTCACAGCCCCGGAGCTCCCGTCCCCGGAGCTCCCGTCCCCGGAACTCCTGTCACCGGAGTTCCCGTCCCAGGAGCTCCTGCCACCGGCGCTCCGGTCTCCGTCAGCTCTCCGCCGGCCAGCCTCAGCCACCGGTCCACGCCGATCCGGGTGAGGAAACGCTCGTCGTGGCTGACCACCACGAACGCTCCCCGGTACGAGCCCAGCGCGCCCTCCAGCTGGCCGGCGCTCACCAGATCGAGGTTGTTCGTCGGCTCGTCCAGGAGCAGCAGGTGCGGAGCAGGTTCGGCGCACAGTACGCAGGCCAGCGTGGCGCGCAGCCGCTCGCCGCCGGACAGCACCCCGACCGGGAGATGGGCCCGGGGGCCCCGGAAGAGGAAGCGGGCGAGCAGATTCATCCGCTCCGCCTCCGTCCGGTGCGGTGCGAACGTGGCGAAGTTCTCGGCGACCGTTCGGTCGAGTTCCAGCAGGTCCAGCCGCTGCGACAGGTAGGCGATCCGGCCGTCGGCCCGCTTGATCTGCCCGCTGTCCAGCCCCAGTTCGCCGTTGAGCAGCCGCAGCAGCGTGGTCTTGCCGGAGCCGTTGGGACCGGTCAGCGCGATGCGTTCGGGGCCTCGGACCGTCAGGTCGACGCCCGCTTCGGCGAACAGGGCGCGCCCGTCGTGGCGTACCTGCATCTGCTCGCCGAGGACGAGTGTGCGTCCGGCGGGCACATCGGTGTCCGGCAGGTCCAGCGTGATGCGCTGCTCGTCGCGCAGGGCGCGCCCCGCCTCGTCCAGCCGGGCCTTCGCCTCGGTCACCCGGGACGAGTGCAGCTGGCCCGACCGGCCCGCGGACTCCTGGGCGCCGCGCTTCATGTTTCCGGCGAAGATGCGCGGCAGGCCCGCGCTCTTGAGGTTGCGGGCGGCATTGCTCGCTCGGCGCTCGGCGCGTTCGCGGGCCTGCTGCATCTCCCGCTTCTCCCGCTTCAGCTCCTGTTCGGCGTTGCGGATGTTCTTCTCGGCGACCTCCTGCTCGGCCCGCACGGCCTCTTCGTACTCGGTGAAGTTGCCACCGTGGAAACGCAGTTCGCCGCGTTCGAGTTCGGCGATGCGCTCCATGCGGTCGAGCAGCGCCCGGTCGTGGCTGACCAGCAGCAGGCAGCCGTTCCAGTCCTCCAGCACGTCGTAGAGCTTGTGCCGGGCGTCGAGATCGAGGTTGTTGGTCGGCTCGTCGAGCAGCAGTACGTCGGGCCGCTTCAGCAGCTGGGCCGCCAGGCCGAGCGAGACGACCTGGCCGCCGCTGAGTGTGCTCAGGCTCCGGTCGAGGGCGAGATCGGCGAGGCCGAGCCGGTCCAGCTGGGCCCGGGTGCGTTCCTCGATGTCCCAGTCGTCGCCGATGACCGTGAAGTGTTCCTCGCCCACGTCCCCGGACTCCACGGCGTCCAGGGCCCGGATCACCTCGGCGACGCCCAGGACCTCGGCCACCGTGAGATCACCGGTCAGGGGGAGGCTCTGCGGGAGATAGCCGAGAGTGCCACCGACGGACACGGACCCGGTGCCGGGCCGCAGCTCGCCGGCGATCAGCTTGAGAAGGGTGCTCTTGCCGGAGCCGTTGGGCGCGACCAGGCCCGTCCGGCCGCTGCCGATGGAGAAGGAGAGGTCGTCGAAGACCGGGGTGTCGTCGGGCCAGGCGAAGGACAGGTTCGAGCAGATGATGGCGGCGTCGGACATGGAGAGACCTCGAATGGGATACGGGCAGGCACGGACCACTGCCCGGGACATGGAAGAAGGGGACGACTGAACGGCCACGACGGCGATGCTCCTGGGCATCGGCCGGTGGCCTGACAGAACGGGGTCTCACCCCGAGATGTCGTCGTCACCCACCATGTCTGGTCTCCTCGATTCGATACGTGATCAACGCTTTCGCGAGCTTAGCAGCAGCTCCTCGGCGACCCCTCGCAATTTCTTGCCGCACGACGACCGCACGAAGACCGCACGAAGACCGCACGGCGGCTGGACGACGACCGGACGGTCGGCTACAGGCCGAGGTCGGCGGCCAGGCAGGAGAAGGACATCCACGAGCCCTCCGGGTCGTACGCATCCCTCGCGGACTCCTTCGGCGAGGCGGGCTTCACCTCGACCATGTCCTGGTAGGGGACGCGCTCGGGCAGCTTGCCGAACCGCTCGTGCCGGGCCGCTGCGGCACTGTCCATCGTGTTCGCGGCATTGGTGGTCTGCATGGCCGGACTCCGCTCGGTTCATCGGTTGCGGATCGCGCCGTTGGCGCTGGGCTGATATCAGCGTCGCACCGACCTCGTCACCTGTCAAACAGGTGACGTCACCGGCTTGTGCGTATGGTGTTCGGCTTGTGTCTTCGACGAACTCGATGAACTCGACGAATTCGATGGAGGAGAACCGGACATGACAGCCCCCTATCCGCCGATCGATCCCTACGACCACGGGATGCTCGACACCGGCGACGGAAACCTCATCTACTGGGAGACCTGCGGAAACCCCGACGGGAAGCCCGCCCTCGTCGTCCACGGCGGCCCCGGTTCGGGCTGCTCGACGGGCCCACGCAGGTCCTTCGACCCGGAGCGCTACCGGATCATCCTGTTCGACCAGCGCGGCTGCGGCCGGAGCACACCCCATGCCGCCGAACCCACCACCGACATGAAGCTCAATACCACCGAGCATCTGATCGCCGACATGGAGCAACTGCGCGAACACCTCGGTGTCGAAAGGTGGTTGCTGTACGGCAGCTCCTGGGGGTCCACGCTCAGTCTCGCGTACGCCGAACGGCACCCGGAGCGGGTGTCGGAGATCGTCCTCGCCGCTGTCACCAGCACCCGCCGCTCCGAGATCGACTGGCTCTACCGGGGCGCCGGCCGGTTCTTCCCGGATGCGTGGGAGCGATTCCGCAACGGTGTCCCCGAGGCCGACCGGGGCGGCGACCTCGTCGGGGCGTACGCGCGCCTCATGGGCAGCCCCGACCCGGACGTACGGGCCAAGGCCGCGACCGACTGGTGTGCCTGGGAGGACGCGGTCCTGTCCGCGGAGCCGAACGGCTCGCCCAACCCGTACGGCAGCAGGCCGCCCCAGGCCATGCTGGCGTTCGTACGGATCTGCTCGCACTACTTCGCGCACGGGGCCTGGCTGGAGGAGGGGCAGTTGATCCGCGACGCGGGACGCCTGGCGGGCATCCCCGGCTTCCTGCTCCACGGCCGCCTCGACATCAGCGGACCGCTCGACACGGCCTGGGAACTCGCCCGGGCCTGGCCCGGCTCGGAACTCGTGGTCATCGAGGACTCGGGCCACAAGGGCAGCGCCGCCATGAGCGCGGCCCTGTACGAAGCGTTCGAGCGGTTCGCGCAGGAGTAGCCGGCGGGACAGGAGCAGCCGCAGGACAGGAGCAGCCGGCAGGAAGGGTGCGGGCGTCAGCTCAGGAACGCCGCGACGGTTGCCGTGAACCGGTCCGCGTCGTCGAGCCAGGGATAGTGACCTGCCCCCGGCTGTACCACGAGTTCGGCATCGCGGAACGACTCGCCCGCCTCGGCCACCGACCGGGGCGGGCTGTTCACGTCGAACTCTCCGGCGAGCAGCAGGACGGGGGCCCCGAAGCCGGTGAGCGCCGCACGGGTGGCGTCCGGCGCGAAGGCTCCCTCGGCCGCGAAGAGGGCGACGGCCTCCTCGTTGTCCGGCCGGCTCGCCGCCTGGTGCCGCCGGGCCGCGGCGTCCCACCGGCCGTAGAAGAAGGGGCTGATGGCCTCCCAGTCACTGCCGGTTCCCGCGGTGACCGCCTCCAGGGCGGCGTACGCCGTCGGGAACCATGGTTCGTCCCGGCGAAGCCGCGCGAGTTCACGTCGCGCCTCCCCGGTGATCGTGATTCCCAGGGCCCGGGTGCCCGGGGCGATCAGGGCGAGTCTGCCGACGTTCTTCGGGTGGCGAGCCGCGTACTGCGTCGCGAGGTTCGCTCCGGCCGAGTGGCCGAGCAGATCGATCCGGGGGAGTCCGAGGTGGGTGCGCAGGGCTTCGACGTCTTCGACGAGGCGGTCGCAGCGGTAGGAGGAGGTGTCGTCGGGGATCGCGGACCGTCCGGTGCCGCGCAGGTCCAGGACGATCAGCCGGCGGTGCGCGGACAGGCCGCCGAGGTCGCCGAGGTAACGGGAGTCCGCGGGACCTCCGGGGATGCAGATGACCGGGGCGCCGTCGCGATCGGTACCACGACCGCTGTCCTGGTCTCCGTGTATGTGGTAGGCGAGCCGGGTTCCGTCAGGTGCGCAGAAAGTGGGCATGGCAAGGACCATGCCACCTCATAACCAAGTTGTACAACCTGGTTATGAGGTGACGGGGGCAAGGTGTATAACCGAAACATGGCAGGCGAAGAGAGCACGCACCGGGCCCCCGAGGCACTGACCGAGGAACAGGCCGGGCGCATGCTCGCCGAGATGAACGAGGTCATCCGCGCGGGCGAGGAGATGCGGAAGCTGCGCGCCGAAATGATCAAGCTGTTCATCGGCTTCGGCTGGACGCAGGACAGGATCGCCCGGCTCGCGGCCATGAGCCAGCCCGCCGTGTCCAAGCAGTTGGCGAAATACCGGCTGGACGACGAACCGCCGCCCCCGATGGCGCTCTCCCTCGACCAGCACGACGTCCCATGGCTCGAAGGACGCCTGTGGGCCCTTGCCGAGGAGATCTCGGAGACCCTCGGCGACACCGCCCGCTGCACCCGCTACGTCAACGCCATCGCCCGTGGGAAGAAGCGCTTCACTCCCGAGAACGTCGACGAGCTGCGCCGCCTCGTCGAGGACGACCTGAGACGGCACCGGGAGACGATGCCCGGCAGCTACCAGGAGGCGTACGACAAGATCAGCCGCGGCCTCGACATCCCCGCGAAGTCGACCGCCACCACATCGGCCTCCGCCTCCGCCACCACATCGGCCTCCGTGCGCCGCACCCTCGCACACCGGATCCAACGGGACCGGCTCAGGGGCGACGCCTGATCCTGTGGTCGTGGTCGTGGTCGTGGTCGTGGCTGCGTCCGTGGCCGTGGTCGTGGCCGTGGTCGTTCCAACCTCAGCGATCGGAAGAATCGAGACTCGCCACGAGCTCCTTGATCGTCGGGTAGGTGAACAGCGAAGCGATGCTGACTTCGATCTGCAGATCATGTTCGAGTCGAGCGATCAGCTTCATGACCAGAATGCTGTTGAGTCCGAGGTGGAACAGATCGTCCTCCATCCCGATGGTCTCCGGCTCGGCATCGATGATCTCCGCAACGAGGGTCTGCAGCTGCTTTTCGAGCTCTGTCCGCGGGGCAAGGGCGTTGCCGCGTGAATCGGGCTGGAGATCGCGCAGCGCCTGGAGGTCCAGCTTTCCGTTTACCGTCATGGGGAGCTCACTGATCTGCACCAGCACCTGGGGCACCATGTAGGAAGGCAGCCTGATCCCCACATGCAGAGTCAACTCCGTGACATCCAGGGGGGATTCGGCGACGTAGTAGCCGATGATGCTGTCGACGCTGCCGCCCTCCGCCTGGCGATCACCAAAGGCACCGGGCAGTACCACGCTGTCCAGCACGCCCGGATACGTGCGAATGACTTCCTCGATCTCGGACAGCTCGACGCGGAAGCCTCTGACCTTGATTTGGGAGTCGTTGCGGCCGACGTAGTCCAGGACTCCGTCCGAGCGCCAACGCGCCAGGTCTCCGGTCCGGTAGAGGCGGTGATTTCGCCCATGGGGCCCATGGGCGAGATCGGCGATCTCCGCATCGGTCCGGAACGGGTTCGCGACGAACTTCTCCGAGGTCAACGCCGGCTGATTGAGATAGCCACGTGCCAGCCCCGGACCGGCGAGGCAGACCTCTCCGATGGCACCGACAGGGACCGGTCGCAACGCTTCGTCCAGCACCAGCACATGTGCGTTGTCATGGGGGCGGCCGATCGCCAGATCGAGTTCGCGCACGCGCTGCGAGACGGTTGAGATGGTGGCTTCCGTCGGCCCGTACTCATTGAAGACAGGCACCTTGTTCGCCCGTGTCATCTCGCGGAAGCACGCAACATCCAGCGCCTCGGCTCCGACCACCAGACGCTTCAGGCTGGGCACTTCGCCGAGGCCGACATGCTTGAAGAGGGTCGGAGTGGCGTTGATGTGCGTGACCCCGTGCGTCCCGAGGTACTCGGTGAACCGTTCGCTCCGCGTCCACAGCTCGTTGGGTGCCAGCAGCAGCGTGTTTCCCGTGAGCAGGGCGAGGATCATGGGGTACACGCCGCCGTCGAACGCGTAGTTGAGGAGTTGCAGCACCACCTCGCTGCCCTGGCCCGTCATTCCGTAGCGGGTGCTGCCGACACACACCTGATTCACCACGGAACGCTGCTCGACCACGACACCCTTGGGGGTGCCGGTCGTTCCAGAGGTGTAGATGACGTAGGCGGAATCAGCAGCACTGCGATCAGCGCACCGGGGAATCGGACGACCGCTGTCCTGCTGGTGGCGATCCCACGGACCATCGAGTGCTCTCACCGCCGTCCTGCCCGATGGCGATACCAACCGCTCCATTCGTCCGCGGTGGTCCTCGCCGCACAGGACCACGGACGAGGCGCTGTCCTCAAGTATGTACCGCGCACGTTCGTCCGGTGTCTCCGGATCGAGGGGGACGTAGGCGCCACCGGCCTTCCACACCGCGATGATGGCGACAGTCATCTCCGTACTCGGGCTGAAGCACAGGGCGACAAGGCGTTCCGGTCCTACCCCGTGGTCCTCCATCAGGCCATGAGCCACCCTGTCCGACCATTCGTCCAGTTCCCGGTAGGTCAGCCGGTCCTCACCGAACACCACCGCCGGGACACCGGGAGAGGCCGCTGCCCGTGCCCGGAACACATCGGGGATCGTCTGCTCGAACGGAACCTCGTGTTCAGCACCCCTCCCCAGGGCAACGACCCGGTTCTGCTCCTCGCTCGACAAGAGCTTCAGTTCGGAAATCTTCAAGGCATCCTCACAAATGCTTCAGGGTGGAATGAACATTTCTCGCACGCATGGACAGTGCGCAGCGAACCAGTCGCTCTCCTGTGGCGAAGATTCCTATTCGCCGGTGCCGTGGCCGGTGTACAGGACACCGTCGGACCAGATGTAACGAGTTCCGCCCCATCGGGCCGCTGATTCGACGTCGGGGAAGAAGCCCCGCCCTTCCAGATTTGCACTGGTGTTGCAGAGCACCGGCACCCCGCTTATCTCTGCATATGCAGCGAGAATGCGGGCGGTGGCCGAGTCCAATGCCGGTGAGATGGTCTGAAGCCGGGCCGTACCGTCCAGATGTATGACAGCCGGAACGCGTTCGGCCCATTCCGGACGGAGGCGGTGTTCGAACAGCATGTATGGATCGGGTGTGCCGGGTTCGAATACCTCGGGAGCGCGGTCCTCCAGGCAAATGGGTGCGACGGGCCGATAGTCGGCCCGGTTCTTTATGGAATTGAGCCGGTCCTTCATCCGGGGGTCGGTCGCGTTCGCCAAGATGCTCCGATTGCCGAGCGCGCGCGGGCCCAGCTCCGCGCGCCCGGAAAGAACCACCACCGGCTCACCTTCCGCGTGCAGGATGCCGGCCAGCTGCCGCTCATCGCATGGTTCGGCCCGCCACCCGGCAGGGAGTTCGCCCACGGTGACCGCCGGCCCGCTGAAGACCTCCCAGTCCAGGTCGATACGTCCGCGCCGGAACATTTCACAGGCAGCCGTACCGATAGCTGCTCCTGCATCGTTGGGGAAGGGCGGTATAAATACTTCCCGGAATACACCGCTGCTACGAACAGCGGTGTTCCACTTGATATTGAGCGCGCAGCCACCGCTCAGTACAAGATTCCAGTCACCGCCAGGAAATCGTCGTTCCACCACGCTGATGAGCCGCTGGAGAAGATTGCGACCCAGATACGCCTGATACGTGGCGATGATATCCGCGTCGGACAGGCCGGGCATCAACTCATCGCGATTCGAGGCGAGTTTCGAACCCAGTACGTCGGCGTTCTCGGTGGTAATGTCAGGGAACCCTGCGGTTATATTGTCGATGACCGCGAAGGCGGAAGCCTCGACATTCCCCAGAGCGGCGTATGCCATCGCCTTTCCGGCAATGGAGAGATGATGACGTATCTGCTGTTCCGACGACATGCCACTGGTGTCACGCCGGAACGGACCGAAGTGCGCGCTGAAATCCGCAAAGCTGTTTCCCGTGACGGGCGTCAGCGCCGACACCAGGGAAACCTCTCGGGTGGCCGCCTGCACCCGGTACAGACGAGGCACGATCCTTCCGTCCCAGACCAGGACGAACGCGTCCTCCCCCCGTGCGGCGAACGGGCTTGAGCAGTAGGCCCCCAGGAGGTGGTTGGCCACATGGGTGTAACTGGCATAGCCTCGCGCATCGCCGAAGACATGGTCGTCAAAGGTGTGGCGCTGCAGAACACCGCCATCGCCCGGCCCTTCGACGTACGGGGCGACTCGCAGCCGCACCTTGCGATCGCCATCGCCATCGCCATCGCCGAGATCCACCGCCGGAGCGCCCTCGTCGTTCTGCGCATACCACCCGTCCACGACGAACTGATCCACATCGGCCGGCGACAGCCCTTCGGTGGCCAGTATTTCGGCCACTCGGCCAACGTCCCCGAGGGAGCTGTAGCGTTCTCCGTTGTTCAGCTTCTCGGTTTCGACGCTGAAAAGGAGGCGACCGTCTTCGATGACCGCAACCCCGCCATCATGCGATGCTTTTACCCCACAAATAAGCATTGATCAGTCGCACCCTTCTGGTCGCATAGCGACCTGGTTTCCGGATGGGATGGTCTCGAACTCCCACTTCGTCGGGACGCCCGGCTGAGGAGCTTCCGTGGAAGTCAAGCAGTTCGGTATTCCGGTTCGCCGCGCCACGCTGTTCTCTTCGACCCGAAGCGACTTTGATACCGAGAATCCGGGAACGCATTGTGCGAGGCACCGCGTCCGCCGGCATGCGCTGTTCCATCAGGATTTACCGGACCCTTGGCGGTGGTGGTGGCACCGAATCCCCAAGGCATACATGAGGCGAATGGCAGTAAGGTAAGCGGTTACCTACAGCGCTGTCAACGACTTGGGTTCAGCGCTGCCCCGCAGAAAAATTTGTCACGATATGGGTAACTTGCCTCCTTTGGCTGTTTCATGATCAAGAGTGATGTCCCATGCAGCTATAGCGCATATTGAGCCCAGAATTCAGACGCGATCGCAGCTGCTATCCGGGCATCGAAGCTCTCAAATCGGATAATTGATCAATGTGGTGGCGGGGCCGTTGACTCGGCCGATGGCAACCGCTTACCGTCGGCGTGTCCGCTTCACCGTTCCACGAAGGGCACGCCGGGTGTCTTCGCAGACACTTCGAAACGGCGAAGCCCGATTCCAATCCGGAGTATCGGCAGAGCTTGCCGTGCTCTCCGCCCGCGATATGTGACATCGATGTCTTCGCTGTGCTGACTGTGGATTTGGGGATTGAAGATGAAGCCCTCAGAGGATCTGAATCCCCCAGGGGATCGCGGGCCTGTACTGCTGCGACCGCCCAGGGCGGGCGTGGACCCGTTCGAATGGCTTGAGGAAAACCGATCCGCAATCGACGATCTTGTCGTCACGCGTGGAGGTGTGATCCTGCGCGACCTCGGATTGAATGCGGTCTCTGAATTCAACCGAGCGGTCCGGACGTTTACTCCAGACCTTCTTGAATACGTTCACCGCTCCACTCCCCGGACCAAGGTGGGCGGCAAGCTCTACACCGCAACGGAATATCCGGCGGACAAGTCTATACCTCTGCACAACGAGAACTCCTATACGGACTCGTGGCCCAGCCGGATATATTTCTACTGTGCGGTGGCCGCCGGTCAGGGGGGAGAGACCCCTACTGCGGACAGCCGCCGCGTGTACCAGCGGATCGACCCGGCGGTGCGGGAGAAGTTCGAACGCACGGGTGTCCGCTACGTCAGAAACTTCACCGACGGCATCGACCTGAGCTGGCAAGAAGTATTCCAGACAGCTGACCGGGCGGAAGTGGAAGCCTACTGCGAGGCGCACGGAATCGAATTCGAATGGCGGTCCGACGGGCCTGTCCTGAGCACCCGTCAGCACTGCCAGGCGTTCCTGCGCCACCCCCGAACCGGAGACATGGTCTGGTTCAACCAGGCGCATCTCTTCCATATATCCGCCCTGGCGGAGAGCGAACGGGGATCGCTCGTCAGTGAGCTGGGGATCGAGAACGTACCTCGGAACGCGTTCTACGGGAATGGCGATCCGATTGAACCCGAGGTGCTGACACATATTCGCGACGTGTACGAGAAGGAAAAGATGGTTGTCCCCTGGCGTCGGGGAGACATCATGATCCTGGACAACCTCCTGCTCGCACACGGCCGCAACCCGTATCAAGGAGACCGTAAGACCGTCGTTGCCATGAGCTGATGCGCCGGGGCCGGCCGGTGACTCGACCGAGGGTTCAGATCTTTTTCAGTGTCCAGCGCACATCAACGAAGGGATCCAATGTGTCTGCTGACAGCTCCGAATGTTCCGCGCAGCCGGTGGTCAATTCGTACAACGGATGGGACCCGCTCGAAGAAGTGATCGTCGGAAGCGTCGCGAATTCGGCGAGCATGGGGTTCGAACCCGCTCTGCGCCCATATTTCCCGAACCCGGCACAGCAGGATTTCAAGGCGGCCCGGCGCAGCGATGCGGAGATCGAGGCGGCAACCGGTCAACTCGACAATCTCGCCAAGGTGCTCGAAAGCGAGAACGTCGTGGTGCGCCGGCCCACTCCGGTGGACTTCATGACCGAGGTGAAGACGCCCTCGTTCCAGGTGAGCAGCCAGAACACGAGTGCGTGCCCGCGGGACGTTCTGCTTGTCGTCGGTGACGAGATCATCGAGGCGCCCATGGCCATGCGGAGCCGCTTCTTCGAGTACCTGCCCTACCGGAAACTGGTCCGGGAATACTTCAGGCAGGGTGCCAGGTGGACGGCGGCCCCCAAGCCGAGCATGGCTGACGAGATGTATGTTCAGGATTTCTCGATCGCTGATGGCCCGTTCGACGCGGACGAACACCCGTCTCTGACCGGTCTGGAGCCCTCCTTCGACGCCGCGAGTTTCATCCGGATGGGGAAGGACATCTTCTACCAGCCGGACATCGTGACCAATGATTTTGGTGCACAGTGGCTTGCCAGGCATCTCGGGCCGGAATACCGACTCCACCGGGTCCGTTTCCGTGACCCGCACCCCCAGCACATCGACGCGACGATGGTGCCGCTGCGTCCCGGTCTGATCATGTTCAACCCGGAACGTCCTCCGGTCGGCGACACGATCGCGTTCTTCGAGGAGAACGGCTGGCGGGTGGTCGCCGCGGAGCCTTCGGTGCGGGGCAGCTTCTACCGAACCCCGGAGATCAGCAACTGGATCTCCATGAACGTCTTCAACGTGAACGAGGAGACGATCATCTGTGAGGAGCGGGAGAAGCCGATGATCGAGCTCTTCAAGTCGCTCGGGTTCCGGGTGATCGCCATTCCATTCGCCAACGTCTATCACTTCGGTGGCAGCTTCCACTGCTGCACGGTCGATATTCGACGTGCGGGCGATCGCAAGTCGTATTTCCCGGCGCTGGATTCCTGACTCGCCCGCAGACCGTTCCCTCCCACCGTTGAGGAAACCTGTACATGTGCCCTTCGTACGATGAATCCGCCCGGACCGCGGGGACCACGGTGCACCACCTCTTCGAGGAGCAGGTGAGGGAACAGCCTGCGGCCGTCGCCATGAGCTGCGGCGATGTGGAACTGACCTATCAGGAGGTCGACGACCGGGCGAACGCACTGGCCCGCGTCCTGAGGCATGCGCATGCGGTGGGTCCTGAGTCCTTGGTGATGCTGTGCCTGGACCGCAGCCCGTACGTCCTCGTCAGCATGCTCGCGGTCCTGAAGGCGGGCGGCGCCTACGTCCCGGTCTCCCCGGACAGCCCGAACGACCGGATCGCGCTTCTCATGACGGAGACCGCCTGCCCGGTGGTGCTGACGGACGGCATCCACCAGGCGCGTCTGGCGGACGTCGTCCGGACCACCGTCCCGGGCGATGTCCAGGTCCTCACCGTGGACGAGGAGCTCCTCACCCGGCCGCCGCTTCCGTCGGACGGGCCGGCGCAGTGGGCACCCGCCACAGCGGACCAACTCGCGTACGTCATTTTCACCTCGGGCACGAGCGGCCGGCCCAAGGGCGTGATGGTCGAGCACCGATCAGTCGTCAACTACGTCAGGAACGTCGGCGCACACCTGGGTCTGTCCGCCGCCGACACCTGTGACTACTCGACCCCCATCAGCTTCGACCTGACGGTGACAACGACCCTTGCCTGTCTCGCGCTGGGCGGCCGGGTCGCCGTCCACGACCAGCCGGTCCAGGACGTCGATGCCTACAAGGAGTTCCTGACCAGCAACGACGTCACGTTCGTCAAACTCACACCCGGCTACTTCGCGCTGATCGCGGACGGGCTGCACAGGACCCGGGTCCGGACCGTCGTCCTGGGCGGGGAGAAGCTGCAACCGGCGGTCCTGGAGAGGATCCGTACCCGGCCTGGGCAGGACCTGACGGTGTACGACGAGTACGGCCCGACCGAGGCGACCGTGGGGACATGCGCGGGAGTGGTCCACCCCTTGCCGGCCGGCGAGGTCCCGAACATCGGCCGCCCCTACGACAACTGCCAGGGTCACGTTCTGCGGCCCGACGGCCGGCCGGCGCGAGTCGGCGAGCTGGGGGAGTTGTTCATCGGTGGGGCCGGCGTGGCCCGGGGCTATCTGAACCAGCCGGAACTCACCGCCGACCGGTTCCATGAGAACCCGCTCCCGGCGGAGGAAGATCACGGCGTCCCCGCCGCCACCGGCCGCGGTGACCGGCTGTACCGGACGGGCGACCTCGTACGCCGGCTTCCCGGCGGTGACTTCGAGTACGTCGGCCGCAATGACGACCAGGTCAAGGTCCGGGGATTCCGTATAGAGCTCGGTGAGATCGAGCATGCGATCCAGGCCCACGGTGACGTGGAGCAGGCAGTCGTCGTCGCTTGCGCCGTCGGGGACGAACAGAGGTCGCGTGCGCTGGTCGCCCACGTGGTGGCCGGTGAGTTCGGCTGTTCGGAGCAGGAACTGGCGCAGTACCTCAAGGGCATACTGCCGCCCTACATGGTGCCTGCCGCGTATGTGTTTCTCGACGCCCTTCCGCTGACTCCGCACGGCAAGGTGGATCGCAACGCGCTGCCCGAACCGGAGCAGTTCAGGCGGGAGACACGGGTGAGCCCGCGTACCGACCTCGAACGTGAGGTCTGCGGGATCTGGTCCGAGCTGCTCGGCCGCGACGGAGCACCGGTCGGGATCACCGACGACTTCTTCAAACTGGGCGGTGACAGCATCGTCGCCATCCAGCTGCTCAGCCGGCTGCGCCGAAGGTTCGGTGTCCACCTCCGGGTCAACGACGTACTCGGTCACACCACCGTCGAGTCCCTCTGCACACTGCTGGCACGCGAGCTGGGCGACGGTGCCCGGACCGACGGCGAAGTGGTGAGCGAGCCGTCGGCGCCGGAGGGCGAGATCCCGCTCCTGCCGATCCAGAAGTGGTTCTTCGACCGGGAGTTCGCGCGTCCGGACCACTGGAACCAGGCGTTCCTCGTGGCGACCCCGCGTCTGGCACCCGACCGGCTCCGACAGGCCGTGCACGAGCTCGGGAATCGGCATGGCGCGTTCCGCCTCAGATACCGGTACGGACCCGACGGCGAGCCCACGCAGTACTACACGGACAGCTTCCGGCCCACCGACCTGGTCACGGCGTCGGCCGCCGGGAACGAAGACCTCCAGGAGCTCCTCACCGCGTGGCAGAGCGACTTCGACCTGCGCAGTGGCCCGGTCTACCGCGTCGGCTACATCGACGGGTTCCCGGACGGCAGCGCCCGGGTGTTCGTCGCCTGCCATCATCTGATCGTCGACGCCGTGGGCTGGCGCGTCCTCACCGAGGAGCTGGAGGCGCTCTACCACGGCCGTGCTCTGCTGCCGCTCGGCAGCGGCTACGGGCAGTGGAGCGCGGCCGTCCAGCAGTACGCGGACGGGCAGGCAGCCGAACGGGAATACTGGCAGCAGGCGGTCGAGGGAATCGGCCGGAAGGGCGACAAGGTCCTGCGTGGCCTTGTGATCAGCGAGGACACGCGGACGGTGTCGGAGCTGACGCTGGACCAGAACACCAGTCGTCGGCTGCTGCGGGAGAGCCACCACACCTACCGCACCCAGATCAACGACCTTCTTCTCACCGCGTTCTCGCACGCCCTTCGCGATCTCACCGGCGAGGCGACCCACCACATTCTCCTGGAGGGGCACGGCCGCGAGGAGATCGGCCCGCAGCTGGACGTGTCCCGCACGCTCGGCTGGTTCACCACGATGTTCCCCGTGCGGCTGTGCGCGGGGCCGGACCACCTCGCCGACCTGCGGGCCATCAAGGAGGCGCTGCGCGCGATCCCGGCGAAGGGTGTCGGATACGGCGCTCTGTACGGGTACGACGACAGCCGGCTGCCGCGTATCAACTTCAACTATCTCGGGCAGCTCGACAACGACGAGGCGACGAGCCCGGAGACCCGCTGGCGGATCACCCGCGAGCGCGTGGGCGCCGCCGTACACCCGGACAACCACGACGGCAACATCATGACGGTCAACGGCTGGGTCGTCGACGGCCGGCTCACCTTCTCCATCGTCAACAAGCTCGGGCAGGAGGTGGGCGACCACTTCGCCGACCGGTTCGAGCAGTCGCTGATCGGGCTCGTCGAGGCGCTGTCGGGTGCGGGGCGGACGTACCTCACACCGTCCGACGTGAACCACGTGATCTCCTCGGAGTACCTCGACGTGCTCCAGGCCGATCGCGAGATCGACGGGGTCTTCCTGGCCAACAGCCTGCAACAGGGCTTCATCTACCACGCCGTCACACAGGACGGGACCGACGACGCCTACAACGTCCAGATGGTGTGGAGCTACGACACCGAGATCGATCCGCGGCTCCTGCACGAGGCGTGGCTGGGCGCACAGCGCAAGTACCCGAGCCTGCGGCTGCGCTTCGGATGGCAGGACGAACTGGTCCAGGTCATCGACGCGAAGGGTGTTGTGGACTGGCGCTCCCACGATCTGAGCCACGAGTCCCCCGACGGCCGGGCCGAAGCCCTGCGTGGGATACGGGAAGCGGACCGGGCCGAGCCCTACGGCCTCGACGGCGGCTCGCTGTTCCGGATCCACCTGGTGCGGCTCGGGGACGGGCACTACACCTGCCTGTTCAGCCATCACCACGCGATCCTGGACGGCTGGAGCATCACCGTCCTGTTGGGCTTCGTGCACGACAGCTACCAGGCACTGCTCGCCGGAACCCCGGTGGACGCCACCCCCGATCGTGGCTACGGGGCCGCACAGCGATACCTCCAGGAGCACCACCGGGACCACGTCGGGTACTGGCGTGAGTACCTCTCCGGCTACGAGGACCGGATGGATCTGCGGGGACTGCTGAGCTCCGCGGCGCGGGCGGCCGGTGTGCGGACCGACGAGGTCCGGCGGGTCGAGGACAGGCGCGAGACCTCTCTCACCGTGTCCGGGGAACTGCTCGGCGAAGTACGCCGGCTGGCACAGGGCGCGGGGATCACATCGAACGCGCTCTTCCTCACCCTGTGGCACAAGGTGCTGGCCTGCTACGGCGGATCGCGGCAGACGACAACCGGCGTCGTCGTCTCCGGCCGGAATATCCCGGCCAACGACATCGAGCGTACGGTCGGACTGCTGATCAACACCCTGCCGCTGGTGGTGACGGCCGGTGCTCCGGATGAGCTGATCGTGGACACCCTCCACGACGTGCAGAGCCGCATCAACGAGCTGAACGCCCGGAGCACGGTGAACCTGGCCGCGCTGCACGAGGGTTCCAACCGGCTGTTCGACTCGCTCTTCATCTATGAGAACTGGCCCAGGATCAGCCCCGGCGGCTGGCAGAGGGCGCTACGGGTGCGCAAGGAGGGCGAGTACGAGAAATTCGACTACCCGCTCTCCGTGGTCGTCTCCGACACGCCCGACAGCATCGGGATCCGTCTGGTGTACGCCGCCGAGCTGTTCGACGCGGAACCCGTCGAGGGGATGCTGCGGATCCTGGGCAACCTGCTGGACGCAGTGGTCGCGGACGCCCGCCGGCCCTGGCGGGAGATCCAGCCGCTGACCGAGGAAGAGCGCGCGGCGGTCACCGGCCTTCTCGGCCCGCCGGTCGCGGAGCCCCCCGTCGCGGGCACCTTCCTCGACCGCTTCGAGACACAGGCCGGACTACGGGCGCGGCACACCGCCGTGAACTGCGAGGGCGAGAGTCTCACCTACCAGTGCCTCAACGAACGTGCCAACCGGCTCGCGCACCTGCTGGTCCGGACACACGGCCTGGAGCCACAGGAGCCGGTCGTCGTCTGCATGAACAAGGGCATCGACCTCCTGGTCTCGATCCTCGCCGTGCTCAAGGCACGTGGCGCGTACGTGCTGCTGGACCCGAGCTATCTGGACGAGCGGATCGCCTACGTCCTGAAGGACACCAGGGCGAGGGTGGTCCTCACCGCGCACCGCGACACGGCCCGCCTGGCCGGCCTCGGCGAGCTGCACCGGACCCTGTCGGTTCTCGCACCGGATTCCCCCGGGACGGCCGCCGCGCTCGCGGCTTCGGAGCCCGCCGACCCCGTGGCGCGCGCCGCCGCCGACGACCTGATGTACATCCTCTACACCTCCGGCACCACAGGTGACCCCAAGGGAGTCATGGTCGAGCACGGGTCGTTCGACCTGCTCGTCTCCCAGACGGGCGCGCAGTACTTCGCGGACAGGGAAACGGTCAGCACCTGCAGCATCACCAATCACGTATTCGACATCTTCGGCCTCGAATACGGTCTGCCGCTGAGCACCGGCGGCACCGTCGATCTCGCGGTCGGGATCCCGGACACCCTGAACTGCGCGCCCTACGACTTCGTACAGGTGACGCCCACGGTGTGCGATGTGCTGCTGGACCGTCTGACGGACACCGACGGCACGCTGCTGCTCGTGGGCGGTGAGAAAATGGACCCGGAACTCCTCGACCGGGTGATGGCGGCCTCGCTGGACCTCGTCCACGTCTACGGTCCGACGGAGACGACGATCTGGTCCACGTCCTGGTTCTACGGGCACGCGCAGCCGCGCGACGGGCTGCCGGTCAACCTCGGTAGGCCGTTCGGCGGTGAGACCGTCCACGTCCTGGACGAATTCCGGCGGACGCTGCCCGTGGGCGCGATCGGTGAACTCCACATCGGCGGCGGGGGACTGGCCCGTGGCTACCTGCGCAAGGACGACCTCACCTCCGAGCGGTTCGTGACCGCGCCGTCGGCCACCGAGGGAGCAGGTGCCCCCTCAAGGCTCTATCGCACGGGCGACCTCGTGCGGCTCCTCCCGGACGGAGTGCTGGAGTTCGTCGGGCGCAACGACGCCCAGGTCAAGATCTACGGACACCGGATCGAGCTCGGCGAGATCGAGGCGGCCCTGCTCCGTCTTCCCGGGATCCGGCAGGCCGTTGTCGTCGTCAGGGACATCGGCCGCACGGTACTCGTCGGCTATTACGTCGCCGATCACGCCCCGGACGCCGACGAGCTGACCGGCCACCTCCGGCGGACGCTGCCCGCGCACATGGTGCCGGCCGCATGCATACGCATCGACGCACTGCCGCGCACCATCAGCGGCAAGGTGGACCGCGCGGCCCTGCCCGAGCCGGATTTCGTCCCCGCGCGGGAGCCCGCACCGCCCCGCTCGCGGCTCGAAGCCGATCTGTGCCAGGCCATCGCCCGACTGCTCGGGCTGCACACGGACGAGGTCGGCATCGACGACGACTTCTTCGAACTCGGCGGCAACAGCATCCTGTCCATCCAGCTCGTCTCGGCGCTGCGCCGCGAACTCGGCCTCCAGGTGGCCGTCGCGCACCTCCTGAAGAACCGTACGGTCAGGAGATTCGTGGCCGGTCTTGAGCTCCGGCGCTCCCGGCCGGCCGAGGTCACGCCCGCGGTGTTCGACCGGCCGGAGGACCAGCTGCTGTCCTTCGCGCAGGAGCGTCTCTGGTTCATCGAGAAGTTCGAGCGCGGCACCCATGCCTACAACGTGTCACTCGTCCTGGGCGTGGCCGACGACGTGGACGGCGACACCCTGCTGTCCGCCGTGCGCGTGGTGGTCGAACGCCACGAGACCCTGAGGACCCTCATCAAGGAGACCCCGGACGGCGTCGGGTACCAGCTCGTGCGGGACATGGCCGATGTGCCGCCGGCCTCCGTCGTGCGCGTCCCCGGCCACGAAGCCTTCCGCGAGGAGCTGAGAGGAGACGTGCACCGGGTCTTCGACCTGGTGGACGAGGGCCCGCTGCACGTGCGGCTCTACGAGGTGGAGCGGCCCGCGGCCCGCTATCTGACGTTCGTGATCCACCACATCGCGTTCGACGGCTGGTCGACCGATGTGCTCCTGGAGGACCTGACGTCGGCTTACGCCCTGCTGGAACAGGTTCCGCCGGGGGCCGCTCCCACCGGCCCGCTGCCCACCCCGGAGCTGAGCTACAAGGACTTCGCCGCCTGGCAGCGGCAGTACCTCACCGACGAACGGGTCGACGGACTCATCCGGTTCTGGGAGGGAAAGCTCCTCGACCGCACCGGCCTCGATCTCGTTCCGGACCACCCGCGACCGGACAGCATCGACTATCGAGGCGACGACATCTACCTCACCGTCGACGCTGAGGTGTCGCGCGGGCTCCGAAAGCTGGCGCAGGAGCTGCACGTCAGCCTCTTCAGCCTGCTGATGGGCGCCCACCACCTGGCCCTGCGCTCCTTCAGCGACCAGGACGACATCGTCGTCGGTGTGCCGGTCGCGAACCGGGACCACCCCAAGCTGGAGAGCCTCGTCGGCTTCTTCGTCAACACCCTGCCCCTGCGGGTGCGCATCGACCCGACAGCGACGGTCGCCGATCACATCGAGGCGACCTCGCGCGAGGTCATGGACCTGCTCCTGCACCAGGAACTGCCCTTCGAGCGGCTTCTGACGGCGCTGGACGTCCCGAGGGACACGAGCCGCCACCCGATCTTCCAAGTGCTGTTCAGCGTGCAGAGTTTCGGCCATCCCGCGCAGGGACGGGGCGTACGGCAGAGCCGGATCCTGCGGACGACGGCGGAGAGCCGAGACGTGTACAAGGTCGCGAAGTTCGATCTCAGTACCTACGTCGACGACTCGGGCGAAGAGCTCGAAGTCGATGTCAACTACGCCACGAGTCTGTTCGACCGGGCGACGGTCGAGAGTTTCGGCGAGACCTACGTGCACCTTCTGCGGCAGATCGCGGACCTCGCCGGGGACGAACCGGCGCGGCGCCGGCTCTCGATCGCGAACCTGACGTATCCGGACGGGGCCCGGCAACGCCACGTGGTGGAGAACCGGAGCTCCCCTCAGCGACGGTACGACGGCAGCGCCGTCCGGCACGGGGCGTTCGAGCACCGTGCCCGTCGGAACCCGGACGTGCCGGCCGCGCAGCCGACGGCCGCGGCGGCGCTTCTTGCCTCCGAGCTCTGCGGGGACGGCGGGTTCATCGCTCCCCGGAACGACGCGGAGGCGGAGGCCCGGACCATCATGGCCGACATCCTGGCCATGGCGCCCGACAGGATCAGCGTGCACGACGACTTCTTCGGGCTGGGCGGAAACAGCCTGCTGTCGATCAAACTGGCCGGCCGCCTGACCGCCGCATGGGACATCGACATCAGCATCGCCTCGATCTTCCGGCACCGCTCGGTCGCCGGTCTGGTGGAGAGCCTCGCCACCATGGCCGCCAAGCCCGTGCCGATCGAGTCGATCCCGCGCTCGGACGAGTCGCGGCAGCCGCTCTCGTTCGCACAGGAACGGCTGTGGTTCATCGACCAGTACGAGCAGGGGACGGACGCGTACAACGTCCATCTTCGCTACGAGGTCCTGCCGGGCGTGGACGTGGAGCTGCTGGAACGCGGCTTCCGTGCCGTCCACGAACGGCACGAGGTGCTCAGGACGGTCATCCGGAAGACCTCGGGGGCCGAGCCCCACCAGGTCGTACTGGACCACCACCAGGTTCCGCTCGTCATCCGGAACGTCGCCGTCACCGACGAGGACGATCTGGCCGCCGGTTTCAGGGCGGAGGCCACCCACCATTTCGACCTCGGTGAGGACGCGCCGTTCCGGATCACCTTCTTCCGGCAGGGCGAGGGCAGCGCATCACGGGTGTTCGTGAGCGTTCTGGTCCATCACATCGCTTTCGACGGCTGGTCGGCCGATCTCCTGCTCCAGGAACTGGCGGCGTTCCACCACTGCTTCAGCCGGCTGGAAGCGGGCGCGCAGGCCACGCCGGACGTGCCGGAACTGACGGTCCAGTACCGTGATTTCGCGGTCTGGGAGCGCCGCCGGCTCAAGGGCGACCGCCTCGAAGAGCTGCTGGCCTACTGGCGGAGCCACCTGGCAGGAAGGCCGCCGCTGGAGCTGCCCACCGACCGGCCGCGGCCCGAGAAGTGGGACTACCGCGGCGGGCAGGTCGTCATCGAGCTGGACGAGGAGACCACGCAGGCGCTGCGGCGGCTGGCGCGGGAGATGGGCGTCGGCCTGTTCAGCGTGCTGCTCGCCGCCTACTGCCTGTTGCTCCAGGCGTTCGCCAACCGTGACGACCTCGTCGTCGGCATTCCGGCGTTCAATCGGAACCACTGGCAGACGCGCGACCTCATCGGCTACTTCGTCAACTCGCTCGCGCTCGACCTGGACATCGACCGCGAGGACGAGGTGGAGACGCTGATCAGGAAGGTCTCGGCTCGCCTGCTCGAAGCGCAGGAACACCAGGAACTGCCGATCGAGCAGCTGGTCGGTCATCTGAACCTGCCGCCCGACCCCGGCCGCCACCCGCTCTTCCAGGTCTGGTTCGACGTGAACGCCTTCGGGGAGGTGGCCGCGGACCGGCCGCCGAACCGGGTTCTCCGGCGCACGGACGATCACCACGGACCCGAACTCGGCGCGGAGGCGGACCCGGCTGCCAAATTCGACCTCGGCCTGGTGGTCAATGACGGCGGTCAGCAGCTCGTCTGCACCTTCGGCTATGCCACGAGCATGTTCGAGCGGACCACCGTGAGCAGGCTCGCGGCCACGTACCGCGCCATCCTCGACCAATTCGCAGAGGGGAACTGACGTGCCGCACCCGGCATGGCCCGAGACCACCACCGTGGCCGGGCAGAGCGATCCGTCCAGCAGTACGTCCACCGCCGGAGGGAGGCCATGAGCGCCGGATTCCCGCTGTCCCGGACCGATCGTCCGGTGCCGGAGTCCGAGCGCGCCAGGATTCTCGCGGAACCCGTGTTCGGCTCGCACTTCACCGATCACATGGCCTCGGCCGCATGGACCGCGCAGGACGGGTGGCACGACCGCAGGATCCGCCCGCTCGAACCCTTCAGCCTTCACCCCGGAACCGCCGTCCTGCACTACGCGCAGGAGATCTTCGAAGGTCTGAAGGCGTACCGCCATGCCGACGGCAGCGTCTGGCTGTTCCGGCCGGAGGCCAACGCCCGCCGCTTCGCCCGCTCAGCCCGCCGCCTGGCACTGCCCGAGCTGCCGGCAGCGGATTTCCTGGCCGGTGTGGAGGGGCTGATCAGGGCGGACGAGTCCTGGGTTCCCCCGTCCGACGGCGAGCGGAGCCTGTATCTGCGCCCCTTCATGTTCGCCGCCGACCCGTTCCTCGGCCTCCGGCCCGCCACGCAGGTGGTGTACGCGGTGATCGCGACCCCGTCGGGCTCCTACTACTCCCACGGCATCACTCTGTGGGTGAGCGATCGGTACACCCGAGCGGCCAGGGGCGGGACCGGTGCGGCCAAGTGCGGTGCCAACTACGCGGCGGGACTGGCCGCGGAGATCGATGCCCGGGAGCACGGCTGCGACCAGGTCCTGTACCTGGACAGCGAGGGGGAGGGGACGCTGGAGGAATCAGGCACGATGAACCTGTGCCTGGTCACCTCCGGCGGAGAGCTGATCACACCCGCGCTGGGCACGATCCTCGACGGAGTGACCCGCGACAGTGTTCTCACCCTGGCCGCCGGCTTCGGCCTCGCCCCGGTGGAGCGGACGGTCACGCTGGACGAGCTGCGCCGCGGAGCCGCGGACGGCACCATCACCGAGGTGTTCGCCGTCGGGACGGCCGTGGTGGTCACACCGGTCGTCGCCTTCAAGGGAGAGGGCTACGAGTTCGTCATCGGCGACGGCACTCCCGGGAAACAGACGACGACCATGCGAAAGCACCTGCTGGACATCCAGCACGGCCGAGCGGAGGACAGCTTCGGCTGGATGCGACGAGTGCTTTAGACCGACCGGCAATCGGGGGGTGGGAGAAGGAGCGGTGAGTCCGACGCGTGAGCCGACGGGAGCAATATGAACAGCCCTGCATCAGAGGCATCCATCACTGATGTTCAGGCCGACGCACGGCCTGGAAGCCGTGCGAAGCCGACAACTCGTCCTGCGCCGGAGCGGACGGATCCGGCCCCCGGTTCCGCTTCGCGGCTACTGCTCCGGGGAATCCGTCGCAACGCATCCGGCGTGGCACGTTCCTTCGTCCTGCTGGCCGCCTGGCAGCTGTCCGAGGCGATGGTGTCCGTGGTGGTGGGCCTGAGCATCGACCACGCGGTGGCGGGCGGCGGCGTCGTCGACCTCGCCGGGGCGGCCGGCGCGCTGGTCCTCGTCTTCGCCTCACTGATGCTCACGTACCGCTACGGTGCCGCCGAGGCGTTCCGGATCGACCAGGGGGAGAGCCACCGGCTCCGGGGCGAGATCGCACACCACGTCCTTCGGCCCCTCGGCGCACGGACCGGCACCCTGCCCGGCGCCACCCTCTCCCTGGCCACCACCGACGCGACGAGCGTCGGAGGGTTCACCCGGTCCGTGGGCTATACGTTCGCCTCGGCGGTCGCGGTGCTGGTGAGCGCGGTCATCCTGCTGCGCATCGACATCGCGATCGGGCTCGTCGTACTGCTCGGCGTGCCGGTCGTGCTGGCCGTCATCCAGTTCGTCACGCCCGTACTGTCCCGTCGCAACCTCGACCAGAAGACCGAGATCGCCAGAACCAGCGGTGCGGCGGCGGACCTGGTGCGCGGCCTGCGCGTCATCAAGGGCATCAGCGCGGAGGACGAGGCCGCCGCACGCTACCGGGTACGGAGCCAGCTCGCCAAGGCCGCGGGCATCCGGCTCGCCGGCTCCTCCGGGGTCCTGGAGAGCCTGTCCACCGGGCTCAGCGGAGTGTTCCTGGCCGGTGTCACCCTGCTCGCGGGCCACCGGGCACTGGACGGAGCCATCACGGTCGGGCAACTGGTCGCCATCGTCGGCCTCGCCCAGTTCCTCGCGGTGCCCGTCCAGGCGCTCGGCCGGGTCGGCGCGCAGGTGGCGTCCGCATACGCCTCCGCCTCCCGCATCGTCGAGTTCCTGCACAAGCCACCGCTGCTGGCCGACGGCGTCGTGGAACCGCCGGGCGACTCGGCACCGGTGCTCTCACTCAAGGACGTGACCACCGGTGCGCTGAACGGATTCACCCTCACCTCCCGGCCCGGCGAGCTCCTCTGCCTCGTCGTGGACGATCCGGCCGTCGTCGCCACTCTGACGGGCGTGCTGGCCGGAGAGACACACGGCGAGGAAATGACCGGCGAAGTCCTCCTCGACGGGGCCGCGTCGAGCGACCTCAGCATCCGAGCCCGCGCCGAGCGCCGCCTGGTGAACCCCCATCACACCGAAATTCTGGAAGGCACGTTGCGCAGCAATCTCGATCCGGACGGCCGGTACAGCGACACCGATCTGGCGGACATCGTCGGCGCGGCGGCGGCACAGGACATCGTCGCCCTCGACGAACTGGGCCTGGACCAGCCGGTGACCCCCTCCGGCGCGACCTACTCCGGTGGCCAGCGGCAGCGCATCGCGTTGGCCCGTGCGCTGGCGGCCGACTCCCCGATCCTGCTTCTCGACAACCCGACGACCGCGGTGGACGTGGTCACCGAACAGGACATCGCGCTCGGCATCCGGGCCCTGCGACACGGCGCCACGAGCACCCGCACCACCTGGATCATCACCACGAGTCCCGCCCTGCTGGCCCAGGCCGAGCGCGTGGTACTCGTGGAAGGCGGCCGTGTCGTGGCGGAGGCCACGCATCGGGAACTGCTCGGCCGGCCCGGGTACCGGGAGCTGGTGCTGCGATGAGCCAGGACCTGCTGCCGGTCGCGACCCACCGGGAGACCTTCGCCCTGCTGGGCCGCATGGCCTGGGCGGACCGCTGGGCGACCGCGGTCGCGGCCCTCACCATCGTCCTGGCGAGCGCCGCCGGCGTCGTGTCGCCCTGGGTTCTGGGCACCGTGGTCGATGACATCCGTGCGGGGCGCGACACCATCCTCTCCTCGGCGCTGATCATCGCTCTCGCGACAGTGGCGGCCGCGGTGCTGGGAGGCCTGTCGGCGGTTGCGCTGGCGCGGGCGGGCGAGCCGGCCCTGGCCGAACTGCGCGAGCGCGTACTCGTCCGGGCGTTGCGCCTTCCTGCGGACCGGATCGAGCGGGCCTCCGCCGGAGACCTGCTCTCGCGGCTCTCCGACGACGTGCGGACCGTGTCGGAAGGGCTGAAGGGTGTCATTCCCCTCGTCCTGGGCTCGGCCGTCACGGTGGTGTTCACCTCCGCCGGCGTGCTGGCCCTGGACTGGCGACTGGGCCTGGCCATGCTCGCGTCGGCGCCGCTCTATGTGCTCGGGCTGAGGTGGTTCCTGCCACGCTCCGGGCGCTTGTACCGCGAGCAGCGGATCGTGCAGGGAGAGCGCGCCGAGGCACTCCTCGCGGGAGTCGACGCCGCTCCGACGGCGCGGGCCTTCGGGACGGGCGACGCGCTGCGCCGACGGATCGAGGTCACCTCCGGGCGGGCCGCGGACGTCTCCGTCTCCGTGTACCGGCTCACGCTCCGTTTCCTGAACCGGAACAACCTGGCGGAGTTCTTCGGGCTGGCCGCGGTCCTCGGTCTCGGGTTCGTCCTGGTGCGGAACGGCCTCACCAGCGTCGGCGCGGTGACCGCGGCGGCGCTCTATTTCCTCCGTCTCTTCACCCCCATCGGAGGACTGCTCTTCACTTTCGACCAGTTCCAGGCGGTCGGCTCGGCGCTGGCCAGGCTGGTGGGCATCGCCACGATGCCATCGGCCTCGGACCCCGCCCCGGCCGTCGGCCCGGGAGAGGTCGTTCTCTCGGGGATCACCCATCAGTACGCGCCGGGCAGACCGGTCCTGCGCGACGTCGATCTGCGGATCGCGGCCGGTGAGCGGATTGCCCTGGTCGGCGCCACCGGAGCCGGCAAGACGACACTGGGCGCGATCGCCGCGGGCGTGCTCCGGCCGACCCATGGCACGGTGACGGCGGCCGGGCTTCCGTACGGCCCCGAGCGGGCCGGTTCCGGCTCGGGTGTCTTCCTGGTGACCCAGGACGTCCATGTCTTCGCCGGCAGCGTACGGGAGTCGCTCACGCTGGTGCGGCCGACGGCCTCGGACGAGGAGATCCACGACGCACTGGCGGTGACGTCGGCGGATCGGTGGGTCGCGGCGCTCCCCGACGGCCTGGAGACGATCATCGGCGATCACGGGCATCGACTGACACCGGATCAGGTACAACAACTCGCCCTGACACGGATCGTGTTGAGGAATCCCTGGTTCGTCGTCCTGGACGAGGCGACCGCGGAGGCCGGTTCGGCGGGCGCACACCTGTTGGACAGAGCCGCCGAGGCGGCGATGGAGGGCCGGACCGCCCTGGTCGTGGCGCACCGGCTCTCCCAGGTGCGATCGGCCGACCGCATTCTCGTGATGCACAAGGGCGCCATCACCGAACAGGGAACTCACGACGACCTGCTCGCGATCGACGGTCGTTACGCGACGCTCTGGCGGGCCTGGTCCGATCACCGTTCGCCGGCCGATCGGCCAGGTGGACACGGCTGACACGGCTGACACGGCTCGGGAATGTCCTGGTGCCGGTGTACCGCAGGCAGGGGACGGCGCATCCCCGGCCGTCCCGCATATTCGCACTCGGAGAAGGGGCAGAACGCCGGGGCCCGGCCCACCGGGCCCGGCGGAGTATCGCCATGAATCTTGAACTGAAGGACAAGGCGTTCGTGGTCACCGGAGGGTCGCGGGGCCTGGGGCTGGCCGCGGCCGGAGAGCTGGTCGCCGAAGGCGCACGCGTCGTCATCGCGGGGCGCGACGGCGAGCGGGCCGCGGAATCGGCGGCCCGGCTCGGCAGCAGTGCCGTCGGAGTCGCCGCGGACACCGCCGATCCCGCCACGCCCGATCGGCTGATGGCAACGGCACGTTCCCACTTCGGACGCTTCGACGGGATGCTGATCAGTACCGGAGGGCCACTGCCGGGAGCTGCCTCCGTCATCACCGAAGCCCAATGGCGGGAGGCGATCGATTCGGTCTTCCTCGGCCCGGTACGGCTTGCCCGGGCGGCGGTGGACCAGCTCCCCGAAGGGGGCGTGGTCGCCTTCGTTCTCTCCAGTTCGGTGTACGAGCCGATTCCAGACCTCGCCCTGTCGAATGGTCTCCGCCCCGGTCTGGCGGGTTTCGCCAAGTCCCTGGCGAACGAGGTCGGACCACGTGGGATCCGGGTCGTGGGCCTTCTTCCGTACCGCATCTACACCGAAAGGGCCCGCGAAATAGATACGTTGACCGGAGATGCCCAGGAAATCCGTGAGCGCAACTCTGCAGAGATTCCGCTGCGCCGATACGGCACTCCGGATGAATTCGGCAAGGTGGCGGCTTTCCTGATGTCTCCCGCGGCGTCCTACCTCACAGGCGTCATGGTTCCGGTGGACGGAGGCGGCCTGCGAGGGTTCTGACTCCTGAGCCCCCGGCCATCCCGAACAGAGAGGAACAAGACGTGTATGCGACTTACAGGACACGCTTCCTGAACATTCCATTCAGTGGAAACAGGTCAGGAACCTTCGTACTCACATGGGGGCAGCGCTGGATATGGAACTCTGTCTCTTCGCGTGCCCCGTACTACGCAGACCTGAACGACAGCCACATCATCCAGGCTCCTGAGCAATGCGACCTGGACACGATATCCCGTTCCCTCGGCGCACTCCTCAATCGCTATGAATCATTTCGCAGCAGATTTTCCGTATCGCTCGATGAGCAGCCGTACCAAATGGTTCTGAACAGCGGAAACCTACGGGTCGAGGTGCGTGATGTAGCCGAGGAGGACGCGCGATCGACGGCCGGCATCATCGAGGCAGAGTTCAACTGCATCCCGTTCACGGCGCCCGAAATTTCCTTCCGCGCTGCGGTCGTGACTTCAGGCGGCATGCCAAAATTTATTGTTCTCTGTGCTTTTCACATGGCCATGGACTGTCATGGGATGGTACTCGCTCTGGAAGATTTTCGATCCTTGGTGAGTGATCACCCGGTCGACGCGGAAGGAGTGGCGGCCGATGACATGGCACATCCGGTGGACCGGGCACGCATGGAAGGGGAGCCGAGATCTCTCCGGCGTTCGGCCCAAGGAATCAGATTCTGGGAGGAAGAGCTTGCCAAGTTCCCGGACAGCTCGTTCCCGGAGCCCGTTCAACGGCCGGAGAGCCCTCGCTACAAGACGTTCGCGATGCACTCCGTCGCCGTGCGTGCGGCGTCGCTCAAGTTGTCTCTGGAATTGGGCGTCAGCACCGCATCGGTCATTCACGCCATGGCAGCCGCTCTGGTGGCTAAGAGAACACAAAATGGCCTGACCGGATTCATCATGGCCGCGAGTCATAGATACGATCCTGCGTCGATGCGCTATCCAGGAACCCTGGTCCAGGGTGTTCCGGTGGCCATCGATGTGTCCCGAAGGACCCCTCGCGAGCTCATCGCCCATACTCATCGCGCGGCGATGCTGGCCGCTCTCGGAGGGCAGTGCGACCCCGTTCACCTGGCCGAATCCATGAGCAAAGCGTATGGACCCGAGGGGATCCGGGCGAAGCTGGCATGCACGGTGAACCTCAGCCTGCCCGCTGCCGCAGATCCTCTTCCTCCGACCGACGCAAGGGGACTCACCAGGTCTCAGGCGGCGTGTCTTCTCAGCGAGTCCCGGTACGAGTACGTCGAGGGAACCCCGGTGGAGAACGATCGGTTCCATCTCGCTGCGCACGGTTCACCGTCGGACTTCCACATAACTCTCCGAGTCGATACGGCGACACTCGCATCGAACGGCATCGTAGATTTTCTCCGAGAGCTGGAGCACTTCGTCATCGATTGTCTTCCAGAAACCGAAACGGCGAGCCGGCCGTAGAACTCGACCGCTGTCCGGTGCTCCAATTCAGCTGACCCGAAACGATCAAGGGGCGGAATACAAATGATCCGGCATGTTGTGCTCTTCAAATTTCACGACGGTGTGGACTACGGCGATCCGCGCTTCCTCCGCGCGGAGGAAGAAATTCATGATCTTCCGAACCATGTTCCTGAGATACTGCAATGGGAGTGCGGGCGGAATGTCGCTGAGCGAAATATAGCGTATGACTACGCGGCCATCGGAGGCTTCGAGGACAGAGATGCTGTGGAAGCGTACCTCTACCACCCCGTTCACGTACGCGGCGTCGACAGTTGGCGTGAATTTTCCACCTGGGTGATGGCGGATTTCGAGACACCACCGCAATGACTGCCGACCTGTCCGCGTGAGAATCGAACCGTGCCATGAAGAATGGCGTGGAAACTTCCACGCCGGGGGACTCCGCACGAGTCCACCCCTCTCCGTAACCACCTCCTCGGGATCGGTGAAGCAATTGCATACCAGAATGCACATGCCGGACGTTCCGGAACCCGCCTTCCGTGGTGAGACGAACCGTGTCGGGCACTACAGGTCCGCGGCTACGCTGGCCGATGACCCGGCCGGGCTGACCTGCAGTGTCGACGCGGGAATGAAGTGGGCCGTCGAAGGGCGGGCGAGTGCTCTGATCGGATATCCGACATTCGAATCGGCTGCGGAGAGCGTGAAAGCCGGCAGGCATGACGCCTTTTTGGTCGCCGGAGCCTATCCGGAGATCCGGTCCTTCTTCTTCGACCCTGAACTCAAGGCGGTCGAGGCGTTCATAGCCACGCTTCCGGACATGGTCCTCGCGGCTCCCGACCAGAACGCGAATGGTGCTACGGAGTTCTCCAGGATCTATCATCATCCGGCCACTGTCCCGCTGCTGGCGACCATCAGCCGTTCCAGCCTTTCCCAGACGGAGCAGGTCACCTCGAACAGTCTTGCCTGCCGTCGGGCCATGGCTGAAACGGGCAAGGCCGCGGCGATAACCAACGCCATATGTGCGGAGCACTACGGGCTGAGCGTCATTGATGTCCTTTCGGCCGGAACGCCCATGAGCTTCGTGGTGTTCGAAAGATCGGAAGGCTCGCCGGACAGGCGAAGCGAAGAGATGCGTGGGGTTCACCGATGAATCGCCGGCGGAGCCCGGGCGGAGGTAGCAGTGAGAGTCCCGGACATGTCACATGACGCCCGGCTCACCACTCACAGCACGGTCTCCGCCTCGCTGGCTCTGTGTGATGAGGGCGCGTTGCGCGAACTCGTGGACGCCGCGGTGCCGATCGGTTTCGGCCACGGCGGGAAGTCGGCTCTGCTGAACGTCGCCGGAACCACGGTCTTCGTGAAGCGTGTCCCCCTCACCGACCTGGAGATGCGGCCGGAGAACGTCCGGTGCACGGCGAACCTGTTCGGGCTACCGGTCTTCTGCCAGTACGGCATCGGCGGGCCGGGTTTCGGGGCCTGGCGGGAGCTCGCTGTGCACACCATGACGACGGACTGGGTGGTCAAGGGGGTGCACGAGGGATTCCCCCTCCTGTACCACTGGCGGGTCCTGCCCGACTCGACGCCCTTGCCCGAGCAACTGGCCGACATCGAAAGGGCAGTTGCCTACTGGGGCGGCGGGGAGCAGGTACGTCACCGGATCGAGGCGCTGCGGCAGTCGCCGGCGAGCATCGCGTTGTTCCTGGAGTACCTCCCGCAGAACCTGCATCAGTGGCTGCGCGGGCAGGTCGAATCGGGCGACGAGGCCACCTGCCGGGCCCTCACCATGGTGGAGAAGGGCCTGGCGGAGGGAACCGCGTTCATGAACAGTCGCGGTCTCCTCCACTTCGACGCCCACTTCGACAACATCCTGACCGACGGCCGTCGCCTCTACTTCACGGACTACGGCCTCGCTGTCTCCTCCCGGTTCGAGCTGTCGCAGGGCGAGACGGGCTTCTTCGACCGGCATCAGACCTACGACCGCTGTTACACCGCCACGTATCTGGTGAACTGGCTGGTCACCGCTCTGTACGGATATCAGCCGGAGGACCGGGAGGGCCGCAGCGCGCTGGTGCGTGCTTTCGCGGAGGGGAAGCGCCCCACGGGAGTGCCCGCGGCGGCCGCAGCGATCCTTGCCCGGGACGCGCGGATCGCCACAGTGATGTCGGACTTCAACCGCAAGCTCCGGTACGAGAGCAGGAGCACCCCCTACCCGCTGGAGGAGATCCGCCGCATCGGAGGTGTGTACGGCCCGCCCGCCGACTGACAGAGGTCAGGATCCGCACGTCAGCGTGGTGAGATCCCGTTCCAACAGCATCAGGAAATCTTGTGTTTCCGTCGACGTGAAGCATGACGGGTTGGCGAACATCGAGATCTGTACGTCCGACTGTGTTTCAAGAAATTGAATCCAGAAATGAAGATTGCTCCTGCTCACCGGAGGATCTTCCTCCAGCTCTGCGGAGCCGTGGCAACGGCCGTTCACGGGAGGGCGGCTCATCGCATCCAGTTCCCGTGGCTCGCTCAGAAAGTTCGCGTGATAAAGGAAGTCGTCCGCATCGTGCCCCCGGAGCGAGCCGATGGATTGCTCGACCGAGTTGCGCTCGACCGGGTCGTATGCACCGTTCTGCAGCGATCGGAGAATTTCCCGATTCGCGGACCTGCTGCCCACGATTCCATCTTCTGATGTGGAGTCGAAGAGTGCGATGCTGCGCTGTGCCAATATTCCGGCGTAGTCGTCGGTGGAATTATTGTTCCTGTTGGAAGACATTACTGGGAGTATGCACTGTGGTACATCGAAGCGTGAGCAGAGGCGTCGGGCCAGCACGCCGTAGTATATTGCCGACCTGAGGCTTCTGGTCTGTATCGCGAAGCGATCGACGGATGACAGTACGGCTGGAGACCTGAGCGTGAAATGAGGGAGCGAGTCCTTCGATCCGCCCTTGCTGGCAGATGGTATCAGGGGAGACGAAAGGCCCGACAGGCGATTCTTCCAATGAGCTATTCCCTTGGAATTCGCGTCACGCCCTGCTTGCGAGGATTCGTAGACCACTCGCTCAAGGGGCTGCGCAACTGCCGGCGTCGACGGGCGCTGCGACAGGTTGTGCAGATACCGCGCTCTCAGGACAGCGCCTCCTGCCGCATCCGCCACGAGGGGGCTGGCCACGATGTGAACGCTGTGGAGCGCCCCGTTCCGGGCGAAGAAGGCCACCTGGACGGGTGGGGCCGAACTGTAGTCCATCCGTTTTGAGAGCATTTCTTCGGTCACTTCATGCACTCCGTCACCAGGAGGCATGTCATGGATCGCGATGTGTGCTGAATAATCGGATATCACTGTCTGGGTCGGTTGGTCGCCGGTGTCGCAGTAAGTCGTTCTGAGCGTTTCGCAGTCCTCGATCAGCTGAATCAGGGCCCTCACCCCCGCCGGTACCCCCACCTCCGGCGGAACTGGAATGGTGAGAAGGGTGTTCAGCCTCGCTTGATCATTCCTCAGACTCTGCAGGGTGTCCCACATGGCCCTCTGCGCCCAGGTGAGTGGTGACGAGACATTGCCACGTGCCCCTGGGATGTGAATTTCTTCGATCTGCACAGACATCGGAAATCAGCCTTTCGGGCGGACCGGGGTGGGCGCTGAGGGTGCGTGCTTCAATCTTTCCCGGTTCTTCCTCCGTCGATTGTTTCTGTGAATTCTTTGAAGTTCTCCGCGGTGAGGAGGTCGAGTATGTCGACTTCTCTCCGAAGGGATTCTTCGAGTCGGGTCGCCATCTGCACGGCAAGGAGTGAGTTTCCGCCAAGGTTGAAGAAACTGTCGGAGGCGCTGACCTGTGTGTCGAATATTTCGCTCGCTATATTGATCACTATGGTCAGATCTTCTGAGGACCCCATATTTCTTCCCTTCGTGGCAAGAATTGTCCGGAATTCGAGTGGAATTGGACCGGATTGATGGGAAGCGCTTTCTGCGAAGCTACCACAGGGGTGAGTTCATGTCACTGCTGTGTTGACGACCGGCATTGCACTGCGGGGGAGCGGTGGTGTCTTCGTCTATTCGCTTATGAATTCCCGCGCTAATATCACGTTGGTGTGGTTCGTGCCGAATTGCGCCTCGGTGCTGCGTGGCTGCGTGGCTGGGGGGCGTCGCTCGCGTACATGGCCCCGGGTGAGTGTGTGCGCCGCCGCCCCGTATTTCGCGACGCGGCGGCGGATGACGCCTGAGGGCTGATCCGGTGGTCTGCGCGGGGGTCCTACCCGGGGACCTCGGTGCGCTCCCACCACTCGTAGACGGGCAACTGACCCTCGGCCGTTTCCTGCTGGCGTGCCGTGGCCCTGAAGTGTTCGTACCCGCCACGGAACGGGATCTTGATGTCGGGCCCGGGTTCGGCGAGGGGGACGATCCGGTCGGGGAGATCGTCCGGCCCGCCTTCGAGGACTGCTTTCGCTGCGTCGGTCATGGCGAGAGTTTCTCCGGGCGGTGGTCCGGCTCCTTCGTGACGCGCCGAAGGGCTCACCGCGGCCTGCCGTGCCCCACTCCGACGGCGTGCATGGTAACTTTCCAACAAGTTGAACAGTATGGCGCCGGGAGGTGGACGGGTGCTGCAGATCCAGATCGGTGCCGAGCGCGCGGCGGACCCGGACGACCGCCTGATGCGGACCACCCTCGGGTGGCGCCGGGGCATGAGCGAGGACGAGGCATGGGAAGCCGGCCGGGGCATCTGGAAGTTCAACGCCGACCGGGCCCTGTCGCAGGACGAGGTGCAGATCATCAACACCGAAGGCACGGTCCTCGCGGTCGCCAGGATCATCGGAATCTCCAAGCACGGTGACCGCTACGCTCTCGAAGGCGAACTCCTGCGTGCCGACCCCCGGGTCGGCCGCCCGACCCGTAGCCCGCATCTGTCCCGTAACCCCGTCACCTACATCTGATGTGCCCGATACGTCCGATGGGCCTCATGACACCCCAGTCGCCGCGAAAGGAGCGCTCCGGTGAGTGACTTCGACGCCATCGACGCGCTGCTCGCGGACGTCGGTCCGCAGGCCGAACTCCCGCCGCCGGACGTCCGGCGCGAGCTGCGGGAGCAGGCCAGGCTCTCCAAGGCCCAGGTGGCCCGGGCGCTCGGTGTGAGCCCCAGCACGGTCGGCGCGTGGGAGGGCGGCCGCGAGCCGTCGGACGAGATCCGCGCCAAGTACGCGTACCTGCTGGACGGACTGGCCGCCAAGTTCCCCGCCGGGACGGGGCAGGGAGCGGTGCCCGCCGAGGAGGAGGCCGAGGCCGAGGACGAGGGAGCAGGCGAAGTCGAGGGCGCGGGTGAGACCGGGACCGCGGGTGAGACCGGGGACGAGGTGGAGTCCCTCGCCGCCGCCGAGCCGTGTGTGCTGTGCGGAGCACCGGCCAGGCACCGGGTGGCGGGCTTCACCCAGCACCTGGACCCGTCGGACTGCCGCCCCGCGACCGCGCCGCAGCCCACCGCCGAGCAGCCGGCTGCCGAGCAGCCCGCCGCCGCGCAGCCCACCCCGCCCCCCGCCCGGCCCGCCCGGGGCCCGGCCAAGCGTGCGTTCCAGGAGCAGTCCGGGCCCGGGGACCTGATCGGGCAGACGGTGCAGGCGGCGCTCGCCGAGCACCGGGGCGACGTCGAAGCGGCCCTCGCGGCGCTGCTGAAGCGGGCGATCCCGGACGCGATGCGGCTGCTCGACGAGACCCGCAAGGGCGCGCGGTACGACATCGTCGCGCACCCGTGGATCCCGGACATCCTGCGCAAGCAGACCTCCAAGGGCGCGGACCGGATCTGGGAGGCGCGCCCGAAGTGGACCCGCCATGAACTGCCGCCCGGCCGCCACGAGGTGACCGCACTCGACATCAACGGCGCCTACCTCTCCGCCCTGAAGACCCACCTCCCGCTCGGCCAGCTGGAACACAGCGCCGGATTCGCCCACGACCGCCGCCGCGCCGGCGTCCACCTCATCACCCCGCCCGAGTGGGAACACGGGGCGGTGCTGCCCAACCCGATCGGCAACCGGGACGAGCCCGGCCCGCTGTGGGTCACCGAACCGACCCTGCGCCTCCTGCTCCGCCTCTCCGGTCCCAAGCACGCCCTGTGCGCGCCCCCGGAGATCCACGAGTCCTACACGTCCGGGGCCACGGAGAACCTGCTGGAGAAGTTCCGCGTCGCCCTCAAGGAAGCCAGGGACACGGCGATCGCCGACGGCGACGAGGTGACGCTGGAGTACGTGAAGGCGATGTACTCGAAGTTCGTCTCCACGATGGGGGAGTCGAACTACAACCGGGAGCTCTACCGCCCGGACTGGATGCACATCATCCGCAGCCAGGCGTTCGCCAACCTCTGGATGAAGGCCCTCAAGGCACATGACGAGGGACTCACCGTCGTACGCGCGATGGGCACCGACGAGCTCCACGTGATCGGTGACTGGCACCGTGTCTTCCCCGAGGGCCGTGGCGTGACCGAGGTCAAGATGAAGGACACCTACACCGCGGGCAGAGCCGAGACCGAGGACACCGAGGACATGTCGGGGATGGGGGAGGAGGGGTAAATGCCGGAGAGGACCATCGACTTCGGGAAGTTCGGCGCCCGGGGGATCAAGGGCAGCGACGCCGTCGCACGCAAACTCGACGAGCTGGCGGACGGCGTCGTCACCCCGGTGACCGTGAAGCGCGGCCTGATGGCGCGCCTGCACTACCTGACGAGGACGGAGCACAGCCGCCGGGCGGCCCGGGACGCCGGGCTGACGGTGACCGACCGCACGCTGAAGGCGTGGCTGGAGGAGAAGCGCCGCCCGACCAGCGCCAACCTGGAACGCATCGACGCCGCCTACCGTCAGGTGCGTCGCCAGAACGTCGCCCGGTATCTCCTGCGGCGCCTGAACGCCGACGGCGGGACGCGGGTGGAGATCCACCCGCTGAACCAGTCTCAGGTGCCGCGTCCGCTTCAGCGGCTGGTGGAGTACCGCACGATGAACGTCCGACGCTGGGACCGCATCGTCGAAGCCTGGGCGGCCGGTGACCACCAGGGCCTGGACGACGCCTGGGAGGACGTCATCGTCGACCTGGGGTCGCAGTGGGGTCAGTACGAGTACGTCACCAACATCGGCTTCGCCGCGTAGCCGACCCCGACCCCGACCCAGGCCCCGGCGCTGTGCGGGAAATGCTCAGTCCACGGGGATCAGCGTGAGGTAGGCCATCCCGAGCACTCCCCGGTAGCCCCGCAGCCAGCTCGCCCGGTGCCGGTCGACTCGCTCGCGGGTCTCCGGCGCCAGCGGGTGGTCCGGGTGAGCGGCCAGCCACTCCTCCACGTCCGACTGGTAGCCGGACTCGAACTCCTCCCACTCGTCCTCGCCGGCTGTCTCGATCCAGGCGGGCCGGAACCCGGCGGCCACCGCGACATCGACGAGTCCCGCCAGGTCGTGGTGTTCGTCGGCACGGGCGTCCGGCCACATCGCGGCCAGTTCGGCGGAGGTGGGGGAGCGCTGCCAGAAGGTCTCGGCGAGCAGGACCCGCCCCCCGGGCGCGACGATCCCGCGCAGCGCACGCAGCGCGTCGGCACTGTGCAGGGGCGGTTCCTCGTCGCTGAGGGCGTGACTGGCCCCGAGACACAGGACGAGGTCGGCGGGTCCGTGGGACGTTCCCGCGGCGGATCCCTCGACGAACTCCACACGGCCGGCCAGCGCACGGGCCTCGGCATTCGCGCGCCCCCGGGCGAGGTCCTTGCCGTTGAGGTCGACGCCGATCCCGGTCGCCCCCGGCACCGCGTCGAGGACGCGGAGCATCAACTCCCCCCAGCCACAACCGATGTCCAGGACCCGCGCCGGGGCGGCCCGGCCGAGCCGGTCGACGATCCGTGCGGCTCGCGCCTCGGAGAGCGGACCGTGGAAGGTGAGCCGGGTCAGGCGCGGCGGAAGATCGTTCTCAGTCATGCGGCGCAGGTTAGCTCCGAAGGGCCCGCCACGAACACCGAGTTATCGCCCGCCATCATCGGCGAAGCCGTCGCCCAGCCGCACACCGCCCTCGGCTCATTGCGGCGGATCGGTGTGCGCCAGCCGGTGCAGGGCCTTGTCGAGCCGGGCCTTCCGGTTCTCCGGGGTGAGCGCCCGGAGCAACGGCAGGATCAGCTGGTAGCGCCCCGACCGGTCGAGCGCCTCGAACGCGCACGCACCGCCCCGGACCAGGACCACGTCGCAGCGCCCCGGAACGGGGGAGTTTCCGGGGCGCTGCTGCATGTGGTGCGGCGGTTGGTCTGCTCCCAGCGTGGACCCTCGTACTGTCGTTCTGCTGATGTCCGGCTGATGTGGTGCTGATGCCGGCGGCCGATGCCCGTGCCGGCGCCGGGACGATGACCCGAAGCCCCCGTCAGGGAACCAGGACCAGTCGGCCGCGGATGCCGCCCTCGGCCAGTCGGCGGTGGGCCTGTGCCGCCTCGTGGAGGGGCAGGGTGTCGGCCACCCGCACGGTGAGCTGTCCCGTCCCGGCCAGCGAGGAGAGTTGGGCGAGGGCATCGGCGTCCGCCGCGATCCACTGCTCGGTCACGGTGATACCGCGCAGTGCCACGGGCGCGGCACCGCCGACGACCGAGACGAAGGCGCCGCGGTTGCGTACGGCACCCAGCGCCGGGATCCCGACCACGGCGGCGTCCAGGGCGGCGTCCACACCGCCCGGCACCAGCGCGCGAACGGCCTCGGCGAGGTCGGCCGAGCGGGGCACGAACCACCGGGCACCCGCCGCCCGGACGAACGCCTCGTCCCCGGCCGCGGCGCTCGCCACCACCCGCAGCCCGCGCAGGGCGGCCAGCTCCACCGCGTAACCGCCCACCGCACCGGCCGCACCGGTCACCAGCAGGGTCGAGCCCGGCTCCGGGGCCAGCAGGTCCAGGGCCTGGAGGGCGGTGAGTCCGTTCAGCGGCAGCGTCGCGGCTTCGACGGCCGAGAGCCCGGTGGGCGCCGTCGCGACCGCGGTGGCGTCGAGCACGACGAAGTCCGCATAGGTGCCGAGGGAGAGGTCGAGCCTGTCCCGTACCCCGATCACCCGGTCGCCCGGGGAGAACGCCGTCACTCCCGGACCGACCTCGTCGATCCGGCCCGCGACGTCCCAGCCCAGGCCGATGACCTCCCTGGGTGCCATCAGTCCCGCCGAGAGGAGATTCCCGGAGCGGGTGGCCGCGTCGACCGGATTGACCGCGGCTGCTTCGACCCGCACCCGTACCTGCCCGGCTCCGGTGGCCGGCACCGGCACGTCCACCAGCTCCAGCGCCTCCGGTCCGCCCACTGTCCGTACCACGATCGCGCGCACGCGCAGCCCCTTCCTCGGTTCCTCGGTCGATCGGTCCAGCGGTCCTTCGGCTTCCGATCAACTGGGGCGAACCTAAGGGGAGTTACTCTCCATGGGGAAGAAGGCACTTCAAGGTGCCCAGGGAACGCAAGGAGAGCCATGGCAACGCGAGCCGAGGCACGTGCCGCATACGACGCCTACCTCGCCGAGTGCCCCGCGAGGCACCTGCTGGACCGCATCAGCAACAAGTGGGTCAGCCTGATCGTCAACGCCCTCGCCGAGGGGCCGCAGCGCTACACCGAGCTGTCCCGGAGGCTGGTGAGCGTCAGTCAGAAGATGCTCACCCAGAGCCTGCGCAACCTGGAACGGGACGGTCTGCTCACCCGGACCGTCACACCATCGGTGCCGGTCCGGGTCGACTACGCCCTCACTCCTCTCGGGGAGAGCCTGGTTCCGGTGATGCAGGCGATCAAGATGTGGGCGGAGGCGAACATGGACGAGGTCCTGGCCGCCCGGTCCGGCTATGACGCGGAGGCCTGACGCGGCGGGCGGACCTGCTCATCCGCGGTCCGGAGGGGGTGTGGCCGCTTCGCCCGAAGTCGGTTCGGGGGGCGTGCTGAGGATCTCGCGGGCCTGCTCCGCGGCGCGGGTGATGCTCTCGCCGACGAAGTCGACGAAGCGGGCGATGTTCTCCAGGCGGACGGCGGCCGGGGTGTCGGGGCCGAGGATGCCGACCCCCTGCCGGGCGGTCCGGGCGAGCTGGGCGTTGGCCCGCGCGGCGGCGATCATCGACCGGTACCAGACCTCGTCGTCCACGAGGTAGCGCTCGCGGCGGCGTTCGTCCCGTTCGCGGCTGATGAGGCCCTGGCTTTCGAGGTAGGCCATCGCTTTGGAGATGGACGCCGGGCTGACCTGGAGGCGCTGGACGAGTTCGGACGCGGTGAGGCTGCCCGCGTCGCTGGTGAGCAGGCAGGTCAGCACCCGGGCCATCATCTGGGGCAGGCCCTGCTGCATCAGGAGGGTGGTGAACACCTCCTCGTACTCGCGCACGGCCTCGGTGTCGCGTCCGTGGACCTGCTCGGGCGCCTGCGGTCCGCGAGGAGTGGCCTGCCTGCGCCGGTGGGCGCGGCGTTCGGTGGCGCGGTGGGCCAGGTCGGCGCGGTAGGCGGTCGGGCCGCCGTTGCGCATCACTTCGCGCGTGACCGTGGAGGTGGGACGGTCCAGGCGTCTGGCGATCTCCGCGTAGGCGAGCCCGTCGGCCACCCCCAGCGCGATCTGCTGGCGTTCCTGCTGAGTGAGTCTGCCTCCCGGCACCGCGATCTCCCTTCACGCTTCCCTGGTGCCTCCAGCATAGCGTTCACTCTCCATCCAATGCAACGAGCAAGGTGGCTGACGTTGCGTTAAAGACAGAATCATTGCAACGATAATTGGCCTCTCATCTGCACTGATGGCCATAGAGTGCAACAAGCTTGTTGCTCAATCCTCGAACGCAACGTAGCGTTTGCGATGTCAGAAACGACGAACGCAAGAGGAGAGCACCATGCAGAACTTCGACACCGCCACCCCGATCTCCGCCGTCCTGGACATCCCCGCCGGGCGCGTGCAGTTCATCGCCGCCGACCGGACCGACACCACCGTCGAGGTCCTGCCGGCGAACGCCTCGAAGAGCCGCGACGTGAAGGCGGCGGAGCAGACCGAGGTCGCCTACGCCGACGGCGTTCTGCGGATCGGCGCCCCGGCGGCGAAGCACCAGTACTTCGGCCCCTCCGGATCCATCGAGGTCACCGTCCAGCTGCCGGCCGGATCCCGGGTCGAGGTGAAGTCGTCCTGCGCCGAACTCCGGGGCGTCGGACGGTTCGGTGACATCGCCTTCGAGGGCGCGCAGGGCGCGATCAAGGTCGACGAGGCCGCGGGCGTCCGCGTCACCACCTCCGGTGGCGACGTGTCGATCGGCCGTCTGGGCGGCCCGGCGGAGATCAGCACCGGACGCGGTGACATCCGGATCGCCGAGGCCGTGCGCGGCGCGGTCGTGCTGCGCACCCAGATGGGCGACGTGTCGGTCACGGCCGCCGCCGGAGTCTCCGCCTCCCTGGACGCCGGCACCGGCTACGGCCGGATTCACAACGCGCTCAAGAACGCCGACGGCGACGCCGTCCTGAACATCCACGCGACCACCGACCACGGCAACATCGACGCCCGCAGCCTCTGAGGGCACCCTCCCCGATCCGCTTCCAGCTCCGGAGAAAGAGGAACCATGACCACCATCGAGCAATCCGCCTGGACCGGCATGGTGCCGGTGGACGACACGGCCCTGGCCGTCACCGACACCGGCGGTCCCGGAATCCCCGTGCTCTACCTCAACGGTCAGTTCGCCACTCAGGGGTACTGGCGGCGGACCATCGCCCAACTGGGCACGGGATGGCGGCACATCACCTACGACGAGCGGGCGCGCGGCAGGAAGTCGAAGTGTTCGGCGGACTACTCCTTCGCCGCCGCCCTGCGGGACGTCGATGCCGTTCTCGCGGCCAGGCGAGTGGACCGGGCGCTGGTGGTGGGCTGGTCCTACGGAGCGTTCGTCGCGGCGCACTGGGCCGGCCGGAATCCGGACCGGGCCCTGGGCGCGGTGCTGGTCGACGGCGCCTTCCCGCACGACTGGCTCGACGAGGCCATGGAGCAGCGGATCCGGAAGCTGTTCCGGCGGATGGGCTGGTTCACACCGCTGCTGCGCCCGACGGGCCTGACCCCGCGGATGAGTGCCGAGCAGCAGGCGGACAGCAACATCGAGCTCGGCAGGCTCTCCCGCGAGCGCGAGCTGGGCCCGGTGCTGGACGGCATCACCGTCCCGGTGCGGTACGTGGTCGCCTCGGGGACGTCACTGGGAAGCCGCGGTGACGAGCAGGAGCGGATTCGGGCCAGCCTCGACGGGGTGACCGCCCGCAACCCGCACATCAGGATCAGCGCGAAGGTCGCCAGCAACCATGGCGCGATCCTGAAGAAGGACTCCCTGGCCATCGCCGACGCCGTACGCGAGACCGGGGCGACCGGCCGGACCACGACGCCCTGACCGGCCGGTCCATGTGCGGGGTGCGGCCGGCGCGCTCGCCTTGATGCGCACTTGATAGACGAAATATTCGTATACCAACACCTGTGCGGCGAGAGATTCATGGGGGGAATTCCGGACGAATGCTGCGATGGCCCCTGAAGGCCTTGTTCGGCCCGCCGCGTTGGTATACAAACTGGTTTCCAATCGCATCCCGTGCCAAGCCGAAGGAGTCCCATGACGCCCCCTCCCTCCACGCCGTCCCGACGCGGTGTCCTCGCGGGCGCCGCATCCCTGGCGGGTGCCGGTGTCGCCATGTCCGCCGGTATCCCGTCGGCGGTGGCCGACTCCCGCCGCGACTCACGCCGTGAGCCCCGCAACGCGGTGGTCTTCCGCGACGTGCGGCCCATGGGTGCGGCGAAGCCGGTGGACCTCACGGTCGTCGACGGCCGCATCACGCGCGACCCGGCGCCCCGGGGAGCCAAGGTGATCGACGGCGGCGGGCGCATCGCCCTGCCGTCCTTGGTCGACGCGCACATCCACCCCGACAAGACGACGTGGGGCGGTGAATGGGTGTCGCGCAAGCCGGCCGGCACCATCGCCGAACTCGCCGAGCAGGACGCGGAGTTGTTCCGCAGCCAGCGCCGGCCGGTGTCCGAGCGCGCGTACGCGCTCATGTCGCACGCCGTCACCCGCGGCACGCGTGCCATGCGGGCGCACGCCGACATCGCCCCGGCCTACGGCCTGGCCTCCGTGGAAGGCGTGGCGCAGGCACGCGAGCGGCTCAAGCACGCCCTCGACGTACAGATCGTGGCCTTCCCGCAGCACGGCGTCATCCGCAAGCCCGGCACGGCCGAGCTGCTCACGGAGGCCGCCCGCAGCGGACTCATCGACATGGTCGGCGGACTCGACCCGATCAGCTTCGACCACGCCATGGACGAGCAGCTGGACCTGCTCTTCGGTCTCGCCGACCGGTACGGCGTCGGCGTCGACATCCACCTCCACGACCGGGGCGCGAACGGCACGACGGTGCTGCGCGCCATCATCGACCGCACCCGGGCCCTCTCCCTCAAGGGCAAGGTGACCGTCAGTCACGTCTTCTGCCTGCCCGGCCTCTCCGACGCCGAACTGGCGAAGACCGCCGCGGACCTGAGCGATCTGGACATCGCCCTGACCACCGTGGCGCCGAGCGCGTCGCTGGTCCTGCCGATCGAGAAGCTGCGCGAGTACGGCGTACGGGTCGGGCTCGGCTCGGACGGGGTGCGTGACTCCTGGAGCCCCTTCGGCAACGCGGACATGTTCCACCGGACGCACCTGCTCGGCTGGGTCACGGACGTCCGCCTCGACAAGGAACTGTCCGACTGCTTCGACGCCGGCGCGCACGGCGGTGCCGATGTCATGCGGCTGCCCCGCGCCGACCTCTCCCCGGGCTCGCCGGCCGACTTCGTGCTGGTTCGCGCCGAGTGCGTGCCGCAGGTCGTGGTGGACATGCCCGCGCGCGACATGGTGGTGCACGGCGGACGCGTGGTCGCCCGCGACGGCCGACTGGTCTGACGGGTGTCGGTTCCCGGCTCCCGGACCCGGACCGGGTGACCCCGGTGGCGTCCCGTCGCCCCAGCCTACGCATAAGGTGACGGGACGCCCCGGACCAGGACCGGGACCGGGCGGCCGGGACAGGCCGGGAAGGCACAGGGAGGACGGCACACGTGACGGCAGGCACCGGCCGGAAGGGCGACGGAGAACAGCCGTCCGCCCCGGCGACGCGCACCCCGCTGAGCGAGGTCGCGCGCCAGGCCGTCAGGGATCGCATCATCGACGGCAGCTACGCCCAGGGCACCCGGGTGGTGGAGCGCGAGATCGCCCAGGACCTCCGGATGTCGCGGGTGCCGGTGCGCGAGGCACTGCGGGCCCTGGTGGAGGAAGGGCTGCTCGACCTGTTGCCGCACAGCGGCGTACGGGTGCGCCGGCTGGAGCGCGCCGACGTGGAGTACCTGTACGACGTGTGGGAGCCGCTGGCCATCCAGGCGTCCCGCCTCGCCGCCCGCCGCGTGGCCCGGTGCGCACCGGGTGGGCCCGGGGCCCTGGCGGAGCTGCGGGCCGTACTGGAACGGGCGGAGGCGGCCGCCTCCGCCGGGGACCGGACCCGGGAGAACGGCGCCGCGACCGCCTTCCACGAAGGCATCGTGGCCCTCGCCGACAACCCGCTGCTGGCCCAGCTCATGCAACGGCTGAACGGCCAGCTGCGACTGCTCTTCGGCCTGAACACGGAACCCGCCCCCATGCGTGCCCAGCACGGTGAGATGTACGAACGCATCGCCGCGGGAGACGCCGACGCGGCGGCGGCGATCACCCTCCTCCACGTACGCAAGAGCCGGGAGCTGGCCCTGCGCGCGGTGACGGGGACAGGCGGCCCGGACGCGGACCGCACGACCGAGGTGTGAGAGCCGCGCAGCGGGAGCCGGGACACCGACAGCGTTTCGACGAGCGCGTTTCGGCCTCGGGTCCGCGCCCGGCCTCGACCGGCCTCGACCGGCCCGAGGCCGGACATCTACGCTCGACGTCCGGGCGACAGTGATCGCGCCGGACGGGTTCTGAGGGGGATGCGCGATGCGCGCTGGGTGGATCAGGCTGTGGCAGTGGACGGCGTGGGGCGGGATCGGACTGAGTCTGTACGCGGGCTGGTTGACGTTCGATGACATCCGGGACCGCGCTTCCAGCGAGCGCGACATCAGCGCGGCATGTGACCGGCTGGTGTCCGGGGCCGCGGTGATGGACCTGCAGGGCGGGATGGTCCGGGCAAGGGGCGGCGACGACGACGAGTTCAGGCTCGATGTGGACGAACTGCCCAGTTCCTGCACCGTCTTCAAGGTGCCTGGTTCCGGTGGGATCACGAGACTGTTCACCTTGTCGGTGCGGGCCAGTGACACTTCCGAGCCGGTGTACCGGATCGGTGATGACACCGATCTTGAGCCGTTCCGCGACAGCCGTGTCAGTGGGAGACCCGATGTCACCGCGATCGCCGACCGGCGCCCCGAATCGCGACCGATCGGCGATGGCACCCTGGGCCGGTACGGAAACTGGTACACCGCCATCCGCGCGGAGTGCGGTCCCGGCAGCCGCGCCACGGCCCCGAAGCTGCTGACCGTCACGGCCCGTGCCGAATACGCCGACTACGAGGAGGTCTCCGCAGCGGACCGTGAGCGCCTCACCCACATCGCCCGCTCGGCCACCGAGGAGCTCATCGACCGGATCGGCTGCCGGAGCCGGCTGCCCGCCCTGCCCGACCACCAGTTGGCGCCCGTACCGACTGCTCTCCGCCCCGCGCGGGCGACGGACGGTTCATGCCGCTGGTTCGCCCGGCACGTCGAGGAGCGAGGGCAGGGCCGACTGCCCGACCGTGCCCTCGCGGTACCCACCCTGGACACGTCCCCGACCGAAGGCTGCCTGCTGGCGGTCAGCCCCGACCAGGTGGGCCGTATCGCGGACGGCTTGGACGGCGCCGATCAGGATTACGCGAGCGCTGCGCTCACTTTCGCACCGTGGTGGCTGCGCACCGTCTCCTACTTCGGCGCGGAGGCGCGCGCGGTGGGATACGAAGAGAGGGGCGACGAAGGGAGGGACGACGAAGACAAGATCATCACAGCGGGAACGGCCGGACACGCGAGCGGCGCATGGTGGGCCTCCTCCGTCTGCGACGGCAAGCCCGCCCTGCACACCCTCAGCGCCGGCTACACCTATGACAACGTGCTCGCCCCCCGGACGCTGTCGGCCCTGTTCCGCGCCTACGTGGACGACATCACCGAGCGACGCGGCTGCACCCACGTGACGTACCCGGACGCGAAGGATTTCGGCGCCCCCTGAGCCGTGTGGCGGGGGTGCTCCTCCACTTCCTTCGGGTCAGTGCGTCGGCCGCGCGCGAGAGGTGTCCGGTGAGGGTTTCCTGGCCGGGGGAGGGCACGTTCGTCGGCCCCGGTGGCCAGCCTTCACCAGGTAACCACAGCGCCTTCAGCCCGGCGGGCAGGGCAGGACCGGTGTTCTGCTCGGCCGCGGCCAGTTGCTCGGGGGTCGCGGGCGAGCGCAACGTCGCCCGCGACATAGGGGCGTGCGCCGTCAGCCGTGTCTCTGTTCGGCCCCACGCCGCCACAACGGCAGCGGCATCGTCCGGCTCGTCCCCGCTGTGCATCATGCGCGTCGACCTGTACGGGCTGTACGGGACGGCTCTCAACTCCTGCGTCGTCGGCCGCCCCGTGGTGACGGGCCGTCGGAGCCGGCCCGGAACCGGAGCCGGTACTCCGTCGGTGTGGTGTCCAGCGTCCGGCGGAACGCCCGGATGAGGGTGTCGGTCGTGCCGAACCCGCAGGCGGACGCGATGCGTTCGAGGGTGGCGTCGGTGGATTCGAGCTGGTTGCGCGCCCTTTCGACGCGGACCGACTCGACGTACGCACTGGGCGTCATGCCGAGCTCGGCCTTGAAGATCCGGGTGAGCTGCCGCTCGCCGACGTGGGCGTACGCGGCGAGGTCCGCGACGGTGAGCGGTGCGCCGATGTTGCCCATGATGTGGTGGCGGAGGTCCTCGATGCGGCGGGTCGTGGAGACGGGTTCGAGCGGAACGCTGAACTGGCTCTGGCCGCTCGGCCGCTTCAGATACATCACGAGTTGCCGGGCGACGCGCAGCGCGACGGTCTCGCCGAAGTCGTCGGCGACGAGGGCGAGCGACAGGTCGAGACAGGCGCTGATGCCCGCACCGGTCCACACGTCGCCTTCGCGGATGAAGATCGGGTCCGCGTCGACCTCGACCTCGGGGTGGTCGGAGGCGAGCTGCTGCGCGGTCGACCAGTGGGTGGTGGCGCGCTTGCCGTCGAGCAGTCCGGCGGCGGCGAGGATGTGCGCTCCGACGCAGACGGACGCGACCCTCCGTGTCCTGGTGGCGAGCGTCCTCACCCGGCCGACCACGGCGGGGTCGGTGAGGGCGTGCACCCGGCGCCGGCCGTCGACCTCGACCGACCCGGGCACCAGGAGGGTGTCGATGCTCCTCGTGGACACCTCGTGGAACGTGGCGTCGGGGAGGATGCGCACGCCGGCGGAGGTGGTGACGGGGTCCATGGTCTCGGCGGCGAGGACGACGGTGTAGCCCGCCTCGTCGTCCGTCTCGCGCCGCAGGAGGGCGAACACCTCCGGCGGGCCGGTGACGTCGAGCAGGTCGACACCTTCGAACAGGACGATGACGACGAGTCGTTCGACGGTGCTCATGAGGTCTCCGTGTTCCTCGGGGCCATGCGTCCGACGGGCTCGGCCCGGCCGGACGCCGGACGCGGCGATGTCGGTATCTGCATGTTAGATGGCATTGCCGACATGCTCGGGTCGGCCGTAGCGTTCTGGAGTCGGCTCACCGCGTCGGTGGGCGACAGAACCTGGCCCGATGCGCGGCACGCGATGCGGCACAAGACCCGAGGCGGTAATTCCATGGCTACGACGACTCTGCGCGAACTCAACGGCTTCGACGAGACGCCCGCGTCGCTCGCGGATTCGACCCTGATCCTGGTCGACTACCAGAACACCTACGTCGGTGGCGTGATGGAGCTGGAGGGCTGGCAGGCCGCGCTCGACTCGGCCGCCGAGCTGCTGGGCAGGGCCCGTGAGGCGGGCACGAAGGTCATCCACGTCATCAACGACGGCGGCGAGGGCACCCCGTACGACATCCGTGCGGAGATCGGCCGGATCCACCCGAGCGTGGCGCCCGTCGAGGGCGAGCCCGTCGTCGTGAAGAAGGCCCCGAACGCCTTTGTCGACACCGACCTCGCCGAGCACGTCGACGCCGCCGGCCACAAGGACGTCATCGTCGCGGGCTTCATGACGCACATGTGCGTGACGTTCACCACCGAGGGCGCGTTCCTGCGGGGAAACCGGCCCACGGTGGTCGCCGACGCCTGCGCGACGCGCCCGCTGCGTTCGGTGGGCACCGAGCTGACCGCCGACCAGATCCACCGCAGCGCGCTCGCCACGATCTCCGACCTCTACGGGGTCGTCGTCGAGACCGGGAAGTCCCTGACCTGAACCCTGTGCCGTCCGCGACGGACCGTGGCCGGCGAGAATCCGGATGTGACGGCCGGCCGGCCCGGTGGACACTGCACGGATGATCCCCGACGCGTCCCGGACACCACAGGCCACGGCCATCCGCCATGTCGCGGAACTCGCGTCGGGTCCTCCACTGGACCCGGCGCTGCGGGTGACCCTCAACTTCCACCCGGACCGCCTGCTGCACGGCAAGCCGATCCTCGAAGCCCTGGCCGAAGACGGTGTCTACCGCTCCCAGTTCGTCACCGGAACCAGCAACGGCGGACTGACCGCGCATCCCGGCGGGGACCGGTGGCGCTGGGAGAGCCGGATCTTCGGTGGGGCGTACGATGCGGCGTCCGCCCATGAGCGACCCGTCTACGGGGCGCTGAACTTCCGGCGCAAGCCGGTCGGAGGCGCACCGCGGTTCGGCTCCGCCCACTTCCGGCTGACCGCACGGACACTGGCACGCACCACGTTCTGCTACCCGGACAGCTTCCTCGAACCCTCGGACTTCGGTGTCGCGGCCCGCATGGGGCTCATGGCCCTCGCCCTGGCCGACAGCCGGGACGAGCTCGACGACTACGTCGAAGCCCAGGTGCACGGACCGGTCCTGCTGGACCGTCACGTGGAGGCGCTGGTTCTGGACCCGTGCTACCGGGACACGGCTGTCGAGGCCGGGGCAGGGCGGCTCGGCTGCCCCGTCGAGTGGCACCCGGGTTTCCGCCTCGGGGTCGAGACGCTTCGCCTGCACCCCGGCTACCGGGGTCAGGAGTACGTCGAACTGGGCACGCGGATCGCCGTCGGCGGCGTACTCGATCCCCGCATCGTCGGGGACGCGGCACGCGACGGCCGCCACGACCCCCAGGCGCTCAAGAAGGTGTGGCACTGCCTGGCGCGCTTCGGGGCGCCCGACACCGGGAGGCCGGCCGGCCGGGGCGGCGTGTGCGTCAGGCGAAGCACTCCAGGATCAGCGGCAGATCCGCCAGCCACTCCTGGAGGCGGGCCCGTCTGCGAGCGGCGAGCAGGACCTGGTGGATGGTGCCGTTGTGGAGGCGGACGGTGACCTTGAGGTGTTTGGGACCCTCGGCCGCGTACTCGACGGTGCTGATCTCCTCCCAGGTGAACGCCTGGTCCCCGGCCTTCGAGCCGAGCACGACACCCCCGGCGTCGACCAGGAGGGAACTCTCCTGGGCAAGCGCAACGAAGGTGATGTCGCTGTCGTCCGGCGCGTAGCCCACGGGGGCGGCCTCGGTGGGCGCCTGGTGCAGGGGGACGGCGTTGGACGGTGCGTAGGCGGGCGGCGCGGGAATCGCCACGGTGGGGGAGTGCGTCGTACCGTCCGGCACCAGCAGGTCCAACAGGCCTTCCGGCGTGGGCCGTTGGCCCGGTTCCTTGGCAAGGCACGCCGCCAGGACCGGCCGCAGGCCGTCCGGCACCGCGGCCAGGTCCGGTGCCTCGTGCACCGACCGGTACATCAGGCCCATCGGCGTACCCGCACCGAACGCGCTGCCGCCCGCTGCCGCGACGAGCACCGCCCCCAGCGCGAACACATCCGCGGCGCCGCCGACCTCCAGACCTTGCGCCTGCTCGGGCGCCAGGAACCCCGGCGTCCCGAACGCCACACCGGTGGCCGTCAGACGGGTCGACTCCAGTGCCCGCGCGATGCCGAAGTCCAGGACCCGCGGGCCGTCCGCGGCCATGATGATGTTGCCGGGTTTCAGATCACGGTGCACCAGGCCGCAGCCGTGGATCGCCACCAGCGCCTCGGCGAGCGCCGCGCCCAGCTGCCGCAGCCGCGCCTCGTCCATCGGCCCCTCGGCTTCGAGCAGCGCGGCGAGCGTGGGCCCGGGAACGTACGCCGTGGCCAGCCAGGGCGTCACCGCCGCCGGGTCCGCGTCCACCACCGGGGCGGTGTGGAAGCCGCCCACGCTGCGCGCGGCTGCGACCTCGGCCCGGAACCGCTCCCGGAAGTGCGGATCGGCCGCGAGCTCCGGGCGCGCCACCTTCACGGCCACCGCACGCCCGCCGCGCGAACGCGCCAGATACACGGTGCCCATCCCGCCGGCCCCCAGCTCCCGCTCCACGGCATACCCGCCGATACGATCCGGCAGGCCCGCACCGTCCACCCCGTGCCCCATGCGCTGTAAGCCCTCCCCTGTGCTCAGCGCATCAGTATGACTCAGCACCCGGGGCGCCCGGTGCGTCGGTTGCCCTGTGACGAGACCTTCACGGCTGTGTCCCGGCTGTGTGCCATCCGTCGGTCGGCCGAAAATCGATGGCTAGCCTGGCGGCGCTCAAGGGGTCCCTGGGGGACGCCGGAACAGCCGGACGGAAGTGGGAAAAGACATGGGCGGTCGTGACGGGCACGTGGTGTCACGCAGGCGGATACTCAGGCTGGCCGGGACCGGGCTGGGGCTGGCCGTGTTCGGGGCCGGTGTCGTGGGGTGCGGTCCCGAGGAGGAAGCGGATGTCTCGGGCGGGGGCTCGAAGCCGGGCGGGGGCAGGAGCGGTGACACCTTCACCACCCCGCCGCCGGGAACCGCGCCCGAGCCGCTGTGGCGGGCGGCTGCCGCGAACACCAGCCTGTCCGGCGACGAGGCGCTCGCGGTGATCGGGGACGTGGCCCTGGTGGCGGGCGACCCGCTGGTGGGACGGGACATGGCCACCGGCAAGGAGAAGTGGTCGCGCCGCGGCGTCACCACCCCCGGTGCCAAGCTCATCCTCGGCGGCGGCACGCTCTACCTCGCCAGCGCCGAGTACGACGGCGACGTGGTGGGACTGGATCCGGCGACCGGCAAGGAGACCTGGCGCAGCCGCCTGGGCAAGCAGTACGAGCAGCCGCGCCCGATCGCGGCCGACGACCGCCATGTGTACGTGATCGCCGGCATCCTGGAGAAGGACTTCACGACGCCGAACAACGTGATCGCCGCGATCGACACCACGTCCGGCAAGATCGCCTGGCGCGAGCAGCGCGACGCGGGGACCGAGGAGTTCGGCATCACCGCAGCCGCCGTCGACGGGCGCCTGGTCTACACGGACTACCGGGAGAACGTCACCGTCCGCGACACGGCGACCGGCCGGCAGGTGTGGACGAAGAAGATCAGCCGGTCCAACAACCGCCGCTTCGCCATGCACAAGGAGCTGGTGATCGTGGCGGACGGCCGGCGGCTGCGGGCCTTCGAGCTGGCCGGGGGGAAGGAACGCTGGTCGCTGCGGACGGAGGAGTTCAGCTCGTTCAACGACCCGCACGTCCTGGAAGGGGTGCTCTACGCGGCCGACAGCGCGCGCGGCCTGTGGGCGGTGGACCCCGGTACGGGCAGGAAGATCTGGCACAACGAGGACCTGCGGGAGTCGGCGACGCAGGCATGGCAGTTCGCCAAGGTGAAAGGCACCCTGTACGGCGCGACCGAGTTCGACAAGGACGGCGGCGTGCACGCCTTCGACGTGGCGACCGGGAAGCTGCGCTGGACCTACAACGACAGGACCGGCGACATCCAGCAGTGGTACGTGGTGGCGGGAGGCAAGCGGCTGGCCGTGATGCACGGGAAGCGGATCTACGCGCTCCCCGCCGTGTGATCTGATCCGGACAGTCGAGCGCCTACACGTCTTCCCAGGCCATCGAGCTCATCCGCCAGCCGGCAGGCGTCCGTACGAACTGGACCGTCTTGCGGCCGGCCCCCTCGAACCGCTCGCCGTCGCGGATTCCGGACTTCCGGTATTCGCTGAACCGGTGCGCGATGGACCCGAAGACCTCGGTCCGCTCGGCGACCTCCCATTCGGAGAACTCGGTCAGCGTCCCGTCGGTGAGCATTTTCTCCCGGGGGGCGATGAAGGAGTCGAGGTCGTGGACCACCGGCTCGGCCCCGCCGTCCGCGGTGCCACCGGTGTTCGCGATGATCGTCGCCTGCGGGATGAACACCTCACGGACGGCGTCGAGGTTCGGCCGGCTGCCGCCGGTGTTGGTGAACGCGCCGAGCAAGGCGTGCATCAGCCGGTCGAGTTCGGCCTTGACGCCGGACGCGGCGTCGACGCAGGGTTCGGCCGTGGCGGTGGGTTCGGCCTCGGCCTCCCCCGAGGGCCACTCCTCGCAGAGGACCGACCAGACCTCGATGTCGTGCCGCTCGCCCCGGTACTCGGTGTGCTTGCGCAGCACCCCGTCACGGGTCATCCCGAGGCGGCGCGCGACCTCGACGCTCCGGGTGTTGCCCGACCGGACCCACCATTCGACCCGGCTCATCCCGCGCTCCGCGAAAGCCCAGTCGATCAACACCTTGCACGCCCGGGTCACCAGCCCCCGGCCCTCCCCGGCGGCCTCCAGCCAGCAGCCGACCTCGCACACCCCGGAGGCACTGTCGAAGCGCGTGAACATGACGCCGCCGACCAGCGTGCCGTCCAGCCAGATCCCGTAGATCCGGGCGGCGTCCTGGGCCTGCTTGTCGGCGTAACGCTGGAGGACGGCGGTGGCGGAGGCGAGGTCCGTGCTGAAGGTCGCCCAGGGTATCCAGGGGTCCACATGGGGGCGTGCGCGGTCGATATGGGCGAGGAACTCCGGCGCGTGCCAGGGCTCCAGAGGGCGGAGTCGAGCGGTGTCGCCGAGCGGCAGAGTGAGCACGGATACCTCGTCCCTGGGTACGTAACAAGCGTTCGGTACGTAAGGTAGCAGCATGCCGCCCGCACCCGGAGACCGTGAAGCCCGCCGCGACGACGTGTCCCGGGCGGTGTGGGACGTACTCGCCGACAAGGGGTTCGGCGGGCTGACGCTGCGTGCCGTCGCAGCCGCGATGGGCGTCTCGACCGGGATGCTCATGCACTACTTCCCGACCAAGCGGGCCCTGATCGCGCATGCCCTGGACCTGCTGGAGAAGCGCACCGCGGAACGACCGCGCCGCGAGCGTCCGGCCGAGGGCCTGGCCACCGTCCGGGCCATGCTGCTGGACATCCTGCCGCTGACCGCGGACGACACCGCCCGCAACCGCATCTGGGTCAGCTCCTGGGACCTGGCCCTCGCCGACGACGGGCTGGCCACGGACCAGGCCGGCCGCTACACCCGGCTGCGCTCGACGCTCCGCCCGCACTTCGAGGCCGCGCGGGGCCTGGGCGAGGTCCCCGCAGCCGCCGACCCGGAGCAACTCGCCGCCACGGCGGTCGCGTTCACCCACGGGCTCGTCGTCCAGGCCCTCTTCGACCCCGGCCGCTTCCCCGAGGACGTACAGATCGCCATGCTCGACGGCTTCCTCGCCTCGGTCGCACCGCCCCGGCCCGCACGGCGATGAGCCCCTGCCCGGTGGCTGCGGGCGCGCATCGCGCTATCGGCCGTCGACGCCCTCGTCGTCGCGCAGCTTCCGCCAGATGCGGGTGCGGTGCAGCGCGTAGAGGGCGATGAGCAGGAACACCGCCTGCAGCCCCACGGCGAGCAGCCAGAAGACGTCCCTGCTCTCCAGCTCATTGGTCAAGTAGCTGAAGTTCATGCCGAAGAACCCGGTCAGGAAGGTCAGCGGCAGAAAGATCGTCGACACGATCGCCAGCCGGTTGATCACGCTGTTCTGTTCGCCCGACACCAGCGAGGAGTAACTGGCGAAGGCGCGGCGGGCGGAGTTCTGCAGCGACTCGATGTCCGTGAGTACCAGCCTCGCCGTGTGCTGGTAGTCGCGCGCGAGCTTCTGGCGTTGCTCGGGGAACCCCGGGTTCATCATCCGGCGTGTGAAGATCTCGTCCGTCACCTGGAGGTAGGGCAGCAGCGCGTGGTGCAGGAGCGCCCCGCGCCGGCGCAGCCGTGCCAGCCGGTAGACGTGCTGGGGGACCCGGCGCTGGAACATCTCGTCCTCCAGGTCCTCCACCTCCAGCAGGGCCCGCACGGCGGACCTGCGGAAGGTGTCCAGGGCCTCTTCCAGCAGCAGGAACAGCACGGCCACGCTGTCGGGCGGCCTTTCGTGCGGCAGCCTGGCGGTGAGGCTCCTGATCGGTTCGGCCGGACCTCGGTGCACCGTGATCAGGTACCGCTCGGTCACGAAGGCGTGGACATGCGTGATCCGGTCCGCCTGGACCATGGGCACGACGAACGCGGCGCTGTCCCCGAGGAACTCGACCCGCGCGGATTCGCCCGCCCTGCCGAGCCACGCCACGTCCTCGGTCTCCAGCCCGAGCAGTTGGGCGACCGGCTGTTCATCGGGCGGTTCCTCCTCGGGCAGTTCGATGTCCACGAGCACGAAGCGGGATGTCGCCAGTCGCTCACGTGCCTGGGACACATGGGTGTGGGAGACGGTGCCGTCCGGCATCGACACCATCGATACGATCATCGTCCCTCGCCGAATCCGTCTTCCGACCCGCCTTCGCATCCATCCGCGGATACACCTGCGGATCCATCTTCGGGGCGGGAAGCGTGCCGGGCCGGACGTACGCGCCGACCACGTGGATGACGCGGACCACGTGGATGACGCGGACCACGAGGATGACGCGGACCACGAGGATGACGCGGACCACGGACCGACTCCCGCCCGGCGGACGGGTGTCCGGGCTGTTCGGGGGAACGGCCTGTGTCGTGCGGGGCGGCGCGGGCGTCCCGGCTCCTACGGTCGCCGGTATGACGTACGTATCGCAGGAGGCGTCCCGGCCGAGCCGGCGCACCGCGCTCACCGGACTCACCGGGCTCGTCGGTTGGGGCGGGGCCGCGCTGGCCGCCGGCTGCACTCCCGCGAACAGAGCCCCCTCCGCGCAAGGGCCCTCGCCCGCGCCCACGGCGTCGGCCACCCGTTCACCGGCCGGCACCACGCCCGGGGCGATGACGCTCTTCCAGGACCCGGCGTTCAACTTCAGCGCCCTGTGGGCCCTCGGCGGGGCGGGGTTCGGCGGCAGCGAGGTGGGCGAGGTGCTCACCGCCGTGAACACGATCAACAAGGCCGGCCTCTCCGCGCAGACGTACGTCGAGACTTTCAAGAAGCTCGGCGACCGGCTGATGGGGGCGCCCCGGGGCAGCCGGCCCGACCGGCAGACCAGGCGCTTTCGCGCACTGCGCGCCGCGCAGTACTACGCCCAGGCGCTGTTCTTCGTACTAGGCTCCGACACCCCCGCCACCGAGGAGCAGCTGTACAAGTCGGGGCGCGGCGCCTGGGACACGTTCTGCGAGCTGTCCGACCCGGCGCCGGTGACGTCGAGCGTTCCGTACGGGCAGACCCCGCTGCCGGTGTGGCTCTTCCGCCCCGACGACTCCGGCGAGCAGCGCCCCACCGTGATCCTCACCAACGGCAGCGACGGGCAGAACGTCGACATGTGGGCCTACGGTGTCTCGGCCGCGCTGGAGCGCGACTGGAACGCCCTCGTGTACGACGGTCCGGGTCAGGGGCAGTTGCTCTTCGTGAACCGCGTGGTCTTCACGCCGCGCTGGGAGACGGTGGTCACCCCGCTCGTCGACTGGCTGGTCGCGCGTTCCGACGTGGACGCCGACCGGATCGCCCTGACCGGGCTGAGCATGGCGGGCAACCTGGCTCCCCGGGCCGCGGCCTTCGAGAAGCGGATCGCCGCCCTGGTGGCGATGCCCGGCTGCCTGGAACCCTGGCTGGGCTTCCCGCCCGAGATCCGGAAGATCCTCGCCCCGGGCAAGGCGGAGACCAACGACATCTGGAACAAGGAGGTCGTCCCCGAGCTGTCCGCGGCCGATGCGGCGACGATGAAGAAACGCTTCGAACCCTTCTCCGTACCGGCGATGCTCGCCGCCCGCGAGGGCAAGGTCTTCACCGACTTCTACACCCCGGCCAAACGCATCGAGTCACTGACGCTCACGAGCGTCGTGGACCGCATCACGATGCCGACCCTGGTCCTCGACTACGAGTACGAGCAGTTCTATCCCGGACAGCCGCGCCGGATGTTCGAACGGCTGACGTCCCCCAAGGACTACGTGAGATTCACCGCGGCCACCGGAGCGCAGCTGCACTGCTCCCCGATGGCCCCGCAGCAGCACTGCGATGTCGTCTTCGACTGGTTGCAGGAGAAGTTGCCGGGGCGCTGACAGCGGTGGGCGCGCCCGGGGCCGCAGCCCGGAGCGCGCCCGCTCCCCGGTGTCAGACGACGACGAGATGCCTGGGTGCCGCGCCCCGGTCGAGGTTGCGGAACAGCTTCTTGATGTCCTCCGGGGCGAGCTTGATGCAGCCCGCGGACTTGTAGTCGCCCACGCCGTCCCAGCGCCGGCTCTCGGTGCTGCCCTGCCCTCCGGTACGGGTCATCTCGCTGTGGATGAAGAGTTCCGTGCGCGTGGTCCGGCCGTTCTTGCACGTCTTGTTGCTCAGGGGGATGGCATAGCCCTTGATGAGGTTGCCGTTGTAGCGGGTCTGACGGGCGCCGACGGTGTAGGTGCCCGCGGGCAGCCATCCCTTGGCCGAGGCACACTCGTCGCGCCCCTTGGCGTGGTTGCGGCCGAGTCCGGAGCCGGCGCGGAAGACGGCCTGCGTCTTGTTGTTGCGTACCACCAGGAGCTGGGAGTTCTGCGGGTCGGCGGAGTTCCGTACGAACTTCAGGGTGGTGACGGCGGCGGCAGCGGCCGGCCGGCCGACGGCCGCGGGGGCGGCCTGACCGCTCGGGGCGGTGACGGCGGCAAGGGTCATCAGAGCCATGGCACTCAGACCGATGGCGGTGGCACGGACACGCAGGGGAGAGGCGGAGGTAGAGGTAGAGGTAGAGGTAGAGGTTGCGGACATGGGTGACTGCTCCTTCGACGGGTGGTGTGGAGCGGCAGGCCCCGGGAGCCCGGGGCGCCGTGGACCAACCATGGGCCCTCGGGGAGACGGCACGGAACGCCCGGCGACGATGCGCCGATGGGCGGTCATGCATGCCCTCATGCGCACCCCATGCACTGCTCCGGCCTGCGCTTATGCACGCCGGATGAATATCGGACGCGGTGTGGCCGAGCCGTGGGCGCGCGGGGGACCCGGAAGGGGGAACAGGCCCGCGCACCCGGTGCCGGGCATCTCGGGTTCGAGCCGATTCCGCTCAGCGGCCGGTGGGCCCGGGGCAGGCGTGGGATCTTCGATACGGTCCCGCGAAGGCGGGTCCGGCCCGACCGCGGGTGGCGTGGTGGGTGTCCGAGCGGGGTGGGGTGTCTGTGAGGGTTCTGGGTGGCCGCTACGAGTTGGTCGCGTTCATCGGCCGGGGCGGAATGGGGGAGGTCTGGGAGGGGCACGACCGTGTGATCGCGCGCCGTGTCGCGGTCAAGCTGCTGCCGCACGACCGGCGGGACACCTCCGGTGCCGAGCTGTTCTTCCGCGAGGCCCGGACCGCGGGCGGTCTGAGCCACGCGGGAGTGGTGACGATCTTCGACCTGGGGCAGGACGACGACGGCACCCTCTATCTGGTGATGGAGTTCCTCGCCGGGCGGGACCTGGACACGGTGCTCCGCGAGGACGGTGTGCCCGAGGTGGCCACCGCCGTGGACTGGGTGGCCCAGACCGCCGAGGCGTTGCAGGCCGCGCATACCGCCGGGGTGGTGCACCGGGACCTGAAACCGGCGAACCTCATGCTCACCCGGGACGGCCGGGTCAAGGTCCTCGACTTCGGGATCGCCCGGTACATAGCCTCCACGCACAAGTCGAGCAAGGTCATCGGCACGCTGGCCTACATGCCCCCCGAGCGTTTCGGGGACTTCCCCGCGGACGCCCGCTCGGACCTGTACTCGCTGGGCTGCGTGCTCCACGAGCTGCTCACCGGAAAGGCTCCTTTCCAGGCCACCGACCCGGTCGCGCTGATGGCCGCTCACCTCAACAGCGTCCCCGAGCCGCCCGGCCGGAAGCGGCCCGGTGTTCCCGCCGCACTCGACGACCTCGTCATGGCCCTGCTGGCCAAGAACCCCGACGACCGCCCCGCGGCAGCGGCCGAGGTCCACGAACGCCTCCGCGAACGCCCCGCCGAGACCTCGGCCCCGCCTCCCGACCCGGCGCCCGCCCCGAACCCGCCGCCCCCGGTCCCCGTGGCCGCGCCCCGTCCGCCCGACACGGACACGAACTCCGGCACCACGGCCTTGGCCACGGTCACCGCCACAGCACCCGGTGCCGTCCCACCCCCCGAGCCCGGTACGGGCCCGTCCACCGGCACACCGGCGCCGACGAGGGCCCTCAGCCGCCGCACGGCACTGCGGCTCGGTCTCGGCGCCGCCGCCGGTGCCGGAATCACCGCCGCCCTCTCCCTGTTCGACCAGAACGCCTCCGACCACGAAACCCCCGGCGCCGGCTCGGGCAACGCCGCCTCGCTCCGGTGGCGGTACACCACCGGGGACGCGGTCACGTCGTCCCCGACGGTGGCCGGCGGGGTCGTGTACGTGGGCAGCGACGACAGGAGCGTGTACGCCCTGGACGCCGCCACCGGGAAGAAGAAGTGGGCCTTCGCCACCGGCCGCAAGGTCGAGGCAGCGCCGACGGTGGCCGGCGGAGTCGTCTACGCGGGCAGCCTCGACAACACCGTGTACGCGCTGGACGCGGCCACCGGCACGAAGAAGTGGGCCTATGCCGCCGGTCACGCGGTCCGCTCGGCGCCGGCGGTGGCAGGCCGGGTCGTGTACGTCGGCAGCGACAGCGGCGTCCTCGCCCTGGACACGGCGACCGGGGACCAGAAGTGGCGCTTCGACACCCTCGGCGGCAGTCTCTTCTCGTCCCCGGCGGTGGCAGGCGGGGACGTGTACGTCGGCAACATCCACTCCGTGTACGCCCTGGACGCGGCCACCGGGGCCAAGAAATGGATCTTCGGCACCGGATCCGAGGGCACCTATTCGGCGCCGATGGTGGTGGACGGAGTCGTGTACGTCAGCAGCGTCCACTCCGTGTACGCCCTGGACGCCGCCACCGGCCGGCAGAAATGGGTCCACGGCATCGAGTCCAGTCAGTTCAGCGGCTGCTCGGCACCGGCGGTCATCGATGGAGCCGTGTACGTCGGCAACCACGACAGCGCGGGCGACAGCTGGCAGGGCAGGGTATTCGCCCTGGACGCGGCCACCGGCAGAAGGAAATGGGAGTTCGACGCAGGTGACTCGGTCAACTCGGTGCCGGCGGTGGCCGGCGGGGTCGTGTACGTGGGCAGCGACGACAGGAACGTGTACGCCCTGGACGCGGCCACCGGGAAGAAGAAATGGGCGTACGCGACCGGTGACATGGTCAAGTCGTCCCCGAGGGTGGCCGGCGGGGTCGTGTACGTGGGCAGCGACGACAAGAACGTGTACGCCCTGAGCGCCACCGCCACCGCCACTGTCAAAGACGGCCGGGCGTAGGCGCATTCGGACCGATCACCGCTGCTACGGTTCGTTCCCATGCCCACCATGACACTGCGGATTCCCACCGAAGACGGCCAGGCCGACGCGTTCGCCGCCTACCCCGATGGCGGCGGGCAGCACCCGGGAGTGCTGCTGTACATGGACATCTTCGGAGTGCGTCCGGTACTGGAGGAGCTGGCCCGCGAACTGGCCGGCCACGGTTACTACGTGCTCGTCCCCAACGTCTTCTACCGGAACGGCCCGGCACCGTTGGTCGAACTTCCCGAGCACATCGGAGCGGAGGCCCGGCCCGCGCTGTTCGGCCGGCTGGTGCCCCTGCTGGAGGAGCACACCGCCGAACGGGCCCTGCGCGACGCCGACGCCTACCTCGGGTTCCTCGCCGACCGGCCCGAGGTCGCCGCCGGACCGGTCGCCGCGATCGGTTACTGCATGGGCGCCGCCCTGGCGATGCGCACCGCGGTGGCCCATCCCGACCGGGTGGCCGCCGTCGCCGGATTCCACCCCGGCGGCCTGGTCACCGACGCGCCGGACAGCCCGCATCGCCTCGTCCCCGGAATCAGGGCCGAGGTGCATCTCGGCCTCGCCGAGGGCGACCTGTCGCCCGAGGCCATCAGCGGGTTCGAGCAGGCTCTGGACGCCGCAGGCGTCGGCCACACCTGCGAGGTCTACCCCGGCGCCCTCCACGGCTTCACCATGGCCGACACCGCGGCCTTCGACCCCGCCGCCCTGCAACGCCACTGGGACCGCCTGCTCCCCCTCCTCGACCGCACCCTGACCAAGAGCTGAGGATCCGGCGAGGAGCGAGGAGCGAGGAGCGAGGGGCGCGGCCGCCGGGCGGGAATCGCGAGGTGCGGTTCACGGAGCCGCGCCCAGGGACTTTCCCGTGATCCCTGGCGGGCGTGCGACGACAGTCACGGCACCTCGCCGCGTTGTCGGAACGCCCGGATACATCCAGTATTCGGGCGTCCCTCCGCCTTGCGATGCACCGCGTCCGACGCCGCACGCTGATCCACCAGGGATCACGGGACAGCCCCTAGCATGATCGTTATGGACATCTCCATTCACACGAGCTTCCTTCCGCACGACGACCCGGAAGAGTCCCTGGTCTTCTACCGCGACGCCCTCGGCTTCGAGGTACGCGCCGATGTCGGGCAGGGCAAGATGCGCTGGATCACGGTCGGTCCCGTCGACCAGCCCAGCACGTCCATCCTGCTGGCACCGCCCGCCGCCGACCCCGGGGTCACCGAGGACGAGCGCCGCACCATCGCCGAGATGATGGCCAAGGGCACGTACGGCTGGATCCTGCTGGCCACCCGCGACCTCGACGGCACCTTCGAGCAGCTGCGGGCCGCCGACGCCGAGGTCGTCCAGGAACCGACCGAGCAGCCGTACGGCATCCGGGACTGCGCCTTCCGCGACCCCGCGGGCAACCTGGTGCGCATCCAGGAAGTGCGCTGAGCCGTCCGGCGGCGGCCCGGCCCGAACCGATCAGGAATCGAGAAGCACCGGTCACCGGGCCGTAACTAGCGTGAGGGACATGGCAACCATCGAAACCGTGACCCTTGAGGTGGCCGACCCCGAGGCCGCCGACCGCTTCCACGCCACCGCCTTCGGCCTGGACACCCGGATCCGCCTGCGTGCCTCGGAAGCCCCCACCACCGGCTTCCGAGGATTCACGCTCGCCCTCACGGTGTCCCAGCCGGCCGACGTGAACGGCTTCATCGACTCCGCGCTCGACGCGGGCGCCACGTCGCTGAAGCCTGCCGCGAAGTCCCTCTGGGGCTACGGCGGCGTCGTACAGGCTCCGGACGGGACGATCTGGAAGATCGCGACCTCGGCGAAGAAGGACACCGGCCCCGCCACCCGGAAGATCGACGAGATCGTGCTCCTGCTGGGAGTCGCGGACGTGATCGCGAGCAAGCGGTTCTACGTCGGCCGGGGCCTCGCCGTGGCGAAGAGCTTCAGCCGTGTGTACGTCGAGTTCGCGGCCGGGGAGAACCCTGTCACCGGGGAGAGCCCCGTGAAGCTGGCGCTGTACCGGCGCCGCGCCCTGGCCAAGGACCTCGGCGTCTCCCCCGAGGGCACCGGAACGCACGGGCTCCTGATCGGCGGCGACGCCGGCCCCGTCACCGACCCGGACGGGTTCGCGTGGGAGGCCGCCTCGCTGGCCGGTTCGGCCGATCACCACCGGGCGTGACTTCGCGTGCCGGGGCCTGCCCGCCGCGCCTGCCCGCGGCGCTGCGGGCTCGCCCGCGAGGGAGAGCAACAGGGCGCCGTCGGTGACGGCGAGACCGGCCAGTTGGCTGCCGGCTGGTGACGACCACGGCGCAGCCGGAGCTGCCCGGAAGCAGCGGGCGGACCTGGGCGGCGTCGGCAGCGTTGTCGAGTACGAACAGCAGGCGGCGACCGGCGGTCTCGGTGCGCAGCAGCGCCGCCCGCGCTTCCAGCGCGTCCGGGATCCGCTCCGGCGCCACCGACAGTGCCTCCAGGAAGCCGCGGATCGCCTCGCCGGGCGGCATCGGCTCGGTGACGGGGGCGAAACCGTGCAGGTTCACGTACAGCTGGCCGTCCGGGAAGTGCGGCGCCGCGCGGTGCGCCCAGTGCAGTGCCAGGGTGGTCTTCCCCGCGCCCGCGGTGCCGGCGATCACGCAGACGGCCGGGCCCGGCCCGGCGGACGCGTCACCGGGCAGCCCGTCCAGCAGCCGCAGCTCGGCCCAGCGCCCGGCGAACCCGGCGACAGCGGCGGGCAGTTGACGCGGTGCGGTCGGCGGCTGCCCGTCCTGGGCGGCTCCCGCGGACGGTCGCGCATCGCGCCGGGGGCGGCGCCGGGCCCCGCGCCCGGGTCGGTTCCCGGCCCTGGTTCCAGCCCCGGCCCCGGTTCCAGCCCTGGCCTCAACCTCGACCTCGACCTCGACCTCAGGTTCAGATTCAGGTTCAGCCTCGTCCTCGTCCTCAGATTCACCCTCGGGTTCGGTCTCGGGTTCGGGAAGGTCGAGCCGGGGGGGGTGCCCCTATGTCTTTGGTCAAGCTGGTCGGGTGTGAGTTCGGGGCGTCTGGAACGATGTGTCCGTGCATGCTGATGATCAGGTTGG